>CAVEUM010000029.1:0-21645 GCA_963618735.1 bacterium | reverse complement strand
TCAACTTGCAGAAGAGTGCATGCGAAGGGTCCAGGGGCGAGGGTCTTCGACCCGCTTAACAGCCCCTGGAACAACAGCCTTGACTCGTTTGTTCCATACGCCAAGCTGCTTGCCAGCGAGGAGATTTCGCTCTGCGGAGCGAGCAGGGGGCTGTTAAAACAGACGAAGTCTGCGATCGCCCCTGCACCCTTCGGGGATGCACTTCTTAGGTGAAGCCTTTTCCCGTAGCTTTATAAAAGTTACAATACAAGTCTACTCCCAGAAGAGTGCACGCGAAGGGTCCAGGGGCGAGGGTCTTCGACCCGCTTAACAGCCCCCGGAACAACAGCCTTGAATCGTTTGTTCCATACGACAAGTTCGCTTGCACGCAAAAAGATTTTGTTTCTTTTGTTGAAAAGAAACCAGAAAGCATGGTGATGCTCCATGGCAAATACATCCGCTTCCCCCTGCCTCACCGACCTGTGGACGCTTCCCAATGGTCTGCGCATCGTCGGTGACCGCCTGCCTTACCTGCGTTCGGTGTCCATCGGCGTTTGGCTCGGCGTAGGCTCCATGATGGAGACCCCCACAGAAAACGGTCTGTCCCACTTCCTTGAGCACATGGTGTTCAAGGGAACCACCCACCGCACTGCCCGTCAAATCGCCGAGGAAATGGACGCTGTGGGCGGCCAGCTCAACGCCTTTACCGGCAAGGACTGCACCTGCCTGTATGCCAAGGTGATCGATGAGGATCTTCCCCTGGCAGTGGACATCCTTGCCGACATGGCCGTACACGCCACCATCGATGCAAACGAGTTTGTGAAGGAGCGCGGCGTCATCCTGGAAGAAATCGGCATGGACGAGGATTCCCCCGAGGATCTGGTGCACGACCTGCTGAGCAAGGCCATGTTTGGCGATCAGTCCCTGGGCATGCCCATTCTCGGCACCACCGAACTGGTGTCCAACTACAGCCGTGAGGATCTTCTCAACTACCGCGGCAAGCACTACCGTCCCGAAAACACGGTGGTGTCCCTGTCCGGCAACTATGATCCCGACAAAGTGCTGGCGCTTTGTGAGCAGTATTTCGGTGCATGGCAGAATCCCGGCGAGCGCATTGCCGCTCCTAAGGCCGCCCTGCAGCGCGGTCAGATTTGTGTGAAAAACAAGGATACCGAGCAGCTGCACCTGTGCCTGGGTTTCCCCGGCCTGCCCTTTGGCTCTGAAAGCCGCTACGCCCAGGCCGTTCTGAGCACCGTGCTGGGCGGAAGCATGTCCAGCCGCCTGTTCCAGCGCATCCGCGAGGAGATGGGCATGGCCTACTCCATCTACTCCTTCTCCAACAACTATGTGGGCTGCGGCACCTTCGGCATCTATGCCGGCGTATCCCCCAAAAATGGCCGGGTTGTGCTGGAGGAAATCCGCAAGGAGCTGAAGCACCTGACGGACGACGGCATTACGGAAAAGGAATTCCACGATGCCAAGACCCAGCTCCGCGGCGGGTATCTGCTGGGACTGGAAAGCCCCGGCGGCAGAATGCAGGCCATGGGACGGAGTCTGCTGCACCTTGGCCGCACCTTCACCCCGGATGAGACCATCCGCAAGATTGAATCCCTGACCTATGACGAGGTCATGGACTACGCCCGTCAGAGTCTGACCGTGGTGCCCTGCCTGTCCGCAGCAGGAAAGGGCGCCGAGGATTTCGGCAGCGTTGTGCTGTAAGGAGTACGCATGAACGAGAGAATCCTTTGTCTGGATATTGGCGATGTCCGCATCGGCGTTGCCGTCAGTGACAGTCTCCGCATGATCGCCTCCCCGGTGGAAGTCATCCATCGTGTTGGCTTCGGCCCGGACGTCAGGCGGGTGAAAGAGCTGTGTGACCAGTACGAAACCACGCTGGTTCTGAGCGGTCTTCCCCTGAATATGGACGGCACGGAAGGTTTTCAGGCACAAAAAGTAAAGCTTTTTTGCCAACAGCTTGAAAAAGCGGGGCTAACGGTGTATTATCAAGACGAGCGGCTCACCACTGTGACCGCCGAAAATGCCCTGCTGGAAGACAACATGCATCGCGCCCAGCGGAAACAGAATGTGGATAAGGTTGCCGCGGCGGTGATTCTTCAGCAATGGCTGGATACTGCAATAAACGCTCAGCAGAGCAATGAAAGTGAGGACAACATCATGGCTGATAACATGAACAACATCCCCGAAGAAGAAGATAACATCATCGAGCTGCTGGATGAAAACGGCGAAACCGTTCGCTTTGAGCATCTGGCTACCCTGGATTACGAAGATGAAGCCTACATCGTGCTCATGATCCCCGAAGAGGATCTGGAAGAGGACGAGGAAGAAGGCGGCGTTGTCATCATGAAGATCATGAAGGACGACGAGGGCAATGACTACTACGAGTATGTGGATGATGACGACACCGCTCAGGCCGTGTTCGCCCGCTTCGAGCAGCTCGTAGAAGAAGGCGACGAAGTCGAGGACGAAGACTGATGGATACGCCTGACCTGAATGACGCCGTGGTGGAGCTGACCTCCCCGGACGGCACGGTGTATCGTTTTCACTACGGCGCGACCATTCCTTACGCCGGGCAGGACTATGTCGTGCTCATCGAAATGGAAACCGACGCGAACGGTGAGGAGCAGATTCTCGTGACCCGCGTAGAGGAAGAAAACGGCGAACTGTCCTTCGTGGTGGCCGAGGAAGAAGACGTGGTCGAACAGGTCTTCGCCAAGTACTGCGCCATGAACGTGCAGAGCGCAGTGGCCGATTTGCCGGAAGAAGAATGACACAAACTGCCTGAGGGTCACGGTTCTCCGTGGCCCTTTGGTTCTTTTCAAAAGAGGAGAAAATTCATGATGAAGCGGTTGACAGCGCTGATCCTGACCCTGATTCTCGCCTTGTCCCTGCTGCCTGCGGCGGAGGCCGAAGGATTTCAGGCCTGCCACAAGGTCACCCTGACCAAGAAGGACACCACGCAGGATAACAAGAGCATCGTGCGCGTGTGGACGGCAGACACCGTGCTGGACAGCGTAGATGCGGAGCTGGCATCCATTTCCCAGGCCTATGTGGACGAAATTGCCCCTACCCTGGCCAAGGCAGCCAACAAGACCAGCAAGAATTCCAGGCTGGATGTGGACATCCGCTACAGCCGCACAGGCCTTACCTGGATGAGCTTTCTGGTGCAGGCTCGGGTTACCTACCATCGGGATCTCATCGGGCAGCAAATCACCAGCCGCACCTACGACATGACCACGGGCGAGGAGATTCACCTGACGGACATCTTTGATGAGGACAGCGAGGGCTGGCAGCTCCTTGAGGATGCGGTGCGCACGCAGGTCACCGCCTATTTCCCCGATGAGGATGCCGACGAAACCGCCGTTGAAGCGCTGTGTACCCGTGAGGCGCTGGAAAGCACGCCTTTCACCCTGCACGGCCTGTCCCTGGTGCTGCACATCCCGGCAGAAACGCTCTATCCCGAGCATCATTCTCTGATGGAGGTCACCCTTTTCTACCCCGACATCCGCTCTTACATGACGGACAGGGCGCAGACGGAGACAGATAATCTGACCTACTACAAGACCTGTGCCCTGACCTTTGACGATGGCCCCAGCCGCACCAACACCACCCTGGTGCTCAACAGCCTGCTGGAGGTGGGTGAGCGGGCAACCTTCTTCGTTATCGGTAATCGCATTAAGGAATATGATGACCTGATTCAGCGTGAGCACGACGAGGGCAACGCCATTGGTTCCCACAACTGGACCCACGGCGATGTGCGGAAATCCTCCGCATCCAAGATGCGCGCCATGCCGGAAAAGTGCAACAAGGCACTGATTGCCGCCATCGGCATCCCTACCCGCTACAACCGCGTACCCTATGGCCTGTATCCGCAAATGATTAAGGCCAAGACTGGCTGGCCGCTCATCCAGTGGAGTCTGGATACCTACGACTGGCGCGGCAAGTCTTCCTCCGCGGTGCTGAGCAAGGTGAAGAAGGAAATCTCCGATGGAGATATCATCCTCTGCCACGACATCAAGGACAACACCCCCGAGTCTGCCAAGAAAATCGCCCAGTACCTGCAGGAAGAGGGCTACATGCTCCTGACCATTGACGAGCTCTTCGCCAAGGACGGTGTGGAGCTTCAAGCCGATACGGTCTACTACCGCTGCGTAGACGGCGACACGAGCAAAAAATAAGCAGGAGCTTCATGAAAATGGCGCAGCCGCTTTGTCGAAGCTCTGTGAGGAGGCTTGCAATGTCCTTTACCCTCATCGCCGTGGGCAAAATGAAGGAAAAACCCTTCCGCGCCATGGCCGACGAATACCTCAAGCGCCTGTCCCGCTTCGGCAAGGTGGAAGAAATCGAGCTGCCCGACCTGCCCGAGCCGCAGGACGCGTCCCCTGCCCAGGAAAAGCAAATCAAGGACAGGGAAGGCGAGAGCATCCTGCAGAAAATCCGCCCGACGGATTACGTCATTGCCCTCACCATTCCCGGCAAACAGTGGGCTTCCCCTGAATTGAGCGACCACCTGAGCACGCTCATGGAGCGGGGATATTCCTCCATTGTGTTCGTCATTGGCGGAAGCCTGGGACTGTCCGACAAGGTGATTGCCCGTGCCAATGAGCAGATGAGCATGAGCAAAATGACCTTTCCCCACCAGCTGGCACGGGTGATGATGCTGGAGCAGCTCTACCGCGCCATGAAAATCCGTGCAGGGGAGCGGTACCACAAATAAGCCTGTCATTTCATAACGGGAGTGGGTTTTTCATTGAAAAGCCTGCTCCCGTTCGTCTTTCTTCCAAAAATCCCCCTTGCGCAAACTATGCAGGCGGTGTATGATGAATAGGTCCGTTCATTGAAAGATCGGAAGGAATTTGTATGGAGGGAAACAACATGCGCAAGAATTTTTCTGTGAAGACCGTCGTGGCTGTTGCCATTGGCGCAGCACTGTTCTTCGTGCTGGGACGGTTCGTGTCCATCCCCAGCGGCATCCCGAACACCAACATCTGCCTGCAGTACGCCGTGCTTGGCCTGCTGGCCGCGATTTACGGCCCTGTGGCGGGCGGCCTCATCGGCTTCATCGGTCACACCCTGATTGACCTGAGCTGGGGCGGCAGTCCCTGGTGGAGCTGGGTCATCGCTTCCGCTTTCGTGGGCGTGGTGGTTGGCCTGTTTGCCAAGAAGCTGAAGGTGAACGAAGGCGAGTTTGCCAAGAAGGACATCATCCTGTACGTGGTGGCCAACGTGGTTGCCCATGTGGTGGCATGGCTCGCCGTGGCACCTGTGCTGGATATCCTGATCTATGCTGAGCCTGCAGACAAGGTGTTCGCTCAGGGCGCTATGGCCGCTGTTGTCAACACGCTGACCGCGGCGGTGGTTGGCGGCCTGCTGATTGCTGCTTACACCAAGACCATTGCCAAGAAGGGCTCTTTGGGCAAGGAATAAGTTTTCCCGATCGATCATACCCCGCAAATACAAGAGGCTGTTGCATGACGATGAACAACGCGGCGTGCGGCAGCCTCTTTCGGGCAGGAGGAGCATCATGCAGCCGATCATTTCCTTTCAGGACTTCAGCTTCCAATATCGGGCGCAGAAGGAGCCGACCCTCAGGCACATCAACCTGAACATTATGCCGGGGGAACGTGTGCTGATCGCGGGACCGTCAGGATGCGGCAAGAGCACCCTGGGCAACTGCATCAACGGGCTGATTCCCTTCAGCTACCCCGGAGAAGTCACGGGAAGTTTGACTGTAGATGGGCTTGATGCCCCGAAAAGCGGCATCTTTCAGCTGTCCGCTCACGTAGGCACGGTGCTTCAGGACCCCGATGGCCAGTTCATCGGCCTCACCGTGGCGGAGGATATTGCCTTCGCGCTGGAAAACAGCTGCACGCCTGAGGACGAAATGCACGAAATCACCCGCAAGGCGGCGGAGCTGGTGCACATCGAGGATCATCTGGACAGTGAGCCCCACGAGCTTTCCGGCGGACAGAAGCAGCGGGTCAGTCTGGCAGGCGTCATGGTGGATGACGTGAAAATTCTCCTCTTTGATGAACCCCTGGCCAACCTTGACCCTGCCGCAGGCAAGCAGACCATGGAGCTGATTGACGACATTCAGCGCCAGACTGAGGCCACGGTCATCATCATTGAGCATCGGCTGGAAGACGTGCTGTGGAAGCATGTGGATCGCATCATCCTCATGGGGGACGGTGAAATTCTGGCCGACATGACCCCGGACGAGCTTCTTTCCACCAAACTGCTTACCGAAAACGGCATCCGTGAACCGCTGTACGTCACTGCCCTTCGCTATGCCGGCGTTGCGATTCATCCTGCCCTTCATCCGGGGCAAATGCAGACCCTCACCCTTTCCCGAGAGGACAAAGCCAGGGTTCGCACGTGGTTCACCGAAGCACAGAAGCGCCGCGCATCCGACAAGCGTTCGCCGCTGCTCTCCGTCCATGACCTGACCTTCAGCTATGCAGGGGATCACAACAATCTGTCCCGCGTTTCTTTTGACATTGAGGAAGGCGAAATGCTGGCCATTGTGGGACAGAACGGCGCAGGCAAATCGACCCTGGCGAAGCTCATTTGCGGCTTTGAAACCCAGCAGAGCGGCACCATCACCCTGAAGGGACGGGATTTGAAGGATGACAACATCCGCCTGCGTGCCCAGTCCATCGGTTATGTGATGCAGAATCCCAATCAGATGATTTCCAAATCGATGATCCGCGATGAGGTGGCGCTGGGACTATCCCGCATGAATCTCACCGAAGAAGAAAAAAACGCCCGTGTGGAAGAAACGCTGAAAATCTGCGGCCTGTATCCCTTCCGCAACTGGCCCATTTCCGCCCTGTCCTTTGGGCAAAAGAAGCGGGTGACCATCGCCAGTGTGCTGGTTATGGGGCCGAAAATCATCATTCTGGATGAGCCCACTGCAGGCCAGGATTTCTTCCACTACACGGAAATTATGGAATTCCTCCGCTCTCTGAATAACCAGGGCGTTACGGTCATCATGATTACCCACGATATGCACCTCATGCTGGAATACACCAGCCGCGCGCTGGTCTTCAGCAAGGGTCAGCTCATTGCAGATACATCTCCCGCTGCGGTGCTGTGCTCACCGCCGCTGGTTGAGAAGGCGGCGCTGAAGGAAACAAGCCTGTTCACCCTGGCCTCCGTCTGCGATATTGCCGACCCCGTGGGCTTCGTGGAATGCTTTATTGATGCAGACAGGGAGGTGCGCAGCCATGGCCGCTAAAACCGTGCTGAACTATCTTCCCCGCAAGAGCGTGGTGCATGACCTGACGGGCTCCGCGAAGCTGATGTTCTTCCTGCTGTTCACCTTCGCCGCCATGATTACCTACGACACACGCTTTCTCGTGGGTCTGCTGGCGGTGAGCTTCGTCATCTTCCGACTGAGCCGCATCCGACTGCGGGAAGTGAAGTCCATGATGTACTTCACGCTGATCTTTCTGGTGCTGAATAATCTGTTCATCTACCTGTTCAACCCTGACCAGGGAACCGTGCTGTACGGCACACGCCATGTGCTGTTTCACATTGCAGGACGGTACGATGTAACAAGCGAACAGCTCTTCTATTTGCTGAACATTTCCCTGAAATACTTCGTGTCCCTGCCTGTAGCGATTCTGTTTATTTCCGCCACAAACCCCAGCGAATTTGCCGCCAGCCTGAACAGCATCGGCGTCAGCTACCGCGTCGGCTACTCCGTGGCACTGGCGCTGCGCTACATTCCCGATATTCAGCGGGATTACCACGCCATCAGTCAGGCGCAGCAGGCACGCGGCATCGAGCTTGGAAAAAAAGAGAAGCTGATGAACCGCCTGAAAAACTCTGTGAACATTCTTCTGCCGCTGATTCTTTCCAGCCTTCGGCGGGTGGACGTTGTTTCCAGCGCCATGGAGCTTCGAGGCTTCGGCAAGGATAAAAAGAAGCGCACCTGGTACATGAAGCGTCCCATGGGGCGGAATGATTTCATCGCCGTTGCCCTGGGCGTGGTGCTGCTCATCATCAGCATCAGCATGATTGCCCTGAATGGCGGCAGCCGATTCTACAATCCATTTCAGTAAGGAGTGACCCTCATGAAGAAGAAGACTCTCTTCGCATCCATTCTTGCCCTGTTATTGGCCCTTCTCATGGTCTTTGGGCAGCAGACAGAGATTCTGTCCATGCAGGAGCTGCTGCCCTCTGCAGAGGCCTCTGTGACCCTTACAGAGGGTGACACCGCACCTTCGTCGTCCTACGGCACCCTGGTTGCCAAGTCGAAGAAGAAAAAGAAGAACTCCGCTACCGCGACCCCTGTTCCCACGTCCACCCCGGCACCCACCGATGAGGCGTCCGCCATCGAGGAAGACGGCACCTACACCGCCCCGCAGGACGTGGCGGACTACCTCTTCACCTATGGCAAGCTTCCCTCCAATTTCCTCACCAAGAAGGAAGCCCAGGCGCTTGGCTGGAACAGCAAGTATAATTACGTGGGGGATGTTGCCCCGGGCATGTCCATCGGCGGCGACTACTTCGGCAATTATGAGAAGAAGCTCCCTACCGCCAAAGGCCGCACGTACTACGAATGCGATGTGAACTACACCGGCGGCAAGCGCGGCGCGGATCGCATCATTTTCTCCAACGATGGTCTGGTGTACTTCACCGAGGATCACTACGAGACCTTCACCGAAATGAAACCCAGCTGGGAACTGAATGAATAAAGCAAAAGAGCCACGGGAGTGAAATTCATCCTCCCATGGCTCTTCTTTTTTGCAGCTTTTTATGCCTGCGTCATCTTATCCGTCATCAGGTGAATAATCACGCGATCCGTTTCCCGCATACCGTCGTGGGCAAGCTCGCCCACATTGCGAATGGTGTTCTCCACGCCCTTCACCACAATGCCTTCACCATCACAGAACTGGCTGTCATGGCTCTGCATCTGCATGCCCAGAAGGCCTGCTTCTACAGCGGAGGCAATCTTGGCGGCACAGGAGGGCTTTGCGCCATCGCAAATCATGCCGGAGTTAATGGCCAGCGCGTTCACCACCGTGTGAGCAATCTCGTGATACCGTCCGCCGTACAGGTACGTAATGCCTGCGCCCGCACCGCAGCCGGCACTGGTGGCGCCGCAATAAGCAGACAGGGGGCCGATGCCCGTTTTCAGGTGAATGGTCACCAGGTTGGATACCACCAGGGCACGATAGAGCAATTCCTGACTCACGGCCAATTCACGGGCGTAGATAATCACCGGCAGGGACGCTGTCAGTCCCTGATTGCCGCTGCCCGAGTTGATGACCACAGGCATTTCGCAGCCGCTCATGCGGGCGTCCGAGCCCGCGGCGGCATAGGCCTTGGCGCGGTTGTGCACGCTGTTGCCATAGGAACGCAGAAGGATGCTGCCAATGTTGGCGCCCCAGCTGTGGGTCAGTCCTTCCTCCGCAATGGCCGTATTGCAGGCAATCTGGCGGGACAGGATTTCTTCCACATCGGCAAGATTCACCGTATCGGCAAACTCGATGATGTCCTTTACGTCCAGCAGGGTATGATCCGTTTTGTAGGAGCTGGCCTTCTCCTGATAATCATGATGGAGGAGCACCTCGCCGTCCTTCTCCATGTGAATGATGTTGGTATGATTGCCGGCGATTTCCACCACTGCGGTGTGTTCATCCGCCTCGGCTGTCACCTTGATATAGAACACGTAGCCGTTCTCCGCAGACTTGACCGTGCAGGGGATATTGGCCAGCGCGTTGGCAATATCGCCGATTTCCGAGGGAGTTACGTGGCTGAGCACCTGCAATTCGTCATCCGCCTGACCTGCCACTGCACCGGCAACCGCCGCGGCACCAATGCCCCGCAGAGAGCCCGTGTTCGGCACGATCACGCTCTTCACATTCTTGATGATGTTCGGGCTGGCCACGATGGTCATGCGCTGCGGAAGCTGTTCCAGCACCTGCCGTGCTTTGGCAGACGCATACGCAATCGAAATAGGTTCCGTGCAGCCCATAGCAGGCATCAGTTCTTCCTTCAGAATATCCACATAGGCACGATATAAAGCCTGATCCATGAAATCCACCTCATATTGGCATTGATTTTCCGTGGTCAACTGGCATTAGCCCCAAACTTCTTCCGAAATTTCCTTCACGAGCTTCAGCTTGGCCCACTGTTCATCCTCGGTAAGCTTATTGCCGATCTCGCAGGACGCAAAGCCGCACTGGGGGCTCAGATGCAGCCGCTCCAGCGGAACATACTTTGCCGCCTCGTGAATGCGGGCAATCACCGTTGCTTTATCTTCCAGCACAGGGCTCTTGGTGGTGATGAGACCCAGCACCACCTTCTTTTCGCCGCTGACCTTCGCAAGAGGAGCAAAGCCGCCGGAACGCTCATCATCAAACTCCAGGTAGTAAGCGTTCACGTTCTCCTCGCCGAAGAGGATATCCGCCACGGGATCATAAGCGCCCGTGTTGGCATAGGTGGAGTGGAAATTGCCGCGGCACACGTGGGTGTTGATGACCATGCCCTCAGGCGCGCCGGCAATCACCTTGTTGTTCAGGTTCTTATGCGCCTGCTGCACCTTCACCAGACCCTCCTGGGTGGTGCCATAGGCCAGGTGACCGCTCTTGTCCGCCATCATACCCCAGGTGCAGTCATCAAACTGCACCACACGGCAGCCTGCATCATACAGCTGATGCAGCACCTTGATGTAGACCTTGGCAATGTCGTCCGCCAAGGCGCCAGCCGTGGTATAATGTTTCGTGGTCAGGGTGCGGGCAAAGGGCATCCAGAACTGCGCCAGCATCTGTGCAGGGGAGGGAATGGTCTGCTTGGCCACGGTGTTTTCATCCTCCAGGGCATGCACAAAGCGATAGTGCGCCACAAAGGGATGCTCGCCGCTCAGGCCAAGCTTGCCCGTCAGGTAGGTATCATCCACCATGGCAGCCTCGCCGTGGAAGGGAAGACCCGTCTTTGTCTTCCGATGGCCTACGCCGTCAAAGCCCCACATAAAATCCAGGTGCCAGGTAGAACGGCGGAATTCGCCGTCGGTGATTACATGGTAGCCCGCAGCCTTTTGCTTAGCCACCAGCTCCGTGATGCACTTGTCTTCCACCGCCTTGAGCTCCTCGGCGGAAATAACGCCGGCCTCACGGTCGGCACGGGCCTTTTTCAGCTCTTCAGGACGGAGGAAGCTGCCTACATAATCGCAGCGGAAGGGTGCGCGCAGATTGCTCATCGTTCTCTCTCCCATCTTCATCAATATGATAAAAACCTGTGTGATGTTTTTTCAGCGGATCTTTTCATCGATCCTTGCGTTTTTGGTGATCTATTTTCCGAAAACGCCAAATACCATTATAGCACGGATGCTATCATTCATGCAAGGTCAGCCTGTGAACCTCGGGTGAACCCCAGCAGGAAATTCTCCGCTTAAAAAAAGGCGAAATCACCTTTCCGTGACTTCGCCCCACTGGCTGATTTTCATTCACCAATCCTGGTGGTAACACTCTTGATTTGCGCCTGTACTTCTTCCAGCTCCTGCGTGGTTTCCTGCAGCTGCCTTGTCAGTTCATCGGTATCAACGTCCACATCGGGAAGGTTTTTCGCCTCGGTCACGATGGCGGAAACGGGGCACACGGTGATGGCGTAATAGCTGCAATAGTTCAGGATATTGTTCAGGCGGGTCGCGCTGTAGGCGTCTTCCTCTTCCTGCTCAAAGCCCACCGTCACCGCCACGTAGGCACGCTTTCCCCGCAGGGAATCAAACAGGGCGTTGATGCTCTCCTTCTCTTCCCGATGGGAGTGCGCCGTGATGGACACTATGCCATCAGGCACGTCCACATCCCCCCAGGAAATCACCGCCTGCAGTTGGAAGCGGCTCATGTATGCCGCCAGGTCATCCACCGCCGTCCCCTCAGGAATGTACAGGGTCGTAGGCGTCGGCAGGGCACTGACGCGGATGGTGCTCAGCAGCTGCTCCATTTCATCCTCCGCCAGATAGGGGACGCACACGTCCCAGCCGCCATCTATCAGCGACACAAGCTCCCGCAGGGACAGACATCCCTCCATACCAGGCAGGGCGTCAGGGCTGAGGAGGACGGTTCCCTGCACCTTGTAGGTGTCCAGAATGCTCTTGATTTCCCCCGTCAATAGCGTAGACGGCGTGCGAAAAAGCACCACCGTGCTGCCCACCTGCCTGATGCCGCCTGTGATGGCACTCTGCAGGGTGGTAATCCTCTGCTGCAGCTCACTTTCCTTCGCCCGCAGGGGAACCAGCTCTTCTGTTTGCGCCTGCTGAAGGGTATACAATTTTTCCTGCGCCGCCTGCTGGTCAGCGCGGTTCTGCTTCACCAGCATCACCGTGCAAGCTGCCAGGGCTATAATCAGCAGAATGATCAATGCAAATCCGATTTTCTTTTTCATGTCGATACTCTTTCCTTGGGATTGGCCGCGGACAAGCTCCGCGCTCTTTCATTATAAGGGATTGTGGCAGACATTGCAACGAAAGTTTCCTGCTATAAAAAAAGACCTCGGCGTGCATCATCACACCGAGGCTTCTGAGGCGCCAGGTCGCTTATTTCTTCAGGATTTCGCAAATCTTCGTGAAATCCTCTTTGGCTTCCTTGCTGTAAGGCAGCATGCAGTAGCAATGGAACATGCCGGGGCGCGCTGTGACCGTATAAGGCACCCCTGCACGCTTGCAGGATTCTTCATAATTCGGCAGGGCACCATAGAGCACTTCCTCATTGCTGTAGAAGAAGTGAATATCCCCAACCCCACGGAAATCTCCGCGAGAGCCGGCCAGCATGTAGGTCGGCACATCCTCCCTGCCATGACGCATGAACGTTTCCACAGAGGCCATGAACTTGTAATCGATGGCCACATCGGTGGCGTTCAGCGCCTGCATGCGAGCGTGCTCGGCGTCATTCCACGGGCATTCTCCCGGGGACACCGCCACAATGTGACGGGGCAGGGGTACAGGCGTGCCCAGGGCGTTGTCATGCGCCGCCACACCCAGTGCCAGCATGCCGCCGGAGGAAAATCCGCAGGTGCTCACATTGCCGCCGCCATAAATGCCCACCATCTGCCGATAGCACTCGAAGACCATCTGATAAGTATCGGTGATGCAATGATCGGTGCACAGGGGATAGAAAGGGAACCAGGCGTCGCAGCCGGTGGCCTTGCAAATTTTCTTCAGCTCCATTACATCGCCCTTGTCGGGGCCAATCATCATGCCGCCGCCAAACAGGAAGAGAATGGCCCTTTCCGCAGGCTTTTCCCCATGCTGAACCGTCAGGCAGGGGGAACCTTCCACCATGCGCGTTCCATAATGGAATGCCTCGTCAGAAGGCACATAATAGGTGCGATTTTTGTTCAGCTTTGCAATGGACTTCAGCATTTCCTCCTGGGGCATGGCAAACATTTTCTTCATGCCGCTGTGCTTATAAGCCGTGCGCAAAACCGATGCCATAAAACTCATGGTTCATCCTCCTCTTGTTTGTCTTAACTAACCGCAAATCATTATAACATGTTTTACACGGCTAACTCAAGTGTAAAAATAATCGGCGGATGCTTAATCCACCGATTTGCCGTAATAGTATCTGGTAAACCGCTGATCCTTTTTGTTCTCCTGCACCATCAGCACGTGAAAGCCCTGTTTTTCGTAGAATCCCGGTGCCTGAAATGCGTAGGTGGTCAGGGTAATGGTCTCCACATGGGCCTTTTTGCAATGCTCTTCCACCGCCTGCAAAAGACGGGTGCCGATGCGCTGGCCGCGGTATTTTTCTGATACCACCAGGTCATTCACGTAGGCCTCATTGAAGTAAAGATGCCCTGTGATGATGCCTGCAATCTCGTCGTTTTCCCTGGCCACAAATCCAAATTGCTGAAACTTGCAGTCAATCCCGTGAAGGGCTGCATGGCGGCTGAATTCATCGGCAATCCACTGGGCATAGGTCTGCTCCGCGTCCTGCGCGGCTTGAATCGTCATCATGGCTGCTTCCTTTCTTGCGTGCACTGCGCTATCGCCCAGGCAAAGCCTTTGGCCGTGCGTAAATCAGCGTGTTGGAAATGATTCCCCTGGTTCCACTCCATGATGCACGTTTTCCCCTGCGCCGTCAGGACATCGCGGCAATCCTCCAGGCATTTTCCCACGGTGGCCATCAGCGGATTGCGGGTCCTGGGCTCACGATCCCCAAGGCTCAGGTAAACGGCAGTGCTTTGGGCGGGATGCGTCCGCAGATATGGGACAAAATCGGGGAACCACACGGATGGGGACGCGGCAACAATGCCGTCAAACACGTCCGTCCGGCAGGACGCCCACAAGGCGAAAAGCCCTGCCAGCGAGTATCCGCCCAGGATGTAGCGCCTGCTGCGATCCTCACACAAGGGAAGCAGGGCAGACAGCGTACCCGCTGCGCCGCCGGCAAAGTCCTCCCTGCCAAACACTGCAGGCGCCTGCCAGGGGGAAAGATCCCGATTCCAGTCATCCACCTGCAGGGCGATGAGCTGAAAATCTGCATGCACAGACGCGCGGATGGCGGCTATTTCGCTCTCCATGTCAGCCAAATCACGCTCGAAAACAGGCTGCAGAAGAACCACAGAGGATGGGGAACCGTACGTATGAATGGTAGGCATTGAATGTTCCCTCACAAATGCAAAAGGAGGGGCACGCTTTTGCAAGCAATGCCCCTCAAACTATCAAAAAATCCAGGGTGGCGTTGGAGGGCTCGCAAGCCCTTCAACTCTAGATCGGCTTTCAGCGACATGTGCGGTGAAAGCCGCAGCGATTTCGTCAGAAATCGCTTCCTTACACGAGCGAATGGCCGGGAGAACGGCTTGCCGTTCGACCAATGAGCGAGTGCATTTTTCGACAAAGCGGCAAAGCCGCTTTGTCGATACCCTGAGGGGCACGCTTTCGCAAGCAATGCCCCTTGTAAAGATTCTTAGTTGTAAGACACGGTCTTTTCCGGCGGGATAACCACAATCAGGGTCTTGCCGCGCTGCATGGGCATTTCGTTGCCATCGGGGCCGTAGAACACCGTACGGGAAGACATGTCCTCACGCTTCCAGTAGCCAGCCACGTGCTTGCCTGCCATAAAGAAGTCCGCATTGCCTTCGCCAACCACCTGAGTAATCGGGGCATCGGAGCGGCTCCACTCGGTTTCGCAGAACTGGATAATCACATTGGAGAAGCTCAGCTGCTCCTGGGTGTCGCGATCCTCATAGGGAACCAGCTCGTCATCCGGATAGCGCATGTAGCGGAAATAGGCATTGCTGTCCGCGTCATAAATCAGGTTGGAGCCGTAATGCACAGCGTCCCAGTTGATGATGACCTCGGTAGCGTCGTCGCCTTCGGGCACGTCATCCGTAAACAGATAGGCGTGATTGGGAGCGACATGATCTTCCGGCACCAGTTCGCTGATAGCGGCCACGTTGGCGTCCTTGTTATGAGGGGAAGCAAGACCCTTGCGCACAGTGTAGTACTGCTTGTGTGCCTTGTTGGCACCGTCCGTGCCGGAGAAGATAATGCCCTTCTTGTTGGCACCGGTGGACTTGAACACGGCCTTTACGCTGGTCTTGGCGTACTCCTGGCTGCCATAGAACAGGAAGCCGGCGTCCCACTCCTCACGAATCCAGGCATGACCCACACGGGTGGAACGAACAGGACCCACGCTGTCGGGAATCAGGTCGGAGAAGATGTAGGAGATACGGGTGAAGCCCTTGGAGTGCAGAGGCGTCTCATACACCACATCCGCATAGGTGGCGCCCCAGGGAGCGATGTCGTTCACGCCGCCGTCGCTGTTGTCAATCTGCACCATCATGGGCAGGTAGCGGCCGGTAACAGCCAGGCCGGCAAAGCCTTCGGGCGCGTCATAGTCTGCCAGTGCCAGACCCGTGGTAGGGCTGATGCCGTCTTCCACCTCATTCAATCCCACCTTCTGCAGCTTAATGCCGCGCTTTTCCGTGGAATTGATGACAGTCTCTGCCGTGGCGGAGGCAACAGACAGACCCAGTGTCAGCGCCAGCAGGAGAGAAACGAATCTCTTCATGAATCGATTCCTCACTTTCGTTTGTCGGATATGGAAAGATCCATCTTCCCATATAGAATCAGTATATCATTATGAATATGACGCGTCAATGACTTAATTGTAACAAAAAACGGCAAGACAGCAAAGCCGCCCTGCCATTTGCCTTATTGCATGTTTGCAAACCGCTCCACCGCCTTGGTGAAGCTTTCAATGGTCTTGTCCGCGTCGCCATGCTCAATACCATCGCGGACGCAATGCTTGATATGGCCTTCCAGAACCACCTTGCCGCACCCGTTCAGGGCAGACTTGGCGGCGTTAATCTGCGCCAGTACATCCTCGCAGGGAATGTCCTCATCGACCATGCGGTCAATCGCCTGTACCTGTCCGATAATCTTCTTCAACCGACGATGCAGGTTTTCTGCATCCATGCATTGCTTCATAGCTGCCTCGCTTTCTACTACCCCTGGGGGTATGCTTATTATACCTTCTCAGCAAAAGGGATGTCAAGTTTCATCTTCTTTTTCGGCATCCACGAATCCTTCGCCGAAGATGTAGGCAATCACCGTGGCGCCTGCCATCACAATGGCACCCACCTGAGCGGCGGTGTCCTCCGCAATGCCGCAGGCGGTGCACAGCAGGGTGATGAAGGAGATGAGCGCAAGCCAAAACTTGCGGGAGGTCAGTTTGCGAATGATGATTTCTTTGTTCATTTCGATGCTTCCTTTCGTATGGGCAGTCGCTTTACCTGCTCCATAATCCTTTCGGCGCTGCCGTTTCCGCCGAGGGCTTTATAGGGTCTGTACAGGTAGTCATAGAGATTTTCATATTCGTCCGAGGTAATCTGACCCTGCTGCAGGGCACGCTCGCCCAGGGAAATAATGCGGTCGTGAGCAATGCCCCGCAGGAGCTTTTTCGTTTCATCCCGTGCGTCACGGCGGGACTGGAGCAGCGTCCAGAAACCGTTGGACGCCAGAACGGTCAGGAGCATGGTCAGAATGGATTGCATCCACGCAGGCATATCTTGTCCTCCCTTCATCCCAGTTTCACCACGGAAACCCAGGCATCTGACAGTGTATACGACCCTGCAGTATCGCTGCAGATGCTGCAGCTGATTTCATCCCCTGCGGACACCCCGAACGCACCAACGGCGGTGGTGTGCGCCCCCGTGACCCCTGCGGATACCGTCTGCACGGCGGTATACGCATCATTCAGCCCAACGCCTGCCAGGGTTCGGCTGCTTACCGCCTGGGATAGCACCATGCGGAAAATGACCAGGTAGGTGCCGTCTTCCGTCAAGGTGTACTTCATCAGGGGCGTCCAGGTGTTGGCCTCCATCCACCAGCCAAAGGAGGACGCGGCGTGCTCCGTCAATTGCGCGTGGGGGATGGTGAGCACCACATCGCCCGTATGCCCGTTCACAGAGGTAACGGGCGGCGTTGCCCATGCCATATCCGATGCCTGATTCGATGTCTTCATCAGCACCTGTCCCTTGCTTCCTCCCGCAGGAATGCCGCTGAAGGAGCCGTTATTCCGCCAGACGCCGTCCGCCGCGTCATACACATACAGGTCGTAGGGTGCGGCAGAACCGATGCCGTAGCAGTCTCCCGCAGAAGGAGAAGCAACGCTCTCCGTCAGGGCAGCGAGGGTCTCGTAATAGCCGAGGATGGTCAGCCCGCGGCCGTTCAGCTCCCCGTGATTCAGCTTATCCGCAACACTTTGGGCGATGGTCTCCGCGCTGTTTGCCGCGTTGGCCGCGCGGTCAGATGCCTGCTCCATCCTGTCAATCTGCGCCAGCAATTCGCTGAGGGACGGAATGACATTTTCGGGGTCAATCACGCTGTCGGTGGCGCTGCACAGGATGTTGCCGCTCACCGCCAGCAGGGTGCGCACCTCTTGCGCGGCAGCGGCCTTCACCACCAGGGTAAAAACGCCGGGAACGGCGTAGCAGCTTTCCGTCAGGGTCAATGCCGCCGTGTTCGATGCGGTACTTCCCGTAAGAAGGACGGTCTCCCCGTCACTGCGGAGGAAGTAGCCGCGAAGGGTGTAGTCCGTAAGAGGAAAGGCATCCTCTCCGTCAAGGACAGAAAGGGACAGGGTATGCGCCGCCCTGTCCCCGGTGAAAAGCGGCTCCTGCGCTTTCAGGAGCTTCAACGGATTTTGCAGATTGATGGTATAGCTCCACATGAGAAAATGCTCCTTTCTTTTGGCAGCCCTCTGCCATGGTTCTTTACAATTCAGCCCCTGTCAGGCTTCTGATGAACGTCCTCACATGCATGTCCGCTTCGATTCTTCCCAGCCCCGAAGGCGTAAACACCACCTCATGCCACGCCCCTCGGCGGATTCTGCCGCGGCTGTCCTTCGCCAGATACCCCGCGGCGTCAAAGCTTCCCGAAACGATGCTTTCCGCAGGAACGCTGTTGCCATCCACCGTCACCGTGACGGACTCGCAGGTCTCTCCCTCGTAAATTCCGTACACCATGCGATGGGTGTGGGCAGCCAGCTTCAGTGCGCCGCGGTGGCTGTGGTCAATGGCGGAGGCTGTAAGCGTCACGTAACCGTCCGATACAGGAATGCGCTTGCTGCTGTTCATGTATGCAGAGCCAATGGCCAGCACCTCATCGGACGCGGCAACCTGTCCGCCGGACGCTGTCGCCTTCTCGTAGGCGCGGAACGCCTCCCGACTGAAGCGTACCTTCACGCTGTTCACATGGATGGCATCCTCATCGATGAAGAACCGCAGCACTGCAGGATGTTCTTCATCGCAGTTATCCCCGAAATGGATGCTGTACTCGCTGGCAGCGCCCTGGCTGTACGTTTCGCCCACTTTGCTCTTCCGCTGCAGGGTCGCCAGTGCTGCGGAGGTATCCGTCTGGGCGGTGGACAGCGTCAGCCGCACCTTCTCGGGGGCGTTCAGCACATCCTCATACACAGCGGAAATAATCCGCTGAAGCACCGTCATATTTTCTTCAGGCAAGGGGATGCGGCACAGCCTGCCCACCTGCAGCCGATCCAGGGGTTCACCCGTGCCCGACGCCAGCTCCGCGCCTTCCACTTCCACGGTTATGGCAGGCTGACAGTTTTTCTCCAGCACCCGCTTGCCTGCCGCCATCAAGGTTGCAGGCTCGGTGATGGAAGTGTCTGTCCACACGCCGGAAATGATGCCGTACTTTTCCGCTGTGTCCGCCTGCAGATATTTCACGCCCCGGTTCACGCTGCCGATGTGCATCTGATCCGCGCCCTCGCCATACCCCAGGGGATACAGCCGCGTGCACATTTGGCTCCGATCCTCCGTGACGCTGACGCTTTTCAGTCCCCGTCCCATGCGGCACTCGCACACCTGCACGGAGGCTCTGCGAAGGTGAAGCCGCCACGGGGTTGCCGATTGATCAAAATCCCATACGGGATCATCCGGCAGCACCTGCGCCACGCTGAGAATGGCCGTGAGCAGATTCTCATTTTCCCAACTGTAGGAGAAGTTTTCCGCATACTCGCAATCTCCCAGCGTCCAGCGCTGGTCAGCCTGGCAGGATAGCAGGCGCTCCAGCACCTGAGAGGTGGTCATGTCACTGCCGCCCAGCTCCGTGTATCCCGGGAGTACATCGTCCGACAGGGTGGCCAGGCCGTGGGTGAGGTATAGAGTCTGTCCCGATGCATCACCCACGCGATGCTCCGTTTCGGTGATGCGGAAGATGCCCATGGAACCAAAGGCGCCGTACAATTCGGCGTATTGCCCAACCTCTGCGATGGTCTCGCCCTCAGGCAGCTCAATCACCGCGCTGGACAGCGGCGTCAGGTTTTGCGTCACCTGCAATTTGGATGGATGCAGCCGCGCGATTTCCCTCATGGACGCATCCATAAGCCGCGGCAAACGAATATTGGTCATGTTGTTTCCTTTCTCATCAGGCTCACAAGGTTACACGTACCTTCCCCTGGCCTTGATGGTAGCCATCACCGCCCCGTCCGCCTCCACGCGGATGGGGACGCTCTTTCTCTGGGGCAGGGTCAGTTCATCGGAAGAATCCGCCGTGCGATTGGGAAGGGCAGAGCGCTCTGCTTCCCCCTGAATCACAATCCGCTGAATCCCCTCCCGATTCCAGGTGATGAGCAGCTTTTCCCCATCCTGCATGGCCAGCTCCGTAAAGCGAAGTGCGCTGTCTCCGCAGGTGATGGCCAGACTGTTCACCTTTCCTTTGGCGGTCACTTCCGCCTCTGCCCAGGTGCTTTCCGCCGTGCCGCCCACACGAAGAACGGCTTCCTCGCCGTCAGATAGTGTCACACAGCAGGGGACAATGCTTTCCCACCAGGGCAGACCGTAGGCACGGAAAACGAGGGTCACCGTATCCGCCCAGCCCACCGAGGAGATGCCCTCCACGCCCTGCACACACACGCAGTTCAGGCGCTGGTTTGGGCGATTATCCACCGTCAGCAGGCCATCCCGGCACCAGGACGCGATTTTCTCCAGCACCATCATCCGACGCATGGGATTTCTTTCCCGCACTTGAAGGATGACATGCACCGTCAGGCAGGTTCGGCGCTTGCGAAGGAATCGTGTTCCGTCCCTGCCGCCCATCTCACAGGTGGTGACGCTCATGCCGGCGCCGTCCTCCTGAACATCCATCAGGCGAATGGTGTCATCCAGCGCCGTCAGGGATTGCCCGTTCATTGCGCAGTTCATAGGCTCACGCTCCTTTCCCGACCCTTTCGGCCGATTTCACGGGACACGGTATCTGCCACCAGTCTGCCAACGGTTTCGCCATCCATGCGAACCATCACCTTCGATAGTGCGGACTGCACCGCCTCGGCAATCTCCTCCGCGGACGCCCCTGCGGAGGATGTTCTTCCTTCGCCCCTGCGCCAGGCGTTGGCTTCCGCTTTGGTCAGCACGGCTTCTCCCTCGTGAAGGGTGGCAGGGAATTCATTGTAGGGGACATAGTCCAGTCCCACAGCGTAGCCCTTGCCGCCGCCCTGCAGGGAAAGGTATCGCCGTGCCGCCGCAGTGGCGGAGGTGATTTGGCGTTCAATGGCCTGCCAGGCGCTGACGCCGCTCTGACGGAGGGCGGACATGCTGTCGCTGCCTGTCTGGCCTAAGGTGCTCCACGCGTCAGACGCACCCAAAGCAGCGGTTTGCAGGGTCTGCCCTGCCTGGGTTAATTGCTTTTCCAGCCCTGCGGACAGGGATTCGCCTGTTGCAAGGGCGGCTTGTGCCGCTGATTCAAAGGCGGAAGTGTCCATGGTCAGGGTGGCGCAAAGATCGAAAAGTGCGCTCACTTTTCATGGCTCCTTTCTTTTTTTGCTTTTGTTATGAAACTTAAAAAGTAACGATTGAAGATTTCCTAAAAGGAGTGCACCCCCGAAGGGTGCAGGGGCGATCGCAGACTTCGTCTGTTTTAACAGCCCTTTGGTCGCTCCGCAGAGCGAAATCTTTTTTGCTGGCAAGCATGCTTGCCCTATGGATCAAAGATATTTGACCTGTTGTTCCAGGGGCTGTTAAGCGGGTCGAAGACCCTCGCCCCCTGGACCCTTCGCATGCACTCTTCTGTAAGTTGATTTGCTTTGCAACTTTTATAAAGTTACAAGTGAAGACTTCTCCATAGGAGTGCACCCCGAAGGGTGCAGGGGCGATCGCAGACTTCGTCTGTTTTAACAG
>CAVEUM010000028.1:0-22570 GCA_963618735.1 bacterium | reverse complement strand
CAGATCCTCCGGGCGAAGATCCTTCAGTGCCTTGCCGACATCGGTATCATGCTTAGTCTGCAGTTCCGCGCCAAAGCCCAGCAGCTTCTTACCCACACGGCTCTCAATAATCGGTGCAATGCCATCAAAGGCACCGCCGCAGATGAAGAGGATATTCGTGGTATCAATCTGAATCATTTCCTGCTGAGGATGCTTGCGGCCGCCCTGCGGAGGCACGGAGGCTACAGTTCCTTCCAGGATCTTCAGCAATGCCTGCTGAACGCCTTCACCGCTGACATCTCGTGTGATGGACGGATTCTCGCTCTTGCGGGCAATCTTATCGATTTCATCAATATAAATGATGCCGCGCTGTGCTGCAGGAATATCATAATCTGCCGCCTGAATCAGCCGCAGAAGGATATTTTCCACATCCTCACCCACGTAGCCGGCCTCGGTCAGGCTGGTCGCATCGGCGATAGCAAAGGGAACCTGCAGCACCTTGGCCAGCGTCTGTGCCAGGAAGGTTTTGCCGCAGCCTGTAGGACCCACCATCAGGATATTGGACTTCTGCAGCTCCACGTCATCCTTTTTGGTCGGCCGATCAATGCGCTTATAGTGATTATACACTGCCACGCACAGGGCACGCTTGGCGCGATCCTGTCCAACGACGTAATCATCCAGTACCGCCTTCATTTCGGCAGGCGTTGGCAGATTATCCAGCTCAGCAGCGTATGCTTCTTCCTTCATTTCGTCATCATCGGCAATAATATCATTGCACAGGGAAATGCACTCATTGCAGATGAAAACATTGGGGCCTGCCACCAGCCGCTTCACCTGATCCTGCGTTCTGCCGCAGAAGGAGCAGCGATGGAGTTTGCTGCCGCGGGGCGGCATTTCATCCTTAGGCATGATTACCTCTCTTACTTCCCCTGCTTTGCACGGGGCTGATAGATTTCGTCAATGATGTGATAGTCCAGTGCTTCCTGCGCGGTCATGAAATAATCACGCTCGCAGTCCTGCTGCAGCTTTTCCAGCGGCTGACCCGTCATATCGGCCATCATGCCGATCATCTTGGTCTTGGTGCGCATGAGCCACTCAGCACGAATGGCCACATCCGTCGCCTGACCCTGCGCGCCGCCCAGAGGCTGATGGATCATAACCTCCGCGTTCGGGAGTGCAAGGCGCTTGCCCTTTTCGCCTGCCATCAGCAGGAATGCACCCATGGATGCCGCCATGCCAATGCACACCGTGCGCACCTGCGGCTTGATATACTGCATGGTGTCATAGATGGCCATGCCTGCGGTCACTGATCCGCCAGGGCTGTTGATGTAGAGGCTGATGTCTGCATCAGGATCCTCCATCTCCAGGAAAAGCAGCTGTGCAACCACAAGGTTTGCCACATTGTCATCAATTTCGCCGCCAAGGAACACAATGCGATCCTTCAGCAGTCTGGAATAAATATCAAAGGAGCGCTCTCCTCTGCTTGTTTGTTCTACAACCATAGGCACCAACGTCATAGTCCAACCCCCTTTTGGTTCAAAGTATCAATTCTGCAAATAGACAGACGCGAGAGACGCCTGACAGCAACGCCGCCGAAAACGTCTCTCGCCTGCTTCGGCCGCCCCGCATGCTTGCCGGCGGTCGATATTTTGTGTCGCTGAATTACTCAGCGTCCTTAGCTTCCTCGTTGTTTTCCTCGGGCTTCTTCTCAACCACCGTGCAATCGGCCTTCATCAGGTCAACAACCTTCTGGACAGCGGCGGTGTCAGACAGATACTTGCGCTGCTCGTCGGTCAGAGTCTTCTTGAACTCTTCCACGTCCTTGCCCATGCGCTCAGCCTGGTCAGCGATCTGCTTTTCTACTTCCTCTTCGGTGGGCTCAACGCCTTCCACCTTGCGGATAGCATTCAGGGTCAGCTCGATGGTCACGCGCTTCTTAGCTTCTTCGTAGTACATGCCGCGCACCTGATCCATGGTCTGGCCGGTGTACTTCAGGTAGTCTTCCATGCGCAGTCCCTGATAGGCCATACGCATCTGCATCTCGCGCACCATGTAGTCCAGCTGCTCATTGATCATGGCCTCAGGAATATCCATGGAGGCATTGGCAATAGCCTTTTCCACCAGAGCGTTCTCAACGGTGACTTCGTTGTTCTTTTCAGCGCGCTCTTCCAGCTCCTTCACGATGCTGGCCTTGTAGTCAGCGAAGGTGTTGAACTCGCTCACATCAGCAGCGAAATCATCGTCCAGCTCAGGCATTTCCACCTTGGAGATGCTGTTGACCTTCACATGGAACACAGCGTCCTTGCCTGCCAGATCCTCAGCGTGATACTCCTCAGGGAACTTCACGTTCAGGTCCTTCTCTTCACCGATGTTCATGCCCACCATCTGCTCTTCAAAGCCGGGGATGAACTGATGAGAACCGATGACCAGCGTCTGGCCTTCTGCGGTGCCGCCAGCAAAGGCAACGCCGTCCACAGTGCCGGCATAGTCCAGGTTCACGGTATCGCCGTCAGCCACGGGACGATCTTCCACATCGATGGTGCGAGCGCCCTTCTTGCGGTCTTCCTCGATACGCTCGTCAACGTCAGCATCGGTCACAACCTGCTTCTCCACCTCAACGGTCAGGCCCTTATAATCGCCAAGGGTCACGTCAGGGCGCACAAACACTTCGCAGGTGAACTTCAGATCCTTGCCTTCGCCGATCTCGTCCACGCTCTTCAGCTCAGGGCGATCAACAACTTCCAGCTTCTCAGCATCGATTGCTTCACCGTATACTTCAGGGAATACAGCTTCCAGAGCGTCATCATAGAACACGCTCTCGCCGT
Organism: bacterium; assembly: GCA_963618735.1. Lineage (GTDB taxonomy): Bacteria > Bacillota > Clostridia > Christensenellales > Aristaeellaceae > CAKUFA01. Next base: position 19,766 of record CAVEUM010000028.1, on the reverse strand, counting down.
ACATGTTTTCGATGACCTTGCGGGGTGCCTTGCCCTTACGGAAGCCGGGCACCATGATCTTGCCGCGATTCTTCAGATATGCACTCTGCAGTGCCTTGTCGAACGTTTCAGCCGGCACAACAAAGGTCAGCTTGGCCTTATTGCCGGAGATTTTTTCATAGGTATAGCTCATTCAAACCCCTCCTGTGTTTCCCGTGGGGCAGTTTGTGCCCACATCAAGGGTGTCCTCTGCCCCGGGCAGAACACACTACCTCGTAGTCTATCACAATTTTTTGTCATATGCAATATCAATCGTAAAAAAACGTTGTCATTTCCCCTGCATCAGACTCATTTTTCCCTTTGAAACGCCGCGTACATGGCATTATGGAACAGTCGGCGGAAGCGCAGCTGGCTCACATTTTCCCGTGTGGGATGCACACGATTGGTCAAAAGCACCGCAAAGAACCCGGTGGTAGGATCCACCGCAATGGACGTACCTGTGAATCCCGTGTGTCCAAAGGAACAGCCAGGCATCAGGTCACCGGTATAATTGCATTCGGTGCCGCCCAGGTGGAATCCCAGTCCGCGATGCACATCGAACCCGGGAGTATAGTTCGTGATGGCCTTTTCCATGGTAGCGCGGGTCAGGAGCGGTTCGCCATGCTGTGCCAGCATGCTTGCGAATTTGGAGCAATCCTTAATATCTGAAAAAATGCCCGCGTTCGCAGACACGCCGCCCAGGAATCTGGCATTTTCATCATGAACAACGCCCTGCAGAAGTTTCCCCGTAGCCGGATCCGCCTCCGTAGCCGCGAAGTTATTTCCTGTCGGGCAATAGGAGGTATGGGACATCTCCAGCGGGTCGAACACGTATTGCTTTGCCAGCACATCCAGCGGTGCATCGTAAATCTTTTCCAGCATTTTGCCCAGCACGATGTACCCCATGCAGGAGTACCGCGGGATGCCCTTTTCCCCCACCGGCGGTGCGTTCAGAATCACGTTCAGTGCCTCAGCCGGATCGTCCGTGTAATCAGAAAGCATGATGTGCGGAGCAATCCCCGAGGTGTGGGTCATCAGCTGGCGGATGGTAATATTTTTCGTCTCATCGGGTGCAGCGAAATAGCGGCCGACGGTGTCGTCCAGCGTCAGCTTACCCTTCTCAAGGCCAATCAGTGCCAGCATGGTGGCGCTCATAATTTTGGTACAGGAAGCCATATCATAGCGCGTATCAAAATCAGGTTCCGCGCCATCAGGAAGGGAAATGTGACCCACCGCATCCGCCGCCAGAACGGAACATTTGCAGCCCACCGCCGCCACCGCAGAGGGGAAGCATCCCTGGTCAAGGCCATTCTGCAGCACCGTATGAAGAAGCTCTTCCATCACTCATCAACCTCCTTGCATCCGCACAAAAAACAATTCAGGGCGGTACCCATGGAACCGTCCTGAATCATCATACCTTTTCGCATCCGTTCGCGCAACCTTTTTTCAGAAAATGATACTCTTCGGTGACAGCATGTCAGGAGAATCCATTAAAATCCGCTATCAGAAAATCGTAAAATTTGCGTAAAAAAACCGGCGGCACGTACTTTGCGCCGTCAGCTTAAGGGACTGTATGAATTTTATTCTCCGAATTGCTGGTGTACCACATTGCAAATGAGCTGTGCCGTTCCCTCTACGCCAAAGCGCGAGGAATCAATCAGAAGGTCCTTGTTTTCCAGCACATTTTTGGGATCGCCGCAATACTTTCGGTGATAGTAGGCACGGGCCAGATCCATATCATGAATGGTCTTCCGTGCAGTTTTTTCGTCCATATTCAGCCGCTCTACGCAATTCCTGACCCTCTCCTCCAGAGGAGCAAACAGGTACACGGACAAATGATTGGGCATATCCCGCAGGATATAATCACTGCAGCGCCCCACAATGATGCAGGATCCTGCTTTGGCCGCGTCCTGAATGATGCTGCACTCCGTATCGAATACCTCATCGCTAATGCTGTAGCTGGTCAGGTTCATTTTCTCCCGACGGTGGCGGAACAGGCTCATATTGCGATTAGCCCGCTCCTCCGTGTCGCTAATGAGGGTCAGGCTCTGCCCCATGCGTTTCGCCGCAGCCTCCACAATGTCCCTGTCCCAGAATTCCACCCCAAGCATCTGGGACAATCGCTGGGCAACAGTGCGCCCCAAAGCGCCGAATTCGCGGGAGATCGTCACCACATACTGTTCCATGATGTTCCTCCTCAGCTTACCCTCACAGATTTTCCGGCGTTTTTCTGAATCCTTCGCACAATGCAGGACAAGGTGAAATTGATCACAAAGTAAATCAGCGCCGCCAGACCGAAAAGCACAAATACATCCGTAACGTTAACCGTTCCCAGGCCATTGTAGCGGTAAGCCGTGCTCATCAGCTGCTTGGTACGTGCCATCAGTTCAATGGCCGCCACATTGGCCAGATAGGACGAGTCCTTGATGGTGGTAATCACCTGACTGAGCAGGGTGGGAATCACATTGCGGAACGCCTGCGGCAGAACAATATACCACATGATCTGCAGGGTATTGAAACCCTGAGCATGTCCTGCCTCAAACTGACCTTCTGCTACAGAGTTCAGGCCGCCGCGGATAATTTCCGCAATGACCGACGACGTGAAAAGGATCAGCGCCACCGCCGCCTTGAACAGGAGCTTCACATCCGCTGCGGAGGAAAGCCCGAACATTTTGTGGCTGAAAACCGCAGGCACCGGGCAGAACACCAGACAGATGAAGATCCACAATAGCAGAGGCGTATTGCGGAACACTTCAATATAGATGACGGCAATACGGCGGAGAATTCGCACCTTGCCCTTCGTGCCGTAGTTGCGCAAAAGCGCCAGCACGGAGCCAATCAGAATGCCGAAAACCACAGCCGTCAGGGAAATCATCAGCGTAAACACCACGCCGCGCAGCAAATACTGCAGCAGGGCTGGGGTTGAAATCATCTGAAAACTGGCTTGCCATTCCGTCATACGTCCATCACCTTCTTTCCGCTGTTCGTGCGAATGACCGTGCGCCGATCACGGAGCTTCAGCCGATGTTCCCACGTACTGGCCATGCGGGACAGCGGAAAGCAAATCAGGAAAAACAGCACGCCGCACACCAGATAAGCAGGGCCATAGGCGCCGCCTGTGTTCGCGCCCGTTACAAAGGAATAGGTCAGAGAAATCAAATCCGATCCGCCAATGATGTACAGGCAGGAGGTGTTCTTAATCAGGTTCACCACCTGGTTGACCATGGGCGGCAGGATGATTTTCACGCTTTGGGGCAGGATGATAAACGCCATCTGCTCCAGGTAGTTAAAGCCCTGAGACTGTGCCGCCTCAAACTGTCCTTTGGGGATGGCTTCAATGCCCGCACGGAACACTTCCGCCATATACGCCCCGTGGTAGATGCCCAGAGAGATGATGCCCGCCGGCAGGATGCCGATGCTGTGCCCCGAGAAAGCCAGCGCATAGTAAAGGAAACAAATCTGCAGCACAACAGGCGTATTCTGAATAAATTCAACATACACCCTTGCCAGGGCACGAAGCGGCTTTTTTCTGCCCGTAGACATCAGGCCGAAGATGATGCCCAGCACCATCGCCAGCAAAATGCCCAGCAGCGCAGTCAGCACGGTTGTGCCAAGTCCCAGTAAAAATGTGCCGCGATACGTCCACACCTTGTTCCACGCATCCGTTGCGAAAAGCGACGCCATGTCTCATCCCTCCAGTGAGCGAAAGCGGCGCAGGAAGTGATCGATTCCTGCTTCCTGCGCCGCGAATCTTGGTTCGGAGCTTACTCCACGCCGTTATCCGCCATGAAGGTTGCAATGGTGCCGTCAGCAAGCCATTCAGTGATCTTCTCTTCAACATAAGCAGAGAAGCCAGAGCCCTTCTTGGTTGCAACGCCATACTCCTGCGGAGCGAACTGAGCATCGATAAAGGAACGACCCTCGGTCTTGTAGATGGCCAGGATGGACTTATCCACAGAGAAGGCGTCCACCTCGCCAGCGCTCAGTGCGGTGGAAATGGTGGGATAATCATCATACTGCTGGAAGGTTACACCCGTGGTCCAGGTAGAGGGATCAAAGCTATCGTGATCAAAGGTGCTGCCGTCAATCAGGCCAGCATCGATCATAGCTTCCACCACAGCACGGGCAGAAGTGGAACCGGAGGAAACGCCAATCTTCTTACCCACCAGATCCGCAAGGGTCTTGATGCCCGAAGCATCCTCCACCAGCACGGTGACATAATCCGTGTAATAGGCGGTGGAGAAGTCCCAGTTTTCCTTGCGAGCCTCGGTGATGGTAAAGGTAGCCAGCACGCAGTCAATGTCGCCGGAATCCAGCAGCTCCGTGCGGGTAGCGGCGGTAACAGTGGTGAATTCCACATCCACGCCCATTTCTTCTGCCAGCTTATTGGCAATGTCGATTTCCATGCCGCTGTACTCGCCGGTCAGCATGTCCTGATAGCCAAAGCCGACCACCGCGTTCTTCACGCCGACACGCAGTACGCCGCGATCCTTAATCGCCTGCACGTCAGGATCAACATCTTCTGCCAGCGCAGAGACACTTGCGAGCAGGAGCATCAACGCCATCAGCAGGCACCATACCTTTTTCATGAAAAAGACCTCCTCTAAAATTCACTTTATAAGGAAACGAACCCGTTTCCCGTTTCAGCTCCGAAGAGCAAGAAACCTTATTTCCGCAGAATCTTACCGAGGAACTGCTTTACGCGCTCATTTTCCGGATGTTCAAAGAAATGATCCGGCGTGCCTTCCTCGATGATCTGCCCATCTGCCATGAAAACCACCCGATCCGCCACCTGCCGTGCAAAGCCCATCTCATGGGTGACCACCACCATGGTGATCTTCTCCTTCGCGAGGCGAATCATCACATCCAGCACTTCCTGAATCGTCTCCGGATCCAGGGCGGAGGTTGGTTCATCAAAGAGAATGATTTTCGTTTCTTGGCACAGTGCCCGCGCGATAGCAATGCGCTGCTGCTGACCGCCGGAAAGCGTCGTTGGATAAGCGTGCGCCTTGTCCCGCAAGCCAACCACATCCAGGTAGTGATAAGCCAGTGCTTCTGCCTCTGCCTTGGGCTTGTGGTGAAGCTTCATGGGTGCCAAGGTCAGGTTCTTCAGCACGGTCATGTGGGGATAGAGATTGAACTGCTGGAAAACCATGGACATGTTTTCCCGAACAATGCGGGTCTTGTTATGGGCGGTGATTTCCTGCCCATTGATGTACACATGGCCGCTGCTAGGCTCCTCAAGGAAATTCATGCACCGAACCGTTGTTGACTTGCCGCTGCCTGAGGGTCCGATGATGACCAGCTTTTCGCCCTCAGCCACTGTCAGATTCACATCCTTCAGCACATGCAGCTCACCGAAATACTTGTTGACGTTCTCCAGTCGAATCATCCTGCCAACCTCCTGGTGAAAACACAAAGGCGCTTGACGAGAGTGTTCATCTCATCAAGCGCCTTTGCTTGGGTTCATTATAAAGGTCATCCGTATGCATGTCAATATTTCGGGCATCAAAAACAATGGAAATACAGTCAGAATTGCAAGTTTTGCATTGGTTTTATTCATTTTTCATATTTTTATGGCGTAAATGAAGCTTCGTATGCATTGTATTCATCATTTCCTTCATTGCTTGCCTATCTATCCAGGCTTGCTTCCAGGCAGCCAATGTGTTACAATCACGCTAGCAATTCATTGAAAGGAGCTTACCCATGGAACATAAGCTTCACCTGTATTATGGCGATGGGAAAGGGAAAACCACTGCTGGCACGGGGCTTGCCGTTCGTTTTCTCGGCCACGGGAAAAAAGTGCTTGTTGCGCAATTTATGAAAGACGGCACCAGCGGCGAGGTGGCAGCATTGAAGCATTTTCCCGGTGTGAAGGTCTTCGACATGAAGCCGGTCAACGGTTTTCTCGCACAAATGACGCCCGAGGAACAGCAACAGGTCATTGCATCCCAAACGCAGGAAGCGCAGCGTTTGCAGGAAGCGATTGTTCACCTGCATCCTGACATGATTCTGCTCGATGAATTGGCCATTGCCTGTGTAATCGGCGCTGTTCCGCAGGATGTGGCTGTCTCGCTTGTCAATGCGGCGGTTCGCTTTGGCGAAACGGTTGTCACTGGCTATGATGCCCCCGACTGGCTGAAAAATCAGGCCAACTATGTCACGCATCTTACAGCGGAAAAACATCCATTTTCTGCGGAAGGTCTGCCTGCCCGAAAATGCGTGGAATGGTGAAGGCTTTCTTTCAAGATTTCTGAAAAGAAGTTCATTTCCCCTGCAAATAAACAGGAGGCGCTGATGAAAACGCCTCCTGTTTGCTATTCTGTTTTTCGATCAAATTCCTTCAAAACTGAAGCGGAACTCAACCGGTTTCGTCACATCCAGCAGATATTCCTCGTGGGTACGGGCGCCCCAGCTATCGTCGCCGCCGACGCCCATCTGCTGCTTGCTCACGCGAACCACCGTGTTATACACAGGCGGAAGCTCATTGGGGTGACGGGCATTTTCCAATTCGTGGGGCGTATAGGGCAGCACGGACAGCTCCATGGCATCGCTGGTAAAGCGCAGACCATGGCCGCGGAAATCCGTTACTTCCGCCCAGCGGACGCCTGTACGGTTGCCGCATTCCTGGGGCAGGGTGTAGCGGGACAGGTTTTCCCCTGCGGTGGTCTTCCAGATGCCAAGACGAGCACCATGGCAGCGATCCACGTAATTCTCGTTGGGTCCCATGCCGTAATAACGCACCTGATCGTAATCCGCGTCCATGGTGAACATCATGCCGAACTCAGGCATATCGCCAAGTTCCTTCACGGGATCATAATGCAGGAGCACATCCACCTTGCCGCAGGGATGCACCGTATAGGTCACCACGCATTTTGCTTCCGGCGTTGTGGACAGCCTGTACGGAAGCACAACCGAGATGCCGCCGTCTGCCTCACGGACAATTTCAGGATCAGGTCCCTGCTTATCATAGCTGAGATACATGGAAGCAATCTTCCACTGTGCATAGCGCTGCGGCATGCTGCTGCCGTAGTCATTTTCCGTAGGCGCACGCCAGAAATTCGGCATGGGCACATACTTGAGCATTTCCTTGCCGCCAATGCGATAAGACGTCATCTTGCCCAGTGCCTTGCTGAACAGCACGTCAAAGTGCTCGCCGTGAACGCCGATATTGAAATCACCGTCTGCCACACGTACGGGCTCCGCGGCGGGCTTTTTCTCCTCGCCTGCCACCTTGTATACGCCCTGTGCAAATGCCACTTCATAGCCGGCTTCCGCCCAGGGAGTAGCCTGCTTTTGCTTGAAGGACAGCGTCACCGCGTATTCACCGGGACGGGTTTGCTCGCCGAAGGGCAGCTCAATCGTGGCAGATTCGCCAGGCGCAACGCACACATGAACTTTCGCAGAGGCAATCTCCCTGCCGTTCCGCTGAAGGGTGGCCTCGCAATCGTAGGCATCTGTATTGGTAAACATCTGCCGATTGTGCACCACAGCCTGATGCTTACTGACCTCAGCAAAAATGGGCTGGTAATTGTACTTGACCTCCTGCATCTTGGGTGTTTCGCTGCCATCGCCAAAGGCAATGCCGTTGCAGCTGAAATCAGCGTCTGTCGGACGGTCGCCAAAGTCGCCGCCATACAGATAGGCGGTCTTGCCGTAGCGATCCCGTACGCGGATGCTCTGGTCAATATAGTCCCAGATGAAGCCGCCCTGATAACGGGGCTCTTCATAGGCATACTCGGTGTACTTATGCATGGCGCCGTTGGAGTTACCCATGGAATGCGTATATTCGCACATGATGAACGGCTTATCGTGATGCTCCTTCAGGAATGCGCGAATGCCCTCCACCGGCGTGTACATCTGGCTTTCCATATCGGACATTTCGCAATAGCGGCGATCCTGGAAGACACTCTCATAATGCACCAGACGGGTATCGTCCAGCTCATGGAAATGCCGGCTCATGGCCAGCGGGATCTTGCCGCTGATGGATTCATTGCCAATGCTCCAGATCAGGATGCTGGGATGGTTCTTGTCTCGATGATAGGAAGAATCGATGCGATCCAGCATGGGTGCCAGCCAGTTTTCGCGATCGCCGGGAACAGCATAGTCCAGCCCCCTGCGCTTATTGACCTTGATGGCATTCCATACGCCGTGACTCTCCAGATTGTTTTCCGCAATCAGATACAGGCCAAGCTCATCGCACAGGTCATACAGCGCGTCATGATTGGGATAATGGCTGGTTCGCACTGCGTTGATGTTATTGCGCTTCATGGTCAGCAAATCGCGGCGGATCATTTCCGGCTTGATCGCACGGCCGGATTCTGCGCAGAAATCATGACGGTTGGCGCCCTTAAATACAATGCGCTGGCCGTTCAGGCACATGATGCCGTTCTTCATTTCAAAGCGGCGGAAGCCAACTTTCTGGCGGGTCACCTCGCACGTCTTGCCATCAGCGTTTTTCACCGTCACATCCAGCTGATACAGGTGCGGATCTTCAGCGCTCCACTTCTTAGGAGATTTCACCGCCGCTACAAGCTTCACCGTCGTCTGGTCGCCTTCCGCATCCGCTTCGGCCGCCACCGTATTTCCATCCGTCAGCGTCAGGTGAATCGTATGCTTGCCTGCACCTTCGATGTCTGCCGTCACCGTGAGAAGACCATCTGCATAAGCATCGTCCAGGGTCGCGCGGATGGTCAGGTCGCGGATGTGCTTTTCGGGCACCGCGTACAGATACACATCGCGGAACAGACCGCTGAAGCGGAAGAAGTCCTGATCCTCTGCCCAGCTGCCCGCGCACCAATGATACACGCGGCAGGCCAGCTTATTGCGTCCTTCCTGCAGATAAGGTGTCAGGTCAAACTCGCTGGGTGTGAAAGTATCCCCTGCAAAGCCCACATAATGGCCGTTCAGCCACACAGCAATGCAGCTTTCCGCGCCCTGGAAGGAAATGCGCACAGGCATACCGTTCCAATCCTCGGGCAGGACAAAATGCTTCACATAGCAGGCCACAGGATTATAATGCTCCGGAACCTGCCCAGGCTCAAGCTCTTCGCTGCCATCCCACGGATACTGAATGTTCACATACTGCGGGATGCCGTGGCCCTCCATCTGGATATGGGCAGGCACAGGGATGTCCTCCCAATCGGTGCAGTCATACGCAGGCTGTTCAAAATTCGGAATGATCTGTTCTTTCGTCCTTGCGCAGAAGAATTTCCAATAGCCGTTCAGCGACATACGCAGGCGGTTTTCTCCTGCTTCCAAATCTTCCAGGCATGCAAAGGACTCATGGTCCGAATGAGCGTCCAATCTTCCCTCGCGGAAATATGTTGGATCACTCAGCTTACGATCATCGAATTCCATCATTCTTCTCCTCGTCTTTCGATAGATTGGGCTGGTATCGATATTCTCCGCAACGATGGAAAATTCCTGCTGAATGCGTCCCGAAACGTGAATGATTTCTCTGGATACAATCTTGAAAATTGGAGGGTTTTCACTTGTGCAAGGATGTGCTATAATAAAACGAGTTTTCAAACTTATCATGATAAAGAAGGCATGAATCATGCAGGCACGCAAGAATCTTCGTCGTATTGATCTCGGACAGCTCAGTGAAAACGTAAGGCTGATCCGTGCAAGCGTCCCCTCCTCCGCACATTTGCTGGCCGTTGTAAAGGCCGACGCTTATGGTCATGGTATGGTGCAGGTAGCCAAAGCTGCTCTGAAGAGCGGCGCAGATCATTTGGCTGTTGCCATTACGGAAGAAGGCGAAACCCTGCGGCTTGCAGGTGTAACCGCACCCATTCTGGTGCTGGGCGCCACCACAGAAGCGTCTGCCATGCAGGGCGTTTCCTGCGGCCTGACCCTGACGGTGTGCGATACGGAAATGGTGCACTGGGCAGAAGATGCCGCCGTAAAGCTGGATCATCCCGCTTTTGTGCACATCAAGCTGGACACGGGTATGAGCCGCATCGGCTGCCGCAATGAGCAGGAAGTTCTTGCCGTGCTGGATGCCCTGAAGGAATGCCCGCATGTACATTTGACGGGTGCCTTTACGCACTTCGCCGATGCCGACGGCGATGACATGGCCTTCACCTATCAGCAGCTGGAGCGTTTCAAGACCCTGACCGGTCTGCTGCCGGAGGGCATTATCCGTCACTGTGCCAATTCCGCCGCCATTCACCGTCTGCCGGAAGCTTCTTTTGATATGGTTCGTGCCGGCATCACCATGTACGGTTATCCGCCCGTGCCGACAGACATGCCTGTGAAGCCTTTCATGACATGGGAAACGGAAGTCACCTATGTGAAGGAAATCACCCCCGGCGACACGGTCAGCTACGGCCGCACCTTCAAGGCAAATGACGTACGTCGTGTGGCAACCATTGCCTGCGGTTACGGGGATGGCTACCATCGTGCTGCCAGCGGCAAGGCGCAGGTGTTGATTGCCGGCCATCGTGTGCCCGTGCTGGGACGCATCTGCATGGATCAGATGATGGCCGATGTGACCGATCTGCCCGATGTAAAAGCAGGCGATCGTGTGGTGCTGATGGGCACCATGGGCAATGAAACCATCACCGCCGAGGAAATGGCCGCATGGGCCGGCACCATCAGCTACGAAGTGTTGCTGGCCGCCACCGGCCGTGTGCCGCGCGTATGGGAAAATGATATCGACTGAGAAAAAGCTGCTCCGCAAGCAGCTCCGTGATGCCTTTGGTGGTGCAGCGCAGCGTGACGCTGAAAGCCGTCTCATCTGTGATGCGCTCAACCATTGGGACGTTTTCCGCCGCGCGCAGATCATCGCGGCCTACGTTCCCCTGCCCCGTGAAGCCGATATTGCTCCTGTGTTTACCTCGATTTGGGAAGCAGGACAAACGCTTGCCTTGCCCCGCTGCATGGAAGCGCCGCACATGACGTTTCATGCCGTGCGCAGTCTGTCCGATCTGACGGTTGGATCATACGGTCTGCCGGAACCGTCCCCGAGCGCGCCTTTGGTGGATCCTTCGACCTTTTCGCTTATTCTTGTGCCGCTGGAGGGAATCGATCCATGCGGCCATCGTTTGGGCAAGGGATGCGGCTATTACGATGCACTTTTGTCACAAGCCGCCTGTCCCGCTGCGGGCATCGCGCTAAGCTGGCAGAAGTGCGCGCACGTCCCTGCGGAAGAACATGATCAGGCACTCCATATTTTTGTTGACGCGCAAGGCATTCATCAATTGTGATGACAATCATTGCTACTGCAAACATCAGAAAGGAATTCACATGGAAAGCAAGCAGAAAAAGACACGGAAACCTAAAATCGTGACCAAGCCTTATCTGACAGGCAAAATGATCGACAGTCACCTGCTCCGCAGCAGTTTGAAATTCTGCGGTGCGCTGGTGCTGATGGCCTTTGTTTTCCTTTTGTTGAGCTCGCTGCTGATGGTTAGCAATCGGGTGCTGTGCATCATTTTGAACGGCATCGTTCTGCTTGCGTGCTATCTTCTGTTTTACAACAGCGGTTCAGGAAAAGGCGCCGCCGATGTCAATCTCGGTGAAATGCTGTACATGCGCAGGGAAAACGGCCATACCATCAGCGAAAAGGATCAGGCCAATTGCTTTCACAAGCTGAAGGGCTTTGTTCCTGCCGTGCTCGGTACCCTGCCGCTGCTCATCTGCGCCATTCTTCTGGCTGTAACAGCGCACGTGCAGATGGCGGGGCTTTCCACCCTGCCGAGCTGGGTTTCTACCTATGAATCCCGTTCGGAGATCGGCGATGCACTGGCTTACTACCATGCGGTCACTGCCATGGATCTCGAAGGTGTTATGCGGGTGATTGTCCGTGTGTGCATCATGCCCATGGTATCCATTGTTGGTACTGGTCACACCCAGGGTCTGCTGTTGCTGGAGCGTCTGAGCCCCATTGCCGTGCTGCTTCCCGGCATCGCTTACGGTCTTGGATACACCCGCGGCCCTGCCATCCGTGCCAGAGTGCATACCAGCATTGCAAGCAACAATCGCAAGCGTGTCAAGCGTGAAAAGAAGCAGCAGCAGGCTCGCGCCAATCGCCGCGAACCTGAGCAGTTGAATTAAGGAGGTCGCCCATGCGAATCGTCGCAGGAAGTGCCCGTTCCCGTGTCATTCACGCACCTGAAGGGCGGGACACTCGCCCCACCCTGGACCGTGTGCGTGAAAATCTCTTCAACGTGTTAAATCGCCGCGTCCCCTCTGCCCGTGTGCTGGATCTTTTTGCAGGCAGCGGTGCCCTGGCGCTGGAAGCCCTGAGCCGTGGTGCCGAAAGTGCCGTGCTGGTGGATCATGACCGCGCCGCCATCCGTTGCATTCAGGAAAATGTGGATGCACTTCATTTTGCAGATGACGCGATGGTGATCCAGTCCGACTGGAAAACCGCCGTCAGTCAGCTGCGCGGTCAAGGAAAGCAGTTTGATCTGATTTTTCTGGATCCTCCTTATGCTATGGAAGACCTGAGTGATGTGACTTCCTCTCTTATTCCCCTGCTGGCGGAAAATGGGCTGGTCGTTATTGAGCATCGTGCCCAGCATGAGCCGCTGGTCGCCGCGGGCTATGTTCGCACAGACAGCCGCCGCTGGGGCATTGCAGGGGTTACCTTCTACGTTCGCGAGGAGAATGCCTGATGGAACGCATCTGTATCTATCCCGGCAGTTTTGATCCGATCACCGTGGGACACATGGATTTGATTCGCCGCGCTTCCCTGTTATTTGACAAGGTCATTGTAGCAGTGCTTCACAATCCTGCCAAAGCAGGATGCTTTCCTGTTGCTGACCGTCTGGCGCTCATCCGCAAGGCCTGTGCGCATCTTTCCAATGTGGAGGTCGATTCCTTTTCAGGTCTCCTGGCGGATTATGTTGAAAAGACAGGCGCCATCGCGGTAATCCGTGGGCTTCGCAACGAGAGCGACTTTGCCAACGAGTCCCTCATGGCGCAGGTCAATCAGCGCATCAATCCCCATGTGGAGACGCTGATGATGATGACCAAGCCGGAGCACGCCTGCATTTCATCTTCCGTCGTAAGAGAAGTGGCAAGCTTCGGCGGCGACATTGCCCCCTTCGTTCCTGAGGAAATTCTTGCCGACATACAAGCGCTGTTTCACAAGCGATAAAAGGAGGAACTTGCCATGGCCAGCACCGCCGTTGATCAATGCATGAACATTATTCGAGATATCGACAGAACCCTTGAGGAGGCGCGGAAGTACCTCATGAGCAAGGATGACTGCATTGTGAGCCGCACCTATCTGCGCACCCGTGTGCAGCAATTGCAGGATTCTCTGCCCCAGGCCGTGCAGACTGCCTCCGAATATGTACGGAACATTCAGGCCATCCAGCAGCAGACAAATCAGGATTGCTCCACACAGCTGCGGGATGCCCAGCAAAAGGCGCAGCAAACCATTTTCGATGCTGAACAGCAAGCTTCCGATACGACCTCTCGTGCAGAGCGCACTGCAAGCGAGACGCTGACACAGGCGCAGAACGAAGCCAACGCCACCATCGAGGCCGCCCGCAGCGAAGCAGAGCGCATTCTGGCCAACGCGCGCCGTCAGGCTGAAATGATGGTGGATCAAGAGGAAGTTCTCCGCCGAGCCCGCGTAGAGGCCAGCGAATTGCAGGAAAGCACTCAGGAAGAATTGGCACAGCTTCGTCAGAACACCTTTGATTATCTGGACAATGTGATGGAGCAGGTTGACCGCCACCTGAGCGGAACAATCAACAATCTCCGTCTGGAGCGCACAGAGCTGAACAATCACAGAGGCTGACGTTTCTGCTCTTCACAGGCTGTTGCAAAGCATCGATTTTGCAACAGCCTTTTTATGCGCAATCATCCCATTCAAATCCGATTTTGCATCAATGTTTTCAATTTCGTTACACTTGTCGTTCTACTATTCACATCCTGTTCATTTTCTTTTCACAATCACTTGGTATTCTAAACTTGCAATCAGGAAAGCAAGCCACCAGCTAACCTGAGAGCGTCTCCTTTTTTCCCGACGTCCTCTTTTATGAGGGCGTCACCTCCCTATCCTCCATACAAAGCAAAGGCCGTCCCTGTGAGAAGCAGACTCACTCGGACGGCCTTTGTGATGCGATGAGAGATATTGCGAGAGGGCAGCTTTTGTGCCAAAAGCTCCCTCTCGCGCTCTCCCCGAAAACCATATAGGACACAGAATAAGGTTATTCGTTTAATTTCTGATTTCGCCGCAGAGATTTTTGCTCAGCCACTCGTCAGGATTTTCCTGTGCAAGGGCCCACATGAGTTTGGTCACGGCAGCCTCGGTGGTCATATCCATGCCTGAAATCACGTCCGCCTTCAGCATTTGGTTACCCACCTCGTAGATGGACAAATCTGCCTTCTCGTACATGCACTGGCTGACCACAATCACCCGAATGCCGTGCTCACGGAGCATCCGCAGCTTATCCACCAGATTACGGCGGATATAGTGCAGTCCGCCAAGACCAAACGCCTCGATGACCAGGCCGCGATAGCCGGCGTTCAGCACAAAGTCCATCACATCGGGATGCGTTCCGGGAATCAGCTTCAGCAGAAACACACGGCTGTCCACTTCGGGGCGGAGACAATACGGCTGCTCAATCTTCTGCGGGCGAAGGAAATGCACACCTTCACTATCAATCATGCCGCAAAGGGAGCGATTGACGCTGTCAAAGGCATCAAAGCTGGTGGTATGGGTTTTCACGGCGCGTGTACCCAGAATCAATTTTCGGCTGAAGCATACATACGTGCCAGGAACGCCCTGGCGTGCCGCTTCAATGGCGCAGGCCAGGTTGGTTTCCGCATCAGACAAGGGTGCACCCAGCGGCAATTGGCTTCCCGTAAATACCACAGGTTTTGTCTGTCCAAGCAGCATATAGCTCAGTGCCGCAGCTGTATAGCCCATGGTATCCGTACCGTGGGTCACCACGATGCCGTCACAATCCTGCATGGCTTCATCGCAGGCGTGTGCCAGCTTCGTCCACTCCTCGGGCTGAATGTTGCTGGAGTCCATGGAGAACACGTCCTTGCAGACGATTTCCGTATCCGCGCGGGTATGAATTTCCCGTAACAATTCCTTTGCATCCAGTGCCGGAGACAATCCATCCGGCGTTTCGCGGCATGCAATGGTACCGCCTGTCGCCAGCAAAGCCAGCTTCTTCATCGATCTTTTCCTCCAGGTATGGGACTTTTCTCATCCAATGTGTACTGGACGGGATGCATTGTCTATGGTATCATAAAATCAGCGAAAATGCGAGATGCTTCCGCAAGGAATCAGGAGATGAACGTATGCTAATTTTTCTTGTAATCCTCCTTTTGCTGCTTATCCTGTATCTTTTCATGGTGCTGCCCAATTTTCCCCGCAGGAAGATTGACCACCTGAAGGGCTACGACTATGCCCACCGCGGCCTTTGGAACGAAGAGCTGCCGGAAAACAGTCTGCCTGCCTTCCAAAACGCTGTAGCGCACGGTTTCGGCATTGAACTGGATGTGCACCTTACCCGTGACAACCAGCTGGTTGTGTTCCATGATGATACCTTGACGCGCATGTGCGGCGTTGACCGTCCCATTGCAGACTGCACACTGGCAGAGCTCAGGCAGATGCGTCTGCAAAACAGCAGTCACACCATCCCCACCCTGGAGGAAGTCCTGTCTGTGATCGACAAAAAGGTGCCCATGATTGTGGAAATCAAGCCCGACAAGCGCATTGACGAGCTATGTGCCATGACTTATGCCGCCATGACGGCCTACGGCGGACCCTACTGCGTAGAAAGCTTTCATCCCATGGCGGTGCGCTGGTTCCGCAAGCACGCACCGAAGATTATTCGCGGCCAGCTTGCCTTTGGCCCCGGCAACGGCCGAGAAACCACCGTGCTGTTCTTCTTCCTCGGCACTCTGATTCAGAATGTGCTTGGCCGTCCTGATTTCATCGCCTACGAGGCGAAAACAGACAAAACACTTTCCATGGCGATTATGCGTCAATGCCGCCCCACCCTTGTGTGCTGGACCATTCATTCCCAGGCGGAAATGGATGCTCAGCGGAGCCGATACGACCTCGAGATCTTCGATGGCTTCGTGCCGCGATGATTGACAAGGAAGGCCAAATCCATTATAATGTTTCAGTGAATCTGAACCTCAGGATGCACCTTGCGCAGCATGTTCCGGGCAGGGTGCTTCTTTATCGTTGATAGGATGAAAGGAGTCGATCCATCCATGGCTGAAGAAAAGCGCAATATCATGACCGAAGATGGTATGAAAAAGCTGCAGGAGCAGTTGGATTACCTCATCGGCACCCGTCGTAACGAAGTTGCAAAGCAGATTGAAATCGCCCGCGGTTTCGGTGACTTGAGCGAAAATGCCGAATATGATGAAGCCAAGAAGGAGCAGGCCAAGGTTGAGGAAGAAATCAACCGTCTGCAGAATCTGCTGCGCACCGCCGTTGTGGTGAGTGAGAGCGAAATCAGCACCGAAAAGGTGAACGTTGGCGTCACCGTTGTGCTGGAAGATGAAGAGACCGGCGAAACCTTCGAGTATGCCATCGTGGGCGCTGAAGAAGCCGATCCCTGGGACAACAAGATTTCCAACGAGAGCCCCGTTGGCATGGCTCTGATGGGCGCCCGCAAGGGTCAGATCGTCCCGATTGAAATTCCCGCCGGCGCTGTGAATTACAAGGTTCTCGACATCCGCCGCTAAGTCATTGCATCCATAGTAAGGAGGAGTCACCCATGGCTGATTATCCCGTAACCCCCCTCACCCCTCCGCTGACCGAGCAGGAAATTATCCGCCGCCAGAAGCTCCAAGGTTTGCTGGACGCGGGTCAGAATCCTTATTTGATCACCAAGTTCAACGTAACCCACCACTCCACGGACATTGTGAATAACTTCGATGCTCTGGAGGGTCAAGTCGTGTCCATCGCCGGCCGTATGACCAGCCGCCGCATTATGGGTAAGGCTTCCTTCGCTCATCTGCTGGATGGCGAGGGCGATGTGCAGATTTACGTGAAGCGCGATGACGTTGGTGATGACGCTTATGCCGCCTTCAAGCAGGATGACCTGGGCGATCTGCTGGGCGTTTCCGGTCTGGTGTTCCGCACCAAGACGGGCGAAGTTTCCATCCACGCGCAGAGTGTGACGCTGCTGAGCAAGTCCCTGAAGGTGCTGCCTGAGAAGTTCCATGGCCTGCAGGATACCGACCTTCGCTATCGTCAGCGCTATGTGGATATGATCGTGAATCCTGAGGTGCGCGACACCTTCCGCAAGCGCACCAAGATCATTGCCGCTGTGCGTGAATTCCTGGATGGCCGCGGCTTCCTGGAAGTAGACACGCCTGTGCTGCAGACGGTGGAAATCGGCGCTTCCTCCAAGCCTTTCCGCACGCATCACAATGCCCTGAATCTGGACATGTTCCTGCGCATTGAGACTGAGCTGTATCTGAAGCGGCTGATCGTTGGCGGCTTCGAGCGTGTGTACGAGGTCGGCCGTATCTTCCGCAATGAAGGCATGGACGCCACCCACAACCCCGAGTTCACCTCTGTTGAGACCTATCAGGCCTATGCGGACTATCACGAAGTGATGGACATGGTGGAGCAGCTGTATGAGTTTGTCGCCATGAAGGCTCTGGGCACCACCGAGGTAGAATATCAGGGTCAGATCATTCACCTGAAGGCTCCCTGGAAGCGCATCACCATGGCAGACGCCGTCAAGGAAGCCTGCGGTGAGGACTGGGCATCCTGGACAAGCGACGAGGAAGCCCGCGCCATCTGCGACAAGCGCAATGTGCACGTGGAAAAGGATGCCACCCGCGGTGAATGTCTGGAGGCTCTCTTTGATGAATTCGTGGAAGCCACGCTGGTACAGCCCACCTTCATCACGGATTATCCTGTGGAGATCAGCCCCCTGGCAAAGCGCAAGCCTGAAAACCCCAAGCTGACCGAGCGCTTCGAATTCTTCATCACCGGCCACGAGATGGGCAATGCCTTCTCCGAGCTGAATGACCCCATTGACCAGCGCCGCCGCTTTGAAGAGCAGATGCTGGCCCGCAAGGCGCAGGGCTTCAATGCCGAAATTGATGAGGACTTCGTGAACGCACTGGAGTACGGCATGCCTCCTACGGGCGGTCTGGGCTTTGGTCTGGATCGTATGGTCATGCTGATGACCAACAGCCCCACCATCCGTGACGTGCTGCTCTTCCCCACCATGAAGCCTATCGACATGGACAAGAAGGCTGACAAGCCTGCTGAAACCAAGGTGGAAGAAGCCGTTTCTGCCGAGCCTGCGGAAGAAGAGAAGATCGACTTTTCCAATGTGCAGGTGGAGCCGCTGTTTGCAGACTATGTGGACTTTGATACCTTCTCCAAGAGCGATTTCCGCGCAGTGAAGGTGTTGGCTTGCGAGGCTGTGCCGAAGTCCAAGAAGCTGCTGAAGTTCACCCTGGACGACGGCACGGGCGAAAACCGCACCATTCTCAGCGGCATTCACGCCTACTATGAGCCTGAAGAGCTGGTTGGCAAGACGCTGATTGCCATCACCAACCTGCCTCCCCGTCCCATGATGGGCATCGAATCCTGCGGCATGCTGCTGAGCGCTGTTCATAAGGAAAATGATGAAGAAAAGCTGCACCTGGTGATGGTGGATAACCATATTCCCGCTGGTGCCAAGCTGTATTAACAGATACCTAGAGTGGGCAGCTCCAAATGGGGCTGCTCACTTTTTTATCAGGCAGCAAATGCCGTGAACAGGAGAAACTATGTCTGAAACTCGACGTCAACTGCACTTAGGTGTTTTCCCAGCCATCGGCACCGCATTGCTTGTGCTTGGTCTGGTGTTGTTGGCTGTGAAGGCCTTCTCCCCCGAATACGTGGATGCTGAAGGCTTCCTGCATGAGTCTTTCTTCTTGCTCCCCTGCGGATTCTTCTGCATCGCCGGCGGCATCGTTTGCTGGATGATTGCAGTCATTCAGAAACTGGTGCATCATTTCAAGCACAAAGAAATCAGCACGCATGAGGATTGACCTGTCCCTGAAAATTTTCTTCAAGGTGCACGCTCACAGGCAGACATTGAATCTGCCTGTCGGTTTCGTAAATCAGTGACTGCCGAAAATATAAACCCCGCGGTTGTCTCAGATAAGTCTGTCTGAAACAGCTGCGGGGTTCTTGTTTGGATTCAAGGAGGTTTTGTTAAAAGACACACTTTCATTGTGTGAACAATAGGATACGTTGTCCTCTGCGTTGCTCGCAACATGGTTTCTCTTTCCTGCTCTTCTTTACGTCTAGTATGCCATGTTCACGATCAATTGGCGAGATGTGGTTTCATTTTTAGGGTCATTGTTCAATTTCGGGTGTTCAAAATCAAGCGGAAGAATTTTGTAATTTTATGGATAGCCTATGTTATTTTTCGCATAATTAAAAAAGTGACAGCTCTGTCCATCGCTTGCTTCAATGTTCCCGACGCACAACCTGCAGTCAAGATCCAGTCGCCGCAAGCTAAGACTGTCGGAACAGACTTCCCTCTTGCATCAGTTGCTGCCAAAAAACAAGTCGATCCCATGGCTGGTCAAATTTCCGCCTATGGCATCCATCAGCCAGTTTGAGACTTTGACTCCACCGTATTCGGCATCCACAAACTGAATCATGGTAACAGTATGACCAGTCAGTTCTGTGTCACCTTCCTTATCATTCCAGATAAATGCGGAGCTGTTCGGCAAGGTAAGCAGTTCATCGACCATGACTTTCAGATTGTTCTCAAATACTTTTCCTGTTT
>CAVEUM010000027.1:0-22863 GCA_963618735.1 bacterium | reverse complement strand
TTCAGGGTCAGGCGAACCTTAGCCTGACGGGAACCAAACAAGCCGAACAGGCCCTTGCTTCCCTCTTCCAGCACTTCAATGGTAACGTCGCTGATGGATACACCCAGCTCTTCCAAGCCAGCTGCAATCGCATCTTCTACGGTTTTTGCGCTTGCTTCAAAGGTTTTCATTTAACAGAACCCTCCCCAGCCACAGCGGCCGTCTTCTTTTCTTTACGGTCAAGATACCAGTTAATGCCCAGCGTCTGCACAGCGGCAATCACGTTGCTGGCCACCCAGTAAATAGCAAACATAGCGGAGTAGCCGGAGCAGATCCACAGGGAGAACAGCGGGAAGAACCACTTCATGAAGTTTCCGCTTGCGGCGGCCTGCTGAGCGGCAGCATTGTCTGCGGCGGCGGGCTGCTGAGCAGGCTGCATCTGCGTCATGAGGAACTGGGTCAGAGCAGACAGCACAGGCAGGATGTAGAAGCCGTTGTAATCCTTCATGATGTTCACCGTGGTGACCCACAGGTTGAAGGTCCAGCCAGGCAGGGAAGAGGTTGCTTCCACATAGGCAGGCATGGTTTCCAGGGTGTTGTAAATGGCCTGGATGGTCGTCTGCAGATTGGCAGAGTTAAAGCTGTCATAGCTCAGTGCCAGCGTCTCAGGCAGGTTGGCCACATTGTCGCCCAAGGCAGCAAAGGCAGACTGCCAGATGTTCGTGTCCGTAATGGCACGAAGGCTGTTATAGTCAGGCAGGCAGGCAGAGAAGGGGCTGTCGGGCATCCACACGTTCTTAATCCACAGCCAGCCTTCCAGCACGGGCTCTTTGCCCTGCAGCATGTCAAACACCTGCGCCACCATCTGTTCGTTAGCCACCCAACGCATGGCAGCGAACATGGCATACAGAATCGGCAGGGTGATCAGCATCGGCAGGCAGCTGCTAATGGGATTGATATGCTCCTTCCTATACAGCTCGCTCATCTTGCGATTGAGCTTTTCCTGATCGTTGGCGTACTTCTTCTGAAGACGTGCGATCTCGGGCTGAATCTTCTGCGTCTTGCGCATGCTGGAGCGGCTCTTGTAGTCGAAGGGGAACAGGATCAGACGGATCAGCAGCGTGAAGACAACAACGGACCAGCCATAATTGCCAATGACACTGTTGATACCCACCAGAATGGATTTCAGAAACTCGTTCATGCGGGGTTCATTCCCTCCTCAGCGTTGTATTGGGGTCGTCCGGTACCGGGTCGTAGCCGCCCTTGCTGAAGGGATTGCAACGCAAAACGCGCCACAAAGCCATCCATCCGCCCTTCCATGCGCCGTAGCGTTCAATGGCGGTTACGGCGTACTGTGAGCAGGTGGGGATGTAGCGACAGCAGGGTGGCTTATGGGGACTGATCTCTTTGCGGTAGAAATGAATGCACGCCAGAAGAAAGCGTTTGATCAAGCACGATTCCCTTCCTTGAACGCGTCCTGCTTTTTCAGCAAATAGCGTACGTCCTTTTGCAGTGACTGAAAGGTGGCCTCAGCAGCTGAAGGTCTGGCTACGATGACGTACAGACCGTTTTTCACATCCCCCAGATAGGGCCGAAAGCATTCACGCAGGCGGCGCTTGATCAGATTTCTCGTGACCGCATTGCCTACCTTTTTGCTGACGGAAAAACCGACCTGCAGCCCCTTGCCCTTGGCATGGAGCATGACCAGATCCCGACAGGCGACGCTCTTTCCGCGGCGATACACATACTGGAACGTCCTGTTTTTTTGCAGCCGATAACGTCTTTCCATGGTTTCATCCTTCCGAAAGGTCTTTTTCCCCGGTTATGTAGGAAAAGCCCGTCCCGCACTGGTCAAGCAGCGCACGGGCGGGCTCTATCCTCATCAAAGGGTCCTCAGCGGAGGAAAATCAGACCGTCAGTTCCTTGCGGCCACGACGACGACGGGCAGACAGCACGCGACGGCCGTTCTTGGTGGACATACGGGCACGGAAACCATGCACCTTGCTACGCTGACGCTTCTTAGGCTGATAGGTACGGAACATCTTCAACAACTCCTTCATGCTCAAGCGGATTCTCATCCGCATTGCTTACTAAATACAGCCTTTTAAGTATATCGTACCTCAGAAAAGATGTCAAGCATTTTCTGAGAAATATCGATGCTGTTCACAATCAGAAGAAGAATTATGCCTTCTTTTTCTCTTCTTCGCGGCGGTGAATCTGGGCGTTGAGCATATTGATATCGCCGCAGCCCATGGTAATCACCAGGTCGCCGGGCTGCCAGTGGGCACGAAGATACTCTTCCGTGTCATCAAAGGAAGGTGTCCACACAGCATCAATACCGTGCTCGTGCATCCCCTCTACCAGCATGCCGCTGTTCAGATCCCCCGGGTCTTTCTCACGCGCGGCGCAGATGTCTGTCACCAGGGTAAAATCCGCCGCCTCGGTGCAGGTCAGATAATCGCTGAACAGTTCCCGCACGCGGGAGAAGGTATGGGGCTGCATCACCGCGAAAAGACGGCCTTTGCAGCGCTTGCGGGCAATAGAAAGTGCGTTGCGCATCTCGGTGGGATTGTGGCCGTAGTCGTGGAAAATTTCCACGCCGTCCACCACGTCCGTCATTTCAAAGCGGCGGTGCGCTCCATGGAACGTGCTCATGGTCTTCGCAGCCTGTACCATGTCCGCCCCCAGCTCATGCGCCGCAGCCAGGGCTGCCAGGCTGTTTTCCACATTGAAGTCCCCCGGCACCTGCATATCGACATGCGCCAGGATATCCCCGTGGTAGCACAGGTCATAGGAAGCATATCCCTGGTCGTTCTCCTGAAGATGCGCAGGATACCAGTCGTTGTCCTCCGTCATGCCAAAGGTTTCATAAGCACGGCCGCATCCTTCCACCAAGCGGCGGGCGCGGAAGTCCGTTCCCTTGCCGATGGCCATGCCGTTTTCCGGCAAAAGGGACAGGAACCGGCCGAAGGTAGCCTCAATTTCATCAATATCCTTGTAGCAGTCCAGATGATCCGCATCGATATTCAGCACCACCGCCAGCGTGGGATGCAGCTGCAGGAAGCTGCGCTTGAACTCGCAGGCCTCCGCCAGGAAGGTGTCTCCCTTACCCACGCGGGTACTGCCGCCAATGGCATCCAGCACGCCGCCGATGTGCACGCTGGGATCCAGTCCGCCTTCCACAAGAATCTGGCTGAGCATGGAGGTGGTGGTGGTTTTGCCGTGGGCGCCGCAAATTCCTACTGCGTTAGGATAGCCTTCCATCAGCTGTCCCAGCAAATAGGCGCGTTCCAGGGTGGGGATGCCCATTTTGATGCACTCCTGCCGCTCCGGATTATCCTCAGGAATAGCAGCCGTATAGGCCACCAGATCTGCCCCGTGAACATTCTCAGCGCGGTGGCCGATCATGATCTGAATCCCCTTGTCCCGCAGTTTGCCGAGAAGATAACCGTCAGAACGGTCGGAGCCTGTTACCTGATAGCCTTCCTCCAGCAGCATTTCCGCCAGACCGGACATGCTGGAGCCTCCGATGCCGATCATGTGAATCCGCTTGCCGACATAATCACGTATATGTGGAACCTGCATAAATCATTCACTCTTTCCATGGCGGTTTCGCCGTCTTCGGGATTGGCGCAGTGCCATCAAAGCTATTATACACCGAAAAGGCCAGAAGAATCAACCATGTGAAAAACGAGTCTTTCTGTCGGCGCTGCACATTTTTCTTTGGCGCGCGGAAGGTACTTGCGTCTGCGTGAAGTTTTGGCTATAATGAAGTTTGCAAGTGTGCGGAGCGCTGACGCGACCCGCGCAGAAAGGACGGCTAAAACCATGTATAAGAAGAATGCCTGGGAAAGCTATACGGAAGATGATCTGCAAAAGCTGAATGCGTTCAGCAAGCGCTATGTTTCTTTTCTGGATGCCGGCAAGACCGAGCGCGAGTGTGTAACGGAGTCTGTGAAGCTGGCTGAAGCGGCTGGTTTCCGCGACCTGGAGAAGGTTATCGCCAATGGCGAAAAGCTCGTACCCGGCGACCGTGTGTACCGCACCTGGATGAAGAAGGACATCATGCTCTTCATCATCGGCAAGGAGCCCATGAGCAAGGGTATGAATATTCTGGGTGCCCACATCGACTCCCCCCGTATCGACGTGAAGCAGAACCCCCTGTATGAGGAAGAAAGCCTCGCTTACCTGGATACGCATTACTATGGCGGCATCAAGAAATATCAGTGGATTACACAGCCTCTGGCACTGCACGGCGTTTTCTGCAAGAAGGACGGCAGTGTGGTCACCGTGTCCGTCGGTGAAAAGGATGACGATCCCGTTTTCTGCATTTCCGACCTGCTGATTCACCTGTCTGCAGACCTGATGAGCAAGCCTGCCAAGGACGTCATCGAGGGTGAAGCCCTGAACCTGATCATTGGCGGTCAGCCTTTGAAGGGTGCAGAAAGCAACGCTGTGAAGGCAAACGTGCTGAAGATCCTCGCTGACACCTATGGCGTGGAAGAGGAAGATTTCATCTCCGCCGAATTGGAAATCGTGCCTGCCGGCAAGGCTCGTGACCTGGGCTTCGACCGCAGCATGATTCTGGGCTATGGTCACGATGACCGTGTCTGCGCTTTCCCCTCCATGGCTGCTCTGCTGGACTGGGAAGGTGTGCCTGAGGCTACCCTTTGCGCTGTGTTGACCGATAAGGAAGAAATTGGCAGTGTGGGTGCCACCGGCATGGCCGCTACCTATTTCGAGAACACCGTTACCGAGCTGTATGCTACGGTGCACGGCTATGATGCTCTGGGCATTATGCACACCCTGCAGAACAGCCGCATGCTCTCCAGCGACGTCAGCGCAGGCTTTGATCCTAACTTTGCCAGTGCCTTCGAGAAGAAGAACGCCGCTGTGCTGGGTCAGGGCATTTGCTTCAACAAGTTCACCGGCTCCCGCGGCAAGTCCGGCTCCAATGACGCCAACGCAGAATTCATGGCGCAGATTCGTGCCATTATGGACGGCGCTTCCGTGGCCTGGCAGACCGCTGAATTGGGCAAGGTAGACGTGGGCGGCGGCGGAACCATCGCTTACATCTGCGCCAAGTATGGCATGAGCGTTATCGACAGCGGCATTGCTGTGCTGTCCATGCATGCTCCCTACGAAATTATCAGCAAGGCCGACCTCTACGAGGGCTACAAGTGCTACGTGGCTTTCCTGAAGGATGCCAAGTGAGTTTCTGTTGGTTGAATCGCGTATAAAAAAGGAGAGATTGCTGTGATCGCACTAGCCTGTGACCATACCGGACTGGAACTGAAGGAAGAAATGAAGCATCTGCTGGACAGCATGGGACTGACCTACAAAGATTTCGGCACGTATGATCACGCCAGCTGTGACTATCCTGTTTACGGTTACCGTGCGGCGAAAGCCGTTGCGGACGGCGAGTGCGACCGCGGCATTTTGATCTGCGGCACAGGCATCGGCATTGGCATCGCGGCCAGCAAAGTCAAGGGGATCCGCGTGTGCACCTGCTCCGATGTGTACTCTGCCGAACTGAGCAAGCGCCACAACAACAGCAACATCCTCACCATGGGTGCCCGTGTGGTGGGCGTTGATCTGGCTAAGATGATCGCCACCCACTGGCTGACCGCCGAATTTGAAGGCGGCCGCCACCAGCGCCGTGTGGATCTGCTCACCGCCATTGAGGAAGGAAAAGAGCTGTAATTCCTCCCCCATGTTTCGTTCTATAGCAAAGCGAGCTCTCAGGCATTTCTGCGTTGAGAGCTCGCTTTTTGATTTCCTTTAATTTTTCCGCCAGATGGCAGGATGGAAGACCGCCAGAATCGGGAACAGCTCCAAACGGCCTGCAAGCATCAGCAGGCACATGACAATTTTGGAAAATCCGCTGTAGCCAGCCATCGAGTCCAGCGACCCCATGTTGCTGAAGCAGGGGCCCACATTGCTCACACACGTCAGGGACGCGGTCAGGTTGGCCAGCAGATCATAGCGTCCATCCAGAGAGATGACGAAGCTGCCAAGCAGGATCAACGTGATGTAGACAAAAACGAACGTGCCAACCTGGTGAAGCATGTTTTCGTCCACGCCCTTGTGCTCAAAGCGGATCACCTGAACCTTGCGCGGCTGGAAGGTACGGCGAATTTCCCGCTTTCCTTCCTTGCACAGCATGGCGATGCGAACCACCTTGATGCCGCCGGAGGTAGACCCCGCACAAGAGCCAATGAACATGAGAAGAATCAGCAGCACCTGTGCCGCAGAAGGCCAGATGCCAACGTTTGTGTTGCCAAAGCCCGTGGTGGACATAAAGCTGGAAGCGTTGAACAGCGCGTATCTCAGCGCCGTGAAAAAGTCCCCGTACAGGGGCGTAACCAGCACCGCAATGATGACCCCGAAGGACAGGAAGATGCCCAGATACCAGCGCAGCTCCTCACTGCGAAGGATTTCCTTGAAGTCCCCAATGAGCAGGTGATAGAACAGTGCAAAGTTGATGCCAAACAGCACCATAAACACCGTGATGATAATTTCAATTGCAGGGCTGTTAAACGCTGCCACGCTGGCGCCATAGTTGCTGAAGCCGCCCGTGCCAGCCGTGCTCAGGGCGTGAATGGCCGCATCGAAGGGATCCATCCCCGCAATGAGCAGCACGAGGAACTCAATCACCGTCAGCACGATGTAGATGCCATAGAGGATCTTGGCCGAATTGCCCATTTTGGGAACGATCTTGCTCAGGCTGGGACCAGGGCTTTCCGCACGCACCAAATGGGAAGTGCGCCCCGTCAACTGCGGCAGAAGTGCCAAGGTCAGCACCAGCACGCCCATGCCGCCGATCCAGTGCGTGCCGGCGCGCCAGAACATCAGTCCATGAGGAAGATTTTCAAAGCTCGTGAGAATGGTTGCACCTGTGGTGGTGAAGCCTGACACCGACTCAAAGAGCGCGTCCACAAAATTCGGAATCATCCCGCTCAGCACATAAGGAAGCGCACCGAAGACACTGAGAATGATCCACGCCAGGGCAACAATCAGGAAGCCTTCACGGGCGCGGAGATCCCGATGATCCGGCTTGGAAAAAGAGCGCATAAGAAGCCCGGGTACCACCATGATGGCCATCGTTTCCGCAAAGGCCAGTGCGTCGCCATCCTGATACATCAGTGCCAGAAACAGGGATGGTATCATGGATGCCGCTTCAATCAGCATAATGGCGCCCAGAAGGCGTACAACGAGTCGCTTGTTCATTTCCTGATTACCTCATTCAGGTCACTGATGCCGCCCTCGCAAGCCATAACCACCACGCTGTCGCCGTCTTCAATGTGGTCATTACCAAAGGGAACAATCACCTTGCCATGGCGGACAATCACGGCCACCAGCGTATTTTTGCGAACATCCAGATCCTTCAGGGGAATGCCGATATACGAATCAGTTCCGCGGGCAATAAACTCAATCGCCTCTGCGCGGCCATGCATCAGGCGGTACAGCTTTTCCACCTTGGCGCCCTCCACGTTCTCACGGGCGCGGACATAGCGGAGAATGTTGGAACAGGTAATGGCCTTGGGGCTGACAATACTGTCCAGACCCATGGAGCTGATAATGTCCGCATAGGCAACACGGTTGTTTTTCACAATCACCTTCGGAACGCCCTGACGCGCTGCAAACAGGCCTGTCATCAGGTTTTCCTCATCACGATCAGTCAGGGAAACAAAGGCGTCCATCTGCTGCAAGCCTTCCTGCTCCAGCAGGTTCTGATCCGTGCCATCGCCGTAGATGATGTTCACATCCGGCAGCATCTCGCTGAGATGCTCCGCCTTGGCGTGATTGATTTCCACCAGATTCACGTGAGCACCCACGGGAACGATCATCTTGGAAAGGTAATAGCTGATGCGTCCGCCCCCGAGAAGCATAACGTTCTTCAGCTGATGCGTGTTGCGGCCAAGGAAGCGGAAATAAGCCGTGATGGTTACCACATCGCCCGTCACATGAACGCGGTCGCCTGGCTCAATGACAAAATCGCCGTTGGGGATGGTAACCACGGTGTTTCGTTCCACTGCAGCGTACAGTACACGGGGAATGTTGTGCAGCTTGTGTGCCAAATCCTTCAGCGGAATGCCAACCACAGGGTCATGCTCCTGGGCGCGGAACTCCACCATTTCCACCCGTCCTTTGGCGAAGGACTCAATGTTGCTGGCGAAGGGAAAGCGCAAAAGGCGGCTGATTTCCAGCGCCGTAGCACGCTCAGGGTTAATGGCCATGTCAATGCCCAGCTCGTGCTGAAGCAGCATCAGGCTTTCGTTATATTCAGGGTCGCGGATACGGGCAATGGCATACTTGGCGCCAAGCCTTTTGGCAATCAGGCAGCAAAGCATGTTCGTTTCATCGCTGGCGGTGGCAGCAATGAGAATATCTGTCCTTTCAACCCCTGCATCAAGCAAGGTTTTGGCGTTGGCGCCGTTGCCGCGGACGCACAGCACATCCAGTTCATCTTCACACCGCTGGAGAACCTCTTCATCGGTATCCAGAATGGTGATATCGTGATCCTCCTGAGCCAGATGCTCGGCCAGCGTATGTCCGACCTTGCCGTCGCCCACTACGAGAATGCGCATGGATGCTCCTCCTCAAACAAATCATGAACCGTAATCATTCCCATTATAGCACAGCTGCAGGAAAATGCAAATAGAGCCGTCAGCGTGACGCAAAAAGTCTCCTGTATACCTATTTTATGGGACAAATTTTTTATTTGTCAGGAGGAATCTGCAGGAAAAGGACGAAAAATTAAACGGTAAGGAGTAGGTTACCATGGAGAAACAGATTCGTTCCCTGGGGATTGACATCGGTTCTACCACCGCGAAGCTGGTGCTGGTAGAAAACGAGCAGATCATTTTTGAACGCTATGAGCGGCATTTTTCCCGCATCCGCGAAACGCTGATGAACATGCTGCACGACATGGCGTCTTTATTGTGTGAAAAGCCTTTTACGGTGGCCATTTCGGGCTCTGCAGGCCTTGGTCTGGCACAAAGCACCGACATTTTCTTTGCGCAGGAAGTTTATGCAACCGCGGCCTGCGTGCGTGCCCTCGCGTCCGATACAGGCGTGGTGATTGAGCTTGGCGGTGAGGATGCCAAGGTCATTTTTTTCCAAGGCGGCGTCGATGAACGAATGAACGGCACCTGTGCCGGCGGTACCGGCGCCTTCATCGACCAGATGGCCGTTTTGCTGAATATGTCCGTGGCAGAAATGGACGAAGCCAGCCTGCACGCCGACCGCATCTACCCCATCGCTTCCCGCTGCGGCGTGTTTGCCAAAACGGATATTCAGCCCCTGCTGAATCAGGGTGCCAACAAGAGCGATGTGGCAGCCAGCATTTATCAGGCGGTGGTCAATCAGACGATTACAGGCCTGATTCAGGGTCGTGAAATCAAGGGCAAGGTCATGTTCCTTGGCGGCCCCCTGCACTATTGCAAGGGGCTGCGCAAGCGTTTCACCGAAACGCTGAAGCTGAACGAGAGCACCGCCATCTTCCCCGAATATGACCGTTTCACGGTGGCACTGGGTGCAGCCATGCTTTCCCAAAAGACAGAGCCCATCGACTGCAGCACCCTGCTTTCCAAAATGGAAAAGAGCACAGGCGGAAAGGACAGCGGTGCCAACCGTTTGCCGCCGCTGTTCAAAAACACGGAGGAATACCTCGCCTTCTGCCGCCGCCACAATGAGGCAACCGTTGCGGAGAAGCCGCTGGCGGACTACCGCGGCAAGGCCTGGCTGGGCATCGACTGCGGCAGCACTACCACCAAGCTGACGCTCATCGGCGAGGACAAGAGCATCCTCTATTCCTATTATTCTTCCAACCTGGGCAACCCCGTGGCGCTGGTGCGTGAGCAGCTGCTGAAGCTCCGCGGATTGTGCGGCGATCGGGTTCAAATCTGCGGCAGCGCCGTAACAGGCTATGGTGAAGAGCTGATCTGCCACGCCTTCCATGTGGATACAGGCCTTGTGGAAACCATGGCGCATTACATGGCCGCGCGGCATTTCCGTCCCGATGTGGACTTCATTTTGGACATCGGCGGACAGGACATCAAGTGCTTCCGCATCCGCCATGGTGCCATTGACAGCATCATGCTCAACGAGGCTTGTTCTTCCGGCTGCGGCTCCTTCATTGAAACCTTCGCCCGAAGTGCGGGCTACGCGGTGGCAGATTTCGCGAAAATGGGACTCTTCAGCGCCGCGCCTGTGAATCTCGGTTCCCGCTGCACGGTGTTCATGAATTCCTCCGTGAAGCAGGCGCAAAAGGACGGCGCCTCTGTTGAGGATATTTCCGCAGGTCTGTCTGTCAGCGTGGTGAAGAACGCAATCTACAAGGTCATCCGCGCTTCCAGCCCCAAAGAGCTGGGCGAGCACATCGTGGTGCAGGGCGGCACCTTCTACAATGACGCCGTGCTCCGCGCCTTTGAGATGGAGCTTGGTGCGGAGGTCATCCGCCCAAGCATTGCCGGCCTGATGGGTGCCTATGGTGCGGCGCTGTATGCCATGCGCTATCAGGAAAGCAAGCTGCTGACCCTTCAGGAGCTGGAGCAATTCACCCACACAGCCACGGCGGCGGTATGCGGCGGATGCACCAATCATTGCCACCTGACGGTGAATCGCTTCGGTACATCAGAAAAATATATTTCCGGCAACCAGTGCGCCAAGGGTGCAGGATTGAAGCAGGCAGAGGATCTGCCCAACGTGCAGCTGTTCAAGCGGAATTATTTCGCCTCCCTCAAGCCTGTGGAAGGCAAGCGCGGCAAGATTGGTCTGCCGCTGGCTCTCAGCATGTACGAGCTGGCGCCCCTGTGGTACACCATGCTGACGGAGCTTGGCTTTGAGGTGCACCTTTCCGGCCTTTCCACCCGCAAGACCTATGAGAAGGGACAGCTGACCATCCCGTCCGATACGGTGTGCTATCCCGCAAAAATCATGCACGGCCATGTGCTGACCTTGCTGGACGAAGGTATTTCCGCCGTCTTCTACCCTGCGCTGACCTACAATGTGGACGAGCATGCCGGGGATAATCACTTCAACTGCCCCGTGGTCGCCTACTACGGCGAGGTGCTGAAAAGCAACATGCCGCAATTGAAGCACGCGGAATTTCTGAATCCCTATGTGCGTTTGGACAACGCGAAGAGCATTGAGCGCGGCCTCTATCCCTGCCTGAAAAAGCTGGACGGCAGTCTCACCAAGCGTGAAGTTCGTCATGCGGCAGAAAAAGGCCTGGAGGCCTACAGGGCATATCACGCCGCCGTGCAGGCAGAAGGCAAGCGCGTAATGGAAGAAGCCCGCAAAGCCGGCAAGCGGATCATGATTCTGGCAGGACGGCCGTATCACATTGATCCCGAAATCGGTCACGGCATTGACAAACTGGCAGGCAATCTGGGCTTTGCCGTGGTAACGGAGGACAGCGTGGCAGAGCTGGCACCTGTGCAGAAGGTGAATGTGCTGGACCAGTGGACCTTCCATTCCCGCCTGTACCGCGCGGCAGCCTTTGCGGCGGCCAACAAGGATGTTGAGCTGGTGCAGCTGGTGTCCTTCGGCTGCGGCATTGATGCCATCACCACCGACGAGGTTCGCGCCATCATGGAGAAGGCGGGCAAGCATTATACCCAGCTGAAAATCGATGAAATCACCAATCTGGGCGCGGTGCGGATTCGTCTCCGCAGCCTGCTTGGTGCGCTGGAGGAGGCGGAGAATCATGCATAATAACACCTACATTCCCTTCACCGAGGAAATGAAGAAGGATTACACGATTCTTGTGCCCAACATGCTCCCCATGCACTTTCAGCTGGTGATTCAGGTGGCCAAAACCTACGGTTATCACATGGAGCTGCTGGAAACCAGCGGCACCAATATCGTGGAAACAGGCCTGAAATACACGCATAATGACGCCTGCTACCCGGCTGTGTGCGTCATCGGTCAGTTTATGGATGCTCTGCTTTCCGGCAAGTATGATGTGCACAAGGTCGCCCTGATTATGTTTCAGACAGGCGGCGGCTGCCGTGCCAGCAACTACATTTCCCTGATTCGCAAGGCGCTGGAGCGTGCAGGACTGGGGTTTGTCCCCGTCATTTCCTTCAGCTTTGCAGGGCTGGAAAAGCACCCTGGATTCAAGCTGACCCTGCCCTTCCTCCATGGTTTGGCCTACGCAGTGCTCTTTGGCGACCTGCTCATGAGCCTGAAAGGACAGGTGACGCCCTACGAACTCCATGCAGGTGACGCGGAGCAGCTCTGCCGCAAGTGGACGGAGCGTCTCGGCAAGGAGCTTGGCAGCAACGCGAAGATCCGTTACCGCCGCGTGAAGCAGCTCTATGGTGAAATTCTGCAGGAATTCGCAGCCATCCCCCGTGAGCAGCGGAAGGCGGTGCAGGTGGGCGTTGTAGGCGAAATCTTTGTGAAATATTCGCCGCTGGCCAACAATCATCTGGAGGACTTTCTGGTGGCAGAAGGCGCCGAGGTCACCATGCCGGGACTGTTGGATTTCGTGCTGTACATGGTGTACAACAACATGGTGGAATACCGCGTGTATCACCGAAAGGTGCTGTTGCAGCCGATCATTCGCCTGGCCTGGCGCTACCTGTGCGGCAAAAAGAACGACATCATCGCCATGGTGAAGGAGCAGGGTGTGTTCCGCCCGTGGACGCCCTTCGAGCAGGTGCCCCCCATGGCCGAGGAATTCATCTCCCCTGCCGTGAAAATGGGTGAAGGATGGCTCTTGACCGCCGAGATGATGGAGCTTGCCCATTCCGGATGCACCAACATCGTCTGCACCCAGCCTTTTGGCTGCCTGCCGAACCATATCTGCGGCAAAGGCATGATGAAGCCCATTAAGGAAAAGTACCCCAACGTCAACATTGTGGCCATCGACTACGATGCCGGCGCCAGCCGCGTCAATCAGGAGAATCGGTTGAAGCTGATGCTGGCGAATGCGACCTAAAAAATCTCTTCGTGAAAGTAAGCATAAACAACGGCACGGCACCCCAATATCAAATCGGGGGTGCCGTGCCGTTTTCTTTGTATGATGTATGATTTTTAGTTCTTCATGGCTCGTGTCGCGTTCAGGATGGCCAGCACGCACACGCCGACATCCGCAAAGACGGCCAGCCACATATTCGCCAGACCCAGAGCGCCCAGGAGAAGCACCACAGCCTTCACCGCCAGGGCAAAGACGATGTTCTGATAAGCAATCCTCGTGGTCTTGCGGGCAATCTTCATGCCGACAGCCAGTTTCTGGGGATCATCATCCATCAGCACCACGTCAGCGGCCTCGATGGCGGCGTCAGAGCCCAGAGCGCCCATGGCAATGCCGATATCCGCACGAGCCAGCACAGGCGCGTCATTGATGCCGTCACCCACAAAGGCCAGCGTGCCTTCCGCCGTCTCCAGCAGCTTTTCCACCCAGGAAACCTTGTCCTGGGGCAGCAGCTCTGCGTGAACCTCCGTCAGGGACAGGCGTGCAGCAATGTCCTCGCCGACGGCCTTGCGGTCACCTGTCAGCATCACCAGGCGGCGTGCGCCAAGCTCCTTCAGCTCCTTAATGGCTGCAGGGGCGGTCTCCTTCACCACGTCCGCAATCACGATGTGACCCATGTACACGCCGTCCTGCGCCACATGGACGATGGTGCCCGTCTGCTCGCAGGGCTTCCACTTCGCACCGACCTGTGCCATCAGCTTATCATTGCCTGCGTAGATGGTATGTCCATCCACCACAGCCTTGACGCCGTGACCAGCCACCTCTTCCACATCGGTTACGCGGCTGGTGTCAAGCGCACGGTTCCATGCCGTCTTCAGGGACTTGGAAATGGGATGGTCAGAATAGACTTCCGCAAGGGCAGCCATTTCCAGCAGGGTATCCTCGGTGACCTCTTCAGGATGAATGGCCGTAACGGTGAAGACACCCTTGGTCAGGGTACCCGTCTTATCAAACACAACGGTATCCAGCTTGCCCAGCAATTCCATGTAGTTGGCGCCCTTCACCAGCACGCCCTGCTTGGATGCGCCGCCGATGCCGCTGAAGAAGGTCAGAGGCACGGAGATGACCAGCGCGCAGGGGCAGGAAATAACCAGGAAGGTCAGCGCGCGGTGGAGCCACTCCATCCAGTTGCCGTCAATCAAAGACGGCACAATGGCCAGCAGAAGCGCCGCGCCGCACACAGCAGGCGTGTACACACGGGCAAAGCGGGTGATAAACCGTTCGGTCTTGGCCTTGTTTTCGCCGGAGGATTCTACCAGCTCAAGGATGCGGCTGACAGCGGATTCACCATAGCTGCTGGTGACACGCACCGTCAGCAGACCAGACATGTTCACGCAGCCGCTGATGACGTTGTCACCCTCGCCCACATCACGGGGCAGGGACTCGCCCGTCAAAGCCGTGGTGTTCAGGCTGCTGGTGCCGGAGAGCACGATGCCGTCCAGCGGCACACGCTCGCCTGGGTGGATGCGGATGATATCGCCCACTTCCACCTCTTCAGGGGACACCTTGGTTTCCTTGCCGTCTTCCACCAGCATGGCGTATTCAGGGCGAATATCCATCAAGGCAGAAATGGAGGTGCGGCTCTTGTCCACCGCGCGATCCTGGAACCATTCGCCCACCTGGTAGAACGCCATAACCGCCACGCCTTCGGCATATTCGCCGATGCACATAGCGCCGATGGAGGCCACTGCCATCAGGAAATTTTCATCGAAAATCTGTCCATGGGAGATATTCCGCACCGCGCGGAACACCACATCGTAGCCAGCCACCACATAGCCCAGCAGGAACAGCACAATGCTGATCCATCCGCTGGTCAAAGAGCCTGCAATCAGCAGCGCCACCGCAGCAGCCGCGCGAATCAGAATGACCTTGCCTTCATCCTCTTCGCCGCCGTGATGATGGCCGTGTTCGTGCTCGTCGTCATCATCATCGTCATCATCGTGGTGATGATGGTCGTGACCGCAGCAGCAGCCATCCCCATGATCGTGGTCATGGTGGTGATGGTGATGTTCGTGCTCGTGATGAGCACCCTTCCCCTTGCTGCCATCGGTGATGATACGGCAGTCGGGTTCCACTTTCTTGCCGCAGGCCACAACACGGGCAAGCACTTCATCGTACACATCATCAGGGGCTTCCAATGTCAACGTCTGGTGGAAAAAGTCCACCCGAACTTTGGTAACACCGGGGAGCTTTGCCATTGCGTCTTCCATTTTTGCGGCGCAGTTGGCACAATCCAGATCTTCCAGGGGCCAGGATTTCTTCATGACATCCAACCTCCAAACATATGAGCATCTGTTCATACGTCATTATACACCTTTTCATTCGCTTGTCAATCGTTTTCAGAAATTTTGCGACCCAGCACTTTTGCATTCGATTCCTCCCCTTCTTCTGCTTTCATCATTTGCGGCTGCGGATGATTCTGTTTTTTGCAGGCATCGTCATAAAGATATTGTTACGCCAGCGGTTACATTTATCGTAACCTTGTAATCTATGGAACGGAACACCCCTTATATATATAGAAGAATGTTCCACAACCCTCTACAAGGGGGAGAGTAACAAACTCTCCCCCCTGTACGAGGTCATGGTTGCGCGCATCAACTTCCGTCAGAGACGGTTTTCCATTCCAGCATTTCCCAGCATGGTTTTGTCTTCTCATTTTCCGTTTTGCACGATTGCGTCCCTTGCTGATTCTTCACAAACCTTTCATCTTTGCATGGTCGCTTTCTCTTGACAAAGATGGTACAATAGGATGTGTACATAGAATGAAGACATGAAGGCACTGACCCGCGCAGGATTATCTGCAGATTGGCACGCAGCGCATTGTGATGTGCGAAAGGCCGCCGCTTTTCTGAAGCGCTCCTTTGGACCTGGTCAGCAACCGTCCCAGGGTCAGTGAACCATCATTCCACTTAAGGAGGATCACGGAATGCTTTGTCCCCATTGCGGTACGTACGTTTCTCAGGAGGATATCGTTTGCCCGGGCTGCGGCGCAACGACTGAAAACATCCAGCCTGATGAAGGCGTGCGTGCCATCCGTCAGGGTCGCCGCGGCAGGGAAACCATGAATGCCATGGCTGCTTCTTCTGCCCCCAGGCACGCCGCTGGCTATCGCGGTGCCAGCCACGCCCCTGTCTATGACGCCCATGTGGAAGAGACTGCAAGCATCCCGGTCTATGACGCAGAGTCCGGGCTTGTGACCGATGCTTCCGCCACAGCGTCCTACGACCGCTTCCGCCCGCAAAACGAGCGGGATACCCAGCGCCAGACGCAGCTTCCCAATCCCAGAAACAAGTACACGCATCAGGTGAAGCAGCACATGGTGAACTGGGCGCACATGGCCATTCTTGGTGCCTGCGTGCTTGTGCTGCTCGTTGTCGGCTGCTACTTCTACCTGACCCGCACCACCAGCGGTCAGCGCATCATGGCACGGCTGGGACAGGATGCATCTGCAGAAGCCCTTTGGCAGGTGGGCGAAGAGGAGCTGGACAAGGGTCAAATCGACAAGGCCATCAACCACTTTGAGCTGGCACGCGAGAAGAATGGCGATGATGACGTGAACGTGGACGGCCTGCTCCTGCTGGGCAACGCCTACGAAGCTGCCGGCCGTGATGACGATGCCGAAGCCCTGTACACCGAAATGTACACGGACATCGTGCCCACCCGCTCCGAGCCCTACAGCAACACCATTCGCATTATGCTGGCCGAGTCCCGCCGTCCCGAGGCGGCCGCGCTGATGCAGCTGGCCTATGAAAAAACAGGGCTGAATACCTTCCGCCAGCAGCGTACGGAGCTGCTTCCTGTTTCCCCTACCAGCGGCTTGGTGGCTGGTGTGTACAATACCAACAAGTATCTCGACCTGACCTCCACAGAGGAATACGACATTTACTACATCTTCAATGATGATGAGGCCGTGCTGCCTGACGCAGGCACGCTGTATACCGAGCCGATTTATCTGGAAGAGGGAGTGTATAAGCTCCGCGCTGTGGCAGTGAATGAGGATTTGGTGAGCGATGAGCTCAGCGCCACCTACAAGGTCATTATGGATGCGCCTGACACGCCGACCTCCAGCCTTGCGCCGAACACC
The DNA here is from genome assembly GCA_963618735.1 of bacterium. Lineage (GTDB taxonomy): Bacteria > Bacillota > Clostridia > Christensenellales > Aristaeellaceae > CAKUFA01. The sequence continues at coordinate 5,812 of CAVEUM010000027.1, read as the reverse complement.
TACAAGACCCGTCAGCGCATTTGGCTCCATCCGGGCGAGTCCAACAAGAACGATACCGACATCACCATCTATTACACCATCGACGGCTCTACCCCGGACGCAGACAGTCCCGTCTACACAGGTGAACCCTTCTGGCTGCCCGGCGGACGCGTAACCGTGCGCGCCATCGCTGTGAATGGCTATGGCAAGATGAGCAACACGATGGAGATTCTCTACAAGATTACCGGCGTGAAGAGTCCCCTGACGGCGTACAGCACGGATGACAAGATTGCCAAGCTAACGCTGAACGTTTCCACCCTTTCCGACTTCCAGGATACCTACGGCACGGCCAACAGCATCGAGGAAGTGACCTACACCGGCGCCGCCGACACCTGCCAGAAGCACACCTACGACTGGGGCTACGCCATTTTCGCCCCTAAGAAAACCGATTATGTGCTCATCGATTTGTACTTCACCTCAGGCCGTTTCACGGGTCCGCGCAGCACAGGTATCGGCGACACGGAGGACGGCATTGTCAGCGTATTCCGCGATATGGGTCAGGTGGAAAGTCCCTCCGGCAACCGCGGCCTCTACGCCAACGATGAGGACGTCGGCAAAATCTACAAGCAGGAGGATGGCAGCAAAATCATCCGCTACCGTGCCGGAACATCGGATTCCCACATCTGGCAGTTGGACTACAACATGAGCGTCAGCGGCGTATGTACTTCCATCCACTGGTCCTTCGAATACTAATGTATTCATCAGGGATGCGGAACGGTTCCCTGTCAGAGCCGTTTCGCATCCCTTTTGCGTGCTTTTTCAGGCGGACGCAGCTGCTTCTTCCCCAATTGGGATTGACACGCTTGACGCAACGTGGTATGATGGTCTTTGTGTGCGAGGTGACCAGACGATCGCGTGCCGAAAGGTATGAGGAAAGTCCGAGCACCGCAGGGCAGGGTGCCGGCTAACGGCCGGTGGAGGCGACTCCAAGGAGAGTGCAACAGAAAGAAACCGCCGATTTTTTTCGGTAAGGATGGAAAGGCGAGGTAAGAGCTCACCCACGGCTTGGCGACTTGTCCGTGCTGTAAACCCCACCCGGTGCAAGATGGAATGGGACATATGCGGCTGCCCGTCGCGTCCTGACAATCGCTTGAACCTGCGCGGTAACGCCAGGTCTGGATAGATGATCGTCCACGACAGAACTCGGCTTACGGTCACGCTCGCACACGCTTTGATGAAATCTTGGGAGGTATACCCCTATGAAGCGTTTCATGGCGGCCATGCTGGGTCTGCTTTTTTTATTTTCTGCGACTTCTGCTTTTGCCGTAGAAAAGGGATTCATCGTGTACAACGGCGACCGTGAGCAGAATCGCATTGCCGTCACCGTGGACGACTGCTACGACATCAACAACCTGAAGGCCGTGCTTGAAATCTGCAAGGAATACAACGTGCCCGTAACCTTTTTCGTGGTGGGCAAGGCGCTCAGGGAAGAAGACCGCGAGGTATGGCAGGACGTCATCGACACGGGATGTGAAATCGGCAACCACACCTACGGCCACGCCAGCCTCATCAAGTGCGACAATCGGCAGATTATCTACCAGCTTCAGCGCACGCAGCAGCAGCTGGACACCGTGCTGGGCTATCATTACGGGATGCAGGCCATGCGCCCGCCCTACGGCAACACGCAGCGCGACAACGGCCGCAGTGTGTGCGACGCCATTGAGGCAGCCGGTTACACCCACGCCATCCGCTGGGATGTCAGCCAAACCGATGCCGCCAAAGCCCGCAAAGCTGTGCAGAACGGCAGCATCCTGCTCTACCACACCAACTGGAAGGACGTTCAGTGCCTGAAGGAGCTGATTCCCAACCTGCTGGAGGACGGCTACGAGCTCGTGACCGTCAGCGACCTCCTCGGCATGGACGCTCCTGCCACCGGCACAGACCTATATGTATACACGCAGGAATAAGAAAAGCACCCGCAGGCAATTTTCGCCCGCGGGTGCCTTGTTTTTTTGCTTATGCGTTCTTTTTCAATTCGCGCACCAGTCGTCCGCCAACCAGCACGGACAGCACAACGCAGATGACGCACTCTGCCAGCATGTAGCTGCCGTTGTAGGTGATCGAATACAGCATAGGACTCATGCCGGAGCCTTCTGCGTATTCCGCAAAGAAGATCACACCGGAGGCCACAGCGGCCACGAAACGGCCAATGCAGGCAACCACCACGCCCAGGCTCAATCCGACGCGCTCATTCTTCATGTTGCGGAACAGGCCTGCCAGCGCCGTCATGGCGAAAGCGATGGGGTAATCCAGCAACACCTGCGGCACGCTGACGAACCAGGGTCCAAGGATATACTGCAGCACGCCGTACACCGCGCCCAGCGCAAGGCCGGGGCCAACGCCGTACACGTAGGCAAACAGCATCATGGGCATCATGCTGGCAGGGGTCACCGAGCCGCCCTGCGGCATGCTCCACAGCTGAACGAGGCTCAGCACGCAGCTCAGTGCCATGCAAATGGCGCCCATGGAAACCATCTTGGTCGTCCACACGGTCTTCTTGCCGCCCTTGACCGCCTTATAGGCTGCAATGCCGCCGATGAGCAGCACCGCCACAACAACCCATGCCCACGCAGGGAAGGACGCAACATCTTCAAAGGCTGATTCAAACCAGGAAGGGGTTGCTTCTTCTGCTACGTCCGTAGCTGTTGCGGCAGCTTCGTCTGCCAATGCAGTGGAAATGAAACGGAACATGAATGGGTCTCCTCCTTTTTCTTTCGCATCCCCAAAAGAAAAACCCGCGTTGAACGCGGGAAAGCAGGATTGGGCGCACACGCCCATGCACAGCAAACAAGCTGCGCTTCCGCTTCCCTACGGTAGGATCATCTACAACAGGTTCTAAGGGTCGGCTCGAAGCCCTCTCAGCCACGGACGAATCCGTGTCGCCCCCCTAGCGGTGGATGCAATTTTCAATCATGATTATAGCATAACGGTCACAGAAGTCAACATCGGAATTGTCAAGACGGGATTTTTTGTGTATAGTAATAAGGAACCTGAAATGCAGGAGGCAAGCTGTGAGTACCTTTTATGCGTGGTTATCAAGACTGCGTCTCATCCGCCGCTGGGGATTGATGCAGGACACCCATCCCGAAAATGACGCGGAACATTCCCTGCAAACAGCCATGATTGCCCATGGTCTGGCCGTGATTGCCGCGGAGCGCTATCACAAGGACGTGTCCTCGGAGAAGGTCGCAACCCTGGCCATGTACCATGATGCCAGTGAAATTTTCACAGGGGATCTTCCCACGCCCGTCAAGCATCATGATGACGTGATTCTCGCCGCCTACAAAGGCATGGAGCAGCAGTCCCTTCAGCGGCTTTTGCGCACCCTGCCGAAGGATCTGCAAGGCGCTTTCTCCCCCGTGCTTCAGCCCGATGAATCCGCCTACGCGTGGCAGCTTGTGAAGGCTGCAGACCGCATCAGCGCCTATGCGCATTGCATGGAGGAGCTTCGGCTGGGCAACCGCGAATTTGCCGATGCCGCGTCCGCCATTTTGCAGTCCATTCAGGCCATGGATCTCATCGAAGTGCAGGACTTTATGCAGGATTTCGGCGGCGCGTTTTCCTGCTCGCTGGATGAATTAGGAGGCAGTAACGAATGAAACTGGGCATGTCCTCCGCAGGCTTCTACGGTCGGATGGAAACAGAAGATGAGGCGTCTTTTCTGCGGCGGCATTTTGCGCTGGACGTATGTGAAATTTTCCTGCAGACCCGCAGCGAATATGACCGTTCTTTCGGCGAATACGTGAAGGGACGCCTGGACGGACTCCCCTGCGTATCGGTGCATCCCAAGGGGACACAGTTCGAGCCCGACTTATTCGGCGGCTCTCCCCGCCAGCGGCAGGACGCCATGGAGACCCTCTCCCGCGTGCTGGACGCAGGTCAGGCGCTGGGTGCCTCCTGGTATGTCTTTCACGGCCCCAGCGGTGTTCGCTCCCCCATGACGCCTGAGCGCATCGCGTCCCTGCCGGAACGTTTCGCCGCCATGCAGGCAGAGGCCAAAACCCATCACATGGAGATTCTTTGGGAAAACGTGAACTGGTGCACTCTGCGCAACTTGGATTGTGTTCGCAGCGCGCTGGGGATGATTCCCGACCTTCACTTTGTGCTGGATGTGAAGCAGGCCTATCTGGGCAAGGTGGATCCCTTTGACATGCTGCACCTGATGGAAGGGCGCATTCGCCACGTGCACCTTTTGGACTGGGACGCAAGCGGCAAGCTATGTCTGCCCGGCGAGGGTGTGATGGATTTTCCCCGACTATTCCGCGAGTTGAAGGCGCAGGGGTATCAGGGCGCAGTGATTCTTGAGCCCTACGCCTCGCAAACCACCGACCTTGAAGCCGTAACGCGTTCGCTGGCGTATCTGCGTGAGGAGCTGGAGCGTGTCACCTGACAGGCAAATGTTACAAAGGTGCCGTTGTGCAGCGCGGCTTTGTAAAAAATGCGTTGCCGCATCAGGATTGGCTTTCTGTCGGTTGCATTTTCTCTTCCGAAATCGTATAATGAAAGATGTTTATCTTTCCAAGCAAAGGAGGATCCTTTTTTGAAGAACACACTGAAGCGCATCACCGCAGCGTTGATGGCTGTTTGCATGATGAGCGGTTCCGCTCTGGCTGCCTCTGTGGATGACGACGAAGACTGGGACATGAGTGCCGTTACCACGGAAGCTCCCGCAGCAGAAGAAGAAACCGCTGACGCGGACGAAGAAACGCTGGAAGACGATGACAGCGAATTCATTATTGATGATGAAACGCAGGCCGCCATTGATGCCCTGCAGCAGGACATGGAAGTGGACACCACCACGGACACAGATGCCCTGGACCTGAACACCAATCTGCCCGACAACGTAATCAACATTCTGCTCATCGGCATTGACACCCGTGATACCAGCCTGACCTCCGGCCTTCAGCAGGGCGATGTGCAGATCATTCTGTCCATCAACAAGGACACAGGCGCCATCAAGCTGACTTCTCTTTTGCGGGATATGTACGTAACCATCCCCGGCTACAAGAACAAGAATCGCATCAACGTGTCTTATTCCCGCGGCGGCGGTCAGTTGGCCATGCGCACCGTGAACAAGAACTTTGAGATGAACATTCAAAGCTATGTGACCATCAACTTCTACGGTCTGGCCTCCATCATTGATGCCATCGGCGGCATCGACATTGACCTGACCAAGAAGGAAGCCAGCGCCATCAACACCTATCTGAAGAAGCATCCCCCGAAGTATGACAATACGGACGGCAGCTCCCGTGTGGCGCTGGAGAAGGTGGATGGTGTGCAGCATCTTGACGGCGTGCAGGCCGTTATGTACGCTCGTCTCCGCAAGATTGACAACGACTTTGGCCGCACTGCCCGTCAGCGTCATCTGCTGGAGCTGCTGCTGGAAAAGGTCATGCAGGACATGACGCTGGACAAGATGATGACCCTGATTGAGACCTGCGTCCCCTACGTTTCCACCAACATGAACCCCAGCACCATGGTAGAGCTTGGCATGACGGTGCTGAACAGCGGCATTATTACCCGCGCTCAATCCGGTGAGGAACTGCTGGAGCAGCACCGCGTGCCCATGGACGGTTGCTACAGCTACAAGGACATCAACGGCGCCTCCGTCATTTACCTGAGCACCAACAACCTGAAGAAGAACGTTCAGTCCATCCATGAATTCATCTACGGCCAGTACTACGCCGCAGACGCTGAGTAAGGACGAGATGGCGAGGTTTTTTGCGAGAGGACGGCTTTTGTGCCAAAAGCCTCCTCTCGCGCTCTCCTCGAA
>CAVEUM010000026.1:0-23617 GCA_963618735.1 bacterium | reverse complement strand
AGCGTTGAACACAGGCAGCTTTTCGAGGTACTGAATGTCTTCACGATTCTGCGCGTCGCCCTCAGCCAGAATAGCCATACGGCCAGCTACGATGCCGCCAGCCTTCTTCACCAGCTCTTCGATAGCGCGGAGAGATTCGCCCGTGGAGATCACGTCGTCCACAATCAAGATGCGCTTGCCCTTCATCATTTCAGCATCCGCACCGTCCAGGTACAGCTTCTGCTCAGCAGCCGTGGTGATGGACTTCACGCTCACGCTGAAAATGTTCTGCATGTACAGCTTTGCGCCCTTGCGAGCCAGGAACCACTTCTTGTCCCCTGCCTGACGAGCCATCTCGTAGGCCAGCGGAATGCCCTTGGACTCAGCGGTAATCATGTAGTCGTATTCAGGAGCGATCTTCAGCAGATCCCGTGCGCAAGCGACAGTCAGCTCCACATCGCCGAAAATCACGAAAGCGCCAATATACAGATCATCTGTCACGCGGCAAATAGGCAGTTCACGTTCGCAGCCTGCGATAGTCATCTTATGCGTCAGCATAGTACATCCCTCTATTTCGTCGTAATAGGTTCCTTGCATTTGCAATTTATTATAGCGCAGGAAAATAAGCTTGTCAACGAACAAATTGTGTCTTGCTAACAAAATAATTCGGATTTCTCATTTTCAGAGCATACGAAGCAATACCATGTAAACGATTGTCCCTGCAGAAATCGACAGGATCATTTGCTTCTTCCACAAATGCATGGCAGCCGTAACAGCCACGCCTGCCAGTGCCGGAATCCAGTCCACCGCCTGTGCAAAGGAAAGATCCTTCAGGCAATAGATCACAAGCATTGCCATTACAGCGCGGGGCAATTGCTTCCCGAGCCACTGGACGAAGTCCGGCACCTTCTTTCCATCAGGGAAAAGCAGGAACGGTGCAAAGCGAATTGCCGCTGTCGTCAGCGCCACCAGGGCGATGGTGATACCAATTTGAAGTGTCGTCATGCGCTTTTCCCTCCCTGCTCAAGGTGATACTGACCAAAGAAGCACAAAAGCATAAGCGCCATGGAGGCCAGCAGAAAGCTGCTCTTGCCCGCCACCAGCAGGCACAGAAGTGTTCCGCCAGCGCCAAGCACCAACGGGATGACCGCGTCTTTCAGCTGCATCTTGCCTGCCTTGACGGCTGCAAATGCATCAGACGTCTGCTCGGTGACAATCACGGTAAACAGTGCCGTCATAGCAAAATCGATGCCCGTCAGGTCAAAGGGAATCACATTTCCAAGGATGACGCCCAGTACCGAGCCAGCCACCCAATAGAACTGATCCAGCGCAGATACGGCGGTATACCACCGGTCTGCGTCCACACCCTGCGGTGCGCCGCTGACAACCAGGGAATAAGTCTCATCGGTCAGGGAAAAAATCATATAAGGCTTGCATTTTCCTGCCTTGCCATAAGGTTCAAGCATGCTGATGCCATAAAACAAGTGGCGTGCGTTCACCATCAGCGTCATCATCACCGCCGTAAGCGGTGCAAACGAGGCTGTGAGCAATCCGATCATGGCAAACTGCATGCTGCCAGCGTATACAAACAGGCTGATCAGTGCCGTCCAGCCAATGCCAAAGCCGCTTTCCCGCATGGAAATACCATAAGCGAAGCCAAGGAACAGGTAACCAGCCATGACAGGGATGGTGGATGGAAACGCCTTTCTGAGCGCTTTTCCCATGGGATGTCTCCCCTTTCTCTATTGAATCGTCTGTCATTATAGAAAAGGAATGAACGTTTGTCAAATTGCCAGAGGCAAAGCTGCTTTACCCTGCGCTAAATAACAGATGACACACAAATCTCTCGTTTTTCCTATGTTTAGCTCTTGACAAATGGAAACCGTGCCGTTATACTGAGCACATGCAGCAAGGACGCTGCGGGATTTCTTTCTCGCACCGTCCTTTTTCCATGTATGGCTCTATCGCCATGGAAAAGGCTGCTCAACCCAAATGGAACATCGTAGAAGGGGGTTACCGGAATGGCACACATGGATGAAATCTTCGGCAGTAACGTATTTAACGACGCCGTGATGCAGCAGCGTCTGCCGAAAGATACCTATAAGGCCCTGAAGAAGACCATCGATGAAGGCCGTCATCTCGATCCGCAGGTTGCTGCCGTTGTTGCCCACGCAATGAAGGACTGGGCAGTAGAGAAGGGCGTAACGCACTACACTCACTGGTTCCAGCCTATGACTGGCATCACCGCAGAGAAGCATGACAGCTTCCTGAATCCTCAGGCTGGCGGCAAGATGATCCTGTCCTTCAGCGGCAAGGAACTCGTCCGTGGTGAGCCTGACGCTTCCTCCTTCCCTTCCGGCGGTCTGCGTTCTACCTTTGAGGCACGCGGCTATACCGCTTGGGATCCTACCAGCTATGCCTTTATTAAGGACAATGTGCTGTGCATCCCCACTGCTTTCTGCTCCTATGGCGGCGAAGCGCTGGACCAGAAGACGCCTCTGCTCCGTTCTATGGAGACTCTGAGCAAGCAGGCAGTGCGTGTTCTGCATCTGTTTGGCCGCATGGACTCCGTCCGTGTGACCCCTACCGTAGGCCCCGAGCAGGAATATTTCCTGGTTGACCGTGAACTCTATAAGAAGCGCCGCGACTTGATCTTCACCGGCCGTACCCTGTACGGTGCCAAGCCTCCCAAGGGTCAGGAAATGGAAGATCACTACTTTGGTGCCATCAAGCCCCGCGTTCAGGCCTTTATGACCGAGCTGAATGAAGAGCTGTGGAAGCTGGGTGTTGCTGCAAAGACCGAGCATAACGAAGTGGCTCCTTCCCAGCACGAGCTGGCGCCTGTGTTCTCCCTCACCAACGTGGCCGCTGACCACAATCAGCTGACCATGGAAATGATGAAGAAGATTGCCGAGCGTCATGGCATGGTTTGCCTGCTGCATGAGAAGCCTTTCGCAGGTGTGAACGGCTCCGGCAAGCACAACAACTGGTCCATGGTTACCAACACCGGCTACAACCTGCTGGATCCCAGCGATAGCCCCTACGAAAGTGCTCAGTTCATGCTGTTCCTGACGGCTGTCATCAAGGCAGTGGATGATTATCAGGATCTGCTGCGCGTATCTGTCGCCAGCGCTGGCAACGATCACCGTCTGGGCGCTAACGAAGCACCGCCTGCCATCATCTCCATGTTCGTAGGCGACGAGCTGGGCGAGATTCTGGACGCCATCGATGCAGGCACCTCCTACAGCGGCCATGAGCACATCGACCTGACCGTTGGCGTGCACGTGCTGCCGAAGTTCCCCAAGGACAACACGGACCGCAACCGTACTTCTCCCTTTGCTTTCACCGGCAACAAGTTTGAGTTCCGTTCTTTGGGCTCTGCTGCTTCCATTTCTGAGACCAACGTGGTCATCAACACCATTGTTGCTGAATCTCTGCGTCAGTTTGCTGATGAACTGGAAGGGGCTTCCGACTTTAAGACTGCTCTGCATGAGCTGATCGTTCGCGAGATTCGTGCGCACAAGCGCATTATCTTCAACGGCAACGGCTATTCCGATGAGTGGGTAAAGGAAGCTGAGAAGCGCGGCTTGCTGAACCTGCGCAGCACCGTGGATGCCCTGCCCTACATGATCAACGACAAGAACATCAAGCTGTTCACCTCTCATAAGGTGTACACGGAAGTGGAAATTCGTTCCCGCTACGAAATCAAGCTGGAAGAGTACGCCAAGGTGCTGAACATCGAAGCGGAAACCGCTCTGATGATGGCGCAGCGTGAGATTCTGCCCGCTGTGATGAAGTACACCGGCGATGTAGCTGCCCAGCTGAAGGCCGTGAAGGATGCCGTTCCCGGTATGAGCACCTCTGCCGAGGAAAAGCTGCTGTCGAAGCTGAGCTGCAACACTTCCTTGCTGTCTGACCGCATTGATGAATTGCAGAGTGCCATTGTGAACACAAATCACGATGCAGATGCTGAAGCTGCTGCCACTTACGAGCACGACGTGATCATTCCTGCCATGAATGCTGTCCGTGTGGTAGCTGACGAGCTGGAAACCCTGGTCGGCCGTGAGTATTGGCCTTTCCCCACCTACGCAGATCTGTTGTTCAACGTCTAATTTTTATTCATTGCACGGCGTGCGGATGGATTTCAAAGTCCACCGCACGCCTTTTGTGTACTTTCTATGCACAAATGCTTTGTGCCATATCGACAAAGTTCCTGACGCGTGCTATAATAAATTGTTGTGCATAATCATACGAAGCCGCATTCCGATCAGAGGAGTGATTCATTCTTGAAATCCTATTCTTTCCGTTATGGCGATGGTCGTGTTGACTTCCCTCTCGAGGAAGAAAACGTAACCGTTCTGCAAGGCAATCATACACCTGCTGCGCAGGATATTGCCGCCACGCTCTTTGCAGCGCTGGACGCACCCATTGATGCCCCTGCGCTAAGTCAGTGGATTCAGCCTGGTGAAAAAGTGGCGCTGGTCATCAGCGATATGTCCCGTTTCTGGATGCGACAGGATAAGGTGATCCCCCATCTGGTCAACTACCTGCATGACCGCTGCGGCGTGCCGGATGACCGGATAACAATTCTGGTTGCAAACGGCACCCACCTGGGCGGCGATGAAAAAGAGCTCCGCACGCTGGTGACCGATGCCGTTTATGACCGTATTCGTGTGGTCAATCACGATTGTCTGGCAGATGATCTGGTCACCATCGGCACCACGCCCCATGGAACTGTCGTGCGCATCAATCCTATTGCAGCGCATGCAGATCGTGTCATTTGCCTTGGTGCCTGCACGCATCACGTTATGGCTGGTTTTGGCGGCGGGCGAAAGAGCATCCTGCCGGGCATCAGCGCCATGGATACCATCTGCCACAATCACGCTTATGCGCTGGATCCCCGCTGCTTCAAGAGCAATCCCCGCATCGGCAATGGCAAGCTGGATGATAATCCCCTGAATGATGATATGTGCGAAGCGGCAGGGCTCATGAAGAATCTTTTCATGATCTCCCTGGTGATGAATTCCGAAATGGAGCTTGCGGAAATTTATGCAGGCCACTATCTGAATTCCTGGCGCAAGGCCTGCGAAGCGGTAGACCGCATTTATCGTGTGGAAGTGCCCGAAAAGGCCGATGTCATTGTTACCAGCTGCGGCGGTTTCCCGAAGGATATGTCCCTGTATCAGGGAACGAAAACCATCGACAATGTGGAAACCGGCCTGAAGATTGGCGGCACGCTGATTCTTATCATTGAAGCCCGCGATGGCGGCGGCCCTGCTGAATACTTCGACTGGATTAAGAATCTGCAGGATGGCACCATGGAGAAGCAGCTCCGCGAGCACTTCACCATTCCCGGATACATCTTTCTGCTGAATTGCGAACAGGCACACCGATACAACATTCTGATGCTTTCCAAGGTTGACGCCGATGTGGTGGCGCCTATGGGCCTCAAGTCCTATCAGAGGGTGGAGGATTTGCTTGCAGCCGCTGACCTCAGTGGCAAGAAAATCTACGTCATCCCCAATGGAAGCACCGTGGTACCTTATGTGAAAAAAGGAGCGAACCAGGAATGAAAGAGTATATCGCCAAGCGTTTTCAGCAACGCTCCGCCGGGCTGTCCCTCGATACCGAAGCACTGCACCGCTACAATGACGTCATCGATTTGAGCATTGGTGACACGGATTTCACCACCGACCGCCGCATTATCGATGCCGCTTATGCAGACGCATGCAACGGTTATACACATTATGGCGATCCCAAAGGTGACCCGGAACTTATCGAAGCCATTTGCCGTGCCTGGAAGGAAGATTTCAATCAGGACATCCGTGCGGAGCAGGTGCTGATCACCACCTCCAGCTGCATGGGCATGTCACAGTGCCTGATGGGTCTGTTGAATCCCGGCGATGAGGTGATTGTCTTCGGCCCCTACTTTGCCGACTATAAGAACCAGATCGAGCTTGCAGGCGGCAAGCTAGTGGAAGTGCCCACCTACGAGGAACAGGAATATCTTCCTCAGGAAGAGGCTGTTCGTGCCGCTATCACGTCCGCAACCCGTGCCATGATCATCAACACGCCCACCAACCCCACCGGTGCAGCCTATGGCCGTGAAACCCTGCAAATGCTGGCCAATATTGCCACCGAGAAGGACCTGCTGGTTCTTGCCGATGAAATCTATACCCGCTATCTCTATGACGGCGAATTCGTTCCCATGCGGACGATGCCTGGCATGGCCGACCGCACCATTACCCTGAACAGCTTCTCGAAGAATTTCATGATGACAGGCTGGCGCGTTGGCTATATCATTGCGCATCCCGATCTGATTGATGTATTCAAATTCGTGAATGATGGCCTGACCTATTCAACCCCTGCCATCTCCCAGCGTGCTGCTCTTAAAGCACTTTCCATCCGTGATAGCATTGCCGATGAATATATATCCAAATATCGCGCACGAGTATACAAAGTTGCAGAGGCTATTGAGCAGATTTCCTATCTGACCATCTTCAAGCCCCGCGGAACCTTCTATGTGTTCCCCGGCATCAGCAAAACAGGAATGGACGACAAGACCTTCTGCAAATACCTGCTTGAAAACGCCCACATCATGGTATCTCCCGGATGTGTGTTCGGCAAGGCAGGCAACGGCCATTTCCGCATTGCATGCACTACCTCTGAAGAGAAAATCGTCGAAGCCATGGCGCGCATGAAAAAGCTTGAAAAAGATTTTTGAAAAATGAAAATTTATGCTTGACAAATGAATAATGGTGTGTATAATAATACACGTAACCTGAATAGAACGAACGGGGGAAACGAAAATGAAGAAGTTTGTAGCACTTGTCTTGGTTGCTTGCATGATGCTTTGCACGGTCGCAATGGCATCCGCCGAAACTGTTCTTGAAAAGGTAAAGGCCGCCGGCGTGCTGGTTGTCGGTACCGAAGCTACCTATGGTCCCTATGAATTTCTGGATGACGATGCAAATCCCATTGGCTGCGACATCTGGCTGGCACAGCAGATCGCTGACGAGCTGGGCGTTGAACTGAAGATTCAGGACATGGCTTTCGATGGCATCATCGATGCTGTAAAGTCCGGCGTTGTTGACATCGGCATTGCTGCTTTCACCGTGAGTGAAGAGCGTGCAAAGGTGATTGACTTCAGCAATCAGTATGAATTGAGCGAGCAGCTGCTCATCGTGAAGAAGGGCAACGGCGAGACCTACTCCACCAAGGAATCTCTGGCAGGTCTGAAGGTTGGCGCTCAGATGGGTACCATTCAGTCCGAGCTGGTTTCCTCTGCTCTGTCTGACTCCGTGCTGTTCGAGCTGGACACCTATCCGAACCTGGCCATGGAAACCGTGAACGGCAACATTGCTGGCTTCGTTTGCGACAAGGCTGTCGGCGAGGGCATGGTTGCTCAGAATGACAACCTGGAAGTTGCCGGCCTGGTCTTCACCGCTGAGGAAGCTTCCTTCGGTAAGGCTTGCGTGGTTGCACAGGGCAATGAAGACTTCCTGGCAGTTGTGAACACCGTGGTGGATCGCGTTGTGGCTGATGGTTCTTACCTGGCTGCTTTCGACGAGTATAACGCCATCTGGGCTCCCTCCGCTGAATAAGGATGTACCTTGACGAAGTACCGGAAAGCCACACTGTGACTTTCCGGTTTTCGCCGTATTTTACCGATCCAACCCACCTGCCACGGAAGGAGCAATGTCATGGAATTCTTCACCACCATGTGGAATCTGGTCAATAAATATTCCGGATTCTTTCTGGAAGGCGTCAGCAACACACTGATTCTCTCTTTCTTCACGGTTTTGCTTGGTACGTTGCTTGGCACACTGATGGCTGTAGCCCGTATGAGCAAGATCACTCCCCTGCGTCTGTTCGCCACGGCTTACATTGAATTCTTCCGTGGTACGCCTTTGATGGTGCAGCTCATGTTCATCTTCTACGGCCTGCCCATGATCGGTATCACCTTCCCCTCTGTTGATTTCATCGAGAATTTTGATCGTTTCGCCGCAGGTGTTGTCGCTATGAGTCTGAACAGCTGCGCCTATATCGCCGAGATCATCCGTTCCGGCATTCAGGCCGTTGATAAGGGACAGACTGAGGCCGCCCGCAGCTTGGGCTTCCATCAGGGTCAGACCATGCGTCTGGTCGTCCTCCCCCAGGCGATCAAGAACATTCTTCCTGCCCTGGGCAACGAATTCGTGACAGACATCAAGGAATCTTCCATCGTTTCTGTCATCGGCATTGCCGACCTGATGTACCGCTCCAAGGGCGTTATTGCCAAGACTTACAACAGTCTGGAGTGTCTGGCCATTGCAGCCATCATCTACTTCATACTGACCTTTGTAAGCAGCCGACTGATTGCACTTGCGGAAAGGAAGATGTCCCGTGGCAAAAAATAAAGAAAAATCCGTCATGGTTGGTGTTGCCAGCGATGGTCAGGCGGATGCGTTTGCAAAGAAAGACGATACCATCATTAAGGTTAATCACCTTTCCAAGAGCTTTGGCAAGCTGCAGGTGCTGAAGGATATCAGCACAGACTTCAAGGCGAAGGAGGTTGTCAGCATCATCGGCCCTTCCGGCGGCGGCAAGAGCACCTTCCTCCGTTGCCTGAATCTGCTTGAGACCCCTACCGAAGGCGAAATTATTTTCGATGGTGTCAATATTTGCGGCAAGAACGTCGATATTGACCTGCATCGTCAGAAGATGGGTATGGTGTTTCAGCAGTTTAACCTGTTTGAAAACATGAATGTGATGCGCAATCTGACCATTGCACCCATGAAGATCCACAAAATGCCGAAGGAAGAAGCCGAAGAACGTGCGAATGTGCTGCTCAAGCGTGTTGGCCTGGCAGATAAAGTTGCCTCCTTCCCCAGCCAGTTGTCTGGCGGTCAGAAGCAGCGTATTGCCATCGTTCGTGCACTGATGATGAATCCTGATGTGATGCTCTTTGACGAACCCACCAGCGCGTTGGACCCTGAAATGGTTGGCGAAGTGCTGAACGTTATGCGTGACCTGGCTGAAGAGGGCATGACCATGATCGTTGTGACCCACGAAATGCGGTTCGCGCGCGAAGTCAGCACCCGTACGCTGTTCTTGGATGGCGGTATGATTGGTGAAGACAAGCCTTCCCACGAGCTGTTTGAAAATCCTGAAAACCCCCGTTTGGTCAGCTTCCTCGAAAAGGTTCTGTAATATGGTTCCCGTGCTTCTTATTAGGGGCACGGGGTTTTTTGCATCAAGAAAGCGGCTGCGAAGGACAAACCCTCACAGCCGCTTTTCATTTTTTATTAAGCATGCATGACCATGTATTCCAGCACCTTAACCATGGTCTTCATTTCGTTCACGCTCACAAGCTCTTTCCGGCTATGGCAGTTATAGCCGCCCGTTGCCAGGTTGGGGCAAGGCAGACCCATGAAGGACAGCCGTGCACCGTCCGTGCCGCCGCGAATCGCCTGCACAATCGGTGTCACGCCAAACGCCTCATAAGCCTCCTTGGCCTTATCAATGATCTCCATGTGAGGCTCCACAACTTCCTTCATGTTGCGATAGCTGTCACGGATAACCGTTTCCACCGTGCCGTCGCCATAGCGCTTGTTCAGGAAATCTGTGATCTCCGCGGCCTGCTCCTTACGGTGGTCGAACTTCTTTGCATCATGATCGCGAATGATGTAATGTAACTTTGCCAGCTCTTCGTTTCCTTCCATGCCGCCCAGGTGGAAGAATCCCTCATAGCCCTCTGTGTGCGCAGGAGTTTCCGTCGGCGGAAGAAGGCTGTTCCACTCCATGGCAATCAGGCAAGCGTTCTTCATCTGATTCTTTGCAGAGCCAGGGTGAATGTTCACACCGCGAATGGTCACTTCCATGGCAGCCGCGTTGAAGTTCTCATATTCCAGCTCACCAATTTTCCCGCCATCCACGGTATAACCATAGTCCGCACCAAAGGAAGGAACGTCAAACAGGTCAGCGCCACGGCCGATTTCTTCATCTGGCGTGAAGGCAATGCAAACCGTGCAATGCTCAGGGGCATCTTCCGCGCAGAGGTGCTCCGCGAGGGTCATGATTTCTGCCACACCAGCCTTGTCATCGCCGCCCAGCACGCTATCGCCGCTGGTAACAATCAGCTCGTGACCCTTCAGATCCTGCAGGAAGTCAAAGCCATCAATGACTACGCCGTTCTTCAAGGTAATCGGCTTGCCATCGTAGCAATCAATCACCTGGGGATGGGTCGGTCCCATGACGCCATCAGACGTATCCATATGGGCAATGAGACCCACCTTGGCAGGATGATCTCCCTTGGCAGGGATGGTGCCATACACGTAGCAGTGCTCATCCACGCGGGCATCCTGAATGCCCATGGCCTGCATTTCTTCCACCAGCATTTTGGCCAGCGTCCACTGACCCGCGCTGCTGGGACAATGATCGCATGATTCATCCGATGTGGTTTCCACCTGAACATACTTCAGAAAACGTTCCTTGACCGTCATGGTTCATATCTCCTTTTCTTCAAACAGAGCCTTTAGCTCCGTCAGTTGATTCATTTGCTGATCCACATAAGGTGCCAGCGCATCCGTGTACGGCAACAGGTCGGGAATCATAATGGAATACAGCCCTGCCGCTTTTGCAGATTTCAGGCCGTTTGCGGAATCCTCCACGCCGACGCACGCGGACGGATTCAGCCCGAGCCGCGCTGCGCCAAGGCGATAGATATCAGGTGCTGGTTTTCCCTGCTCCACCTGGTCGCCCGTGATGATGGCATCAAAGGCATTCTCCCAATCTGTCAACTGCAGGTATTCTTCTACCACATGAACGTCATTGGATGTGCACAGTGCAATTCCAATCCCCTTCTCACGCAGATAACGCAAGATTTCATCAGCGCCATCCTTCTTCGGAACACCATGCTGATGGACATGCTCAAAGGTCACATCCACCCAATCGTGAAAGAACTTCTGCGCATCCACACGATTTTCATACCATTCGGCCAGCGATGCGCAGGTGTGCGCCAGGTTGACCCCAAGCAGAGTTTTCCATCGGTCATAGCTTAGTTCTTCTCCCTGCATGGCCAGCGCTTTGCGCATCATGGGAAAACACAGGCGCTCCGTGTCCAGCAGAACACCATCCATATCGAAGCATACGCCGCGAATCATTGCTCGTGGCTCCTCTCCAGCGCCGCATAGGCTGCTGAAATGCCATCTACCGCCGCGCTCACAATACCGCCTGCATAACCTGCGCCCTCACCTACAGGGAACAAGCCATCCAGCGAGCCCATCATGCCTTCATTTCTGGGCAGGCGTACCGGAGAAGATGAGCGAGTTTCCACGCCCGTCATCACAGCATCTGGCATGGCAAAACCATGTAGCTGGCGATCCATTTGCTGGATGCCGAAGGCAAGATTATCCGCCACGAATTCAGGCAGGCATTCACGCAAGTCGCAGGGCGTAACGCCAGGCAGATATGTAGGAATTACATCCCCCAGCGCCTTGCTGGCACGCCTTGCAAGGAAATCCTCCACGCGCTGAACAGGCGCATGGAAATTGCTGCCTCCAAGACGGAAAGCCGCTTGTTCAATGCTTCTCTGCCACACGCAGCCTGCCAGGGGATGATCGTCGCCATAGTCACCCGGATGAACGCCCACCAGCAAGGCCGCATTGGCATTTCGGCCAGCGCGGGCATGGTAGCTCATGCCATTGACCACCAATCCTCCTAATTGGGATGCCGCAGGAATCACCTCACCGCCTGGGCACATGCAAAATGTATAGGTGCCCCGACCATCAGGTGTGCGTGCCGCCAACTTATAAGGAGCTGCCCCCAGGGCAGGATGCGATGCAAATCGGCCATATTGGCTGCGATTGATCATCTCCTGCGGATGTTCAATGCGGACGCCCACTGCAAAGGGCTTCTGCACCATATTCACGCCCTGGCGGAAGAGCACTTGCAGGGTATCTCTGGCGCTATGGCCAATGGCAAGCAGCACCGTATCCGTCAGTATCTCCGCTTCCGCGTCATTTTGGGTAACCGTTACGCCTTCCACGTGATTGCCGCGGAGAATAAGTCCCGTCAGCCTGGTAGAAAAACGCACTTCGCCGCCAAGGCTGATAATCTCCTTGCGCATGGATGCCACCACATGGCGCAGGTTATCCGTGCCAATATGGGGCATGTGCTGATAAAGGATATCCTCTGGTGCGCCATGCTTCACAAAGGTATCCAGCACAGTGCGCTGCCATGGGGATTTGATGCCTGTCGTCAGTTTGCCGTCTGAGAAAGCGCCTGCGCCGCCCTCACCGAACTGCACGTTGCTTTCCGGGTTCAGAATGCCTGCTTCGCGCATTTTGTCGACATCCTGCATGCGGTCTTCAACAGGCTTGCCGCGCTCCAACAAGATAGGTTCCGCGCCAGCTCGTGCCAGCGTCAGCGCCGCAAAAAGGCCTGCAGGACCTGCACCAACGACAACGGGACGTTGCTTAAAGGTTGCTGCAGGCAATGGTCTGGCTGTCTTCGGCGTCACCTTCTCCGCAGTGCCTTTTTTCATATGGCGCAGAAAGTCATCTTCATCCTCAACCTGCACATCCACCGTCATCACAAAGTGCACATCGCCCTTATCACGGGCATCAATGGATTTGCGGAAGATGGTCATGGAGCGCAATTTCGACGCAGGAATGCGGAGCTTGCGCAATACCTGCTGCATCAGCTCCTCATCCGTTGCCGAAAGAGGCACATTCAGATTGCTTACTCGGAGCATAGTGATTCCTCCTGCCTGTTGCTTTCATCCTCATGCCAGCGAACCTTTTCCGGAAAGAGAAACGCCTCTTTCGGGTAGAACACTTCCGTTAACTCCAGCCCGTGCGGCGGCGCCGTTACGCCAAGGCTCAGCCGATCCAAGGTACGGAATGCCTCCAGAAATGCGTCTTCGCCGCGTTTATGCTGGCCAATCTCAATCAGCGTGCCCGCCATGATTCTCACCATGTTGTACAGGAAAGCGTTTCCCTCCACGGTGAAAAGAATCTCGTCCCCATGACGCAAAAGTGACGCGCTGCGAATCGTGCGCACCGTCGTTTTTGCGGTGCCGCCCGATGCCTGGAATGCAGCAAAATCATGCTCTCCAAGCAGCGTTTCCACTGCCCGTGCCATGGCTTTTTCGTCCAGCGGAACAGGCACATGCACATGGGTATTGCGGCGAATAGCACTTCCATGACGGCTATTGATGATGCGATACGTGTACCGCTTCCCTGCTGTCATGAACCGCGCATGGAAATCAGCCGGTACCTCGCGGCCCGTCTGCACGCGGATATCCGGCGGCAGCATTGTGTTCAGCACAAAAGGAAACTTCTCTGGTGGAATGGAGCAGTTGGTATCAAAGTGTGCCGCCTGTCCCAAGGCATGCACACCAGCGTCTGTCCTGCTGGCACCAGTGACCGTGATTTTTTCCCTGCAGGCTGCTGTCAGGGCTTCCTCCAGCACCTGCTGAACTGCCAGGCCATTATACTGTCTCTGCCAGCCTGAATAGTTGGTACCATCGTATTCCAGCGTAAGCAGAATGCGTTTCACAGTACCAAGCCCTCCACCACAATCAGGCCAATCAGCGCCCACATGACACCAAAGGCCAGCCAGTCATTCTTTGTAATCTTCAGCACCCGCAGACGGGTACGGTTTTCGCCGCCATGATAGCAGCGTGCTTCCATGGCCATGGCCAAATCGCCCGCACGGCGGAACGCACTTACAAACAACGGCACCAGCAGCGGCACCATAGCCTTCGCACGGGCAAACAGGTTGCCGCTTTCAAAATCCGCACCGCGAGCCATTTGCGCCTTCATAATCTTATCGGCTTCTTCCAGCAGCGTCGGAATAAAGCGAAGGGCGATGGTCATCATCATTGCCAGCTCATGGGCAGGGAAGTGAATCTTTTTCAGCGGCGACAAAAGCAGCTCCAGGCCATCCGCCAAGGAAACAGGCGATGTGGTCAGTGTCAGAAGAGACGTGCCAATTACCAGGAACATCAGACGCAGCGAATAATGAATAGCCTGCATCAGACCTTCCTGCGTAATGGTGATGATGCCCCAGTGCCACCACACCGTCGTACCGTTGGAGAACAGCAGATTCAGCAAAAACGTCAGCACCAGAATGAAACGCAGCGGCTTAATGCCTTTCATCAGGAGCTTGAAAGGAATCTGCGCCATACGCGTCACCGCGTAGACAAAAGCCAGCACCACCACGTAGCCCGCCAGCGTGTGTACCATAAACACGGCAACGATCATCATTACCGTCAGCACAATTTTCATACGGGGGTCAAGGCGATGGATAGCGCTGTCTGCCGGATAATACTGACCCATGGTAATGTCCTTGAACATCAGCGCACCTCCTTCCATTTCGCCAGCAGGTGATCGCGAACCTCGTCCATCGTATACAGATCATCAGGAAGATCGATACCGCGTGCCCGTAACATGTTGCTCAGCTTTGCTGCTTCCGGCACACCAAGGCCGATGGATTCCATCATTTCCACCTGTCTGAAAATTTCCCGAGGCGAGCCTGTTGCCACCATTTCGCCGTGGCTCATGACCACCAAGCGGGTTGCCAGGCGTGCCACATCGTCCATGCTGTGGCTGACCATCACAACCGTGACGCCGCCCGCCGCGTGAAGATCCTGAATCATGCCGAGGATGCGATCCCGTCCCTGAGGGTCAAGACCTGCTGTAGGCTCGTCAAGGATCAGCACCTTCGGCTGCATGGCCAGGACGCCAGCAATGGCCACGCGGCGCATTTGTCCGCCGGAAAGCTCAAAGGGCGAATGGTCGGCATACTTATCGTAGTCCAGATGTACCTGCTCCATGGCCTTGCGGACACGAGCATCCACTTCATCAGCAGACAAGCCTTGATTCTTGGGACCAAAGGCAATGTCCTTCGCCACGGTTTCTTCAAAGAGCTGATATTCCGGGTATTGGAACACCAGTCCCACCTTCTGGCGAATGCGGCGGCGATCCACCTTTTCCCCGTTCAGATCTTCTCCGTCCACCAGAATCTGTCCGCTGGTGGGTTGCAGCAGACCATTCAGGTGCTGCACCAGGGTGGATTTACCAGAGCCTGTGTGGCCAATCACCGCAATAAACTCGCCGTCTTCGATGGTCAGGTTCACGTTGCGGATAGCGGTTGCCTGAAACGCACTGCCTGCGCTATAAGTATGCGTAAGATTTTTTACTTCGATGGGCATAGCAGTTTCATAACCTCCCCGGCCATTTCTTCTACCGTTAAGATGCCCGCAGGCAGCGGCATGCCCGCCTCGCGGAGCTCATGTGCCAGCTCTGTCATGTGCGGCACATCCAGGTGAAGCTGACGCATGGTGTCGATTTCCTCAAACACTTCCTGCGGCTTGCCTTCCTTCACAATCTGTCCATCTGACACGACCACCACACGGTCTGCCTGTGCGGCTTCCTCCATAAAATGAGTAATCCACACCACCGTGATGCCCTTCTGGCGGTTCAGCCGATGCACAGTGTCCAGCACTTCCTTGCGGCCGGAGGGATCCAGCATGGCGGTCGACTCATCTGCAATGATCACATCCGGTTCCATGGCCAGCACGCCCGCAATGGCAACGCGCTGTTTCTGTCCGCCGGAAAGCATATGAGGTGCCTTATCGGCGAACTCATTCATATGCACAGCTGCCAGGGCAGACTCGATCCTGGGGATCATCTCCTCGGTTGGAACACCCATGTTCTCCAGGCCGAACGCCACATCTTCCTTCACAATGGAGGACACGATCTGGTTATCAGGATTCTGAAAAATCATGCCTGCCCTTTGGCGAACAGGCAGAGTGTTTTCATCCTCCCTGGTGTCCATTCCGCACACGGTAACCGTGCCTTCCGTTGGAATGTACAGGGCATTGATCAGTTTGGCCAGGGTTGACTTGCCCGAGCCATTATGGCCGAGGACTGCCACGAACTCCCCCGGCATAATTTCAAGAGAAACGTTCCTGAGTGTAGGCTCCGTGGCTTCCTCATAAGTGTAGGAAACGTTCTCCAACTTAATCCTTGCTTCCATGCGTTGCTCCTTGTGTTCATAGAATACCAAAGTACATTTTACCACGTAACAGGCCTTGGACGCAATACTCTGAAATGCAAAAGCGTCGTCTCAGCGAGGAATGTGGTAAAAGTTAAAGGTTGCATTCCACCGTTTTCCGCGGTACAATGAACCGTAGCCATGATCCGAAAGGAAGGATTCATGATGGATCTGTTTGATCTTATCGGGCCGATTATGATTGGCCCCAGCAGCTCTCACACCGCGGGTGCGGCGCGAATTGGCCTCACTGCCAGAATGCTTCTTGATGAAGCGGTGGCAGAGGCAGACATTGGCTTCCACGGCTCTTTTGCCGCCACTTATCAGGGTCACGGCACTGACCGTGCCATCGTCGGCGGTCTGATGGGTATGAGCGTTGACGACATAAACATTCGCAATTCTCTATCCATTGCCCAGGAGAAGGGCATTCGCCTGAGCTTTTCCGCAATCTCCATCCGTGGTGCACATCCCAACACGGTGCGCCTTGCCTTAACCGGCAAAACCGGCAAATGCCTGACGCTGGAGGCCGCTTCTGTTGGCGGCGGACTAATTGAAATTCAGCGTCTGGATGGCATGCGGGTAGATTTTACCGGCAAGGAAAACACACTGATTATTCACCACACGGACGCGCCCGGCATGATTGCCGCCGTGACTTCCTGCCTGGCACAGGAGCGGGTAAACATTGCCACCATGCAAGTCTACCGCACGAAGGCTGGTGCGGATGCCATGATGGTGCTGGAGCTTGATCAGGCTCCTGCCATGCCAATTATGACAGCCATTCGCAGTCTGCCGGATGTGCAGTCCGCACAATTTTTGAAAGGGCGTGAAGCGTAATGAATTACACACTTGCCGAATGGGTGAGTTTGTCATCCTCCTGCAGTTTGGCGCAGGCGGCCATTCACGCCCAGTCGCAGGAAAGCGGCGTTCCCGAGGCAGAGGTTCGAGAACACATGCGCGTCAATCTCCATGCCATGCAGGATGCGGTTCGTGAAGGATTGCAGAGCAACTTGAAATCCGTTTCCGGTCTCACAGGCGGTCAGGCTCCCCTGTTAAAGCGCCATTTGGACAGCGGACGTTCGCTTTGCGGCAGTCTCTTAGGCAAGGCTGAAACCTATGCGCTAGCCACCGCTGAATGCAACGCCAGCATGGGCAAGATTGTTGCCGCGCCTACAGCAGGCGCCTGCGGCATTCTTCCCGGGGCGATTCTCGCCATGATGGAAGAGCGTGGAAAAACTGAGGAACAGGCCATTGACGCGCTTTTCGTTGCCGCCGCAGTGGCTGAAGCAATTGTGACTCAGGCAAGCATTTCCGGTGCAGAAGGCGGCTGCCAGGCAGAATGCGGCTCTGCTGCCGCCATGACTGCTGCGGCGCTTTGCGACATGGAAGGCGGCACTCCTCAGCAGTGTGCAGACGCAGCAGCCTTCGCGCTGATGAATCTGCTTGGGTTGGTGTGTGACCCTGTGGGCGGTCTGGTGGAGGTGCCTTGTGTCTACCGCAATGTGGGTTCTTCCGGCGTTGCCTTCACCGCCGCGGACATGGCATTAAGCGGCATTCGCTGCCCCATTGTGCCCGATGAAGTGCTTCTTGCCATGAAAGAGGTGGGTGACGCTCTGCCGCCCTCCTTGCGGGAAACGGGCATCGGCGGATGCGCCTCGTGCCCCAGCATCAAGGCAAAGCTGCATTGCGGCGGCTGTGAATAATGCGCAAAATACGTTAGACAGCAAAAGGGACTAAAGTGGAACATGAGTCGTTCCATTTCAGTCCCTTTTATCATGGAAGAAGCAATCAGTCTTCCTGTGAAATGACCTGCATCTCCTGCCACTTTTCATCCCACATGGTCAGCGTAGCAGGACTGCCCACGGCGATGCGTCCAGCCTTCTCTTCACCAATGGATTCCGCCGGTGTCTTTGTGCACATGCGCACAGCATCCTCTGCGGGGATGCCAAAGCGACAAATCATGTTCTGCAAAGCCCGAGGCATGGTCAGCACAGAGCCAGCCAACGTACCGTTTTCCAGGCGTGCTTCTGCGCCCTTCACGAATACTTTCTGGCCGCCAAGCTCATACTCGCCGTCAGGCATGCCCGCCGCCTCCATGGCATCAGTAATCATCACAGCCTTCTTGCTCCCCTTCGCAAGAACAAGCAGGCGGATAATATCAGGATGCAGATGCACACCATCGCAGATCATTTCGCAATACAGTCGATCATCAACCAAAGCCGCGCCAGGAACGCCAGGCTTGCGATGATGCAAAGGTGACTGGGCATTGAACGTGTGCGTGACGTGATCACTGCCCCAGTCAGCCGCAGCATGCACCTGTTCTGCGGTTGCGTCCGTATGGCCAATGGACACGTGAATGCCCGCGGCGCCAGCCTTGCGGATGAATTCTTCCGAGCCTTCTCTTTCCGGTGCGATGGTGATCAGTTTGACCGCGGCCAAATCGCCGCCTGTCATGGTCTCCAGCTTTTCCATGGAGGGATTCGTGAAAAACTGCACCAACTGGGCGCCGCACTTGCTGTCTGCCAGGAAAGGCGCCTCCATATGGGCACCAAGCACCTTGGCGCCATGTCTTTCAGGCTTAATCATCACATGGCGAATGCCCTCGATGGCTACCCGCGTTTCCTCTACCGAGCCGCTCATGGTCGTTGGCAGGAAGGCCGCCACGCCAAAGGTATGGAGATCACGGCTCATGCAACGAACGTCTTCCTCGCCGCGCATGGTATCATGCCCCTTGCAGGCATGAATGTGCACATCCACAAAGCCGGGCAACAGGAATTTTCCTGCCGCGTCAATCACCTGCTCGCCATCTTTGGGTGACAGATTTTCACCGATCTCCGTGATCACACCATGTGCCAGACGTACATCCGTGTGAGGTTGAAAACGATCATTCAGATAAGCTTTTGCATTGCAAATCAGCATACAGATTCCTCCTCTACACCTGCATCGATCAAGAAGCGTGCCTTTGAAACATCCCAGAAAACAAAGACTCTGTCCCCCTGCGTCACAGGCTCATCGCATTGGCACTTGATGGTCATGCCGTTCGGCAAGCTCGCCGTGAATCCATCTTTGCACTCCAGCATGGTCGCCGAAAGATGGAAAGATTTCACAATCTCCCTTGTGGCATGAATCTGCGTTCTTTCCACCCAAAGCCACCCAGCGGCACCTATGGGCGGTATCACCTCTTCATCCATCCTGGCGGGAATAACAAGGCCATCCATCTCCAGTGCGAGGCCGCCCTTCCCATTCCGCGCAGCCACCCGCACGGGAATCATCTCACCGAGATCCGCCATTCGAGCAACATGCAGGCTTCCGGGCGCGTGAAGCAGCTCCCTGGGTGTGCAAACAGCTTCCACCTGGTGGTGATGAAGCACCAACACATAATCGGCGCTGCACGCATCCGCCATGCTTTTCGCACGGTAAATCGCCGTCATTCGCCCCTTCAGCGCCTTTTTCAGGCCTTCTGTTGGACTATTTGGCAACAGTATGATGGAATGATCCGAAGCGAGCATACATGCATACCACACCAAAATCTGCTGTTCCTTCGTAAGCTTTTGCATCCTCTGATGCATCTCATCATCCAAATGCATCCAATGCAGCGCTTCTCTTGCCTTTTTAGAGCAGTGCACCAAAGGAAAGGTACCTGCCGCGTGCAAGGCGTAATACCATGGTGTCTTCCTGCCTGATGGAACGTGGCTCTCTTCATAAACCGCCACATGGGATGTGCACTGTGAGGTTACGTCCTCTCCATCAAGCAAGAGCTTCCATTCAGGCTTTGCTGCCTTGCCTTGCAGCATGTCTATTAAAGGCTGTGCCGAGCCTTCTTCATCGTCCAAGATGGCCAGTAGCTCCCCTGTGGAAAGTTCCGCAGGCATGCCGCCTCCCGCCGAAATGATCGAAAACCGATTCTGTGTCACAGGAGAGTCATCTCCTTTTCAAAGGAATAAAAAGACGAGGCTGCATCCTTTCGCGGACAGCAGCCCCGTCATTATGATGCAATTACTTGTTGTAATTCACCACGAGGGAGAAGTCGGGAGCCTTCAGGGATGCGCCGCCAATCAGGCCGCCATCGATTTCAGGCTGAGCCATCAGGCCCTTCACATTCTTGGGGTTCATGCTTCCGCCGTACTGGATGCGAACCTTGTCAGCCACATCCTGGCCATACTTGCGAGCCAGAGCCTTGCGGATTACACCGATGGTCTCATTTGCCTGCTCATCCGTAGCAGTGAGGCCAGTGCCGATAGCCCAAACAGGCTCATAAGCCACAACAACCTCTTCCACCTGCTCCTTGGTCAGGCCAGTGAGAGCGATCAGGGTCTGATACTCTACCAGAGCATCGGTATAGCCAGCCTCGCGGTCAGCCTTCATTTCGCCAACGCACAGGATAACCTTCAGGCCAGCCTTCACAGCAGCCAGAACGCGCTGGTTCACCGTTGCATCGGTTTCGCCGAAATACTGACGGCGCTCGCTATGGCCAATAATGACGTATTCCACGCCAGAGGCCTTGAGCATATCAGCACTCAGTTCGCCAGTGTAGGCGCCGGATTCCTTCCAGTGCACATTCTGAGCGCCCAGATGGATGTTGCTGCCCTTGATCGCTTCGCTGACAGCAGCGAAATCCACAGCGGGGACGCAAACCACAACATCGCAGTCAGCGTCAGCCACCAGAGGCTTCAGCTCCGTTACCAGTGCAGCTGCCTCAGCGGGAGTCTTGTTCATCTTCCAGTTACCAGCAATAATTGCCTTACGCATAAATGCTCACCTCAAAAATCGCTTAAATGTCCCCACGGTGAAAACACCGCAGGGACGTGCAAAATAGATCTTACTTTTCGTCCAGGCAGGCGACACCGGGCAGGGTCTTGCCTTCCAGGAATTCCAGAGAAGCACCGCCGCCGGTGGACACATGGGTCACCTTGTCAGCAAAGCCCATCTGCTCAATAGCAGCTGCGCTGTCGCCGCCACCGATGATGGTCACGCCTTCGCACTCAGCCATAGCCTTAGCAATAGCGCGGGTGCCAACAGCGAAGTTGTCGAACTCGAACACGCCCATAGGTCCATTCCAAACGACCGTGCCAGCGTTGGACACTTCGTTTGCGAAGATCACCTGGGTCTTGGGGCCAATGTCCATGCCTTCGAAGTTGTCAGGGATCTCCTTGGAATGCACGGTAATGCGCATGCAGTCGTTGGAGAAGCTGTCACCAGCCTCGTTATCCACAGGCAGCAGGAGCTTGACGCCCTTAGCCTTAGCCTTGGCCATCAGTTCCTTAGCCAGCTCAACCTTGTCTGCTTCCAGCAGAGACTTGCCGACATGGCCGCCCAGAGCCACCTGGAAGGTGTAGCTCATGCCGCCGCCGATGATCAGGGTATCAACCTTTTCCAGCAGGTTATTGATCACGCCGATCTTGTCGGAAACCTTAGCGCCGCCCAGCACAGCCACGAAGGGACGAGCCGGATCTTCCAGAGCCTTGCCCATCACAGCCAGCTCCTTGCCGATCAGGTAGCCAGCCACGCAGGGAGACAGATACTTGGTCACGCCCTCAGTGGAGCAGTGAGCACGGTGGCAGGAACCAAAAGCATCATCCACATAGCAGTCAGCCAGAGAGGCCAGCTCCTTGGAGAAGCTTTCTTCATTCTTGGTTTCTTCCTTGCGGAAGCGGGTGTTCTGCAGCAGCACCACGTCGCCGTCCTTCATAGCGGCAACAGCAGCCTTGGCATTTTCGCCCACGACATTGTCATCGTTAGCGAAAACAACTTCCTTCTCCAGCAGCTCAGACAGACGCTCAGCCACAGGAGCCAGAGAATACTTTTCTTCCGGACCATTCTTCGGCTTGCCCATGTGGCTGCACAGGATCACCTTGCCGCCATCAGCGATCAGCTTCTTGATCGTAGGCAGAGCAGCTACAATACGCTTGTCGCTGGTGATCTTGCCATTCACCATAGGAACGTTGAAATCGCAGCGAACGAGAACTTTCTTTCCGGCAACCTGGATGTCGTCGATCGTTTTCTTGGCCATGATACACACTCCCCTAAATATTGATGGATTGAATAACACATTTATTGCAAACACCTTTCACAAGGCATGCAATTCATTGTTCCGTGTGCAAGCACACTTGCGCAATCATCCTCTTTATGATACCACACAATGCAAGCGATGGCAAGCACTTTTCCGCAAGATTGATATTTTTCTGACACACAAGATGTGCCTTTTCTTACACCGTTACAACCTCAATGCCTGCCAATGCTTCCTCAATAAGAGCCTCGGAATCAAGCTTGCTTTCACCCCAAAGGATTTTGTCCATCTTGGGATGGGTTGCGGGATGACGAGGCGTGAACACCGTGCAGCAGTCTTCATACGGCAGGGAGGACGTCTCGAAGGTGCCGATTTTGTTGGCAATGTCGATGATCTCCGACTTGTCAAAGCCAATCAGCGGGCGGAACACAGGCATAGACACTACGCTGTTGGTGGTGCCAAGTGCCTGCATGGTCTGGCTGGCCACCTGGCCGATGCTCTCACCCGTAATGAGTGCCTCGCATTTTTCCTGCTGCGCCACGCGCTCCGCAATGCGCATCATATACCGCCGCATGATCAGCGTGGTATACTCCTCAGGGCACTTTTCGTGAATTTCCATCTGAATATGGGTGAAGGGCACGATATGCACGCGGATGCCGCAGCAGCTCTCGCTCAGAATGCGTGCCAGAGTCAGCACCTTTTCCTTGGCGCGGTCACTGGTATAGGGATAGGAATGGAAGTGCACCGCATTAATCTGCACACCGCGCTTGGCAATCATCCATCCAGCCACAGGGCTGTCAATGCCGCCGGAAAGCAGCAGCGTTGCACGGCCGTTGGTGCCTACAGGCATACCGCCTACAGCCATCACCACACGAACGTACATGTAGCACATTTCACGAATTTCGATGTTCAGCTCGTGCTGAGGATTCTTGACCGCCACCTTCAAATCGTGACGGGCTTCCAGAATGCGGCCGCCCACTTCCACATTGATGGTCGGAGACTCCATGGGATATTTCTTGTCGCTGCGGCGTGCGCTGACGCGGAAGGTACCCGTCAGGCCATCCATCATCTTCACAGCCTGTGCGCAAATCGCATCGAAATCATCCTTCGGCATCTCAATAGCAGGGCACACGCTATGCACGCCAAATACCTTGGTTATCCGACGGATACATTCTTCCTGATCCGTAAAATCACTCACGAAAATGCGGCCATCATGGAGCCACACCTGGCCGCCAACGTCTTTCACCGCATGACGGACGCGCTTTACCAATTCCCGCAGGAAGTAAGGACGATTCAGTCCCTTCAGAAAAATTTCACCAAAGCGAACCAGCAGCAGTTCACGCATACTTTCGGTGTCTCCTATCGTCTTGTATATTTGGCCAGCAGATCATAGTGTGTCTTGACCCGCGTGACCACGTAATCAATTTGCTCCTCCGTAATGTCTGCACAAAGGCTGAAGCGCAATGCACAGTCTGCCATGGCGTTGCTCAATCCCATGGCAGTCAGCACCGATGAGACCTTCTGCTTATGGCTTGAGCATGCTGAGCCAGCGCTGACATAAATGCCGTCACCTTCCAGGGCAAAGAGCATGGT
>CAVEUM010000025.1:0-25429 GCA_963618735.1 bacterium | reverse complement strand
CTGCGATACCCTCATGGAAAATAAGCGCGCCATTGCCCTGTATACAGGTCAGGGGATGAGATTGGTTGGCGAGGTGGTGCATTTCGAGCCTGACAAGGCACAGAACTTCCCCTGCCTGGAGAAGCCCCTTACCGAGGATTGCCCCATGCTCCCTGTGCCCATGACCCCTGCTTTCCGCGGCGGCAGCCTGACCCCTTGGGGCGGCACCAAGCTGAAGACGGTGTACGGCAAGGACATTCACGAGCCCACAGGTGAAAGCCTGGAAGCCAGCTGCATTCCCGGGCTGGAAAGCACCAATCCCAATGGGGAAAAGCTCCCTGATTTGATTGCCAGGTACGGCGAAAAGTTCGCAGGCCAGTACGCAGGCAAGACTTTTCCGCTGCTGCTGAAGCTGCTGGATGCCAGGGACGCCCTGTCTGTGCAGGTGCATCCCGATGACGCCTTTGCCGCTGCAAACGAAAACGGCAAGCTGGGCAAGACCGAGGCGTGGCTGATTCTCTCTGCAGAGGAAGGCAGCCAGCTGGTATATGGCATTAAGCCCGGCACCACCCGCGAGGAGCTCCGTGCCGCCTGTGAAAAGGGCGCGGCAGTGGAACCTCTTTTGCGCCGCGTGTCCGTAAAGCCCGGAGATGTGTGCTACATCCCTGCCGGATGCGTCCATGCCATCGGCGCAGGCATTGTGCTGTATGAAATTCAGCAGTCCTCCGATGTGACGTATCGCTTCTACGACTGGGATCGGGTAGACGCGAAGGGCAACAAGCGTCAGCTCCATCTGGATAAGGCGCTGGCAGTGACGGATCTGTCCTTTGCAGGAGATGCCGTTCCTGCCCCTGAGGCACCCTGTGTCCGCGTGCTGGATAAGACGTTCTTCACCCTGGATCTTCTCCGCGGTGATGACGGCGTTTCCGTGCCGGATGTGCACGACTTCGCGTTCTTCACTGCCCTGGATGACGGCCTGATCCTCTCCTGGGAAGGCGGCGCCCATGCCCTGCGCAAGGGCGAAACCCTTTACCTGCCTGCTGCCTGCCCCAAGTGCACACTGAGCGGCAAGGGTAGAGCCGCTATGTCCATGGCGAAATAAGACGCAACGACGCTGCCATAGAAGAATCCCCCTGCAGACTTGAATGCTGCAGGGGGATTTGTGTTACGCGTGATCAGGAATCGATTCGGAAGAAAGACGATGGCACAGGATGGGTGCTGTGGTTTCCTCCTGCCCGTTGGCCATGCCCATCACCGCCCAGAACATGGGGGCAACGATACAGATGGAGAAAGAGAATGCTCCCTGCACGGCGTAGGCCGCAAGGGCAACAAGCAGCGCCCACTTGCTGTGATCCTTTCCGCAGCGGCGCAGGGTGAACAGAAGCAAAGCGAGATAGCAGATGAGCGCAGGCAGGCCGTCATTGGCCAGAAGAGCCAGATATTCATTGTGCGGATTATCGAAGGTTTCGGGGAAGGAAACGCCGACTTCCTTCAAATAATTGTTAAAGGCAAACCAGAAGGTATCGGGGCCGTTGCCCAGCAGGAGATGCTCCTTCGCCATGTTCAGCGTCTGCCGCCACACGCCCAGCCGATAGGAACCGAAGCTGTCCTGTCCGCGCCCCATCAGCACTTCGCGAATTTCCCACAATCCGCCGTTTTCCTCCGTCAGGGGAAGCGACAACAGCACAGCCATGCCCACCAGCACGAGAACGGCGAAAATCGCGAGAACCTGCCAGCCGCTAAGGGTGAACAGGGGCTTGTGCGGACGGAGAAGACAGACGCCGAGGAGCATGAGCACCAGCGCCGCTGCCAGGGCGGCAAAGCCCGTCACTCCGGGGGAAACGATGGTCACGTTGTCAACGCCGTCCAGCCAGGGGAAGGCAAGAGAACGGCGCAGGGGATAGCACAGGAGCATACTGCCCAGGGCAATCAGACCGCGGCTGCGGAGTTCGCTCTTCCACAGCATGCCGAGAAGGAGCATGACCGCGAAAACGCCCAGGGCGATGATGCCGCTCTGCACCGTCATGCACAGCATCCACCACACGCCCAGCGTCCCGGCAAGCAGCCAGAGCCAGCCGCCTTTTTTTGCGGTGACAAAGCTCCCCAGAAGCAGCGGAAGCATCAGGCTCAGATAGCCTGATACCATGTCAATGTTGCCGATGGTACCCTGAAATTCATAATTTGTGCGGGTAGAAAGTCCTGCGGGGAAAAGCCCCAGCGGGTTCATGTCCAGGTATTGCCCAACCACCACAGCACATTGCAGAATCAGGGACAGGGAGCACAAATGCATCAGCCAGTCCCGCCGCATCGGGTGCAGGCTCATCATCACAAAGATGGCGAAATAGCACAGCTGGGTGGCCATGCCCTCATAGCGAAGGGAACCCATCCACACGCACAGCTCGCCGTTTTTGTTGACCTGCCCCGCATAGGCGCCGAAAAGCGCGCTGACGCCCATGAGCAGGAACAGCACCAGCGCTGTCAGATGTCCTCTGTGCAGGGGGAAGGGCAAGCGCCGATGCCTGGCGGGGCTGTAAACGATGGCAAACAGCACCGCACCAAAGGTGATGACGGCAAACAGCAGTGTTCCTTCCCACTTGGCGCGGGTGATGCTGCTGTAGGTGCCTCCCTGCCAAAGGGGGAAGACGCTGAGCCATAGGGCCGCCAGCGCGGTCCAAAGGTAGGTCAAGGTAGTATCCTGACGGTGTTCCATGTGCAGTCCCTCCGTGATGTATGAGGGGAGAATATCATATTCCGTCAAAATTCTCAAGGGGGATGGGTCAACTGTTTGCAGTCTGTTCATGGTTGCCCATCAAGACAAAACCATAAATTGTCCATTCCATCAGCCTGGAAATTTCGTTATACTAAACGTGATTCAAGATGAAGAAATCCTATCCGCCTGGCGGAAGGTAAGCAAATGAGGTGGGCAGATGGCCGGTGAAATTACGCGGTTGATGGTAGAGGTTGCTGTGACGCAGGGATTAAAGGGAATGAAGCAGCAGTTTGACCGACGCATCCTGCGCAATGCAGTGGAGCATGGAGGAAGATTTTCCAAAGGACGTTCCCAGAAGGAAACGTTTCAGGTGATTCAGGAAATGCTCCGCACGGAGGATCATCCCTACTTTGAGCTGTGCCGCCATGTGGTGAATGATGTTGATGAAGCGTACCTGATGAACTACGTCATCAACCTGGCTTACGAGGGCTGGACGCAGGGCGCCGCTACCATTCGCCGACTGGAGAAGGAAGAGGCGTGCAGCATCCCCTGGTGCATGACCGTGTTTACCTCCCAAGATGGTCAGCACATGGCTATGGACACGGTGAAGCAGCTGATTGAGCAGGGCAGGGAGCTTGGCATCGCGGCTTACATCCTGTATGAAGAGGATGCCCGCGGAGAAGAGCTCCGCCGCCTGTGTGACAGTTTCTCCACCTGCGCTTTTACGCTTTTCCTGCCGGATGAAAAGATTACAGACGGCCTGCTGGATGAATTGCAGGGCGTGGACAACGCGGCCATTGTTGCCATGCAGGCATCCGGCACGTTTACCTCCTGCGAAAAGCTGCAGGCGCATCATCGCCTGTACGGCCTGTGCCGCGAGGTAGACGGCGCGGCTATGGAATCCCTGATGAAGCAAAAGGATCTCCGCATCCACGATGCGCCCAACGCGGCAGTGCTGTTCTACCATGTCGCGGAAAACAGTCCGCAGGATGTTGCCAAAAGCTTTTCTGACTTCCTGTGGGAGCAGAAGCGGTATCCCACATATCCGATTTTCCCCATTGACCTTCCCGGGGATCTTTCCTATGTGGATCAAATCGTTTCCGGTAAAGACTGCCAGCTGGCCATCGCGCCCGATGGCACTTACCTGACAGGCAGGGGCGAAAGCAGAACGGACAAGAAGTTCCCTGAAACATCGCTGCATGACGCGGTGAAAATGAATAAATAAGCGTGAAAAACGAAAAAGGCTCACCGACCGTCTGGCTGGTGAGCCTTTTCTTATGCTTTGAAGGGTGGGGGAAGGGTCAGCGCATATCCAAACGTTCAAAGACCAGCGTGGCCTGAATACGGTCACCGCCGCCAAAACCCTTGCTGCCGCCATTGGAGGTTGCCATGGTATGAAGACGATATCCCTTGGCAACCTGCGCGTTGATAACGTCTTCAAGATCAGTCAGGTTACCGGAACCTGTTCCAAAGAACTTTTCCTTCAGCGTCACCTGCAACACGACATAAGGCAAATCCTCACCTGATGCGGTTGAAAAACGTGATTCCTGATTCCATGCTCCCATTGCGGCATCCTCCCTATTGTGCTTGATTTTTATTTGCCGAAGTACCGCTTCAGCAGACCGGCAAAGGCCTTGCCGTGGCGGGCTTCATCCTTGGCCATTTCGTGTACGGTGTCGTGGATGGCATCCAGACCCAATTCGCCAGCCTTCTTGGCCAGCTCATACTTGCCTGCGGTGGCGCCGTTTTCAGCTTCCACGCGCATGGTCAGGTTCTTCTCGGTGGAGTCGGTCACTACCTCGCCCAGCAGCTCTGCAAACTTGGCGGCGTGCTCCGCTTCTTCATAGGCGGCCTTTTCCCAGTACAGGCCGATTTCGGGATAGCCCTCGCGATGGGCAACCCGTGCCATGGCCAGATACATACCAACCTCGGTGCATTCACCGGTGAAGTTTTCGCGCAGACCCTGAATGATCTCTTCGGGAGCCTTCTTGCCCAGGCCAACCACATGCTCGGCTGCCCAGCTCATGTTGGCATCCTGCTTCACAAACTTGCCGGCGGGAGCCTTGCAAACAGGGCACTGCTCGGGAGCCTGGTCACCTTCGTAAACATAACCGCAAATGCTGCAAACCCACTTCATATCTTTCTACCTCCTCAAAAGTCGATCATGATGTTCTTCTTATCAGGCGTTCCTACCGCCTGATGAAAGTATCAACCGTTTTTGAAGAAGTGAAACGTGTTTTTCAAAAAAATTTTCACTTTTTTTGCGTCTGCCACTGAAGAACCGCGTCTACAGCGGTGCGGTTCATGCTGGGGGTGGCGAGAAGCTCCTCCTCCGTGGCGGCGCGGATGCCCTTGATGGAGCCGAAACGGTTCATCAGCGCCTTTCGACGGGTGGGGCCGATGCCGGGAATATCCTCCAACTGACTATGCACAAAGGCTTTGCCGCGCAGGGCACGGTGATAGGTGATGCCGAAACGGTGCGCCTCGTCACGCACACGCTGCACCAGGTGCAATTCCGGCGTGTGGTGGTCAAGGCAGATGGGATCCTCGCGGTCGGGCAGGAAGATTTCCTCTTCCTTCTTGGCCAGGCCGAACATGGCCACCTCGCCTGCACCCATATCCAGCAAGGCTTGACGGGCAAACCGCAGCTGCTGGGGGCCGCCGTCGATCAGCACCAGATCCGGCAGGTCAGAAAACTTGCCGCCGATGGCAGGCAGTCCTTCTGCTTCGCGCTGCGCCTTTTCTTCCAGGCCGCGGGCAAAGCGGCGCCCCAACACTTCGTTCATGGAGGCGAAGTCGTTGGCGCCTTCCACCGTTTTGATGCGGAAGCGTCGGTACTCCTTTTTGGCGGCCTTGCCATCAATGAATACCACCATGGAGGCAACGCTCAGGATGCCCTGGGTGTTGGAAATATCGTAGCCCTCGATGCGCCGCGGGGGCTTGGGGAGTCCCAACGCTTTGGCCAGGCCGATGCACGCACCCACGGTGCGCTCTTCCTGAATGGCGGCTTTGGCGTTGCGCTTGTCCAGCGCGTCAGCGGCATTTTTGGCAGCAAGAAGCACCAGGTCGTGCTTTTCACCGCGTTTGGGGGTGGTGAGCGTTACCGCACCGCCCTTTTGCTGACGGAGCCAGCCTTCCAGCTGCTCCATGCTGTCCTCAGGCAGGGTTTCACACAGCACATGGCGGGGAATGAGTGCGCCATCCTCATAATACTGGGTGAGAAACTCGGCAAGAACCTCTGCAGGGTCTTCACTGCCTTCACGGGGCAGGGCGAAATGGTCGCCGCCTACCATGCGCCCGCCGCGGACGTAGATGAGCTGCACCATGGCGTCCAGCCCATCCTGGGCAAGGGCGAAAATGTCCTGCTCGCCCTGGGCGGTCTGGATGGCAATCTGCCGCTCCATAAGTCCTTCCACGCGGCGGATTTTATCCCGATACACGGCGGCCTTTTCGTATTGCATTTTCGCCGCGGCATCGTTCATGGATTTCTTCAGATTGTCGCACACCTGGCGGTAATCGCCGTTCAGGAAGGCCAGCACGCCATCCATCATGTCCCAATAGGCTTCCTCGGTGCACTTGCCTGCACAGGGTGCCATGCACTTGCCGATGTCATAATTGATGCAGGGGCGTTTGGGGGACTTGAGCGGCAGCGTCTGCTTGCAGGTGCGCAGGGGAAACACGCCGCGGACGGCGTCAATGACCTGCTTCACCGCCGTTGCGCCGATGTAGGGGCCAAAATACTTGGCGCCGTCCTTCTCCATGCGGCGGGCAAGGGTCAATCGGGGATAGGGTTCCTTCAAATCAACCCGCAGGTAGGGATAATGCTTGTCGTCCTTCAGCAGAATGTTGTAGTAGGGCTTGTGCAGCTTGATGAGGTTGCACTCCAGGCACAGCGCCTCCAGATTGGTATCGCACAGGAGAATGTCGAAATCCGCAATATGGGAAATCATGGCCGCGACCTTGGGCGTGTGGTAAGTATCGCGGAAATAGGAGCGAACCCGATTCTTCAGGTTTACCGCTTTGCCCACGTAGATGATGGTGCCTTCCGCATCCTTCATGAGATAGCATCCCGGGCTTTCCGGCAGCTTTGCAATTTTCAGCTCCAGATTTTCACCCCAGTTGATCTTTGCCATGAATCGATCCCTCCGATGGGGGTATTATAGCACGAAAGGGGAAGAATCGACAAGGCGGTCTTCTGTCATTGCCCTTGCAAAAAAAATATGATACAATAAGGACGATCCCTTCGGGGATACCAAAGAAAACGGGTGATTGAAATGGAACGTATCGGTGAAGTAACGGCTGTGAATGGCGAAATGCTCAGCGTCACCTTCTGCCGCCCGACAGACTGCGATAAGTGCCACGGATGCATCGGCGGCGCAAAGCAGACGACCATTGAGGTGAAGGGTACGGCTCAGGTGGGCGAATTTGCTGTGGTGGATCTTCCTGAAAGGGTATTGCTCAAAGCATCTGCCATTGCTTATGTATTCCCGTTGATTGCCCTGCTGGCAGGCATGCTTCTTGGCGGCGTGCTTTTCCCTGACAATCGTGATACCGCCTCGCTGCTGGGAGCCCTGATTGGCCTGGCTGTGTCGCTGGTGATTCTGGTGGCAACGGAGAAGAAGCGCCGCAGCAACCCGACCTGGCAACCCGTGCTGAAAAAAGTGATTCCTCATCAGGAAGGAGAGACAAATCATGGCAACTGAATTGAATCAGGAAAATTTTGACACCTTTATTAAGAACGCCGATCAGCCTGTGCTGGTGGACTTCTGGGCCCCCTGGTGCGGACCCTGCCGCATGCTTGCCCCTGTGGTGGAGCAGCTGGCTGAGGCGCACGCTGATACCCTCATCGTCGGCAAGGTCAATGTAGACGACTGCTCCGAAGTGCCCAGCCGCTACGATATTAAGAACATCCCCACCCTGCTGCTGTTTAAGAACGGCGAACTGGTGGATAGGGCCGTTGGCTATCAGCCCCTGAGCGGACTGGAAGACTTCGTGAGCAAGGTGCTGTAAGATTCAATCAGAAAAGGTGGCCTGTGTTCAGGTCGCCTTTTTTTATAGGCTGGGGCGGCCATCTTTCTTTTTTCCCTGTGAAATGTTATAATGAAATGTAACCCTGCATTTTCGGTCTTTCCGCAAAGACTGATGAACCATCCCATGAGGAGGAAACCCCATGAAGCGCATTCTTTGCCTGCTGTTAACCCTTGTGCTGACGCTGTCTGCGGTATCTGTTGCTGCGGCGGATACGCCCAAGGATATTGTGACCATCCCTTATGACGAGCTGCCTGAGACCATCGACGGTCAGCACCACTTCCTGCTGCTGTGTGTGGATCAATGGCACGGCAAGGTCGGCAACCTGGGCAACACGGACGGTATCGTGCTGGTGACGCTGGATACCCGTGCCCATCGCGTGATGCTGACATCCTTCATCCGTGACGCGCTGGTGGTTCGCCCTGATGGTCACATCGGCCGCATCAACTATATCGCCAAGAACTACAGCCCGGAGGATCTGTGCCAGGTCATCAGCACCCATATCGGCGTGAAGATTGAGAAGTACATCCTCTTCGACTTCAGCCAGATTCAGTCCATCATTGACTTCCTCGGCGGTGTGGATATTACCGTCAATTCCGAGGAGGCAAGCTATCTGAAGCGGTATGCCATCAGCCCCACGTCCACTACGCCGTCCATGGCAGGGGCAGGCACGTATCGCTTCGGCGGCCACGCGGCGGTGATTTACATGCGTATCCGCAAGGCTGGCGGCGGCGGCGACTTCATGCGTACCCAGCGCGTCCGCACCGTGCTGTCCACCCTGGCAGACCAGTGCCGCGAAATCAGCTGGGAAGACGCTCTGGCTCTGGTGGATAACGTGATGTCCAACACCACCATGACCAACATGAACCTGGAGGAAATGCAGCAGGCCGCATCCTATGCCTATGAGCTGCGCACCTGCACGGTGGAGGAGCTCCGCATCCCGATTGACGGCGCTGCTACCCCCATCAACTATGCAGGCATGGCCGTGCAGGAAATTGACTGGGAAGCCTGCCGCGAGGCCATGGAGAATTACCTGCAGAGCAGCTTCCTGGTGCTGGATGACGAAGACGACTAATGGTATAACGAGGGTAAACAGATGAAATGTCCCCAATGTGGTAAATGGAACCGTGCATCCTTTCCCACCTGTCAGTACTGCGGCGCTGAATTGCCCGCGGAGGGCAGGCAGGAGGAACCCAGCTGGCGTGCGACATTGAAGGACGACCAGCGCGGCAAGGCCTACATCCGTGTGGATGAGGACGGCAATGCCGAAACCAGCCCTGACAGGCGGGATGTGCTGGCCAACGAAATGTCCGAGCTGAAGGTGCGCAAGGCGGAAGGCCGCGAAAAGCAGCGGAAGCTCCGTGCGGAAAGTGCGCAGCGCGGCTCTGCCCCTTCCGGCAGAACGGTTCGCAGCAATACAACCCACGATGATTTCTGGCAGATTGCCGATGATCCCAAGGCCACGGTGCGCATTCATCGCCAGGGCGGTGAGGATGATCCCGGGCGGTTTGCTGCCACCCAGACCCATCGCATCACCCCGGTGGGACACGACCTGGAAGGCGGCCGCTCCTATGACCCCATGTGGGGGGATGAGGATGAGTTTGTTGGCACCCATCAGATGCCGCCCATCCAGGCCACCCGAAGCTTCACGGCAAAGCTGCCCAACCGCCGCCGCGGCACACGGCACCTGATTCGTGCCCTGACCATTATTCTGATTGTGGGTCTGGTGGGACTAACGGGTTTCTTCGGCTATCACTTCTTCAAGGATCGGCAGGATGCCATCAAGGAGCAGAACGCCGCTACGGTGGTGGCTTCCATCAAGGATGACCTGGCTGCCCATACCATCATGATTCCCGGGGAGGACGGTACGCAGATTTACATCCGTGAGCTGCACACCTCCTACATTGTCACCGGCGGCTTTGCCACGGTGGAAATCGCGGATCACACCTGGTATGACGACAAGACGGATTACCTGGATGCCACCATGGAGGTGACGCTGACTCCCTTTGTGAAGACCACCTCCGGCCAGCAGGAGCCTCTGGATCCCATTACGTACGAGATTGAGATTCCGCTGTCGCCCATTGAGCGGGTTACGCCGGACTCCGAGCGGGTGGAGGTTGCTTCCTCCATGTATACCATGGAGTTCACCGTGCGCCCTGGTTCAACGGTGACCATTAACGGCGTGGATTATTCCGATACGGTCAATTCCGAGACGGGCACCCTGTCCTATAACGCCACGGTTCAGCCCCAGGGCGATAACCTGTTTACCATCGTTGTTCGCAGCCAGTACTGCCGTGAAAACACCATGAATGTGGTGCTGTACCGTGAGCGGCAGGAGATTCCCCTTGACCTGGCGGCAGATACCTACACTTCGACCAGCTCAAGCTACATGCTGGTTTCTGCCACTACTATGCCGGGTGCGGATATTGAGGTTTCCAGCCCCTACAGGGATCTGGACATTACCAACCTGGATACCACGGGTGCCTTCAGCTTCTATGCCATTTTCGAGCAGATTGGCAACAATACCATCACCATC
This sequence comes from bacterium, assembly GCA_963618735.1. GTDB lineage: Bacteria > Bacillota > Clostridia > Christensenellales > Aristaeellaceae > CAKUFA01. The sequence continues at coordinate 15,176 of CAVEUM010000025.1, read as the reverse complement.
ACGGCCACCATGGAGGGGAAGAAATCCTCCGTGATCAATTACACGGTGTATTATGTGCCCCCGGCCAGTACCTACACCACCAAGGCGTGGGCCATGGACTCCACCAACTACAACGAGCTGCTTAATAACATGGCGGTTCGCGCGGCCAATAACCAGGTGTACGTCATCAAGGGTAAGGTGCAGTATTCCGTGAGCGACAAGCCGCAGATGGTGGTCATCAACACCAGTGATGACGGACTGAGTCAGCCTGTGCTGGTGCAGAATTATTCCAAAACCACCTGGGTGGTGGGCGAAACGTACGAAATCTACGCCGATGCCTACAGCACCTACAACAGCATGCCGTGGCTTTATGCCCGCTATACCTATCAGCGATAAGGAGAAAAACATGAATCCATGTGATTTGTTGATTATCGGCTCCGGCCCTGCAGCCTACAGCTGTGCCATTACGGCACGAAAGCGTGACCTTCAGGTGACCGTAGCAGGCGCGTCTTCCACGGATACGTGGCTGTGGCGTGCAGACTGCATTGCCAATTATCCCGGACTGCCCAACATTTCAGGGCGTGAACTGCTGGAAAAGTTCCATCAGCAGGCGCTGGACGCGGGGGCAGATTTCGTGCACGGTGTGGCGCGTCAGGTGCAGCCCATGGGGGACGGCTTTATGACCCTCATCGGCAATGACATCATAGAATCCAAGGCCGTGGTGCTGTGCATGGGCGCCGCCCGTCCCAAGCTTCTTCCCGGGGAAGATGAGCTGCTGGGGCAGGGAGTCAGCTGGTGCGGCACCTGCGATGGCATGTTTTACCGCGGCAAGGAGGTTGCAGTGCTTTCTGCCTGGAAGGATGGCGTTGAGGAAGGCGAGTTCCTTGCAAAGTTGGCGTCTAAGGTGGATTACTACTGTCTTGCGCCCCACGACCTGCCGAAGAATCCGCCCTTTGCGGTCACCGAGGGAAAGCCCCTGTCCCTGGAAAAGTCGGATGGCCGCATTCTGCTGAAGACGAATCAGGGCGAAAAGAGCTACGATGGCGTTTTCGTGTTCCGTCCGTCCGTGGCGCCTGATCGGATGCTGCCCGGCATCGCGTTTTCCGGTGCATTCCTTCAGGTGGATCGCCGCATGGCCACCAGCATTCCGCGGGTCTATGCCGCGGGTGATTGCACGGGACTTCCTTTGCAGATTGCAAAGGCTGTGGGCGAAGGCAATGTAGCCGCTATTTCCGCCGCGGAAGATCTTGCCAAAATGAAGAAGGAGGCACGATGATGAAACGACTGATGGCCTGCGTGCTGGCTCTGTGCCTGTTTGCCGTTCCCTGCCTGGCGGAAAGCCTGACGCGGGATGATGACCTGACGGGCACCGTTTGCTGGCCTGACGGCACGGATGAGTCCTCTGCCACCTTTGTGTACCGCTACAATTATCCCCACTTCGCGGAAAGCGGCGAGGTAGCCACGGCGGTCAACGAAACCTTCGCTTATCTGATTGATGATGCCCTGGGCTTCACGGTGCCCATCCTGGCAGAATCTTTGGAGAGCACGGAGGTGCAGGCCTATTGCAACGTGGTTTCCACCGTCACCTGCCTGAATGACGACTATCTGTCCGTGCTGGTGGTTACGGAATCCTTCCAGGGTGCCAGCACCACCGAGGTGTACTCTGCGCAGAATTTCATGCTCAGCGGCGAGCGGGCAGGCATTGCCACCAGTTTGCCGAGACTCCTTGGCATCCTGGATGACCAGGAATCCGATACCTGGATGCAGGATCGCCAGACCGCCAAGGCCAACGAGCTGGTGTGGACACTGGTGTGGGAGATTATCGAGGAGCAGCGCACCGCAGGCACGGTGAACTACGATACGGATTTGACCTACGACACCCTGACCCAGGAATTCTATCCTGAGGAAGATTTCTACCTGGATGAAAACGGCGATCCCGTGTTTTTCATTCAGGCGGCGACCATCGCATCTGCCGCGGATGGCGTGCTTCTCTTCCGCTTTTCCCTGGAGGAATTGCAGGACGAGCTGTGACCGCTTGACGAACGGCCTGACGAATGATAAGATAAACGGGTAACGGGCAAAATGCCCCGCGAAACGGAGGAAAATGGCTATGGAAATTACGAAGGATACCACCATGGGCGAACTGCTTCGCCTGGATATTGGCATTGCGGACATTCTCATGCAGAATGGCATGCACTGCGTTGGCTGCCCCGCTCACGCCTTTGAGTCTCTGGAAGATGGCTGCGCCGGCCACGGCATCGACGTGGAAGAAGTCGTTGAGGCCATCAAGGCTTATCTGGCTGGCAAGAACGCGTAAGCAAATGTCAAAAAAAGAGGGATGACCCAAGCGGCCATCCCTTTTTGCATACCATTTTATGAAGCGTTATACGGTTTTTCCGCAGAAGGCGACTGCTTCCTGCACGGCGGCAGCCACGGCTTCTGCCATGGTCATTTTTTTCGTGCCTGCTACAGTGACCTGACATCTGGTGACGGGCACAAGAATCTTATGGGCATTGCTGCTGCCCACAGCGCAGGCAATCGTCTGGGTTACCTCACCCAGCATGGCATCACACAGCACCAGGCCGATGGGACCCAAAATCAGATCCGCGTGCATGGCGGTGACACGCACGGCGTTTTCACCCGTGGCACCCTGGTCTGCTCCTGCACGCATCATGGCTGCGGTGGCCATGGCGTTGGTGCCGACGGCAACAATGCGCTGCTCAGGCATGGCACGCTTCAGCTGCTCCACCAGCATTTTGCCCATGCCGCCGCCCTGGGCATCCATCACGACAACGTTCATGCTTCCTCCAATGCTTCCCTGGCCAGCAGATAAGCGCCCATGACGCCGCTGTTAACGCCCAGGCCGGGCTCAACAATGTAGTTTTCCAGGCCTTCATCCACGGCTTTGGCGCAAACGTAGCCGCCCAGCAGCTTCAGCGTCTTCTGACGGATAATGGGCAGCAGGAACTTCTGCTGCATGACGCCGCCGCCCAGCACGATCTTCTCGGGGGAGAAAACCATCATGGCATTGACGCACATCTGTGCCAGGTAGGTGCTTTCCAAATCCCATGCGGGATGGTCGTGGGGGAGCTCTTTGGCTGATACGCCCCAGCGCTTTTCGATGGCGGGGCCGCAGGCCAAACCTTCCAGGCAGCCCTTGTGATAGGGGCAAATGCCTTCAGGCATGGGATCACTTTCTTCCTGGTGCATGAGCTGATGTCCCACCTCGGGGTGCACCAGGCCGTGCACAGGCTTGCCGTCAATCACCACGCCGCCGCCAATGCCTGTGCCCACGGTGACATAAAAGCAGGAGCCCAGTCCCTTGGCAGCGCCGAGCTTTGCCTCCGCATAGGCGGCACCGTTGACGTCCGTATCCATTTTCACGGGGATGTTCAGTGCCTCCTGAAAGGCGCGCAGAATCGGATAATTCCGCCAGGCCAGCTTGGGGGTGGCGGTGATGTAGCCATAGGTTTCGCTTTGGGGATTGAGATCCAGCGGGCCGAAGCAACCAATGCCCAGGGCGTCCACGGGATGCTCACGGAAGAAGGCGATCATCTCCGGCATGGTTTCCGCGGGGGTACGGGTGGGGATGGACAACCGCTCCAGCATGTTGCCTTCTTCATCCAGATAACTGAGCACCATCTTGGTGCCGCCGGCTTCCAATGCGCCGAAATGCTGCATAATGGATGTTCCTTTCACAAATAATCAATGAGGGTGGTTCTGCCGCATTGCCGAAGCTTCTTTATTCGCCGAAGGACGCGATCAACTCGCGCATGGCCGTGTCAGCTTCCTTTTCATCGGGGCCTTCCACCACCAGGGCCATTGGGGCGCCGGCATCCGCATAGAGGGACAAAAGCCCAAGGGTAGATTTGGCGTTGACGATTTTGTGGGCATGCTCGATCATCATGCGGGATTCATAGCGGCTGGCCAATTGTACCATGGCCATGGCGTTGGCACGGGATGAAAGAGCTTTGGCTGCGAGGGTGATATTTCCGCGAATCATGGCGTTTCCTCCTTGGATGATAAAGGTTCTTCCTGCATAATTTCTTCTGCGATCTGCTGCAAGCGGTGCATGCGATGACTTACGCCGCTTTTGCCTACGGGAGGATCCAGCATCTGCCCAAGCTCATTCAGGCTCAGGTCGGGATGATCCAGCCGCAGACGGGCAATCTGCTCCAGTGCGGGCGGCAGGCTGTGCAGGCCGCGGTGGATGGAAATGAGCTTGATGGCATCTACCTGCTGCTGGGACGCGATGACCATCCGCTCCGTGTTGTGCTCGTCGCAGTTGCTGGCACGATTGGCCTCGCCGCGCATCTGCTTCTGAATGCGGACATTCTCCATTTGCAGCATGGCGCCTGACGCACCCATGAGGGCGAGAATGTCGGCAATTTGCTGGGCACCCTTCAGGTAGATGACGTGCTGACCCTTCCGCACATGCTCATGCACGGGCAGATCGGATTTTTCCAATAGACGGCTGATGGTTTGGCACAGGGCGTCATCTGCAGCGATCCACTCGAAGTGGTAGCTCTTTTCGGGACTGGACATGGTGCCCGATCCCAGAAAGGCCGCCCTGAGGAACGCTCTTCGGCAGCACTGACGCGTCATGGAATGCCGCGGCGCGGTGCGCTTCAGAGAAATGGAGCCTGTTTCATCCTGCTCCATCATGTGCAGCGCCAGCAGCAGCTTTTCCGCGTCCTGGTCTTCCAGCGTCAGCACGCAGGTGCGCTGACCGCCCAAACGGCTGTGCTGCACAAAGTGCAGGGTAGGGGTCAGGCCTAAGCGGCTGCGGATCAGCAGGAAAATCCGCCTTGCCAGGGCGGCGCTTTCCACACGCCAGGTTACGCGCACACGGCCGCCGCCCCGCAGGGACAGGCTGCCGGAGGTTTGGGTCAGGGCGCTTAGCTCGGAAAGCATACAGCAGTTCTTGCCCAGAGGCAGCCGCAGCAATTCTTCTTTTACATTGGATGCAAAGGACATGCTGTTCCTCCCTTAGCAAGATGCGCTTACTCGCTGGCCTCCGCAGCGGACTTCCACAGCGCCTGTTCCATATCCAGATCTCTGTGGTTGACTTCCACCTGGTATTTCTTGTCCTTCAGATATTGTCCGATGGCTTCCGCAATGGCAACCGAGCGATGTGCACCGCCCGTGCAGCCGATGGCAATCACCAGCCGATGCTTGCCTTCCTCCTGATAATGGGGAAGAAGGAAATCCAGCATGTCCGTGACTCTGGTCATAAATTCTTCCGTCACGGGGTGCTTCATGACAAATTCCCGAACGTCCTCGTCCAGACCCGTGTGCTGACCAAGTCCCTCAATATAAAAGGGATTCGGCAGAAAACGCACATCGAAGACCAGGTCAGCCTGACGGGGAAGGCCGCGCTTGAAGCCGAAGGACATCAGCTCCAGACGGAAAGGCGCCTTCTCACCATCGGAGGAGACAATGGCCTGCAGCTTGCGCTGGAGCGCCTTGGGACGCAGACCGGAGGTGTCAATGACATAGTTCGCCGTTTCACGCAGGGGCTGCAGAAGCGCCCGCTCCTGAGTGATGGCTTCCATCAGCGTAACGCTTTCGCCTGCGAGGGGATGATCACGGCGGGTTTCCTTGTAGCGGCTGACCAGCACATCGTCAGCAGCCTCAATAAACAGGGTTTCAATCTGATAACCCAGCTGCTGGGTTTCCTTAATCAGCTTGCTGACGGCCTTCGCATCGAAAAATTCGCCGCTGCGGATGTCCACCGCCAGCGCCACCAGCTTGCAGTGCATGGCGGAGGTCTGACAGGCCTCCATAAATTTCAGCATCATCATGGGCGGAAGGTTATCCACACAAAAAGCGCCCATGTCCTCCAGATACCGTGTTGCGACCGTTTTGCCGGCACCGCTCAATCCTGTTACAAGCAAAAAGCGCAAGGGTTTCGCCCCCTCTTAAGTTTCGTTTTCTTCTCCAAGGATACAAACCTCAGGCTCCAGGGTGACGCCTGTTTGCGCCTGCACAGCATCCCGCACCAGCGTCATCAGGTGCAGGAAATCCTCCGGCGTGCCGCCTCGGTTCACCAGGAAGCCGGCATGCTTCTCACTGACCTGTGCACCGCCGATGGAGGTGCCCTTCAGTCCGCACTGATCGATCAGCGCGGCGGCAAACCCGTTGGCAGGGCGGCGGAAGGTGCTGCCTGCACTGGGAACATCCAGCGGCTGCTTCTCCCTGCGGCGGGCATTGAAATCCTGCATTTCCTGCCGAAGTGCGTCCTTGTCGCCGTCTGTCAGATGCATAATCACCGAGGTGATGACCTTGTCTTCCTTTTGCAGCCTGGAGGAACGATAGCTGTAATGCATCTCTTCCCCTGTGTAGCGGAAAGGCTCGCCGCTCAGTCGGTCAAAGCCTGCAACCTCAGCAACAACCTGGCTCATTTCACCGCCGTAGGCACCGGCGTTCATCAGCGCACCGCCGCCTACTGTGCCGGGAATGCCGCCGGCAAAGGTCAGCCCCGCCAGCCCATTCGCGGCAGCGGCACCGGCAACGGCGGGCATCATGGCGCCTGCCTGAGCAATCACCTGATTTTTCTCCACCCGAATGGCACCCATGCGGGACCCGATGCGGATGACTGCACCGCGAATGCCGCCGGAAAGCACCAGCAGGTTGCTGCCGTGGCCGATGATGGTCACCGGAACGCGGCAAGCGGATGCAAGCTGAAGAACACGCTGAACTTCACGCTCTTTGGCGGGCTCGATCAGCAAATCTGCCGCGCCGCCCAGGCGAAGGGTCGTATATTCTGACATGGGTGCATGCCGCTTCATGAGCAGATCAGGCATTTCCTGCCGAAGCTGCTCCTCCAGAGTTTCCCATTCCTTTGTCATGCATCCACTTCCTCTCCTATTCTATTCTACAGCATTTCACGCGCAATCGCAAGATGATGCAGGGAAAACTCCATCACGTGAAAGAAAAAAAGGCTCACCGGGACGGTGAACCATCAAAGGGACGAAGCGAGTTACCCAACGGCTTCGTTGGCCGTTTCGTTTTGCATGCGCTCCCACAAGCTGCCCTGACCGTTCGGGGTGACGGGCGAAGAAACGGTAGCCGTGGAAGGATCAAAGGACACCCGCATCTGCACATAAACGGCGGCGTAGCCTGTGCCGCCAAGGTCAATGGCGCGATCCAGCGATCCTGTGGCGCCGGTGAAATGCCGATCACCGAGGGTCTGTGCCTCCAGGGCGTTGGCGGCAACATAGACGGTGGCGCTGTCGATGCTTCCGACGACGCCGCTGTTAAGGGATGCGTTCACTGTCAGCTGTCCGCCGCTGACGGACAGGGTGGCGGTACCGACGAGATACCAGTCGCTGGCATACACGGGAACGGTCATGCTGCCGCCCTCCAGGGATGCCACATCAAGAATGGTTGCCATGTACCAGCTCCCGCTTCCTGAAATGGAAGAAAGGGGATAGCCGCCTGTGCAGGCCATATTGTCGTACAGGTAGCCCACCTTGCGAGTTACAGCAAAGGCATAGGTGGTTTCGCCCACCGTCATGGTGATGGAATAGGTGATCTCTGAACCGTCCATGGGAAGATAAATATCATCGGTGTAGAACGGGCTGTCGTTGGTGCCGTAATCCCGCTGATAAATGCAGGATCCATCGGGCGTCGTTACGGTCACCGTCACCTGGTCACCCTGATTGGCAGGGCAGTAAATGCGCAAATACTCATATTCTGTGCTGACGCTTCCTGCGGAAGAAGGGTCAGAAATCAAGCATGTATCGTCTGCCAGGGCGGGAATAGACAGGCAGCACAGCGCCACACACAGCAGGATGCTGAGAAATCGCTTCATGTGGCATTCACCTCCGTTTTTTCACCTATACAACGAAACAGACGGTTCCATTCATCCCGCTTTGCAGCGAAATCTTCAATAAAAAGTATATCGCGTGCAAAGGGAAAAAACAAGGGGCGGACGGATGCCTTTACGCTTCCTCCAGCAAAAATCTGCACAGTGTCTGGCAGGTGGCTGCCTCCAGCGCGCAGGCCATGGGGTCGGCGGTGGGAAGCTCCGTGAAGGACTGAAGCACACGGGATTGGGTCTCGGCAAAGCGGCGATAGAGTGCCTCGGTGGTATCGTCATTTTCCGGGTGCAGAAGGCGCTTCATGGTGTCCATGGAGGACGTCTGCTTCAGGTGGCAGACCATGATTAGCTGCGCGAGGCTTTCCCGCGAATATTTCTTGTCGGTGGGGCGGTCAATAAGGCCGCTCTTTACATAATTGTTAATCATGGCGGGGGTCAGGGCAAAGCAAGCATCGCCCGCAAAGCAGCGCTCTACATAGGTCACCAGCTGATCCATGTACAGGCCAAAGTCGGGCAGCATTTCCCATGCGGGCAGCATCAGTTTGTCCAGCCGTGCGCGCAGTTGATTTTCCTCCATACCAGTCACCTCCGTGATGTATCTATTTTATCACATAAAAAAACAGAATACAAGTAGAGCAAAAACTCTTGACAGAATGTCGTGGACGTGATAATCTAGTATTGAAAACTAGATGAAATGATAACGGCGGTGATGATAGATGGAACGTAATGTGTACCTCTGGGGTGACTCCATTGGCAAGGGTGTTATTTATAATGAAGAGCGCAAGCGGTATTGCCTGGCCAAGGATCGGTGCAGTGCGCTGATTACAGCGGCAGGCATCAAGCTGGAAAATCACGCGCGCATGGGTGCCACCGTGGCGGATGGCTATGCGGATTTCTGCGAAACGGAGACGGTGCCCGGTTCCGTCGCCGCCATTGAATTTGGCGGAAATGACTGCGACCTGGACTGGGACGCCGTGGCGGAGCATCCTGAGAGCTTCCATGAAGGGAAGCTTCCGCTGGCGGATTTCAAGGAGCTGCTGCGTCTTTTTGTGCATCAGACTGAGCAGAAGCACCTGTCGCCCATGCTGGTGACGCCGCCGCCGCTGATGAGTGACCGCTATTACCACTGGGTCTCACAGGGGCGGGACAGCGAGAAAATCCTGGCCTATCTGGGGGATGTGGAGCATATCTATCGCTGGCAGGAGCGCTACGCCCAGGCGGTGCGGGAAATTGCCTGGCAGGAAGACGTGCCGCTGCTGGACTTGCGGGCGGTGTTCCTTGACCAGCCGAACCTGAGCCGACTGTATTGCCTGGATGGCATCCATCCCAACGAAAACGGTCAGGAGCTGATGGCAAAGGCAGTCCTTTCCTGGGCTCCCGGTGCCGTGCCTGCAGCGGTGTGAGGAAATCTCCTGCTTGACTTTTTTTCGGCTTTCGGTTAAAATTCCTCCGAACTAAATAATGATTTTGACACGATACAAGAGGGCAGCAATGCAATCCGATACGAAACAGATTGCGCCTCTGTATCGTTTTTTTGCGCATACGGAGGGTATGCGCTTTTTTGCTGTCAAAAGGAGGAGGTTCCCATGGAACAGAAGCAAAACGCTTTTCTGGAAACGGAGAAGCTACCGAAACTCATGCGGAAATATGCCGTTCCCTGCGTGATTTCTCTGCTGGTTGGCGCGCTGTATAACATCGTTGACCAGATCTTCATTGCCAATGCTGATTACCTCGGCTCTTTCGGCAATGCGGCCAATACGGTCGTTTTTCCCCTGACGGTGCTGGCACTTGCGGTGGCGGTGATGATTGGTGACGGCTGCTGCGCCTTTGTCAGCATCGCACTGGGCGGCAACAACAAGGATGCCGCACATCACAGTGTGGGCAACTCGGTGGTGCTGTGTGTTGCCGGCAGCTTGGTGCTGACGGCCATTTACCTGATCTTCAGTGAGCCGATTCTGACGCTGTTTGGCGGCAAGGTGAATGATGAAACCTATACCTTTGCCAAAGAGTACTTCTTCTGGATTACCATCGGCATTCCGTTCTACATGTTCGGCCAGGCCATGAACCCGATCATCCGCAGTGATGGAAGCCCGAAATTTGCCATGGTGGCAACCCTTGCCGGCGCTGTGGCCAACATCATCCTGGACCCTGTCTTCATTTATGTGTGCAAGTGGGGCATGATGGGCGCGGCTGTGGCAACGGTTGCAGGTCAGATTCTGACGGCGGCGCTTTCTGCCTGGTATCTGTGCCACATGAAGGCGGTCAAGCTGAACAGAAGCAGTTTCAAGCTCAGCGGCAAATTGATTCCCCGTTTCCTGTCGCTGGGCCTGACCAGCTTCCTCTCACAGGTTTCTCTGGTGATTTCCATGGCTGCAGTGCAGAACACCTGCATGAAATACGGCGCCCTTGACCCGATTTTCGGCCAGGCGGAATACGCGCAGATTCCTCTGGCGGTGCTGGGCATTGTGATGAAGTTCTTCCAGATTGCTATTTCCATCTCCATCGGCATGGCGGCCGGATGCATTCCTGTGGTCGGCTATAACATCGGTGCAGGGCGGAAGGATCGGGCAAAGACGCTCTTCACCTATCTGCTGATGGCAGAGGCAATTGTGGGCGGCATTGCGACGATCATTGTTGAATGCTTCCCCATGCAGATTGCCAATCTGTTCGGCGCGGCGAATGAAAGCGCCTATTATGCAGAATTTGCCGTGAAGTGCTTCCGTACCTATCTGTGCCTGATGATTCTGGCAACGGTCAACAAGGGCACGTTCATCTATCTGCAGGCACTGGGCAAGGCAGTTGTATCCACCATCATTTCCCTGACCCGTGAAATCATTTTCGGCGTGTTCCTCCCCATCATCATGCCGATTTTTATGGGATTGGATGGTCTTCTGTGGTCTTTCCCTGCGGCAGATCTTCTGACCTTCGTGATTGCGATCTTCTTTATCCGCCAAACGTACCAAGAGCTGAGCAAAGCACGTGTGAAAACGGGCGCTAACTGAAAAAAGTCCCTGCCGCTATGCATGCGACAGGGACTTTTTTCTTACTTCACACCGTATCGAATCCACACGGCACCGCTTTCGTAGGTTTTGACATCCTTTAGCGTCAGTTGAGTCACGCCGCGGTCAGCGGGCAGGCCATCGAAGGCAGCGGTCATGCCGCCGCGTCCATCAATGCCGGAACCGATGAGAATATCCACCTCATCCAGCAGATTTTCCGCAAGGAAGCCGGCGTTCATGTGGCCGCCGCCAACCACGGCCATGCGGCTGACGCCAAAGCGATCTGCGAGAATTTCACAGGCGCGGGGAAGATTCACGTGCTCCCTGCCGCAGGCAATCCAGGAAATGTGCCGTGCGTCCAGGTATGCCAGGTAGTCCCTGCTCACGTTTTCACTGGTAACAATCAGCAGGGGACGGTCGTATTCGGCGCTGTCGTTCCACAGCAGGGTGCCGCGGGTGTCGATGATGACGTCATAGCCCTCGGCATTGGCTGCCTTGGAAAAGGCTTCCTTTCCCAGCACCTCGGCGCTGCATGGTGCAAACTTGCCGGGCAGGGCAAGCTCCATTTCGGCCGTCATGCGGCCGCTGACGGTGGTGGGGACGTTCAGCTCATTGAGAATCTGGTAATACTCATCTCCGGGCATGTTTTCCAGCATGGCGCAGTCAATGCGTCCATCTACGGACATCATCATATAGCAAAGAATATAGGGCTTCTTCATGGCAGCAAATCCTCCTTTGGATGATTTCTTTTACTATACAACTTAAAGGTAACTTTAAGTCAAGGGTTCGCCATAACAGGAAGAATTTCTTTCTTTTTTCCGACGCATTTTGCTCTTTTGTTACAGAAATTATCTTGACACTGTAACATTTCTGTAATAGAATAGAGTCATCCCCTTGTATCTTCCGAAAAGAGGGGATGGAAGGAAGACTGAGGTGCAATCATGATGAAGTATACGTGGAAGCGGTTTGCCGCTTTGGCTTTGGCTCTGGTTATGTTCATGAGCCTCATGCCTCTGGTGTCCGGCACCTCAAATGCCAGAGCGGTCGGGTCTTACGGTAAGACCATCGCCAATGGTGTCCGCGTCCGCAAGCAGCCCAGCACCAGTGCAGACTATTGGTTCCGCATTGACATGGGCTACGTGTGCGAACTGATGGAAACGACCACATCAGAAGGCATTACCTGGTATAAGGTCACGGTGGAACACCCGGATGACGGCAATACCAGAACCTATGTAGGTTATATCCATGGGGACTATTTTACCCCCATGACGGATGAGGAAGCTGCTGCATGGGAAGCAAACCCTGTGCAGCCCGGCAAAACCACCGCATCGGTTACAACATCAACGAATACCACGGGAACGTCCGCCAGCACGAATGCCGCGGCGGCTACGGGAACCACAGGCACCATCACCCATGGCGGCGTGAACTTCCGACAGACGGAAGGCGGCCAGGTCATCGGCAAACTGGAGCGGGGCGATGTGGTGGAGCTGCTGAGCATCCCCTCCGTGATTGACTCGAATCACTGGTATTATGTTCGCTATAATGGCAATGTGGGCTATGTGCAGGCACCCTTCATTCAGGTGAATGGCAGCACGGTAACGGCCGCGCCTTCTTCTGCAACAGCAGTTCCTGCCGCGGTAACGGCGGCACCTGCCAGCACCAGCTATGTGAAGCTGGTACTCTCCAGCGCGAATCTGCGTTCAACCCCTGGCGGAAAGGTTGCCGCCCAGTGGGAAACAACAGGCGAAGTTATTGCCGTTACGGGCAATGCGGTGACCTCTGGCGGCTACACCTGGTATCCCATCAGCTACAAGGGCGGTTCTTATTATGTCCGCGGCGACTGTGTGCAGGTGGTTTCCTCTGCTGACGGCTCGGTAACCCCCACCCCCGTTGTGACGGCTGCACCGACGGCCACCCCGACCGCAGCGCCCCAGACGGGTTCCAGCTATGTGAAGCTGGTGCTCTCCAGCGCGAATCTGCGTTCAACCCCTGGCGGAAAGGTTGCCGCCCAGTGGGAAACAACGGGCGAGATTCTTCCTGTGACGGGCACTGCCGTTACCACAGGCGGCTACACCTGGTATCCCATCAGCTATAAGGGCGGTTCCTATTATGTCCGCGGCGACTGCGTGCAGGTGGTTTCCTCCGCAGACGGCTCGGTAACCCCCACTCCTGTGGTGACCGCGCAGGTGACCACGGTGGGCTATGTGAAGACCATCAAGAATAACGTGAACCTGCGGCTGCAGCCTTCCGGCGAATATATCCAGCAGGTTGCGATTAATCAGATTCTTCCCTTGCTGGCCAATCCTGTGACCTCTGGCGGGTACACCTGGTACTACGTCACGGTGGGCAATGTGAAGGGCTACCTTCGCGGTGACTGTGTGCAGCAGTGCGATGCCAACGGCAACGCCACCGCTGTGGTGACGGCCACACCGGCGCCTGCCGCTACGGCGACCGCATCCGCTTATGGCTACATCCGCCTGGTCTCCGACAAGGTGAACCTGCGGAACAAGCCTGCAGGCACGTCACTGGAGCAGCTGAGCTTCAGCACTGTCCTTGCCGTTACCGGCGCAACGGTGAAGAGCGGCAACTATATCTGGTATCCCGTCACGGCCGCTTCCGGCAATGCGGGCTATGTCCGCGGCGACTGTGCGGTGGTCACCAATGTGGATGGTCTGGATGATGTTACCGCAGCGCCTGTTGCAACGGCGACAGCTGCGCAGAATTACGGCTACATCATGGTCACCAAGTCCAGCACCAATGTTCGGAAGACTCCCGGCGGCGGCTCTACGGGAACGGTGAACAAAAAGACTGTGTGGCCCATGACGGGCAGCAGCACCACCTCCGGCGGCTACACCTGGTATCCTGTCAACGTGAACGGAACAGCAGGCTACATCCGCGGCGACTGCGCCACCAAGCTTAGCGATACGCAGGTGGCCAGCTATCTTGCCGGCAATGGCGTGCCTACGGAAACAGCAACGCCTACCGTGGCACCCAGCAAGTATGTGGTGACTACGGTGGATAAGGTTAACCTCCGCGCTTCCGCATCGAAGGATGCTTCCGCACCCTATAACGTGGCCATCAATACCGTGATGGCGTATAACTCCACCGCCACGGTTGGCGGCAGCCTCTGGTATCGTGTGGTGTACTCCAATACCGAGGTTTGGGTGCTTGGCAGCTGCGTAAAGGTGATGACTCAGGCGGAATATGACGCCTACATTGCCACTCAGCCTTCTTCCACCCCTCAGCCTGAGGTCGTGAAGGGCTATGTGCGCACCACCTCCAGCGGCGTGAACCTGCGCACCACGGCCAACGGTGCTAACATCATCGGCCGCATCGATAAGGGCGAGGTTCTGGCGTACACCAAGGATCCCGTTACCGTGCGGAATTACACCTGGTATTATGTGAAAACCTCTCTGGGCTACGGCTATCTCCGTGGTGACTGCGTGACCATCTGCAATTCGGACGGCAGCGACATGGCCACCCCGACGCCTGCCGCAACCAGCAACGAAGGCAAGCAGGAAGCCACGTATACCAAGCTGAAGAAGGGCTCCAGCGGCACCGCCGTGAAGGCACTTGTGGCAGAGCTGAAGAACCAGGGCTACTATACGGGCAGCATCACCAGCAGCTATACCAGCGCGGTGGAAGCGGCAGTCCGTGCCTTCCAGCAGGCCAAGGGCCTGACGGTGGACGGCATTGCGGGCAGTAATACCCAGCATGCACTGTTCAATACCGTGGAGCCCGGCACTTCCGACACATCGAATCTGACCATGGCCATTTACCCCGCTGAAAAGATCGACTGGTACACCGGCGGTATTCAGCAGCTGTGGCCGAAGGGCGCCAACTACAAGGTTTATGACGTGAAGACGGGCATTGTCTGGTGGGCACACCGCTGGAGCGGCGGCAGTCACATCGACGCTGAGCCTCTGACCGCGGCAGACACCGCACGCCTGTGCAAGATCTATGGCGTCAGCAGCGCTGACCAGATTGCATCTAAGAACCTGTGGCAGCGTCGGCCTTGCCTGGTGACCATCGGTAACCGTACCTTCGCCTGCTCGCTGTACGGCATCCCGCACAACTACCCGGATGGTGATACCATCTCCAACAACAACTTCAAGGGTCAGCTGTGCATCCATTTCACCAACAGTAAGACCCACGCGTCCAATAAGGTGGATACGTACCATACCGAAGCAATCCAGTATGCATACGAGCATGCACCGAACGGACACAAGTAAACACAAGCAAGGGATGACCCAGTATCGGGTCATCCCTTGTTTCATCTTGAACTGTATTGAAACTTGAAAGTTTCAGAAGAAGACTTCTTCAAAAAATGTGCACTCCGAAGGGTGCAGGGGCGATCGGAAAGCCCCTGCTCG
>CAVEUM010000024.1:0-29941 GCA_963618735.1 bacterium | reverse complement strand
GTTTGCAGTGGCGGTTGGCATATGATGAGGCTGCATAGCAGCCTCATTTTTTTACGAAGGGAGAATGTATGATGATTTACAAAAATGCTGTGATCCATGATGGATTAGGGAATGTTTTGCATGGTGACCTGCGCATTGAAGACGGGACGATCGTAGAAGTAGCACAAAGCATTGATGGTGAAGGAAAGGATTTGAACGGAGCTCATATACTCCCCGGCTTTATTGATACCCTCAGCAAATGGGGTATCAATGGCACTGCTTATGAAATTCGCCCATCCAGTGATGATAACGACGAGAAGTCAGATCCTGTAACACCAGAGATGGACATTCTCTATGCCTTCAATGGACGCGCGATTTCCGTTCAGCAGTTGCCTGCTTATGGCATCACTGCATGCGGCGTTGCACCATCTGACAGCAACGTGTTTGGCGGACAGGCCGCAGCCTTTGTAACAGACGGCATTAACGGCTTCAAGATGTGTCTGAAGCGCGGCACTGCATTAAAGTGCAGCGTTTCGAAAGAAGTAAAGCTTGTTTATGGCGGCCGAGGTGTGATGCCTTCCACCTTGATGGGTGTGTACTTTCTGCTGGAAGATCAGCTTCGGAAAGCAGCTTCCTACGATCCCGCCAAAGAGGGAACTGAGCCCAATGCAAAGCTAGCCGCCATTCGCAAAATGATTGATGGCGAAATGCCTATGATGATGTCCTGCGATGATGCCACCAGCCGACAGCTGGTAATGCAAATCATAAAGCCTTATGACAAAATAAAGGTTATTTTCACCCGAATGAGCGGCATGACGGAAGAAGATTTGACACTGGATACCGAACGTGTATCTTTCATTGACGGGTTTGCTGGCGGCGACTATGATTCCCGCAGCCTTCGCAAAGATTTTTCCATCATCAAAGCACTGATTGATCAGGGTATGCACGTAGCTGTGTGTGGTATGACAGCCGGTTCTTACAGCCGTGAGTGGGTGCTATGGGAAGGCATGGAATTAAGCAAGTACATCGAGGATACCGAGAAAGTATTGACCATGATGACTTCCGAGCCTGCGAAAATGCTTGGAATCGATGATGTGACCGGCAGCATTGAAGCAGGCAAAAGAGCCGACTTCGTTGTGTGGAGCATGGATCCTTTGAAAGACTTCCGCGCACGGGTACAGGAAACGCTCATTGGCGGAAAAGTAGTCTATCGTGAAGGAGATGAAATCAAGTGTTATTGCTAAAAAATGGCACAGTACTGACCATGGCAGATGAAGGCATCATTGAAAATGGAGACGTGCTGATCAACGGCAGCAAAATCGTGCATGTTGGTAAAGACCTTCCTTCTGATGGCTGCGAAGTGCTGGATATGACGGGCAAAATCGTCATGCCTGGCATGGTAGATGCTCATGCGCACCGCAGCAACCTTACTGAAAACGTTGCAGGCATGGATCTTAATGAGCTGACAAACCCTGTAACTGCCGAGCTGGATGCCTATTATGCTATTGATCCCTCTAATTTAGGCTTTAAAATTGCATGTGAATATGGCATTACCACCAGTTGCATAGCACCTGGCAGCGGCAATGTAGTGGGCGGCTGGTGCATTGCTATGAAGTCTGCAGGCAATGGACTGGCTGATCAGGTCATTGCCGATCCTGTAGCGCTAAAAGCTGCTATGGGCATCAATCCCAAAGGCGTTTACAATGGAAAAAATCGTTGTCCTATGTCCCGTATGGGCATCGCACAAACGCTCCGTGACTATCTGACAAAAGTGCAGGCATACATGAAGAAAAAGGCTGATGCCGGAGATGATATCTCCAAGCTCCCGCCTTATGACGCATCCATGGAACATGGCATTCCAGTCATGGAAAAGAAAATTCCTTTGAAGGTGCATTCATACCAGCAGGATATGATGACAGTACTGAACATTGCCGATGAGTTTGATATTGACGTCACGCTGGATCACGCCCTGGGTGCTTCTGATTTTGTGGAAGAATTGTCTTCCAGTAAGCATTTGCGCGGCGTCATCTATGGCCCGATTTATATTGGCCTTTTCCCCGGAGAGGGCTGCAAGGTCGACTTCAATTCGATGAAGCTTCTCGATGACGCCGGTGTAACAACAGCTATGATGACTGATGCACTGCTCGGTGGCGCGCAGATGCTGGTTTCACAGGTTGGTGAATGCGTACGAGCTGGCATGGATCCTATCCGAGCTTTGCGAATGCTGACCGTTAATCCTGCGAAAATGCTTGGACTGGACAATCGTCTTGGCATGCTTCGCCCAGGCATGGATGCTGATATCGCGGTATTTGATGCGATGCCGTGCGTTGTGCCGAAGGCGCAAGTGATGCTGACCATCATCAACGGCAAGGTTGTTTATAGCAAAGGTTAATGTATGTCGTTTCCATGCAATTGAAAATTTTGGTTCTTCACCAAGATTGGCGAAACGGGCAGTGATACCATTTACCGGATCTTTGATGCCAATTTCTATTCGATGAAAGTGAAGGATTCCCCCTTCCCTCCAAAAACCAAAGGAGCTGCTGCAGAGCCTTGTTTTGCAGCAGCTTCTTTCTGTTCATTTTGAGCTTTTGCTTACTCCTCCACCATCACCGCGTCGCAGTCGAGGTCGCGGCCGGTAAAGGGCATCTCAGCACCAAAGCGCTCAAGTTCGCCGGACTGATTATCATAGGGATCTACACGAAATGCTTGTTTGGCTGGCTCAAGTGGCGCTTCAAACCGACAGTTGGCGGCCATGCGCAGGGGATCGATATTGCCGAAGTAGAAGGCATGCCGCACCGCGTTGCCCGCTCGCCAGGCACTTCCGCCATAGCTGGGATCCGCGAAAAGCCAGCCCCAGCCATCCAGATAGAACTGTGCCCAATCGTGGCTGCCCGCATAGCCAGGGTCAATGCTCATGCCGCTCTGCCACCGCGCAGGGATACCGCAAATGCGGCACAGCTGAATGAAAAGCAATGCCTGCAAGCCGCAGTCACCGCGCAGATTCACTGCGCAGAATTCGCCGATGTGATCCAGCTGAAAATAATCCCGCACAAAGCTGTAGTTGATCCTGGTGGTAACAAATTCATAAATGCGCCAAGCCTTGCCCGCAGGCGTTGTTTCGCCCTGCGTCAGCTCCTGCGCCAAAGATTTCAGATACGGCGTAAAGCGAATGAACGGCGGCTCTTCCGCCAAATCATCCGCCGTCGGTTCAGGCGTATTGGGATACAAGGGTGCCGCAGGCGCAGGCGCGTGCAGGGGATCTGCGTAACGAATGCGGCTCACATAGCGATAGCGCAGGTGAAAATCCTCCCATGCGTCCATCTGCTTCCGCCACCAGGCTGTACGCGCACCCGTCTTGCCATCGGTAATGCCGTTCGGCGTCCCCGCCACCAGCGAAACCTCGCTCTGCTGGCACTCCTCCAGGGGATAAGGCAGATGTGCCAGGTATTCCCCGGGGGTGAAGCGTTCAGGCACAAGGGAAAGCTTCACATCCAGGGTGATGTGTTTCTCCATTTCACCCTTTACCATGATTTCCTCTACCATAGGATCCAGCCAGGCATCTGCGGGATCAACCCTGCCCTGCTTGCCGATGGAGCGATGAAACCGCACGAAATAACGTTTTTCACCGTTCAGGTAGATGAAATCCACCACGCCCTCGTCTTCCAAGCGATCAAAGTCCGCCTCGGTGATGTCTCCGATTTCGCCGCGGAGCTTTTCCAGCGCCTGTTCACGGTTCCACGGATACTGGGTCGGCAGGCGGCGAATGCGCTCCTTCTCGCAAAGCAGACGATCCCGCAGCATGGGCGGAAGATGATCCCGTGCCAGAAAGACGTCAATAGCACGGACAGCACCGTCCAGGTCGCCCGCTTCCCTGCGGCGAAGAATATGCTCCGGCAGAGGCACGCTTTGCGAACGTACCATGCGATCAATATCCATCATGAACCCTCCATAGACGACGTGAGGGAGGCGCTTCTGCATGAGAAGTCCTCCCTCCACATTGAGTCTTCGTTATTTGTTTTTCTTTTCGCCGCTGTGACGGCGGATGGTGGCATCCGGCTGTGCCGCCTGCTTCATAAAGGCAGAGGGGCTGATACCCACAATATTCTTGAACTGCTTGGAGAAGTGGTAAGGATCCTGCATGCCCACTTCCGCACCAGCCTGACGCACAGTATAATCCTGCTCGCGGAGAAGCTCCTTCGCACGCTCCATCTTGCAGTGCAGCACATAGCTCAGCGGCGGCATGCCCACCTCGCTAACGAAGCGCTTGCGGAAGGTTTCCATAGGCATACGGGAAATGGCGGCCATTTCGGCCAAGGAGAAATTATCCTTATATTTGTTGGCGCGAAGGGTGTCCACCACCTTGGCAATCTCATGGGAAAGCATGGCGTCCATGGCCACAGGCTGACCCCAGTGACTGGCCAGCATGCCATACATCAGGTGCTGCAGCTGATATGTCGCATCAGACGTGCCGCTGTGACGCACCATTACCTGCACAATCTGCTTAGCAAGGTACATCTGGCTGGGCAAAGCACCCTGCTTCAGGGGCATATGCAGCAAGGCGCCCATCTTGCGCACCACCATGGGAGCAAGGGGGCCCTCAAGAGCCATCCACAAAACGCGGCACTGATCCTCGGCATGAATCGTGGCGCCTTTATCTCCGGCAGGCAGGAAGCAAGTCTGCTCTTCTTCCAGCTCCAGCACATTATCCTGCCACTGAAGATCGACTTTGCCATTGTCTACCGCAAACCAAACCCACTGGTCATGGGGCTTAATCTCGTAATCCCCTTTTTCCAACATGGTGCTGCCAGCCGCATGAATCCACGCGCCGCTGGAGCGGGTCAGGCTGCCGGGCTTATGCCACCCTTCCACAACCAGCGAGTCGGGCTCTGCCTCCATGTTACGAAACAGGTAAGATTCCATCGGACAAGCACCCCTTCCACCTAATAAGACATTTTCCATAATGTCCATTATACATACCATTATTCACAATGTCAATAGTTTTGTGATCATTTCAGGGAGCATTTTCGACACTTTCGCCATCCGTCATCCACACCAGCAGTTCATCCAGATTCTCCTGCGAATATTCCAGCTCTGAGGACATCATTCGGGCGATATCCGCCAGTTCCTCCACGGTTTCGGCATGCGTCACTGCGGCAAGCGTCATGCACAATTGCCACAGGAACAGCGACACCATCACGTGACCAGCCGCCTCGCCGTCCTCCAGTGCATCCGCCATGTGACGGTACAAAAGGGCGCACAGCAGCTGCTCTGACGGAATCGGCAAGCGATCATACGCCGCGTCATCCGAATGATGATTTTTCAGCCGCATCAGCAAATTCCGCCAGTCCTCCGACAGAATTTCCAGGGAAAGGAGATCATCCGCCCACGCTGCCATATTTTCGATCATTTGGCCGCCAACACATTCAGCCAGCGACGATGCGCGTTCCGTCATGGTTTGGCTGCGATTCGCCGCCATTTGCAGCAGGCCTTGCCGCCACCGATAGAAGCCTTGCTCCTCAAGGTCAGGTGCTTCGTTCGCTCCGTCATCCTCCAGGGTCGTCAGGCAAAAAGGCTCCTCCCTGCCCAGCTGTTCCCGAGCTGCCTCCTCGCAGCACAGCCCCAGGCCGATTTCAATTCGATCCCCCATGAAATGACGAAACCTGGGATGATCCGTGCAAATCTGGCACAGCGCGTCCTCCCCCGCCTCGCAGATCAGGCGGCACAAGCCGTTTTCCATCAGCATGGGACAGCGCTCTTCCTCCCCCAGCAGATGGAAATGCTGCCCTTCCTCATCCGTGTCGATGGCCTGGCAAAGCGCATCGCCAAGCGCGCCCGTGCAGGCGCGATACCGTGCCATCGATGCGTCATCAATGTCAATCTCCCAGCCCTTACAGCAGGTGTGGCGGCATGCCCCCGCGATGCAGGCAAAGTCCGTATATCCTTTCGGCGCAATCAGTTTCATCGGGCAATCTCCTTTTGTTGTGTCTGGTAATATTCTTGCCATTTCCTTCATGATATGCTATACTACATGTAACGCATGGAAAGGGGCACAGAGCCATATGGATGATAAGCGCACACGCAAGAATCTCTGGATGTTTCCTTTGGGTACCGTCGGACGGGACATGATTTATGCCCTGTTCAACAATTTTATTCTTACGTACATTCTGTTCACCCGTAATTTAACGGCGGCACAGTTGTCGGCCATCACCACCATCATGGTGCTTGCCCGCATTTTCGATGCCTTCAATGATCCCATCATGGGCAATATTATCGAGCGCACAAGGACGCGCTTCGGCAAGTTCAAGCCCTGGTTGGCCATTGGCATTCTGCTGACCAGCATCGTCATCTATGCCGCCTTCAATTCCACCCTGGAGGGCTGGGGCTTTGTCGTTTTCTTCGGCGTTATTTACTTCCTGTATTCCATTACCTATACCATGCACGATATTTCCTATTGGGGCATGGTGGCGGCTTTGGGATCAGATGAAGACACCCGTAACCGTTTCACTTCCCGCGCTTCCCTGTTTGCCGGCATCGGCGGCACGGCTGCCAGCGTGCTGATTCCCCTTCTCACCACCGGCGCATACGCCCTGGGCGGCAACACGCAAACTGCCTACGGCTTGGTGGCGCTGGTCATCTGCCTCATTGCCCCGCTGATGCTATGCTTCACCATCTTCGGTGTGAAAGAAAACCGTGACGACTTGGCGCAGAAGGCGCCGCCTGTCAGCTTCAAGAAAATCATCCGCACTGTGACCCGCAACGATCAGCTGCTGTGGATTGCCCTGATTTTCCTGATTCAGCAAATCGGCAACGGCCTGATTGCCGGCGGCATCGGCTCCACCTACGTCTACCTGGACTTCGGCTACCGCGGCGGTTTGTACTCCCTGTTCACCATGGTGGGCATGGCGGCAACAGCCTTCCTGATGATTTTCTACCCGGCCATTTCCCGCAAGGTGCAGCGGAAAAAGCTCATGAACATCATGATGCTGATTTCCGGCATCGGCTATGCGCTGATGCTGCTGTGCGGTCTCGTTCTTGGACAGAGCGACTTCAAATTCTGGCTGGTAACGGCCGGCTACATGCTGTCCAACTTTGGCCAGTACTGCTTCTATCTCATCATGATGATTTCCATCATCAACACCGTGGAATACAACGAATATTGCCACGGCGAGCGGGATGAAGCCATCATTGCTTCCCTGCGTCCCTTCCTCACCAAGCTGGCATCGGCTGTGATTGCGGCGCTGACCTCCATCAGCTACCTGGTCTTTGGCGTCACATCCTATACCAACCAAATTTCTACGCTGGAACAGCAGGCATCTCAGGGATTGCTGGACGAGGCTGCCAAACTGGATCAGATTGACCGGGTGCTGTCTCAGGTGCAGACTTCGCAGACCCGCGGATTGCTGATTTTGATGTCTGTGCTTCCCTTCGCACTGATGCTCCTGTCCCACGTGCTGTACCGCAAGCATTACAAGCTTGATGAGCAGGAATACAAGCGCATTTGCGATGAGCTGTCCCTGCGGAAGAGCAATGGCTGATGGTCACATCTCTATGATTCTACCACGGCCGTCAAGGCTTTGCCTCGGTCAGCAAATGTTCTTGTTCATTTCCATCAAAGGGATTATAATGGAGGTATCCTTACAGGAGGTGCAGCATCGTGGATTATATTCCTTCCCCCACTCGCTATGACAGTATGACCTACCGCCGTTGCGGCAACAGCGGCGTTATGCTCCCTGCCATTTCCCTTGGTTTGTGGCATAACTTCGGCAACATCACGCCCTTTGGCGTGCAGCAGAGCCTGCTCCGCACCGCTTTTGACAACGGCATCACCCATTTTGACCTGGCCAACAATTATGGCCCCCCTTATGGCGAAGCCGAGCGTAATTTTGGCATCCATATGGATCGTGACTGGCACACCCATCGTGATGAGCTCTTCATTTCCACCAAAGCCGGTTACGACATGTGGCAGGGTCCCTATGGTGATCACGGCAGCCGCAAGTACCTGATTTCCAGCCTGGATCAGTCCCTGAAGCGGATGCATGTGGACTATGTAGACGTGTTCTATCATCATCGTCCTGATCCCGATACGCCCATCGAAGAGACCATGGGCGCGCTGGATCACATCGTCCGCAGCGGCAAGGCGCTGTATGTGGGCATTTCCAACTACAAGCCCGAGCAGGCGCAGAAGGCCATTGAGGTGCTGCGTGACCTCGGCACGCCCTGCCTGATTGAGCAGCCAAGCTATTCCATGCTGAACCGCTGGATTGAGGATGGCCTGACGGATGTACTCCGCAAGGAGAAGGTCGGCTGCATCGTGTTTGCACCCCTGCAGAATGGTCTGCTTACGGGCAAGTATCTGAATGGTATTCCCGCGGATTCCCGTGCGGCACACGATCCCCGTTACCTGAAGCCTGCCGCCATTACCCCCGAGAAGCTTGCGAAAATCGCCGCGCTGAACGAGATTGCCGTTGCCCGCGGACAGAAGCTCTCTCAAATGGCGCTGGCCTGGGTGCTGCGTGATCCCGTGGTCACGTCCGCACTTATCGGTGCAAGCCGTCCCGAGCAGATTCTGGAGAATATCCAGGCACTGAATTCTGCCCCCTTCAGCGAAGAAGAGCTCCGAAAGATTGACGAAATTCTGAAATAAGATGAACAAAGCGACGCCCCTTGCGGTACAGCATCAACCGCAAGGGGCGTATTCGTTGTGACAAACTTACTGAGCCTTCACAGCCTCAGCATGTTCCTTTTTGATGCTTGCCAGCAACGCAGGATCTTCAATCAAATCCAGCGCCGTCAGTGCCATGACCTTGGCACCCAGGCCAATAGAGGACAGACCCAGCGGAGAGCGTGCCGCTTCCTTGAATTCCTCGCTGTGGGCAGGAACGACCTCCTCAGAAATAGTGATATGGGGCTGAATGGTGGGCACCACCTGTGAGATATTGCCCACATCGCTGGAACCCATTTCGTCCTGAGGCTCGATGGGACGCACATGCTCGCCGAACTCTTCCAGATGTTTCTGGTACAGCGCATCGAAAGAGGGCGTCACCACCGTGTTTTCCACGATGTTCTGGTAAGGCTGCATCCGTCCTTTGGCGCCTGTCATCAGGGCAGCGCCTTCCACAATGTGCTCCACCTGCTCGTAAATGCGCTTCATCATAGGCGCCGTTGCTGCACGGAGATAGAACTTGCCTTTGGCGTAATCAGGCACAATGTTGGGTGCCGTGCCGCCATTGACAATAATGCCGTGAATGCGCACGTCGTCCGTGCAGTGCTGGCGCAGGGCGTCAATGCCGCGATACGTCATGAGCAGTGCATTCAGCGCGTTAATGCCATCTTCGGGACTGCTTGCCGCGTGGGCAGCCTTGCCCCAAAACTCGATGTCCACAGGGGCACAGCCCAGGGTCTTGGTGGTCAAGTAATGAGGGCCGGCACCGGAGTGCACGCACAGCGCGGCGTCCACATCCTTCAGGAAGCCTTCGCGCACAAAGCTGCCCTTGGCGCTGCCGTTTTCGCCGCCTTCTTCGCCAGGCGTGCCGTAAACGCGAACCTCGCCGCCAACTTCGTCAATCACCTGCTTCAGGCAGGCAGCAGACAGGGCAGAGGTGGCGCCGAACAGATTGTGTCCGCAGCCATGGCCAAGGCCAGCCAGTGCGTCAAACTCGGCAAGGAATACCAGCACAGGACCGGGCTTGCCGGAACGATAGCGGGCATCAAAGCCCGTGCGATGGCCTGCCACATCCACCTTCACATCAAAGCCCTCTTCACGGAGGATGTTGCTCAAATGCTCACAGGCGAAAAACTCATAGTTGCTTACCTCGGGATGGGCATGAATATCCAGTGCCAGCTGCTGATAATCCTTCAGTCTGGCATCCGCGTAAGCGATGATGGTATCACGGCATGACATACTTACTTTGCTCCTTTGCTATGACGATGGGCAAACAAGGCACGGTTCGTGGTGCGGCGCGCCAGCAGATTGCCCAGGCTCTGCAGGGCAAAAACAACAACCAGCAGCACCACAACGCAAACATTCACAATATCGGGATGATTCTGGTTCTGGCCATAGTTGATGGCAAAGCTGCCCAGGCCGCCTGCGCCCACAGCACCTGCCATGGTGGTCAGGCCAATCAGGCTGATGGCCGTCACCGTGGTCACGCGGATCAATTCCGGCACAGCCTCATGGAGATAGACGCGGAAGATCAGTCCCATAACGCCGCTGCCCATGCTGCGTGCCGCTTCCACCTTACCGGGATCCACGCCGGAAAGCGCCACTTCCACCTGACGGGTATAGAAAGGCACCGCGCCAAACACCAGCGGCAGAATGGCACCCTTCACGCCGATGGCCGTGCCTACAACGGAACGGGTCAGCGGAATCAGGAAGATCAGCAAAATCAGGAAGGGAATGGAGCGGAAAATATTCACCACAATGTTGGTCAGCTGATAGATGACCACATTCTGGGCAATGCCGCCCTTTTTGGTAACCACCAGCACAACGCCCAGGAAAAGGCCAATCACGAAGGCGATGATGCCTGCCTTCAGGAACATTTCCACCGTTGCTTCACAGCTGCTGACAAACTTATCAAAGTAGTTATACAGATTCGGCAGGTATTTTTCAATCAGCTCCATTGGCGAGCACCTCCATCTGAATATGGTTCTCAGTCAGGTACTGCATGCCCTTGGCAAGATCGGCTTCCTCGCCGCCCAGCACCACAATCATGCTGCCCAGAGGATTCCCCTGAAGAAGATCCACATTGGCCAGCACAATGTTCAGATCCAGCCCATACTGACGGGCCACAGAAGAGATAATATGCTCGCCCACGCAATCCTTCTGGAAAGTGAGCTTCACCAGTTTCTCGCCCTTCTTCAGCTTTACCAGAGGCTTTTCGCCGCCCATCAGGCGGTCAATCTTGCTCAAGGGCGTAGAGGATGCCACAAAGCGGCGGGTGATGGCTGCCTGCGGATGCGCGAACACGTCATACACGCTGCCTTCTTCCACCACGTGGCCGTTTTCCATAACTGCCAGGCGGCCGCAGACGGCCTTGATCACTGCCATCTCATGGGTAATCAGCACGATGGTCAGTCCCAGCTTGTGGTTCAGATCCTGCAAAAGGTTCAGGATAGATTCCGTAGCGTCAGGATCCAAAGCGCTGGTGGCTTCGTCTGAAAGAAGCACCTTGGGATTATTCGCCAGAGCACGGGCAATGGCCACGCGCTGCTTCTGTCCGCCAGACAGCTGAGAAGGATAGACATCGATCTTATCGCTCAGGCCTACCAGCTCCAGCAGCTCACACACGCGCTGGCGGATATCCTGTTTCTTCATGCCGGTATAGCGAAGCGGATAGGCAACATTCTCGAACACGGTAGAGCGATCCAGCAGGTTAAAGTGCTGGAAGATCATACCGATGCCGCGGCGCATATTGTTCAATTCTTTGGCAGACAGTGCTTTGTCGCCGCGGTAAATTTTCCCGTTGCGAGGCGTCAGCACGCCGGAATCCCCCACCTGCAGGGTGCCTTCATCCGGAATTTCCAGCAGGTTCAGGCAGCGCACCAGGGTGGACTTGCCGCCGCCGGAATAACCGATGATGCCATAAATTTCGCCATCGTTGATGGTCAGGGAGACGTCCTGCACAGCGTGGACATCGCCAGTTTTCAGGTGGAAGGTTTTGCTCAGATGCTTAATTTCGATCATGCCATCGATCCTTTCGCTCAATCAGGAAAACCGCACGCCGCGGTGACCCTTCTCATTCAGGTCACCGCGGGAGTGCGGTGCAATGCAGGTATGGAATTACTTCACTTCGCCGGCGGCAGCCTTCAGCTCGTCCAGGGAAGCGTACTTCTGAGAGTACAGGGTCAGAGGAGCGATCAGCGTGTCGGCAATCACGGTCAGGTCATAGCCGTTGTTGGCGCATTCGTTGTTCAGGTAAGCCTTGTGCTGGAAAGCGTTCAGGTCGATTTCGCCGGCGTTCAGTGCATCGTTGGGCAGGTTGTAAGCTTCGAACTCCACCAGCTCGATGTAGATGTTAGCGCCTTCGTCGTCCAGAACCTTCTGCACAACCTTCCAGTGGTCGTTGTTTGCGCCGCAAACGCCAACCTTCACCACGGTCTTGCCTTCCTTGTCGGAGGTGTAGCGGATGTAGTCGTTCACGTTGTCAGCGGTGACAGTGAAGGTTGCATCAGCATCATAGGTGAAAGCAGGGAAATAAGCTTCGTTGTAGTTCACCAGCAGGAACTCAGCCACCGGCTGGGTCTGGAAGGCTTCCACAACCTTCTTGTAGGTCTCGTTTTCAGCATCAGCGGTGCGAGCCACGATGATGTTCACATAGGGGTTGTCGCCCTCTTCGCTCTGCTGCTCAATGATCAATCCATCGCGGGAAGGAACCAGGCCGAAGGGAATAGCGTAGGTGCCGTTGATGGTAGAAGCGGCGTAATCTGCCAGCGTAGAGGGCAGCAGGTTCGCCTGAACGGGCTCAACCTCGATGTTGTACAGATAACCGGTAATGTCAGCCAGTTCAGGCGTATAGCCAGCTTCAGGATCCACCGTCAGCAGACCGGCAGATTCCAGCAGCTTGATGCCGCGGGACAGGTTGGTGCCGTCATCCGGGATAGCAATCTTCAGGGTTTCAGCGGAAGCAAAAGCAGTGCAGGAGAAAACGATCAGCAGGCTGAGAATCAGGGAAACGATCTTCTTCGTAGCTTTCATGGTGATAATCTCCTTTATTTTTCGTATTTCGTTTCGTTGGTGGATGGTTTTCGTGTTCAAGGGATCATAGCATTCGATCCCTCACGCCGCCAGTATGTTTCATATCCGAGCCTCCTTACAAAAAATGAAGGGCAGCCATGCGCTGTCCTTCATCATCATTCATGAAAGGCCCGAATTACATTCGGCAAGCGGCGCATGGGAAAACAAAGCACATGCACATGCACATGCCCATACGCATCATCATGCTGTTCATCGCGGTGCGTTCCATGCGTCCTTCCTCCTTCGAATCGGAATGGTGCTATCATAGCACATGAAGGGAATGTTGTCAACCAGGAAGATTGTTTTTCTATTGTATTTCACGAACAATCAATCAAAGTCACAAATGATTCGTTCGTATTTTCAGCAAAACGAGGGAGCCCCGACCGGAGCTCCCCCGTTTTGTTATGGAAGATCAGGCATTCTTCTGGGCTGCCACAGCAGGCTCAGAATCCTTCTTGGCGGTACGATATGCACGCACGCAGTTGATGACGATGGTCACAGCCAGCACCATCAGCAGAACAGCGATGATCAGCTGCAGGCCTTCTGTCATGAAGGTGCCGGAGCCAGTCGTGAAGGCATTCACCAGGGCGATGGTCTTTTCCACCAGAGCGGTGCCCGTTACAGCCAGCATGATGACCAGCGGAGGGAACACCATCTTGTTGCTGCGGCCAGTCACCTTCAGGAACACAGCCAGGGTTGCCAGCACCAGACCGCTCAGCAGCTGGTTCGCAGAACCGAACAGAGGCCAGATGTTGGCGTAGCCAACGCGGGTCAGCAGGTAGCCGAAGAACAGGGTGATGACGGTAGAGAAAACCTTGTTGCACAGCACCTTGCGCCACAGGGGAGCATGCTCCATGTCGTCTACGCTGAACAGTTCCTGGAAGCTCATGCGGCCGATACGGGGCACAGCGTCCAGCGTGGTCAGAGCCAGAGCAGACACGCACATGGTCATGAAGCAGTTTGCCACATACTCAGGCAGGCCGAACTTGGTGAGGAAAGCAGCAACGCCGGTAGAGAAGACCTGGAAAGGCGTGCCGGCAGCAGGGGTGCCATCGGCGGCAGCCATAGAGCCAGCCACGCACAGGGCGATAACAGCCAGCAGGCTCTCCAGCACCATGGCGCCGTAGCCAACCTTCAGCATGTCCTTCTCATTGGCAACCGTCTTGGAGGAAGTACCGGAAGACACCAGGCTGTGGAAGCCGGAAACAGCGCCGCAAGCCACGGTGATGAACAGCATGGGGAACATGTCGCCCAGGCTGGCGTTGAAGCCGGTGAAGGCCTTCAGGTTCATGGTCGGATGAGCCACCAGCAGACCCAGCACAGCACCGGCGATCATGCCGATGAACATGTACACGGTCATAGCGTCACGGGGCTGCTTCACCAGCCAGATCGGGACAATAGCAGCGAAGAAGATATAAGCGAAGACCACCAGAGCCCAGCCGTCCTTGTCCAGGTACACGGGGCACAGCATGCCCAGCGCCAGGGACGCGAAGGTGAACACCAGACCCAGCACAACTTCCTTCCAGCCGGTGAACTTGAACTTCTTCTGCAGCAGGCCAAACGCCATAGCGAACACGATGAAGAACAGAGAGATGGAACCGGCAGCACCGTTGACCTGAGCCGCTGCCACCATGGTCTGCACGCCATCCACCACCGTGTAGGCGTTGAAGGTGCCAACCACCATGTCAGCAAAGGCAGCGATGACCAGCAGGGTGAACAGCCAGCAGAACAGCAGGAACAGCTTGCGGCCCAGCTTGCCGATATACTTTTCGATCAGCAGGCCCATGGACTTGCCTTCGTTCTTCACGCTGGCATACAGGGCGCCGAAGTCCGTAACGGCACCGAAGAAGATGCCGCCAAGCAGCACCCACAGCAGCACGGGCACCCAGCCGAACACAGCAGCCTGAATGGCGCCCGTTACAGGGCCGGCACCGGCGATGCAGGAAAACTGATGGGCAAAAACCGTATTGCCATCCGTAGGCACAAAGTCCTGTCCGTCTTCCTTGGCGACAGCAGGGGTCTTTGCCTTAGGATCGATGCCCCACTTATTTGCCAGCCAGCGGCCATAAAACACATAGGCAGCGAACAGGCACACAGCAGCGATCAGGACGATAACCAGGGTATTCATCTTCGAACACTCTCCCTTCTGATTGCGCCAACATTCTCCTGCTTACGAAAAAACCTTCGTCCCCCTACCCCCATTTCTGGAAGGTACGAAGACGAAGGTGAATCCTCCGCGTTACCACTTCATTTGCCGTTCACGAAAAAAGCGAACGACCACTCACTGCGACTATTCCCACAAGAAAATTGCGAATGAAAAATTGGGGGAAGACATCGCGCTCCCTGTTAACGGTGGGAAACCGGCTCTAAGCTACTTGCAGAAATTGCTTTCGCCGAGCTGCTCGCAGGTGATAACTGCCGAAACCGCTGCTGGCTTGCACCAAACGCCAGCTCTCTGAAAACGGATGCCTTCGGAAGTCTGATCCCGGTCATCGCAGTTGAATGTTGACAGGGGTCATTATATCCCGATGGCCGTATCCTGTCAACCCATCTTTCGCCAAAATACATTCAAAAAACATTTGCAAGGCAAAATCATTCGTGTTTTCACTTTGCCCGAATAGCACAGCAATCTGCTTTTTTGATGAATCCCCCCTGGTTTTCCGCCGGTTTATGTTTGTTTTGCTTAATCATCTTTGCTGCTGCTTGTACGATTTATACAAAATCCATCTTTTTGTGTAATCGCTCTTGACAGAGCTTGACGGATGTTCTATAATCACGCTTGTCAAATCCACAACGCTTTGACAGGGAGTAGTAGGCAGTACGTTCTCCTCCAGAGAGCCGCGGTTGCTGGGAGCGCGGCGTTGAACAAGCTGACTGAACTGGCCCTCGAGCGGTTCTGCTGATGATCTTCGGTAGGCAGAAACGGGTTTCTCCCGTTACAGAGATAGGGTATACATCCCATGGGATCGTACCTGAAGGAGCGCCGATCCGTTCATCGCTGAATGATGGACTCGGTAAAAGAAGAGTGGTACCGCGAGATATTCGCCTCTTCGTGTTAAACGCACGAAGAGGCTTTTTTATTCTCGTAAAATCTCTTCCCCTGATCTTGGCCGGATCAGGCGGCGGTTCTTCAACGGAGATCAACCGTAAAGTTTTGAGGAGGGTTTCCACCAATGGAGAAGAACATTGCACTGATTCCCGGCGACGGCATCGGCCCGGAGATTGTCCGCGAGGCCGTTCGCGTGCTGGACAGGGTCGCCGAGGTTTTCGGCCACACATTCCGCTACGATGAGGTATGGATGGGCGGCTGCGCAATTGACCGCTACGGCTCCAGTCTGCCGAACGAAATGCTGGAAAAAGCAAAGGCTGCTGACGCCGTGCTGCTGGGCGCTGTAGGCGGCCCCAAGTGGGACAGCGTGCCCAAAGAGAACCGTCCTGAGCGCGGTCTGCTCCGCCTTCGTGCCGGTTTGGGACTTTATGCAAACCTCCGTCCCGCACGGATTTTCCCCCAGCTTGCCTCCGCGTCCCCTTTGCGGAGCGACATCGTTGCCAGGGGCATTGACTTTGTGATCGTTCGCGAATTGATTGGCGGCGTGTACTTCGGCGAGCATCGCACCGAGCAGAAGGACGGTCAGGCCGTTGCGACAGACATCATGGGCTACAGCGAAGAAGAAATCCGCCGCATTGTCCGCTCCGCCTTTGAAACTGCACAAAAGCGTTCCCATCGTCTGTGCTCCGTTGACAAGGCTAACGTGCTGGATACTTCCCGTTTGTGGCGGAAAACCGTTGATGCCATGGCCGCCGATTATCCCGACGTCACCGTCAGCCACATGTATGTTGACAACTGCGCCATGCAGATTGTGAAAAATCCCGCCCAGTTTGATGTGATCGTCACAGAGAACCTTTTCGGCGATATCCTCTCCGATGAAGCCAGCATGATTACCGGCTCCATCGGCATGATTCCTTCTGCCAGCCTTGGCAACGGCGGCCGCGGCCTGTATGAGCCGATTCACGGCTCTGCCCCCGACATTGCCGGCCAGGACAAGGCCAATCCCATCGGAACCATCCTCTCCGCTGCCATGATGTGCCGCTATTCCCTCGGCATGTCCAAGGAGGCAGACGCCATTGAGCGCGCAGTCAACACTGTGCTGGAGAAGGGTTTCCGCTGCGCAGACATTGCCGCCCCTGACGAAAACGTCATCGGCTGCAAGCGCATGGGAGAAGTCATTGCAGAAGCCATTGCGGCTGAATAACAGGAGGATATGACGATGATTGCTGTTGCATCTTTGATTGTATTGGTGGGCGTCATTGCCCTGAGTGTCTTTACCAAGAAAAACGCGGGTGTCATCGGCCTGGTGGCGGCTTATATCTTCGCCCTGATTGCCAATGCCTGCGGCACCGAAATCACCGTAAGCAAAATTGTTACCGGCAACTGGCCCATGAGCGTGTTCTTCATCGTGCTGGCCACAACCTTCCTCTTCGGCATCGCCACCCTGAACGGCACCACCCAGGCGCTGTCCAAGAACATTGTGTGCCTGGCGCGAGGCAATGCCAAGGTTCTTCCCATTATCTTCTTCATCTTCGGTGCCGCCATTTCCGCCGCCGGTGCAGGCGGATTGATCGTGGCCGTCATCATGCCTGTTGCCCTGTTCGTCGCTGTGGAAAACGGCATTTCCGTGCTGATGATGAGCCTGGTGACCATGGGCGGCATTATGGTGGGCGGACTTTCCCCCTTGGCCATTAACGGCATTGTTGCCCAGCAGCTTTCTGTATCCAACGGCATTATCGCTGAGGATCTTTCCGGCTACATGCCGCTGTGGGGCGCTTACGCAGCCGCAATGACCGTCTTCTCCATCGCTGCCTACTTCATCTTCGGCGGACTAAAGCCCAAGCAGACCAATGCCGAAAAGCCTCACTGGGTCGCCTTTGATGCCAAGCAGTGGATGACCATCATTGCCATCCTGGTGGTGCTGGTAGGCGTGATCTTCTTCGGCCAGAATATCGGCCTGATCTGTTTTGCCTGCGCAGGCATCCTGCTGCTCGTCGGCGCTGTGGATCAGAAGAAGGCCATTGCTTCCATCCCGTGGAACACCATCATCCTGATTTGCGGCATGTCCGTGCTGATTTCCGTGGTGAACCAGTGCGGCGGCATTTCCTTCCTGTCTGACAAATTGAAGACCATCATCACCGCCAACAGTTCCCAGCCGATTATGATCGTTCTCGGCGGATTGATGGGCGCTGTGTCCAGCGGCACGGGCGTGGTCATGCCCACCCTGATTCCCCTGGCTGCCAACCTGAGCGGCGAATTGGGCATTTCTGCCATGACCATGGTCATCGGCGTAATCGTCGGCACCAACGGTGTGGTCATCAGCCCCCTGAGCACCGTGGGCGGCATCTGCGTTGCCTGCGCTCCTGACTCGGTTGACCGCGACAAGCTGTACAATCAGCTTCTGCTGTCCGCTGTTTCCTTCATCGGTTTCAGCGTCATCTGCTCGCTGCTCGGCCTGTTCCATGTGTTCGGTTGATCCTCATGCAGCAAACAAAAAAGGG
The DNA here is from genome assembly GCA_963618735.1 of bacterium. Lineage (GTDB taxonomy): Bacteria > Bacillota > Clostridia > Christensenellales > Aristaeellaceae > CAKUFA01. The sequence goes on along the minus strand of CAVEUM010000024.1, from coordinate 11,679 downwards.
ATTGCCATTTCGGCAATCCCCTTTTTCTTATGACTCTTTGGTTTCATCATGCTCGCTGTCGTCCGGTTTCAGGCGGCTAATGAATTCCACCACTGCGTTGCGCCGCTCCATCCACACATTGCGGTATTCCGTCTGTGCATCCCGACGGCGCTCATCCAGCATCTCAACCGTATTGGTCGCCGTCATGGAAAGAAACATGCCCACAAGCTGCAGGAACATCTTCCGCATTTCAGGTTTCATGGCACGCACACCGGCAATAATCATAGCCGCAGACTTAATCTTTTCTCCGGAAAGCTCTGCCAGGGTATTCGCATCGGTGGAGCCCAGCACATCAAACAGTGCCTCCACAAATTCCTTACGATCTTCGGGCGTGCAGGCCTTCAGCCATTCGTGCAGGGTTTCGTCCATCACAACGCTGGCGCCAGTCCGCTCACCGGGCACAAACTCCGTGCCGAGCACCTGCCACTTGAAAGCGTCATGCTGCCACAGAGACACCGACTGGGACTTCACCACCGTATAATTGGCGTGATAGTTCATCAGCAGCCCCACCACGGACGCCTGAGGAATCACCGAGTGCATCATCGGCAGGATTTTGGCATACCCCTCGCTGGTCATGGTTTCATCATCCAGGCCGGGGCCGTCAAAGCTATAGACGCTGTCAATCCGCGCCTGCACCTCGGGGGACGCGTGCGCCGCCGCATAGGCTGCCAGGTTGCCGCCCTTGCTGTGACCCGCAATGCGAATCTTGCCATGACTGCGCTCCGCAATTCCTTCCAGATATTTCAGTGCGCTGGTTTGCGCAGGAACAGGACTTTCATAGGACATGTCAAAGTCCTCCCGCCAGCCGACCAGGGTGCTGTCTGTGCCGCGGAAAGCAACAAACGTGCTGCCGTCATCCATGTCAGCAGCATAGGCGGAAAACTGCATGGAGCGCTCCGCATCCACAATGTCTACATAATGATGAACCCGCATATTCTGAAAGCGCGGCGTTTCTGCCATGGTGTACAATAGCGTCCGCCACTGCTCGAAATACACATTGCCCGTGCGCTGAGGCAAATCCAGCAGGGGCGCCATTTCATGCAAAATCATGCCCTCATCGCCGGCAGCCTCCTCGCAGGACAGCACGTTGTAGCTGAAACTGGCCATAATCAGGCTGTCCACACCGCACCACGGGGAAACATCAAGGCTCAGGTCGCCGCGCCATGCAATATAGTCCATCATGTTTGCCATGGATCATTCCTCCAATGTACCCGACTGTTTCAACTGTTCAAACTCCTCGCGGGAAATGAGGCACATGCGGGGCTTTGCGCCATCCTTTTGAGAAACGATACCCCGCTTTTCCATTTCATCCACCAGGCGTCCCGCGCGGGCGTAGCCGATACGCAAGCGACGCTGCAGCATGCTGGTGGACGTCTGTCCATCCTGCACGGTCATCTCAATGGCCTGCTGGAGCAGATTAGCGTCGCTGTTGCTGTCATCATCAGCAGAGGTGATTTCATCCACCGCAATTTCGCCGTTGTTGGCATTCTGCATGCTTTCCAGCTGTTCAATCACATTGGGATCATACTCGCTGGGATTGGCGCGGCGGATGAAGTCCGTGATGTTGTTCACTTCCTCATCCGTCAGGAAGCAGCCCTGCACACGGATGGGGGTAAACTCGCCGTTGGGAAGGTAGAGCATATCGCCGTAGCCCAGCAGCTTTTCAGCGCCGGGACGGTCGAGGATCGTTCGGCTGTCCACATAGCTGGACACCTTGAAGGCGATACGGCTGGGGATGTTGGCCTTAATCAGACCTGTGATGACGTCCACAGAAGGACGCTGGGTGGCTACCACCAGATGGATGCCGGCAGCACGAGCCAGCTGTGCCAGACGGCAGATACGCTCCTCCACGTCCTTGCGGCAGGTCATCATCAAGTCAGCCAGCTCGTCGATGATGATCACGATGCGAGGCATGTATTCCTCGCCTTCCTCCAGCTTGCTGTTGTAGCCGCTGATTTCGCGGACGCCCTTTTTCTGGAATTTATTGTAGCGCTCCATCATCTCCGCCACTGCCCACTCCAGAGCGCCTGCCGCCTTATGGGGATCGCTCACCACAGGAATCAGCAGATGAGGAATGTTGTTGTAGCACTGGAGCTCCACCACCTTGGGATCCACCAGGATCATTCGCACTTCCTTCGGGGACGCGCGGAAGAGGATGGAGTTAATCATGGCGTTCACGCACACGGATTTACCGCTGCCCGTCGCGCCTGCGATAAGCAAGTGCGGCATTTTCGCCAGATCGCAGACAATCGGCGTGCCTGCAATATCCTTGCCGAGTGCCACGCACAGAGGCGACTTGGCCGCCTGCATAGCAGGAGTATCCAGCACCTCCCGCAAGGTCACCTTGGACACGCGATGGTTCGGCACCTCCACGCCCACCAGGGATTTGCCGGGGATAGGCGCCTCGATACGAACCGACTTGACCTCCATGTTCATGGCAATGTTGCGGTCAAGGTCAGTAATCTTGTTGACACGAATGCCTGACGCGATTTCCAGCTCAAAGCGCGAAATGGCGGGGCCATGGGTCACATGCTTCACCTTGGCAGGAACCTTGAAGGACTGCAGCGTTTCCTCCAGGCGGCGGGAACGCAGAGCATCCTCCTCTGCCGTTTCAGAGGACGCAGGCTCGGGGATTTTAATCAGCGCATAGTTGGGATACACGTACGGAAGCTCCGCCGGCTTTTCTTCCTCCGCCGTTTCGGGGTCGTCCTTCCTCGGCGGAAGTTTCAGTTCAGGCTTCCATGCGTCCTTGGGCGGCTCCATCTGCAAGTGCGGCACGGCCACAGGGGCGCTCTGCGTTTGACGGGACGGACGCTCCTCCCACGGGGGTGTATCATCCTGCGCAGGTGTATTTTCCCTCATGCGCAGCTGGGTGTTCGCAGGTGCTTGCCGGGTACTCGGACGGGACAGGTCCGGCTCAATTTCACGGGGCTGCTGCATCTGATGAAGCTTGCGGGTGATGGGCGTTTCTTCATCAATATGCTCTGCATTGGCCGTTTGCTGAGGCATCGCATGATAGCGGCCCGTGACCTGACGCATAGGCTGCGTGCTGCCATCCTCCCGCCAGGATGCGGTGCTGTAACGGCTGTCATCGCTCCAGCTGTCATTCTGCTGAGTATGCGTCACTGCGGGACGCATCGGCTGAGGATTCGTCTGCCTTTGTGCAGGCTGGGCTTGATTCTGCCATGTCTGCTGCGGCTGCACAGGCTGGACGGGTTGCGTCTGATTCTGCCGCGTCTGCTGCGGCTGCACAGGCTGGACAGGTTGCGTCTGATTCTGCCACGTCTGCTGCGGCTGCACAGGCTGGACGGGCTGCGTCTGATTCTGCCACGTCTGCTGCGGCTGCACGGGCTGGACGGGTTGCGTCTGATTCTGCCGCTGCATCGGCGGTTGATCCTGCTGGAACGTTGCCCGCCGAGGCGCGTTTTCCCGCTGCGGCTGATCAGCATGTTCACCGCTATCCGTCTTCCGTCCGAAAATGCTGCTTGCCTTTTTGCGAGGTTCTGCGCTCTGTCTGCGATTCAGTGCCGCGGTGTAATCCGCCTGCTCATAAATCATATCTTCAGGGGACGCCTGAACAAACTGTTCCTGTGCCGTCGGACGGAATCCGCTGGGGCCTGTCATTTGGGACGAAGTTACAGGGCGAGGCTGGGCATACTGCTGCTGAGGCTGCCAGTTGTTTTCCTGCACCTGAGGCTGAGCGCCCCACTGATCAATGGGCGGGGTGTATTCATACTGGGGCTGGCTCGGTTGATTCCACTGGCCTTCCGTCGCATGCTGCTGTTCCCACGCCAGTTCCTTTTGGCGGAGGTCATCCTGCACCTTCTGCTTTTGCAGACTCCGCTGCTGTGCCTGTTGCTGCGCCTGGTTGAACAGTTTCTTCACATCCACACGGAACAGGAGGATTGCGTCGCCAATGGCCAGCAGTGCCATCACAACGATGCCCGGGATAATGCCAATCGTCTTCCACATGGGCCAGGCCAGCAGCATGCCCAGTGCACCGCCGCCTGTGCTCTTCCGTCCAAGCTCCCATCCGCGGCTGATAAACAATTGGAAGGAATCCGCCGGATTATACCTGGTTGCGTTCAGGTTCAGCAGATAATCCATCAGGGACATATTCTGTCCATTATAGGAAGTGCTGACCACCAGCGTCATGCAGGTGGCGATGATCAGATACAGTCCCGATACCAGCAACAGTTCCCTGGGAGACGTCTTTTTCTGTGTGGACAGAATCAGCAGCACGCCGCCCCAAATCGGGATCACGGGAAAGAGAATGGTCACGCTGCCGCACATTCCGCAGAACAGGGCACGAATGGCCTCAAACACGCTGCCTTCCAGCCGCAATCCCGCTGCCAGAAAGATCAGCACCCCCAGTGCCACCAGAACGAGGCCGACCACGAAGCGCAGCTCCAGCGTCCCTGCTGAATACTTGGGCGACTGCTTGCCCCTGCTATTTTTCTTTTGCTGCGCCATCCATGATCCTCCTTAAGATCCTTACTCCAGCAACATCAGGCTCACCAGCACGCCGTTTTCATCCGCGTGAAGGCGCAGCGTGTGTGTGCCGCATTGATAATAGTCACTTTCACCGACGCAAAGACGCTGGCTGTCAGCCATGTCCGCGTCTACTGTCACGATCGAATCTGCCTCGCCCAGAACCTGCCGCCATTCGTCCTGGGTGGTTTTGCCGATACACAGGCCATAGGCGTTTCCCCGATCCATGCGGATGCCCTGCACCACGCTGTTGGTGAAGGTTTCCGTCAGCCGATCCGTCATCAGATACACGGAGCGGAAAGCAGCGCCGTCCAAAGAAATCAGTCGGCCATTCTCATACAAATCAGGATCAATGAGCAGATCCCACTGATCCACCAGCGTCTGCATGCTGTCTCCCAATTTTGCAGGGATTCCGGGCAGACTGTCGCCGCCGGCCATCTCGCGAATCTTCTCGCCGTCTGTCAGCGTTACCATATCCTCCGCGCCAATGCGGCGGAGCACGGTGTTCTCCCCCAGCTTCAGATACGGCAGCATTTCGCACCAGCTCAGGTGCACCGCTCCCGCGCGGTCGCTCAGGGTGGACAGCTGGCGAATGGGATAATACAGCGTCATGCCGGATGCGTCCAGCGTGAAGTCCTGCGGCAATGGCGTCAGCTCGCTGTTTTGCAGATGCGCGCTGAGCTCTGGTGCGATTTCGTCCTCCAGATACGCCGCGATTGCTTCCCGTGCCGCCTTTTCATCCTCAAACAGGTCTGCCCAGGTGATGCTTTCCCCGCTGCTCAAATCCATATTGAGGGTGCTGTACACCCAGGTAGAGCGCGTGTCCGTCACAGCGCCTTCCGCCGTAAAGACCACCGACAGCACCTGTCCGTCCAGTGCCTGCTCGTCCGATTGCCAGGAAACATTCAGTTTCACCGCAGAGGAAGTAAGCAGCGTGGCTCGATCCAGCCGTTCGCTGATTTGTCCTGCATCCAGCAGTGCCTGATTGACAGCAGACGTAAGTGCTTCATCCGCCCCTTGAATTTGGGGATAGTGAATGCTTCCGCCAGGCAAATCAATGCCCGCGTCCGCAAGGGTCATTCCCGATGCATCCTCCTCTGCCAGTGCCAGGCAAGGCAGCAGGAGCAACAGGAGCGTCGCAATCCATTTCTTCATTCCATCGGCCCTCCGTTGAACTATTATTGTACAGCATTTAACGAATGAACGCAAGTTTTTCATCCCAAGAGCGCATGAGACGGCTGTGCGGCCTTTCTCTTTCCCACTTTAAGGGCGCTATAGGCAACAGCAGCGAACCTGTCGCTGAAAAAACTGCATGCCGAAATGGAAGTTTATGGAATGATGGTTTTTGCCCGATTCGCAAAAAGCAGCCCAGTCCCTCACACAAGAGACTGGGCTGTTTGCTATTCACCTAAACAATTACACGTGTTCCGCCACGTCGGTCACCAGTGCCAGGGTATTCATCATGCCGCGGATATGGGTGCGCTCGTAGCCATGGGAGGCGTACACGCCCTGTCCGCACAGGGCATAGCGAGCATCCAGGCCAGCCTTCAGCGCGGTAGCCGTATCGGAGGAATAGCCGGGGTAGATGTCTACCACATAATCCAGATGGAGCTTTTGGGCGCGCTGCACCAGCTCGGTGGTAAAGTCGTAGTCGTATGGGCCTGCGCTGTCCTTGGCGCAGATGGACACCTGCGTCTCATGGCAGCCGAGGTCATCACCCACGCAGCCCATGTCCACCGCCAGCAGGTCTTCAATATCCATCTTATACAAGGGCGAAGCGCCATGGCCGACTTCCTCATACACGGTGAAAATCAGCGTCACCTTGCGGCCAAGGGTCACATTTCCCTCTGCCACCTCGCGTGCCAGCGTCAGCAGAACCGCGCTGGATGCCTTGTCGTCCAGATGGCGGCTCTTCACAAAGCCGCTTTCCGTGATCACCGTGCGAGGATCGAAGGAGATAAAGTCACCGGGGCGGATGCCCAGCGCTTCCGTGGCTTCCTTCGACCAGGTTTCTTCATCAATCACCACTTCAAGGGATTCATCATTGCGGGGCATTGCGGTCTGGTTGCCCCAGACATGGCGGCTTGCACGGGTGGACTGCACGGTGGCGCTGTAACGCTTGCCGCTGCGGGTATGGACGATCACGTTTTCATTCTCAATAGCATTGTCATTATAGCCGCCCAGCTGCGTATAGCGCAGGCATCCGTTGGGCTTGATGGCACGAACCATAGCGCCCAGCGTGTCCACATGGGCAGAAACAGCCAGCGGATGACCGCTGCCGCCGATGCAGCAAACCACGGTTCCTTTTGGGGTACGCTCAGGCGCATAGCCCAGGCGAGTCAGCTCTGCCAGCACATAGTCCGTGGCTTCACGGGTCATGCCGGTAGGGCTGGGGATATTGGTCAGGGTCTTCAGCTGCTCAAGAAGATAAGTCTGCTTGTCCATTGCATTTCATCCTTTCACTTTTTACCACACGCCTGCTTCACTGCGAAGCTCATCCCAGGTAACACCGACGATTTGGAGGTCGCCGTCGTCGCTGTCCGTCAGGTGAATGCGGGTGTTGTCCTCCGTGCCGATGGTCACATCGAAATAACCGCACGAAGCGTCCTTGCCGAAGAAGTACCGCTCGCCGTACCACTCCGTGCCGATGGTGAAGTACACCCGATACACTCCGGGCTGCAGCTTCACCTGCAGACGCACACCCTGATGAATAAAGCCCGACAGCACCTGTTCGCCGTTCCGCTCAACAAGCACATAGGCGTGATTGTCGCTGTTCTTCGTGTCGAAGATCACCCGACTGCCTTCTTCATCTGACGCGCCCGTCAGCACGCAGGTATCAATCAGTTCAATCTCCGGATAATACGGCAGGGTCGATGCGTATTCCATCAAACGATCCACCGACGCGTCCACCGCCGTCATATACTCGCCGAAAAAGCTCATCAGCTCCGTTGCCATAGCAGGGCCGTCCTTGGCCACTGCCGCCACATCAACCGTGATTTTTCTTGCGGTTGGGGTTCTGCTGCTGTAGGCATAGGGCAGGAATGCTTCTGCCATCGCTTCGCACAGCACGCGATCCACATCATCCCGACTGAATTCGGGCACGCCCAGCATACTCAGCATGTTGGTTCTGGTGGCTTCCTCCGCATCGGACAGCATGCTTTCCCACTTGCCGATGCTCATGGTCAATTTAAGCTGTGTTGCCCGGTCTCCTGCTTCTGATTTGGTGATTTTCATCAGCAGCATCAGCGGTGCCAGGCGGCGTGCGGCACAATCAGCCGATACGCCCAGCGTGTCCGCCACAGCCGTTCCGTAATCTGTCAGTGCTTCCAGCGCAGGCACGGTTTCCGGCTGCCTTTTGGGAAGCTCCGCAGCCTTGGGCAACAGCACGCCTTCCAGCGCCGTGCGAATCTCCTTCGTCTGATAGCTCCTGCGAGCCGCCGCTGCCAGCGTCTTCGTACCTGCGCGCAGCTTGCTGGGATTTTCACTTCCCGACCACTTAAAGGTCATGGTGCCATCGGCGTTTTCCTTGATGGTGGCTGTCAGCTTGTACTCAGCGGTTTCATTCCCCGTCACAGCCTGCAAAAGATAGGCCGCGTCATCCGTGTTTTCCGTTTCGCTGTCCACACCGGCTTCCAGGGTGGGGATGGTCACTGCGGCCGTAGCCGTCTTTCCGTCCTCCCCCGCCGTGACCTCGGTGATCACCGCCTGAGACAAAATATCTGCTGCCCAGCCTGTGGCTTCCGTTTGAAGGTTGGCAATCTCCTCCTCGGCCTTCTGTTGCATCAGAGATGTAACGTCTGCATCTTCGCCAAGGGCATTCCCCAGGGGAAGGATCAGCAGGGTCAGCAGCAGGCAGAAAAGCTTACGCATGGCAGTTCATCCTCTCAGGCAGTGATACAAAAAGATTCCGGGCATGACCGACCTGCCATGCCCGGGGATAGTTGATCCATCAAGCTTCCAGCAACTTTTCGCTGGCTTCGCGCAGCTGCTCGTTCAGCTCTTCTGCGGCAGCCTTGGTGTCGGCGTTGCTGTTCACATACAGTTTGATCTTCGGCTCTGTGCCGCTGGGACGGACGCAAACCCAGTTGCCGCCCTCCAGCTCATAGTACAGCACATTGGAGGCAGGCAGTCCCGTAGGCTCTTCCTTGCCATCGCAGGTACGCACACCCGTGAGGTAGTCGCGCACCGCCGTGACCTTCTTGCCCGCCAACTCCTTCGGCGGATTTGCACGCAGGTCGCACATGATCTTCTTCATCAGGGTCAGGCCGTCCTTGCCGGGCAGGGTCTTGCTCACGACCTTTTCCACAAAATATCCAAACTCGGCGTAAATCTGCTGGACACGATCATACAGGGTGATACCCTCTGCCTTGCAAGCCGCCGCCGCTTCGGAAATCAGCAGGGAGGCATTCACGCCGTCCTTATCCCGCACAAAGGTGGAGGACAGGAAGCCGTAGCTCTCTTCAAAGCCGAAGAGGAACGTGTTGCTGCCCGTATCCTGGAACTGCTGAATCTTTTCGCCGATGAACTTGAAGCCCGTCAGCGTTTCAAACATGGTCACGCCATACTTGGCGCAGATGCGGTCTGCCAGGGAGGTAGACACGATGGACTTCACCGCTGCACCGTTCTTCGGCAGTGTGCCCTGCTTTGCCTTGGTGGACAGAATGTAATGCAGCAGCACGCAGCCAATCTGGTTGCCCGTCAGCAGGTGGAAGGTTCCCTCATTATCCCGCACCGCAACGCCGAGGCGGTCGCAGTCAGGGTCGGTGGCAAAGATGACGCTGGCGCCCACCTGATCTGCCAGCTTAATGGCCAGGGTGAACGCGCCGGGATCTTCCGGATTGGGCACCTTAATGGTGGAGAAGTTGGGATCGGGCATTTCCTGCTCCTTCACAACCGCCACATTGGTGATGCCGATTTCCTTCAGGATGCGGCGAACGGGAACATTGCCGCTGCCATGCAGGGGCGTGTAGACGATGGACAGGGAGGGGCCTACTTCGGCAAGCATTTCAGGCTGGATGCACAGGGTCTTCACCTGGGCGATATAATCATCATCAACTTCCTTGTTGCCGATGATGTGCAGCAGTCCCTTCGCCTTTGCTTCCTCTTCATCCATCAGGGTGCAGTCCTTATAATCCAGGGAGCGGATGAAGCCCGTAATGCCCTCTGCTGCTTCGGGGCCAACCTGTGCGCCGTCCTCACCGTAGACCTTATAGCCGTTATACTGAGGAGGATTGTGACTGGCGGTTACAACCACGCCGGCAATGGCATGCAGATGGCGAACAGCGTAGGACAGAATCGGCACGGGGCGCAGTGCGTCAAACAGGTAGGCAGGCACGCCTTCCTGACACAGCACCAGTGCGGTATCCTTCGCGAACTCAGCCGAGCAGCGGCGGCTGTCGTAGGCAATGGCCACGCCGCGCTTTGCCTCTTCAGGATTCTGCAGAAGATACTTCGCCAAGCCCTTCGTAGCACGGCGAACATTATAGCGATTCATGCGGTTGGTGCCTGCGCCCAAAACGCCGCGCATACCGGCAGTGCCGAAGGACAGCTCCGTGTAAAAGCGATCCTCAATCTCCTTGGGGTCATTGGCAATGGACTGAAGATCCGCCACGGTATCCGCATCGGCGGCAAAGTCCTTCAACCATTGCTGATAAGCCTGCTGTACATCCATATGTGCATCCTCCTTCGGTTACTTTTGAAAAACGATAGGATCTGCCTCTATTATAGTGATTTTCCAGCCATTTGGCAAGGTGTAATCACGCCTTCTGTTTTCTTTCGGCAATTTTCAGCCCAGCAATCAGCAATACAGGGAAAATTACCGCCGTCAAAATGCCCATGCGCAGATTGTTGCCAAGGGCGCCGGACACCAGTCCCGCAAGGGTAGGGCCGCCGGAGCATCCCACATCGCCTGCCAGCGCCAGCATGGCAAACATGGCCGTACCGCCGCTGCGAATCGTTGCTGAAGCCTTGCTGAAGGTGCCCGGCCACAGAATGCCCACCGAGAAGCCGCAAACCGCGCATCCCATCAGGCTCACCGCCGCATTGGGAATCAGAGAAATGCACAGATAGGCCGCAATGCACATCAGGCAGCTGAAGCCCATGAAGCGGTCGATGTCCATTTTATCGCCGAACTTGCCGTAAATCAGGCGGGAAAGTCCCATCAGGAAGGCAAAGGCCATAGGTCCCATCAGGTCGCCAACAGTTTTGCTGACGCCCAGTCCCTGCTCTGCGAAGGTCGATGCCCACTGGCTGACAGACTGCTCGGCGGCACCCGCGCACATCATCATCAGCATCAGTACCCAGAACATCCCGTTGCGGAATAATTCCTTCAGCGTCATTCCCTTTTCGCCCTCCGCCTGCAGGGAATAGATCGGTGCCTTGGTGAAGAGAATGGCGTTAAACACGGGGATGACGGCCCAAATCACCGCGAGAATCTTCCAATTTTGAATGCCAAAGGCGCTGAAGAAAAGCGTGGACAACAGCACCACGCCTACATGACCCCAGCAATAGAAGGAGTGCAGCAGGCTCATGGCCTTTTCCTTGTGAGACGTGGGGCAAGCCTCAAGGATCGGGCTGATCAGCACCTCAATAAGACCGCCGCCGATGGCGTAAACGCCCACCGCGATCAGGATGCCGACGAAGGGATCCGCAAAAACCTCCGGCAAAACCGTCAGCAAAACGAGGCCTGCCGCCGATAACACATGCGCAATCAGGATGGATGCACGATAGCCGATGCGATCCACAAACCCTGCGGACAGGAAGTCCACCAGCAGCTGAATCGCAAAATTGATGGTGATCAGCATGGTGATTTTCGTCAGCGGAATTTGGTAGGATGTCTGGAATGTTACAAAAAGCAGCGGAACGAAATTATTGACAATGGCCTGCACAATGTAGCCAATGAAACAGGCGTACATGGTTTTCTGATAATTGGGCTTCATACATTAACCTCCCCCAAAGCGTCGGGATGATTGTATCACAGTTTCATCGAAATGTCATTAATGAAACGGCGCAGAAAAATCCCCTGACGAATCGATGCAAAGCTGCACTACGGCAGGGGATCGCTATCCCAATTGCATGATGTCAGACCATCAGGCATTGGGATTTAGGGCACCCGCGCCTCGTATGGGGGGGAGGAGTTTATCGAACTCC
>CAVEUM010000023.1:0-33075 GCA_963618735.1 bacterium | reverse complement strand
CCTTTGGCGTGAGGTCAAGCAGCTTCAGAAAATTCTTATGATATAGCGGATTCATAGTGCCCTCCTAGTGTAAAATTATAAAACCTTTGCCAGAAAAGAGCGCAGACGCTCACATTTGGGCGCGCCGAATATTTCGTCGGGTGTGCCATCTTCGGCGATAACGCCGCCGTCAAGAAACAGCACGCGGTTTGACACCTCGCGCGCAAAGCCCATCTCGTGAGTAACAACGACCATCGTCATGCCGCTTACTGCCAGCTCTTTCATAACATCTAGCACCTCACCGACCATTTCGGGGTCGAGCGCTGAGGTGGGCTCGTCAAAAAGCATGACGTCCGGCTCCATGCACAATGCGCGCACGATGGCAACGCGCTGCTTCTGACCACCAGAGAGCTGATTGGGCCATGCGTTGGCGCGATCCGCAAGCCCTATGCGAGCCAACAGCTCCATGGCCTTTTTCTCTGCCTGCTCCTTCGTCGCCTTTTTGAGCATTACGGGCGCGCAGGTGAGATTGTCGAGCACCGTCATGTGCGGAAACAGATTGAACTGCTGGAACACCATGCCCATTTTTTGACGATGCTTATTAAGATCGACGCTATTGCTCGTCAGCTCACAGCCCTCAAAAAGAATGCTGCCGGAGCTCGGCTTTTCAAGAAGATTAAGGCAGCGAAGAAACGTTGATTTGCCTGAACCGGACGGTCCTATGATGCAAATGACATCGCCTTTTTCAATTTCAAGATCAATGCCGTTTAGCACCTGCATCCCATGAAAGGACTTGCACAACTTAGTTACGCTTATCATTTTTCGACAGCCTCCTTTCCAGTCTGTTGAGAAGCTTCGTCAAAATAAGAACGAGCAGGAAGTAGGTCAGCGCCACGATCAGCAGCGGATTGACCGCGTCGTAGGTATTGTTTCGCACCAGGTTCCCGGCGCGGGTAAGGTCGACGACTGCAACGTAGCCGGCAACGGCGGTCTCTTTGAGCAAAGCGATGAGCTCGTTGCCGATGGCGGGAAGAATATAGCGTATTGCCTGAGGAAGAATGATCTTGCGCGTCGTTTGAAGTCGCGACAGGCCGAGGCTTCGTCCAGCCTCCATCTGACCGATATCGACTGCGTTGATGCCGCTTCGTACGAGTTCCGCCATGTACGCGCCGGAATTTATACCGAAGGTCAGAATGCCGACCGTGATGCCGTCAGCCTTCGTGAGTATGATGAAAAAGAAGATCAGCAGCAAAACGACGACTGGGACGCCGCGTATGACTGTGACGTAAGCGTCGCACAGCCAGGCAAGGGGCTTGAGAGCCTTGACGTCCTCGGAAGTGTATTTTATAAGCGCTATAAGCACGCCGATAACGACACCTATGAGCAGGGCGCCGAGCGTGATGATCATCGTGTTGCCGAGACCCTCGAGCATCATTTCCCAATAATTCGTGTCGATGAAGGTCTCGCGCAGCTTTGTGAGCCATTGTGTGAGAAAAACCATGTATACGCCTCCACTCGGTGTAGTATTCAAAGCGCACTATCTTGCACGCTCGGGGACAGAAGCACAGCTTCTGCCCCCAATAAGCACTTGTTCAGGTTTTTTATTATGAATTTGCGGGTGAGGTGTACGGCGCGTCGTACTTTTCAAAAATGGAATTGATCGTACCATCGGCCAGGAGCTCGGCGAGGATGGAGTTGATCTTCTCAACAAGATCCTCACTGCCGAAGCTGAATGCAAATGCATAGGGCTCGGTGGTCATTGCCTCGTCGAGGATGACGAGCTTGCTGTCATTGTCGGCATTATAGACCTTGACCATATCGGCCGCAGTCAGATCGTCGATGACCCATGCATCAACTCTGCCGCTGGTGAGTGCGACCTGTGCGTCGCTGTTGGCTGCAAAGGAGCTGACATCGTAACCATTTTCCATGCAGAAGGTTTCTGCAGTGGTGCCGGTCTGCACGGAGACCTTCTTGCCCTCAAGGTCAGCCTTGCAGGTGATGGAACTTCCCTCGGTGACTACGATAGCCTGCGCTGCGAGGCAGTATGGGTCGGTGAAGAGCACGTTCTTCTGGCGCTTCTCGGTGACCGAGATACCGGACACACCGACATCGTACTTGCCGGCCTGAACGCCGGGGAGCACGGAGTCAAAGTCCATCTGATTGATCTCAAGCTCAACGCCGAGCTTGCCGCAGATCAGCTCAAGGATCTCTATTTCGATGCCGTCAACACTGCCGTCTTCGGAAAGAGATTCAAACGGGGGAAAATCAGGGCTGGTAGCTATGGTGAGCTTGCCGGCGGCCTTTACCTTTTCAAGCGCCGACTTGCTGTCTGAACTGCTGCAGCCTGCAAGCATGGCGCATATCATCAGTACGGATAGGATAAGAGCAATCGTCTTTTTCATGATTTTGAGCTCCCTTCAAAATGTTATTCATACAATCTATCTGCTCCTGGTGCTTTGCCGAACCGCCCACACTTGTGCGCAATAGATCCTGTTTGTACATCTGGCAGCCAAAGTAAAATCGTTCGCCAGATTGTCGGTGGTGCCGTCCGCGTCCGCCCGAAAGCTTAGCCATGCTCAGTCACTGTCTTGCTGTTTAGTCATGCATTGCGCGGAGCATCAAAGCTTGCCCTGCTCGCGAAGAGCCTCGACCTTAGTCGGCATGCCCCAGAGGTTTATAAAGCCTGCTGCCTGAGCCTGATCATAGTCACTCTCGCCGAAGGTGACGAGCTTCTCACTGTACAGGGAGTAGGGGCTGGTGGTGCCGGCGGGGATGATGTTGCCCTTGTAGAGCTTGAGCTTGACAGAGCCAGTGACGTACTTGTTCGACTCATTTGCAAAGGCTACAAGCGCGTCGGTGAGGGCGGAATACCACTTGCCGTTGTATATCTGATCTGCCATGACGATGGCAAGCTTTTCCTTCTCGTGCAGGGTATCCTTATCGACCGTCAGCATTTCAAGCTGCTCGTGTGCAAAGTACAGAATGGTGCCGCCTGGGGTTTCGTATACGCCGCGATCCTTCATGCCGACAAGGCGGTTTTCGACAATGTCGATTATGCCGATGCCGTTTGCGCCGCCCACGGCGTTGAGCTTTTCTATGATCTTGCTGGCCTTCATCTTCTCGCCGTCAACTGCAACGGGAACGCCTGCTTCAAAGTCGATGGTGACATAGGTGGGGACGTCGGGAGCCTGCATCGGGGAAACGCCCATTTCAAGGAAGCCAGGCTTGTCGTAATCCGGCTCGTTTGCGGGATCCTCAAGGTCAAGACCCTCGTGGCTCAGATGCCAGAGGTTTTTGTCCTTGGAATAATTGGTCTCGCGGCTGATCTTCAGGGGAACATTGTGCGCCTCGGCATAATCGATCTCCTCGTCACGGGACTTGATGTTCCACTCACGCCACGGAGCGATGATTTTCATCTCGGGAGCAAAGTGCTTGATAGCGAGCTCAAAACGTACCTGATCGTTGCCCTTGCCGGTGGCGCCGTGCACGATCGCATCCGCACCCTCGGCGATGGCTACCTCGGCCAGTTTTTTGCCGATGACGGGACGTGCAAACGCCGTGCCGAGCAGGTATGTCTCATACTTTGCATCCATCTTCATCGCGGGGATGATGACCTCGTCGACCATCTCGTCAACAAGATCGGCAACCACGAGCTTGCTTGCGCCGGTCTTAATTGCCTTTTCCTCAAGCCCTTCAAGCTCGTCGGCCTGACCGACATTGCCCACGACGGCGATGATCTCGGGGTTGTTGTAGTTTTCCTTAAGCCAGGGGATGATAATGGAAGTATCGAGACCGCCGGAATATGCCAATACGACTTTCTTAATGTCCTGCTTCGTCATTGCGTAAGCGCCTCCTTGAATATTTATGTGCCTATTATACACCATAATGAATAAAAGTCAAGTGCTTTTTGAATAAATATTCAGATTGGCAAATTTAACATATTAAAGTTGCCGACGTGCTGGACGCCATGTATGTCGTCAAGGCAGTTGAAGACGCCATTGAAGCCACGGCTGTATGGCAGTCATCAACTCTGATCAGGATTTTGAAAATACAGCGGCCTGACCGGCGAAGGTGACGCCATTCCCACCGCTGTGCCAATGGGCTTGGCTCGGGGCTCTGTAGGTATCCTGTGGTGCTGAGAAAGTTCACGATAAAATTTTGATGATTGGTCTTGACATGGGGATCACTATACCATTCCACATACAAACAAAGCGTCTGACCTTATTAAAGGTCAGACGCTTTATCAAATTGCTTTCGCAGTGACACTCAGTTTTATAATTTGCTTCGGCATGCCTCGGTGTCGCACCTCTTCCTCCCAGTGTTCGCCGAGGAAGGCGCGCCGACAATCGTTTCACGCTGGGTCAGCTGCTTGTCACATCCTGCGGCTTTAGTTTGCTTCTTTGACGAAAGCCACTGCATCGTGGTTGCCGACGGCGCAGAAGCAGCCTTTTTCCGCAAAGGTACGCAGGGCAGGAATCAGGGCCTTCAGATCCTCCACAGTGGTGTCCAGCATTTCGTGACGGTAGCGGAGCACGTCCTGCTTTGTTTTGCCCGTGAGATAGCGGAGGCAGCAGACGCTGAACATATAGGAGGGATCCTGCAGAGGATCGGTAGAATTGATGACGCCAATGATCAATTCATCCATGGACATGGGCTGCTGGAGTATTTCCTCCAGCGCATCTGCCAGATGGGAGAAAACCTCGGCGGTGTTCTGCATGTTGGGATCACGGAAGGAATAGCAGAACATGTCGCCGTTGCTGCTCACATTCATGCCCGTGCCATAGGCGCCGCCCTGCACGCGCACAGCGCCCCACAGGTAGCTGAAGGTCAGCAGGGAGGAAAGCACTGACCAGGGGCCCGTGTACGCATAGCCAAAGGCAGGCAGATTGCCGCCCAGAGCGCTGAAGCCCACATCCGTCGGGATTTCCACGGCCTGGTTGCTGTGCACCCCTTCAGGCGCATCCAGCGGCGCACCCATGGTGCCATGGGGGAGTGCACGGATCATTTCCTCCAGCGCGGCAGTGTTACCGTCTCCACCAACGGCAACAAGCAGCCTGTCGGACACAAAGACACGCTTCGCCAGGGCAGCCATCTTTTCGCTGATGGTTTCCTGCTCGTCCTTGAAGGAGCCGGCAAGCTGCGAGAGCCAACGAACGTTGCTTTCACCCGTGAGCGCTTCACGCATGGCGTTTTCCGCCGTATAGCCGGAGTTAGCCTTCATGCAGGCGAAGCTGATTCCGTTGTTAATCAGCATTTGCTGGCTCTTGTCATTCAGCTGGGCAATAATTTTGCCGATTTTGTCCGTTTCTGCCCAGTTGGTAGTGGTCATTATTTCTCCGAGGAGACTGGCCACCGTGGGGATATTCTCCTGCAGCATGCTGGCATGGATCTTCAGGTATGTTGTGCAGGAATGCAGATCGCCCTTGGAGCTGACAGGGGATACGGAGCCGTACAGGATGCCCGTGTTGGCCTTGACGATGTTCTGCAGCTCACGCACCGTATGGCTTGCGGTGGGCAGCTTGCTCAGGCAGGACGCCGACAGATCCAACAGGCGCAGTTCTTCTACGGTCAGATCGGAAACGTCGAAGAGGAGACTCAGGTATACAATGCCGTCACTGTTCAAATCCACATGGATTGCGGGACGATCTGCCAACTGGCAGGGCATGGCTTCAGGTACATCCACATCCCGAGAGACATCGGAAAGACGGAGCTTGGGCAACGCCAGCGTGGCAGCCTCATCATCCGGGGTTTGCTGCCACTGCTGCATCTTTTCCGTGGCCTGCTGCTCCTGATGGCGCTTCTCTTCGTCCCAAAGGGCGGTAACGGCGGCCAGCTTTTCCTTTTCACGCTTGACATCGTCTGCCACCTTGGTCTTGGAAGCAAGGGCGTACACGATGCACTTATCGGACGCGTCGCCCAGCATCTCCAGAAGGAGCTGCTCGAAGTAGTCGGTGTCCAGCTTTTGGCGCAGACTGTCAAACACAGCGGCGGTATCTACACGGGCGAGGGGATCGCCGCCATACAGCCAGCTGCTCATGATTTGATCGGCCAGATTGACGCCGTAGGGTTCTTGAATCTCGCGGCTCTTGAAGGCGAGACGCTCAATATGGGCACGCAGGGACGCATGGTCCAGTCCCTCTTTGGCCAAACGGCGGGCTTCTTCTGCCACGAAGGCAGGAATCTTATCGAACTGCTCCTGATGGGTGTTGCGCAGCATCAGGGTGAAGCCAGGCTGATAAACGTTGCCATCCACATGCAGGGATACAGACTCTGCCAGACCATTTTCCAGAAATGCACGGGTAAGCGGAGCTTCATTGGAGTCGGTCAGGCAGCCAGCCAGAATCTTGGCTGCGTAGATTTTTTCCCGATCCTCATAGGTGCACAGCAGCTTGGACAGGGACATGTGCGCCCGCTCATCTTCTTCCTGAGAAGGCTCAAAGTACACAGTGGTCTTGCCGGTGACGGGCGTTTGCAGCCGGAAATCAAAGTCCGGCTGACGGAAGTCATACTTGGAAAGATACTCGCTGTCGATGTAGCTGAGCACCTTTTCCACTGACATATGACCGTCCAGGATGAAGTAAGAGTTTGTAGGATGATAGAACCGACGATGGGTGTTCAAAAACTGTTCATAGCTCAGATCGGTAATCTTTTCCGGCAGTCCGCCGGAGGAATAGCCGTAGCTGTTGTCGGGATACATCAGCTGACTGGCGGCTTCATCCATCATGTCATCCACATCGGCATAAGCGCCCTTCATTTCGTTGAACACAACGCCGTTGTAGCTGACTTCGCCGGTTTCCTCGTCAAACTCGTAGTGCCAGCCCTCCTGCATGAAGATTTCCGGCTTTTCATAAATGCTGGGGCAGAACACGGCATCCAGATACACGCTCATCAGGTTGAAAAGATCCTGCTCGTTTCGGCTGGAAACGGGGAACATGGTCTTGTCACTGTAGGTCATGGCGTTGAGGAACGTCTGCATGGAGCTTTGCAAAAGGAAAACGAAGGGCTCTTTGACTGGATATTTGCGGGAACCATTGAGCACACTGTGCTCCAGAATATGGAACACACCTGTGTCGTTTTCCGGCAGGGTCTTGAACGTAACGGCGAAAGTTTTGTTGGGGTCGGGACGGTCGAAATACAACAGCTTTGCGCCGCAAGCAGCGTGATGCAGTGTATACAGCACGCCCTTCTTCACAGGAACGGATTCCTTTTTGTCCAGCACAAAGCCAGCAACGGTATCGCCTAGCTGTGCATCGGTAAGCTTCATTACATCGGACATATTCTTTGCACACCTTTCTGTGAGATCAATCTTTTTTACAGCGTTTTTGCGAACAACTGATAGTAGGCGTTAGACTTTTCCATTTCCTCCGGCGTGCCGCAGGCTTCCACCTGACCGTCCTTCATTACGATGATGTTGTCCGCATTTTTCGTGGCGGCATAGCTGTGGGCGATCATGATGGTGGTTCGGCCTTCCATCAGCTTATCAAGGGCTTGGGTTACCAGGGCTTCACTGGTTACGTCCAGGTTGCTGGTGGCTTCGTCCAGCAGCAGGAAATCGCTGTTTCGCAGCATAGCACGGGCAATGGCGATGCACTGTGCCTGTCCGCCGGAGAAGTTGGAGCCGCCGAGCCCAACGTCTTCATCAAAGCCAAGGGGCTTCTCCATGATGCAGTCGTAGCAGTTGGCCTTTTTCGCGGTTTCGATCAGTTCTTCTTCACTGACTTCCCGATCAATGCCGTAGAGAATATTCTCACGAACCGTGCCGCCAATGAGGGGATCACGCTGGAAGACGTAGGCGAAGCGATCACGCCACTTGGTGACATCATAGGTGTCAATGTCATCGCTCCCAAAGAGCACCTTGCCCCGGGTCGGCTCATACAGCCGCACCAGCAGCTTGAACACTGTGCTCTTGCCTGCGCCGTTGCCGCCGATGATGGCGGTCACCTTTCCTGCAGGGATGGTCATGGAAACATCCTTCAGCACATCCCGTTCCTCGGTGTAGGCGAAGTTTACGTGGTCAAAGGTCAGGTCAGCGCAATGGGAAGGAACTTCCGCGCCGCTTTCCTTTTCCGGCTCGGCATCGGAGATGCTGTTGATCTTCTTCATGTTGCCGAAAATGCCGGAGACGGAGCCAACGTTCATGAAGAACTGCATCAGCTGAAGACCCACAATGCCGGTAATCATGTAGAAGGCCGTCAGGTCGCCGATGGTCAATTCGCCTGTAGGCACGAGCCGCCCGCCCAGCACGAAAACGATGAAGATGAATATGATGGAGAATATGCTGGAAATCAGTTGATAGCACGCCACCATGAGCCAGTTCAGAAAGTCCGCGATGTACATCCGCTTAAAGGTGACATTGGCCTTCTGGCTTTCCATCTTTTCTGCAGCGGCACTTTTGATCAGGCGGAAGTTGCGCACATGCTCTGCCAGATAGCTCATGCTGCTTGCCACGGTGACGGTGCTGTACACACCCAGCTTGTACATCAGCTTGCCGTAGATGATGCAGATGATCACCGTAATGGGGATAATCAGCAGGGAATAGTTGGCCAGCATGGTGTTATAGCTGTACAGGCGGACGAAGGCCTGCACGGCAGTGACCACGCACACCACAAAGGATACCGCCATGGAGAACAGGTCCGAAGGAGCACTGGCATCGGAGGTGATACGGCTCACCAGCTCGTTGCCGTTGTCCTGGTCGTAAAAGCTGGAGGGAAGGTGCATGATCTTTTCCCACAGCTTGCACCGCACCCGCAGGTTGATGGTCTCCTCCATGCGCCGCGTAAAGTAGTTGGACGCGATGGAAAGCACGGCTGCCGCCGCTGTAACGGCAATGTAGTTCAGAAGCACGCTTCCGTTAATGGCCTTCTGGCTTGTATCAATAACGCTGGCAGTCAGGGTGGCGCTTTGCAGCTCTGCACTCATGGTAGAGGCAGAGAAAATGAAGGAGAAGATGATGAGCAACCAGGGCAGATGAACGCCCTTCAGAACACTGAACTGCTTCAAAAGTTTCTTCATTGCTGCTGCTCCTCTCCTGCGTTTTCAACCATGTGACGGTATGTCGGGCAGTGTTCCATCAGCTCGATGTGATCGCCATCGCCGACCAGCACGCCGTCGCATAGCACGATCATCCGATCACAGCGGCGGGCATAGTCCAGGTCATGGGTAACAAGGATGCGTGTCTTGCCTGCAAAGACTTCGTCCATGGTTTCCTGTATTTGGGCGGAAACACGCACGTCCAGGGCGCTGGTGGGTTCGTCCATCAGGATGATATCGCCGCCGCGCAGAACCTCACGGGTCAGCACAAGACGCTGCTTTTGTCCGCCGGACATGGAGTCGCCGCCAGGGGCAATGGCGTGATCCAGTCCATCCTCACAGGTTTCCAGGTATTCCATGAATCCGGTGCGGCGGGCGGCATCCAGAATTTCTTCATCGGTCACTTTGCGGTCAATGCCGTAGGTAAGGGCTTCACGCAATGTGCCGCTGAAAATGCCGGCACCCTGCTGCACGTAGGCCAGCTTGTGGCGGAAGGTTTCCAGCGAGATTTCGCCGATGTCCTGACCGCCGACGGTAACCTTGCCGGAGTCCGGGGTGTAGAATCTTTCCATCAGGCTGATGGAGGTCGTTTTGCCGCTGCCGCACATGCCCACAATGGCCACGCTGCTGCCGTCGGGCACGGTGAAGGAAACGTCCTTCAGGGCAGGTTCGTCGGTGCCGGGGTAGGTGAAGGTCACGTTTTCAAAGCAGATTTCGCCGCCATCAGGGAAGGAAACTGTGCCAATTTCCTCATCCTCACCGTTCATGATGCCGGCGGTACGCTCGATACCGCCCTTGACACCCTTGATTTTCACCCACTCATCGAACACGATATCCATGTAGGGAAACAGGTTCTGGGCGAACAGGAAGAAGGCCAGCCACATGGTCAGGTCGATTTCCTTCCGCTGGAGCAGAATGACTGCCACCACAACCACAATGAACTTCTGCAGAATGCCAATGACTGCCACAATGCCGGAGGAGACGTTTTCCACGTGCACCACCTTCATGTTGGCCTTCAGGATTTCTCCGGCAACCTGCTGTCCCTTTTCTGCTTCTGCTGCCTCGTTGGTATAGGTCTTAATCAGGGGCAGATGATTGATGCGATCCGCCAGAAAGCTTGTTAGCAGGCCGATGTGGTCATACAGCTTCGCGGTGGCCGTCTGCATTTTCTTGCCCACGAACAGCGCGTACAGGTACTTAATCGGGATCATGGCGAAGCAGGACAGCGCCAGCACCCAGTGATACTGATTGATGCGCACCAGTGCCGCAATCACGTAATACAGGTCAGGAAGCAGGTAAATGATGATGTTGATCAGGCTGTTAATGGAAGAACTGGCATCGTTGATGATGGCGCTCATCAGATCGGAAGGGTCGTTTTGGTCGAAGTACGACATCTTCATGCCCAGCATCTTCTGCCAGATGCTTTCCCGCGCCTTGCGCACACTCAGGGACTGCGCCTGCACCTGAGTGGAGACCATCACGAAGGACATTATGCCCAGGCTGAGATAGTAAACTACAGCCTCGCCAATGGCGCTGGCGGACAGATCGCCGCTTAACAGGCTGGCGGTCGTAGCCGGAAGATTCAGCAGCATGGTATTGAAGCCGATGTTCAGCACCATGGCGCCAATCACCCACAGCCAGGGAAGATGGAGCTTCTTCAGGGTGCTGAACAGGCTTTTCCAGCTTTTGCTGTTCTGTTTCTCTTTTTGTTCCATACCGAACTCCTGTCAAGGCGTGGCCTGAGGAACAGGACGCCTCATCACCGATGAATTTTGCAACATTGAACCGAATGGATTCCTGTGTTTGAAAAAAGGCGGATGCCAAACCATGTGGCACCCGCCGCAGTTATAGATGGGGCTTCTTATTCGTACACCTGCGCCATGAAGGTTTCTTCAAGGAAGCGGGCATACTCAGACAGGGAGTGATCCTTCACCAGGCTGTAGGCAATGTACTGATCGATGGAGGAGCTCAGCTCTGCACCGGTGTAGGACACCATGAGTACCGTGTCAGACACGCGGGTAGCGCCGTTGGTGGACTTCTCCAGCTTGTCAGCACCTTCCTTGTTGGGGCTTTCGTAATAGGTGTAGGCGGCAACAATGTCTCCGTCCTTGCCATAGAGGAAAGCACTCAGGGAAGAAATGCAGTCGGCTTCATCTTCGCCGACGGCAGCCTGACCGCTGGCGGTGAGCACAATCTTCTCATCATATTCGATATCGGTGGGATCCGTGTGGCCGGCATAGGGCTTGTAGGGATTTTCGCCTGCAGCAGTGCGGACGCTGTAGCTCATCTGCAGATATTCCACATAGTCGGTGCTGGAGGTCAGCCCCATCATTTCCATTTCGGAGGTAAGGGCGGCCTTATCAGACACGTACTTGAGCACCTTGTCGCTTTCAGCGGTGAAGGTCAGGCCGAAGAAATCAGCCATGGCATTGATGACTGCATCCTTGTCGTCGGCGCTGGAGAGCATCATGTACGCGTCAGATTCCACAGGGGTGTTGTCCTTGGCGTAGACCACGAAGTACAGGGTCACGTCTCCGGTGAAGGACACCAGCTTGGATTCATCGGGCATGCCCAGATCAACTTCTTCGCCGGCTTCGTAGGTGATGTACTCGCCGGTGGAAATGTTGATCCAGCCATTGGCCAGACCGGTGGTGGCATCGTAATCGTACATGCCGATCACATTGCCGCTTTCATCCATGACCAGGGTATCAGGATAGGCAGCGCTGCTGGCAAAC
Source organism: bacterium (assembly GCA_963618735.1). Classification (GTDB taxonomy): domain Bacteria; phylum Bacillota; class Clostridia; order Christensenellales; family Aristaeellaceae; genus CAKUFA01. Next base: position 21,331 of record CAVEUM010000023.1, on the reverse strand, counting down.
TCAGCCAGAGTGGGGCCAAAGTCGCTGTTGGACAGCACCGTGCGGGTATCGAAGGTTACGCCGCTGGGGTCCTTGTGGGAATAGTCACCAAGCATCACAACGTCTGCCTGGCTGAACAGACTGCTGCAGCCTGTCAGGGTCAGCAGCACTGCGAGAAGCAGCAATACGGACAGAAACTTTTTCATCATCGTTCGCTCCTTTTATTTTTCTTTGTAATACAGTTTGCAGTGGCAGTAACCCTCAAAGTTCGGGTCCTGCATCTGGGATTTGAATTCCTCACAGATGCACTTGTACTCAGGCTTGATTTCCCTGCGGCAGGGACAATAGCCGCCGGAAGCCTTCAGTCCCGCACGAATTCGCGCGACAACGGCGGGATCCTCATTCAACCGAATCTTTCCCATGATGTTTCTCCTTAATTATTCGTACAGCAGTTTGGCAATGTTGGAAAGCAGTTCGTCCCGCTCAATGCTGCCGATGGTACGATTGACTTCCTTGCCGTTTCGGAAATACAGCAGGGTGGGCATGGCATCGATGTTGTTGGCGTTTGCCATGTCCTGGTTAAAAGAAACGTTGATTCGGCCAAAGGCGACACCGGGCATATCATCCGCCACAGCGTCAAAGACGGGAGCCATCATGACGCAGGCAAAACAGTTTTCACCATAGCAGTCGATCACGGCATATTCCGCTTCGGAAAATTCCTTCCACTGCTGTTCGTTCAGTTCCTTGACCATGTTACTCCACCACCTTCTGCTGAATCAGCTGATTCAGATACTCAAACATGGGCGTCAGGCACAGCTCACTCTTCGCCATTTCCAGAAGCTCATCACGGCTGGGAACCGCTTCGCCCACCATCTGGAACATTTCCGCCATCTGGTCAGCGTACTGCTCGATTTCTTCCTGAGAAGGTGCCATACCCTTCTCTTTGCAGATGGCTTCGGCAAGCCACTGCTGCTTGCACTGATACACGATGGAATCGGTGATTCTTTCATCACCCATTTCCGCTGCAGCAGGATCCATTTCCAGTGCCTGTGCCTTCATCTTTTCTACGTAAGCGGCCATTTCAGCTTCATCATAGCTGTACTGGCTGCCGCTAACCATTTCATCCATGAAAAGGCGCAGAATCTGCTTGTTTCGCTCCTGCTCCTGCTCCTTCTGGGCCTTATCGGTCAGATAGGTGCGGTACGCGTCTACAGTGGTAACGCCATCGATGCTAAGGGATGCCACAGCGGCGTCATCCACTGCCACAGGCACACGGCGAATGACATCTGCCACCGTCAGCTGCACCGCTTTTCCGGCAAGGCTTGCGGTGAACACATCACCAAGATGCTTGCCGACGGCTGCCTTAGCCGCTTCTTCCGCACCAGGCAGCGGAAGAGAGGTAAACAGAAGAATCGTTCTGTGATCCGGGTAGCTTTCCGCGTCTGCCTTGCAGCAAACGAGGTCACCTTCTGTCGCCTGTTCTACCTTGGTTTCCTTCGCACACCGCAGGGAGAGCGCTTTGATCTCATCCTCGATGTGCTGTGCGTCAATCTGAATCTTCAGATTTTCGGCGGGTATGGTCATGCTGTCTATATCGTACAGCTTGGTTACAAATCCGTTCATAGTCCCGTCCTTTCGCTCCTTTACTTTGCTTGAACGTACAAGGGGTATTGTACTGTATATTTGCGTAAATGGCAAGAGATGAAACGGGAAAGATGGATTGTGCAAATAAATCTGATGAAGAGAAGAAGCAGCGGCGAATGCCCGATTCTTCTCTTCATTAACATTTCTCAAATATAACGCAAACATTTGCTCAACAAACGCGCAGTATTCTTTACCTGTCCGATGAGGAAATGAAAGATTGACGGAGGAAACTCAAATGACGAAGAAGAATTTCGTAACCCTGATTCTCAGCACGGTTGGTGGTATCCTGTTTGCACTCGGTATGTGCATGACACTGGTGAAAACGTGGAACGCAAGCACCCAGGGCATTGTGGTGGGCTGCATTGGCCTGGTGTTTCTGCTGGTGATGGTCGCCGTTCGCCGCAAGATGGAAGGCAAGCCCATCCTGGTTCCTATGAGCGGCAAGACCGTTAGCACCATTCTCCTTGCTGTAGCTGGTGCGCTGCTGCTGGGCGTTGGCATGTGCATGATCATGGTATGGAACAACCTGATCTGGGGCATTGTGGTTGGCATTGTCGGTATCGTTGCGCTGCTGGGTCTGATCCCGCTCACCATGGGCATCAAGTAAAAAAACATCTCACGGGGCAGCAATCGCAGGATTGCTGCCCGCGTTTTTTATACGGAAGGCTGCTGCGTTAACAATTCTCAAACAATTCTCAAACATGAACGCAACGCAATGGCTTTATGCTATAATAGATTACTGGTGGGAGGCGGACGATGGAGCGGTTCAAAGGTGCCATGGTCAGGTTGTTTTATCCAAGGCTGTGGATGACGGTACTCTGCATCCTCCTTGCCGCAGCGGCCCTGGGATATGTCTTTGCAGGCGGTCATCAGGTGGAAATCATTGCGTATCCCATTTACGCTTTTTCCGCTTATGCATTTACGCTGGCATGCATTCGCATGGCTGCGTCTGCCAGAAACACCAAGCAGCACGTCAACATGCTGATGGACACGTTTCCTGTCATTCGACGTTATTTCAGCGATGTTGCTTTTAAGCTGCACGTTTCACTGTACTGCTCACTGGGACTGAATGTTTTCTATTCCCTAATGAAACTGGGGGTCGGTATCTACTATCGTTCCCTGTGGTTTGGCACGCTGGCGGTGTACTATTGCTTCCTGGCAGTGATGCGCTTTCTTCTGCTTCACTATTCCGGCAGAAACACCTTCGGGGAGAAAATGCTGCATGAGTGGAGGCGTTATCGCCTGTGCGGCATGATCCTTTTGCTGATGAACCTTGCACTGACAGGCGTGGTCATCATGGTGGTGCGGAAAGATGGAAGCTTCAGCTACCCTGGGATGATGATCTACGCCATGGCCCTGTACGCTTTCTACAATATGACGATGGCCATCATCAACGTGGTGAAGTATCGCAAGTATCTGAGCCCGGTGATGTCTGCTGCTAAGGTGCTGCAGCTGGCGGCAGCACTTGTTTCCATGCTGGCGCTGGAAACGGCCATGCTTACTCAGTTTGGAGGAAATGACACCGAGCAGTTTCAGAGAATCATGACCGGATGCACAGGCGGCGCTGTCTGCTTCATCATTCTGGTCATTGCCATCCTGATGATTGTCCGTGCGACGAAGGAAATACGCCGCATACAAATGGAGGAACAAAGATGATCCATATTCTTGTATTGGAAGATGACGCGAAGCTGAACCGTGCTGTCTGTACCTACCTGAATGACAGCGGGTTTGAAACGAAAGGCTGCCTCAATGCAAATGACGCCTATGAGGCTATGTACAACTGCCTTTTTGACCTGATCATTTCCGATATCATGATGCCGGGCATTGACGGCTTTGAATTTGCGGAAACGGTTCGCAAGGTCAACAAGCATATTCCCATTCTGTTTATGTCTGCCAGGGATGATCTGCCCGCCAAGCAGAAGGGCTTCCTGCTGGGCATTGATGACTACATGGTGAAGCCTGTGCAGCTGGATGAGCTGCTGCTGCGTGTTCGAGCACTGCTGCGTCGTGCGAACATTGAGATGGAGCGAAAGCTGACGGTGGGAAATCTGGAGATGGACGCCGATGGCATGACCGCTGCCATCGATGGCGAGGAAGTGCCGGTTACCACACGGGAATTCAATATTCTCTACAAGCTGCTGTCCTATCCGAAAAAAACCTTTTCACGGGCGCAGCTCATGGACGAATTCTGGGGCGTGGAATCAGATACCAGCCTTCGGGCGGTGGATGTGTACATCACCAAGCTGCGGGATAAATTTTCCGCATGTGATGGCTTTGAAATCAAGACGGTTCGCGGACTCGGCTATAAGGCGGTGCTGAAATGAAAGCAGTGATACCATCCCCAAAGCAGGTGCGGGATAATCGCTTCCCAATTTCGCTGTTTTTCGTGCATCTGGCGGTGCTGCTTCTGATGAGCGGCCTTCACACCGGCATTGTTGTGGGCATGGCCGCGCTGGGCTTGAGGAAATCCGTGCAGGCGGCAGTGCCGATTCTTTACTGGTCGGCTGTTGCTGTTGGACTGACAGTTTACACCCGCAGAAAAATTCAGAAGGTCTATGAAGAACCGCTGCATCGCCTTGCGGAGGCAACCAAGCAGGTGGCTGGAGGAGATTTCTCCGTTTACGTGCCGCCGCTGCACACGTCCGATAAGCTGGATTATCTGGATACGATGATTATCGATTTCAATAAGATGGTGGAGGAGCTGGGCAGCATTGAAACGCTGAAGACGGACTTCTTCTCCAACGTGTCCCATGAAATCAAAACACCTCTTGCAGTAATTCAGAACAACGCCGAGCTGATGCGCCTGGAGGATTTGACGGACAGCCAGCGGGAATATGCGGATACCATCTATCATGCATCCCGCAGGCTTGCTGATTTGATCAGCAACATTCTGAAGCTGAACAAGCTGGAAAAGCAGACCATCACACCGGATATTCAGGCCTATGACGTGTGCGCGCAGCTGGCAGAGTGCGCTTTGGGATACGAAGAAGCCTGGGAAAAGAAAGACCTGGACTTTGACGCGGATATGGAAGATCATGCGGAGATTGCTGCAGATCCTGCCCTGATGGAGCTGGTGTGGAACAATCTGCTTTCCAACGCGGTGAAGTTCACGGAGGCAGGCGGCACCATCACGCTTACCGAAACATCGGACGAGGATTGCGTGTATGTCACCGTGCGGGATACTGGGTGCGGCATAGACGAGGAAACACAGAAGCATATGTTCGAAAAATTCTACCAGGGGGACACCTCTCATGCCATGGCTGGCAATGGTCTGGGGCTTGCCCTGGCGCTGCGGGTTCTGCAGCTGTCCAATTTTCAAATCAAGGTGGACAGTGCTCCGGGGCAGGGAAGTGCCTTTACAGTTACGATGCCTAAGGTTCATAAAGGAGATATAGAAACACATGAATGAACAGCATTATGAAAGTTATGACTATCTCAAGGTCTCCGTTGAAGAAGATCTGTGCTCCCAGTACATCGATGGCTACACCTCCTTTGGCTGGAGCATTGATGAAAACATGCCTCAGGAAAAGTTGGCCGGAAAAGTGACGTTGCATTTCAAGCGCGGCCGCAATCTGCTCAACAAAACCGAGCTGACCCGCCTGCAGCGGCACTACGAGGCCTGCATGCAGGAAATTTCCGCGCTGGAAAAATCCAAAACATCTACCCCGACTATTGCGGGCCTCAGCTGCGGCATGGTAGGCTGTGCGTTCATGGCAGGCTCTGTGTTTGCTGTCACGGCAGAGCCGCCGATTATTTGGCTGACAATCGTGCTGGCCGTTCCGGGGTTTGCACTTTGGGGCGCGGCGTATTTTGTCTACGGTGAGGCAAAACGCCGGCGCGTAAAAAAGGTTCTGCCGCTCATCGATGCCAAATATGATGAGGCTTACGCCGTGTGCGAAAAGGCACAGCAGATGCTTCTCAAATAAAATCGCAAGGATAAAGCTGTCGACATGTCTGCCATGATGTGCCGACAGTTTTTTTACATTCATAATATGCAAACACGACTGCAACAGGAATCACAAAAACGTGCCGTATGATAAGGCCATCAACAGCGGGGAACGCTGAAAGGAAGGAGGCACCGAAACGGTCGTTGCAATCGTCGCAATCGCAGTCGTCGTGGTCGCCATCGCTGGCGTGGTTATCTATAAGAAGAAGCATTAATTGACGGAGTAACAGAAAGGAGAAAATTTCTATGGCAGTAACCGAAATCAAGAACCCGACCCCTATTGAAACCGAGCTTGAAAAGAAGATCGAGGATCGCCTGTTCAATGGCTTCAACAACTGGAACGGCGGCTATGACGGATGGCTGGAATGGTGCAACACGCTCTACGAGCCTGATGCACACTACAATGTGTACGGCAAGCGCCTGACGCTGGACGAGTACAAGGGCATGATGGGCCAGCTTTTCCAGCATTTCACCATGCAGCTGGGTCAGTTTGAAAACATGATCATCCGTGATAACTGGTGCGCTATCCGCTACACGGTGACGGTGAAGAACCTCCACACGGGTGAGGAAATTCTGCAGAACACCATGGAGTTCGTTCAATTCAAGGATAACGGCGGCGACACCGGCGTACGCGTCGTAGAAGGCTGGGCACTGTCTGACAGTCCTTTGTCTGCAAAGTAACGAGAAAAAGCCTGCTTCCGGAAGCATCTGGGGCAGGCTTTTTTCAATGAAGCGACATGTCGGCTTTTACGTATCAGAAACATTGCGTAAACAATTTGCCAATGAAACGGGTCTATGATAGCCATTGCAAGCGGGAAACCGTGAGCAAGCCAAACTGATTGAGAAGAGGAAGGATGATTTGTCATGGCAAAGTCCGAGATTGTAAAGGCTAACGAGAAGATCGCAGAGGTTGTTGTTGGCGGCTATAAGAAGATTGAAAATACTGTTGTTGGCGGCTATAAGGCGATTGAGGATACCGTCGTTGGCAGCTACAAGAAGGTGGAGGACGCGTTTGTTGACCGTTATCTGACCCATGATGATGAATCTGTGGAGGATGCCAAGAAGCGCATCAAGGCGGAGACGGAACAGAGAAAAAACGCATGAAGCAATCAAGGCACGTAAAAAGGAGCTTAACGAACGGCTGGCAAGCATGATGCGTTAAGCTCTACCGTTGCCCATGAGAAACAGACGATCACCATTTCGATTGACTGGACAGAAGAAAACAATCGAACCGACTACCCCCCATGGAGCACCGCCCCCCGCGCGGATGCTCCTTTTTCATGCTTTCAGAAAGGCTGATCAGGATGGAGAAAAGTTGCTTGCGCGGCTCAATGAACAGACGCACGGCGACTCGAAAACATAAGAAAAAACCTTGAAACGTTGCGTTTCAAGGTTTTTATGGAGCTGATAGGCGGATTTGAACCGCCGACCTCATCCTTACCAAGGATGCGCTCTACCGACTGAGCTATATCAGCACGTTGCTTTCTTAGCGCCTTGCGCTCTTGGCAACAACAGAAGTATATCACAGGATTCGGAAAAATGCAACCCCTTTTTGAAACTTTTTTTAAATTTTTTTCGTTCTCTGCTTCTGAACCCTTCTCAAATATGGTACAATGGGCGTGAGGTGAAGAAAATGGATCAGTTTTCACGCACAGAGCTGCTGCTTGGCACAGAGGGAGTGGAGCGACTGAAGAAGGCGCGCGTGGCTGTTTTCGGTGTAGGCGGCGTGGGCGGATATGTCGCGGAGGCACTTATTCGCAGCGGCGTGGGTGCCATGGATTTGTTTGACAACGATACGGTGTCGCTTACCAACCTGAATCGCCAGATTATTGCCCTGCATTCCACCATCGGTCGGGATAAAACGGAAGTGATGGCGGAGCGGCTGAAGGACATCAACCCAGACGCGATGATTCAGGCAAGGCGCATGTTCTATCTGCCTGAAACGGCGGATGAAGTGGATTTGTCCTGCTACGATTTTGTCGTGGACGCTGTGGATACGGTGGCGGCCAAGCTGGAGCTTGTCAAGCGGGCAATGGCTGGCGGCATTCCCATCATCAGCGCGATGGGGGCAGGCAATAAGCTCGACCCCTCCAAACTGTGCATCACGGACATCAGCAAAACCCATACCTGCCGCCTGGCCAAGGTCATGCGGGTAGAGCTTCGCCGCCGCGGCATCGAACATCTGACGGTGGCATATTCCACGGAATTGCCGATCCCTGCCAGGGCAGAAAGTGAGGAACAACCCGCAGGCGCCCGACGCTCTGTACCTGGGAGCACGGCCTTTGTGCCGGCCTGCATGGGACTTATGATTGCTGCCCACGTGGTGAAGACGCTGTGCGAGCAGGAATGAAACCATAACGATTGGCTGCTTTGATCCTGAGGCGGGAGTACCGCCTCGGGATTTTTGCTTCAGGAGGGAGAAAGAGTGGAAAAGCAAACGGCGCCAAAACTTGTGATGGCAACGGAATTGTGGTATAATAAGATGTTGCGAGTTTGCAAAAGACAAGCAGAATGCCTTGAAGTGCAAGGCTGACGATAAGGAGAATCAAACGCATGGCCCAGACATACGATGCAGGAAATATTCAGGTGTTGGAAGGCTTGGACGCGGTTCGTATGCGCCCAGGTATGTACATTGGTACAACCTCGTCCCGGGGTCTCCATCACTTGCTCTGGGAAATTGTGGATAATGCTATCGATGAGGCGTCCAACGGTTTTGCAGATCGCGTGGATGTGACGCTGCATCAGGATGGCTCTGCCAGCGTGTATGATAATGGCCGCGGTGTGCCTGTGGATACGCATCCTACCCTGGGGATTTCCGGCGTGGAAGTGATCTATACCAAGCTCCATGCAGGCGGCAAGTTCAACAATGAGAACTACAGCTATTCCGGCGGTCTGCACGGTGTCGGCGCGTCTGTGGTGAATGCTCTGTCGAAGTGGCTGACGGTGGATGTCTACCGCGACTGGACCCACTGGCGCATGAGCTTTGCCTCCCGATGGGATGAATCCCTTGGCAAGGTGACTGCAGGTATTCCGCAGGGGCCGCTGGAAAGAGTGGGAAATACCCGGAAGAAGGGTACGCTGGTGCGCTTCCTGCCGGATGATACGATTTTTGAAGATGTGCGCTTCAACGGCGAACAGGTGGCACGCCGCCTGCAGGAGCTGGCCTATCTGAACCGCGGCCTGATGATCACCTTCACGGATGAGCGCGTAAAGGATCCCGAACAGCGGGAGAAGGTTTTCCACTACGAAGGCGGCATCATCGATTTTGTCCGCTATCTCAACGCGGATAAGACCGTGCTGCACGATGATCCCATTTATCTGGAAGGCAAGCGTGATGCGACCATCTGCCGTGTGGCCATTCAGTACACGGATCAGTACACGGAGAGCCTTTTCAGCTATGCCAACAACATCCCCACAGGGGAGGGCGGAAGCCATGAAACAGGCTTTAAGGCTGCGTTTACTAAGTGCTTTAACGACTATGCCCGCCGCATTGGATTGCTAAAGGAAAAGGACAACAACCTGGGCGGTGAGGACTTCCGCGAAGGCCTGACCTGTGTGCTGATCGTCATGGTGAAGAATCCGCAGTTTGAGGGTCAGACCAAGGGACGGCTGGGCAACAGCGAAGTACGCCCCGCGGTGGAGGCTATTATCACCGAAAAGCTGACCGACTGGCTGGATAACCTGAAAAATCAGGAGATTGCTACCCAGATTGTGCAGAAGGCTGTGAAGGCCGCACAGGTGCGTGAAGCGGCACGCCGCACAAGGGACAATGCCCGCAAGGCAAATCAGCTGGACGCAGCGCCGCTGGTGGGTAAGCTGTCCAGCTGCACAGGCCGTCACCCTGAGGATAATGAGCTGTTTATCGTGGAGGGCGACAGTGCCGGCGGCAGTGCCAAGCAGGGACGGGATCGCCGTTTTCAGGCTATTCTGCCTTTGCGCGGCAAGCCTCTGAACGCAGAAAAGAAGCGCCTGGATCAGGTGCTGAGCAATGAGGAATTCCGCAGCATGATCACCGCACTGGGCACGGGCATTGACGAGAACTTTACCCTGAAGACCCTGAAGTACGATAAGGTGATTATCCTCTCCGATGCTGACCAGGACGGTGCACACATCCGTGCCATTCTGCTGACGTTCTTCTTCCGCTATATGAAGGAACTGATCACGGCAGGGCACGTCTATATTGGCATGCCCCCGCTGTACAAGGTGCAGAAGGGCGCGAAAATCTGGTATGCCTATGATGATAAGGAGCTTTCCAAGGCTACCAAAGCCGCAGGAAAAGGCTACACGCTGCAGCGATACAAGGGACTTGGCGAGATGAACCCTGAACAGCTGTGGGAGACCACCATGGATCCTTCCCAGAGAAAGCTGATGCAGGTGACCATTGAGGATGCCGCTCTGGCGGATCGCCGCATTACCATCCTCATGGGGGATAAGGTGGAACCTAGACGGGATTACATCACCGCGAACGCGGATTTCAATAAGCCCGATGATTTTAAGATGCCTGCTGACCAAATGGAAGGAGCGCGGTAAAACATGGCTAAGAAGACGAGCGATACTCGCCCCATCCCTAAGGACGACCCTTCACGCATCCTTCAAACCACGGTGGAAGATGTGATGCACATGTCCATGATTCCATACGCGGAGCACGTCATTCTGGAGCGTGCCCTTCCTCGCGTGGAGGATGGACTGAAGCCTGTGCAGCGCCGCATTCTGTACACCATGATGGAACTGGGCACCACCCCTGACAAGCCCCACCGCAAGTGCGCCCGTATCGTGGGCGACTGCCTTGGTAAATATCATCCCCATGGTGATTCCAGCGTGTATGAGGCACTGGTTCGCATGGCGCAGGATTTTTCCATGCGCGGACAATTGGTGGATGGTCACGGCAACTTCGGCTCTATTGACGGTGACAGTGCTGCCGCCATGCGTTACACGGAAGCCCGTATGGCACCGCTGGCGCTGGAAATGCTTCGTGATATTCAGAGCGATACGGTGCCTTTTCGGCTGAACTTTGATGATACGCTGCAGGAGCCGGACATGCTGCCTGCCAGGTTCCCCAATTTGCTGGTCAATGGTGCCAGCGGCATTGCCGTGGGTTTGGCGACCAATATTCCGCCCCATAACCTTCGGGAAGCCATCAATGCCGTGATTGCGCAGATGGAGAACCCGGACATCACCCTGGATGAACTGATGAAGATCATCCCTGCACCTGACTTTCCCACAGGCGGCGTGCTGATTAACAACGAAGAAATCCGCAAGGGGTATGAAACGGGACGTTCCAAGCTCAGCCTGCGAGCAAGGGTGCACGTGGAGGAAGGCCAGGCAGGCCGCAAGCTGCTGTGCATCACCGAGGTGCCTTATCAGGTGAATAAGGCGGCCATGCTGGAGAAAATCTTGAAGCTCAGCGAAGAAAAGAAGGCTGCGCTGGGCTGCATCTATGATATCCGCGATGAGAGCGACCGCACGGGCATGCGCGCGGTGATTGAACTGAAAAAGGACAGCGACCCGCAAAAGGTGCTGAACTATCTGTATAAGTATTCGGAACTGCAGGTCACCTTTGGCGTAAACATGGTGGCCATTGCGGACGGCAAGCCGATGCAGATGGGTCTGAAGAGCATGATTGGCTATTACATCGCTCATCAGAAGCGCGTTGTGCTCCGCCGCACACAGTACGAGCTGGACAAAGCCAAGGCGCGGGCTCATATCCTGCAGGGTCTCATGATTGCCCTGGATAACCTGGATGAAGTCATTGCCCTCATCCGTGCCAGCAAGACGCCCAAGGATGCCAAGGCAGCCTTGATGGAGCGCTTTGAGCTCAGCGATGCGCAGGCACAGGCCATCCTGGACATGCGCCTCCAGCGGTTGACCAATCTGGAAATTCTCGACCTGCGCAAGGAATACGAGAATTTGCTGAAGGAGATTGCCCGCCTGGAAGGTATCCTGCACAGCGAAAAGAAGCTTGTGAATGTGATTCGTAAGGAAATGGCGGAGATTGCCGAAAAGTACGGCGATGACCGCCGCACAAGCTTGGAGGATGCAAGCCGGGTCATTACTGACCTGCCTGAGGAAAAGCCTGTGGCAGAAACGGCTGTGGTGGCCTACACCTATGGCGGACAGCTCAAGCGGATGTATCCTGCCAATTACAACAAGACGCCGCTGCCCACCCTGGCGGAGAATCCGCAGGAAGCGGCGGAGTATCTCTTTGAAACCGACACGGACGCGACGCTGCTGCTTTTCACCAACCATGGCAATTGTTATCCCTTGAGCGTTGGCGCACTGAATGAGTGCAAGCCCAAGGATCGCGGTCAGCTGTTGAGCGGACTGCTGGTGGGACTGGAAGACGGTGAGAAGCCGCTGCTCATCTGCTGTGAAAAGATGACGGAGCTGGCAGCCAAGCCAGACCTGCTCTTCCTGACCAGGCAAGGCATGGTGAAGCGCACCGCCGCGAAGGATTACGATGTGCGCAGCAAGAAATTCGTCGCTGTTAACATCAAGGAAGGCGATGAGCTGCTGCAGGTGATGCAGCTGGAAAACCGCGATGACTTGCTCCTGTTGAGCCATAGCGGCATGTGCATTCGCTTTGCACTGGACAGCGTGCCTACCCAGGGCCGCATTTCTGCTGGCGTAAAGGCCATGATTCTGGACAATGGTGATGCCGTCATCTGGGGCGGCCAGCTGGGGGACAAGGATCAGATGGTGCTGATGAGCGAGCGCGGCTTTGGCAAGCGGCTGCTGTCGGTAGAGTTTGATCGGCAGAACCGCAATGGCAAGGGTGTGAAGTCCTTCTATTTCAATAAGAACGGTTCCAACGGCCGCTATTTGGCAGGCGTTCTCAAGGTAAAGGATACCCCCTGCACCATTACGGTGATGCAGGCACAGAGCAAGCCCACCACCTTGGAAAAGGACAGCATGCTCCTGCAGTCCAGGCAGGATCGCGGCATGCCGTACGTCATGGCAATCCTGGATGATGTGGTTACGGAACTCAAGTAAATGCAATGAAGAAAGCCTGTATTGCTCTTTGGCAGTACGGGCTTTTTATGCAGACAATTCATTTCCGGCACGATGGATACCGATGAGCGGCGTTCTTTGACCGAATAGCGATTTTTTATGACAACGATACCAATGTCCGTATATAATGCCATTGTCACAAGGGAGGTGATGAAAGATGATCTTCAAGCTGTTCATTGACAGGGAAAAACCTGAGGAGGTGACGGCAACTGTTCATGAACGCACGGCGCTGATTGATGAAATTGAAAGGCTGGTGCTGCAGGATTGCACTGAAAATCAGCTGCCGGGCTATGTGGAAGATGAGATTCTGATGCTGCAAATTCCACAAATTGAATGCTTCATTGTGGAAAATGAACGGACGTATGCCGTTTACAGCGATGGAAAGCGGTATCTCGTTCGGAAGCGATTGTACGAGCTGGAACAGCAGCTTCCTGAAAACTTCGAGAGAATCAGCAAATCTGCGCTGGCCAACTGGCAGATGATTACGAAGTTCAAAGTGCAGCTGTCAGGCGCAGTAGACGCGGTGTTTCGAAGCGGCTATGTGGAATGTATTTCAAGAAGATGTTTTGCAGAATTGCGAAGGAGGTACGGATTATGAAACGTTTTTGGAAGGATTTTTGTCTGCGGGGGATGCAGTATGCATGGGGCGGCCCGGTCATTGTGGCAATTGTTTGGCTGTGCTTGCAATCGGCAGGCACGGTAACGGAACTGACAGTCAATGAAGCTGCCCTGGGGATTCTTTCTTCAACAGTGATGGCGTTTATTGCGGCAGGCATTTCCGTCATCTACCAGCAGGAAAAACTGCCAATGCCCATCGCGGGGTTGATTCAGGCAGCGGTGCTCTACGTTGATTACATCGGCATCTATCTGCTCAATGGCTGGCTGCCTGTGAGCAAAGCGGGCATGTTCACATTGATTTTTGCCGCGGGATTTATTGCAATTTGGTTTGCCATCTACCTGTCTATTCGGGCGAAGGTGAAGCGAATGAATCACATGCTGAAACAGTCATAAGAAAACAGCCTTCCTGTCTTGATGCGGCAGGAAGGCTGTTCTTTTTATATGGTATTTACGCGGAAATAGCGTTGCCGGTGTAGAGCTGGTAATACTTGCCCTTCTGGGCGATCAGGTCATCGTGGGTGCCGCGCTCAATGATGCGACCCTGCTCCAGCACCATGATGCAATCTGCATTGCGGACGGTGGACAGGCGGTGAGCGATCACAAAGGTAGTACGACCCTTCATCAGGGCGTCCATGCCGCGCTGCACCAGCGTTTCGGTGCGGGTATCAATGGAGGAGGTTGCCTCGTCAAGGATCAGGCAAGGCGGGTCAGCCACAGCAGCGCGGGCAATGGCCAGCAACTGGCGCTGACCTTGGCTCAGGTTTGCACCGTCACCCGTCAGCACGGTCTGGTAGCCGTCCGGCAGGCGGCGGATAAAGCCATCAGCGTTGGCCAGCTTGGCGGCAGCGATGCATTCGTCATCGGTGGCGTCCAGTCGTCCGTAGCGGATGTTGTCCATGACGGTGCCGGTGAACAGGTGCGTGTCCTGCAGAACAATGCCCAGGCTTCGGCGCAGGTCTGCCTTGCGGATCTTGTTCACATTGATGTCGTCATAGCGGATCTTGCCATCCTGAATATCGTAGAAGCGGTTGATCAGGTTGGTGATGGTGGTTTTGCCGGCGCCTGTGCCGCCAACGAAGGCGATTTTCTGGCCGGGCTTGGCGAACAGGTTGATATCGTGGAGGATAACCTTCTCGGGCGTGTAGCCGAAGGTCACATCGTCAAAGACAACGCCGCCAGTCAGCTTGGTATAGGTAACCGTACCTTCAGCCTGATGGGGATGCTTCCATGCCCACATGCCCGTGCGGTGATCGGTTTCGGTCAGCACGCCGTTCTTTTCCTCAGCGTTGACCAGTTCCACATAGCCTTCGTCCACTTCGGGAATTTCATCCATCATGGTGAAGACACGGTTGGCGCCAGCCATAGCCATAACCACAGAGGCCATCTGCTGGCTGATCTGGCTGACAGGACGGGAGAAGTTCTTGTTCAGCGTCAGGAAGGAAACCAGCTGACCAAGGGTAATGACCTTCAGCCCCAGAGCCAGCATGGCGCCGACCAGGGAGCACAGCACATAGCTCAGGTGACCCAGGTTGTTGTTGATGGGGCCCATCATGTTGGCATAGGCCACAGCATCTTCAGCACTCTGGCGGAGCTCTTCGTTCAATTCGTGGAACTGATCGATGGCCTTCTCCTCGTGGCAGAATACCTTCACAACCTTCTGGCCTTCCATCATTTCTTCGATGTAGCCGTTCATGAGACCCAGCTTGTCCTGCTGTGCAACAAAGTGCTTGCCTGCCTTGCCGGACAGCTTGGCGGATACAAGCAGGGTGACCACAATCAGCGCCACAGACAGAATGGTCAGATGCCAGCTCATGATGATCATGCTCACAAAGGTGGTGACCACAGTGATCAGGGAGTCGACCAGCTGAGGAATGCTCTGGCTGATGAGCTGACGCAGGGTATCCACGTCGTTGGTGTATACGGACATGATGTCGCCGTGGGGATGGGTGTCAAAGTACTTGATGGGCAAAGACTCCATCTTGGAAAACAGCTGAGTGCGGAGCTTCAGCATGGTGCCCTGACCGATGTTGATCATGAGGCGGTTGTATGCGTAAGAGGTCAGCACACCAACACCGAGGATGCAGGCCAGCTTAACCAGCGCGCCTGCCAGAGGACCAAAGTCAGGATTCTCGGTGCCCAGCAGAGGAAGAATATAGTCATCAATCAGCGTCTGCATGAACAAGGTGCCCTGCAGGGTGCAGATGGATGTTGCCAGAATGCAGATAATAACGGCCAGGAAAGGCCACTTGTAATTTTCAAGCACAACTTGCATAACGCGCTTGAAGATTTTGCCCTGACCCTTGAAGCTGTCACGGGTGAGTGCGGGACGCATCTGCGGACCGCGGGGGCCGCCGGGCTTGCCGGAACGACGAGCGGTATTACTCATGTGCCTTCGCCTCCTCTCCAATGTTTGCGTTGGGCTGGTCGAAGTCGCCGCCGCCCTTGGTCTGGGTTTCATAAATTTCGCGATAGATTTCGCTGGTCTTCATCAGATTCTCATGGGTATCGAAAGCAGAAATCTCGCCGTCATCCATGACGATAATGCGGTCAGCATCCTGCACGGAGGCGATACGCTGTGCGATGATCAGCTTGGTGGTGCCGGGGATCTTCTGGGCAAAGGCCTTGCGGATCTTGGCATCGGTGGCGGTATCCACAGCGGAGGTGGAGTCGTCCAGGATCAGCACATGGGGCTTCTTCAGCAGAGCACGGGCGATGCACAGGCGCTGCTTCTGACCGCCGGACACGTTGCTGCCGCCCTGCTCAATGAAGGTGTTGTAGCCATCAGGCATACGGTCGATGAATTCATCGGCACAGGCCTGGGCGCAAACTTCCTTGCACTCCTCCAGGGTTGCGTCTTCCTTGCCCCAGCGCAGGTTCTCAAGAATGGTGCCGGAGAACAGCACGTTCTTCTGCAGCACCACAGCCACCTGGTCACGGAGGGCTTCCATATCGTACTCACGCACGTCACGTCCGCCAACGCGAACCGCGCCGGAAGTAACGTCATACAGTCGGCTGATCAGGTTGACAAGGCTGGATTTGCCGCAGCCTGTGCCGCCGATAATGCCGATGGTCTCACCGCTCTTGATGTGCAGGTTGATATCCTTCAGGGTATCCTCACCGGTGCCATGCTTGTAAGCAAAGCAAACGTGATCGAAGTCGATCTGGCCGTTGGGGATGTCCTTCACGGGCTTTTCGGGATTCACCAGGTCAGGCTTTTCCTCCAGCACTTCCGCAATACGGCGGCCGCTGGCAAGGCTCATGGTCAGCATAACGAAAATCATGCTGAGCATCATCAGGGACGTCAGCACGCTCATGACGTAGCTGAACAGGCTGGTCAGTTCACCGGTGGTCAGGCTGCCGCTTACGACATACTGGGCGCCGAACCAGCTCAGAGCGATGATGCAGGCGTAAACCACCAGCATCATGATGGGGCTGTTCAGCACAACGACCTTTTCAGCGCTGACGAACATCTTGTAGACGTTTTCAGCAGCCTTGCTGAACTTGGACTTTTCATAATCCTCACGGACGAAGGCCTTCACCACGCGGATGGCGGAGACATTCTCCTGCACGCTGGCGTTCAGGTCATCATACTTGCGGAACACGGCATTGAAGCGGGATGTGGCGCGAGATACGATGAAAACCAGCGCGACAGCCAGCAGCACAACGGCCACCAGGAAGATCAGGGACAGGCTGCGGTTGATGACAAAGCACATCACCATGGACAAAATCAAGGTCAGAGGAGCACGCACGGCAATGCGCAGGATCATCTGATAAGAATTCTGAATGTTGGTAACGTCTGTGGTCATGCGGGTTACCAGACCGGCTGTGGAGAACTTGTCAATGTTGGAGAATGAGAAGGTCTGGATATTCTCATACATGGCATTGCGCAAATTGGCGGCGAAACCGCTGGATGCGGTGGCGGCAAACTTGGCGGCCAGTATGCCGAACAGCAGACTCAACAGCGCCAGACCAAACATGATCAGGCCATAGCGCCACACCTCGTTGATGTTACCGCCCTGAATGCCCTTGTCAATCAGCTCGGCGGTAACGAAGGGGATCAACACCTCCATGAGCACTTCCATCATGGCACACAGAGGCGTGAGCAGGGAAGCTTTCTTGTACTGCTTCACCTGACGAAAAAGAGTTTTTACCATAAGTGAACTCCCTTCCTGTAGTTACAGTTTGTTACTTGATGTTTTCGTACACTCTTTCAAGCATACTGTACAGAGATTCACGTTCCTCTTCACTTAAAAGGGCGGTAATCAGATGCTCTGTTTCAAGCATATCATCTGTAGCAGCACGGAATGCCGCACGCCCCTTCTCGGTTATCTGAATTCGTTTCACCCTGCGGTCTGTCGGGTCAGGCACGGTAACGACCAGCTCTTTCTTTTCCAGGCGTGCGGCAAGCCCGGCAACAGTGGACTGCGCCATGTTGAACAGTCCTTCCATTTCCTTCAGAGCCAGCGTACCGCCATGGCAGTTGAGCGCCATCAAGAAATGCATCTGGGATGCGGTTAGATCCAGCCGTTGCAGGCTGTTGTTGAGCCTGCGAGCCATGCATTCATCGATTTGCTTAAACAGCCGACCGAAGCCTCCGATTTTCTGGTTCATTGTACCCTCCTTTTTTTAATACAGTGTGAATTTTACAGCAATGTTCGCATGCTGTCAATAGCATACGTTTGAATTTTACGGAATACTAACACCTTTTCGGGACAGATTGAAAAAGTTGTGGAAAAGTCTATTTGCTTTGCTGGAAATGGCGGCGAAGATTTGACCAAAAAAGAAAACCGCAGAGAATCGTTCTGCGGTCTTGAAAATTATTCTTTGTCCTTCGTCTCGGACTTCTTTCGACGTCTGCGGCGATTTTCGGGATTCTTGTAGAAGAGCACAATGTAAATCACACCGGCGAGAAGCGCAACGATAATCAGCACCTCGCGCAGTACCATGGGCAGAAAATCCTGCAGTGCCAGCACCAGACAGACAAGACAAACGGCAATCGCAACGAATAACTGAGCATCAGGGGAAAGCTTCTTCATATGGATCAATACCTCACATCATGATTTCAGGGAAGCAGAAAGCAGAACGCTGTTACACCAGCATCTCGTATTCCACTGTGTCCAGATACTGACCGAACTTTACGCCCACCTTGTGCAGCGTTCCCACATAGGTGAAGCCGAACCGTTCGTGCAGGGCGATGCTGGCTTCGTTGCAGCCTGTGATAACAGAAACTACATTGTGGGTGTTGGGGTCTTCACGAGCCATGTCCAGAATTTTGGTGAGCAGCGCGTTGGCGACACCCTGACGGCGGAAAGCTTTGCTGACATAAACGGAAAGCTCGACCGTGCCATTGTAGGCCGTACGGGGGCGATACATGGAGAGACTTGCATAGCCGGCAACCTGACCGTCTATTTCAGCAGTAAGCAGGGGATGATTGTCACGATTGTGCTCATCAAACCAAGCCTTGCGGTTGGCCATGTCTTTGGGCTCGGTATCAAAGGTGGCCAGACCGTGCAGAACCTCTTCATTATAAATCTCCAGAAAGGCGGGAATGTCCCGCGCCTCGGCAACACGAATTACCATAAGCATCATCCTTTCACAGGGTTATCGCTGACCTTCCCATTCAGCAAGGAATTCCTCGGCGAAGGCGTGCAGGAAGGCATCACGCTTCTCGGCCATTTTTTTGGCGGCGGCAGTGTTCATCATGTCCTTCAACAGAAAGAGCTTCTCATAAAAATGATTAAGACTGCTTCCGCGGTTGTTGCGGTAGGCGGTTTCATCCATGTTCAAGTGAGGCGGAATCTCCGGGTCGTACAGGGGACGGGCGTGACTTCCGCCGTAGGCAAAGGCTCGCGCCGCACCAATGGCGCCAATGGCGTCCAGTCGGTCAGCATCCTGCAGCACCTTGCCTTCCAAAGTGTCGGGAACCCTGGTGCCTGTTCCCTTAAAGGACACCGTGGCAATGGCTGCAATGACGCGCTCTGCTGTGTCTGCGGAAATCCCGACCTCTGCCATGATGCGGCGGGCATTGGCATAATCCTTTGTGACAAATAGCTTGGGATCATCCGCGTCGTGGAGGAGCGCTCCCAGGCGAACGACAAAGGCGTCGCAGCCTTCCTGCGCTGCAAGGGCGGCTGCTGTATGCTCTACCCGCAGGGAATGCCATACATCGTGCCCGGAAAAATCATCGGCAAACAACGCACGAATTTGCTCCGTCACCTGACGAAGCACCGCTTCCTGATCCATGAGGTATCCTCCAATCTGCGATGATGGTTTTCATTATAAAAGTACGGGCAGGAAAACACAAGGGGAGAAACAACAAAAAAGCACGACGATGCAGGGATGACGGGAAAAACCTTGCAATCACATTAAAAGAAAGCAGGAATTTGCCGTGGATATGTAGAATGAAAGAAAGCTACTGTTTTTTTGCAGTACGCTTATTGGCATGCTTATGGAGTGAAGAGTAAATGTTACAAGGTCCTTATCGTTTACGTCTCCTTGCAGGAGAAAAGGAATATGAAGCAGGTGAAACGCTCTACCGCGGCGGCGGCGTCCGTGCGATGGAGCAGACGGGCACGTTCATGAAATACGTGGTGGCAGGTACGCCTCGGCGCGAAGTAACCTTCACCCCGGATGAGCCTGCTAAATGCAACTGTGATATGTGGAATGAGACGGGTGCATGCCGCCATGTGGTGGCAGCAACCCTGATGGCACAGGAATCCGGCGCCATGGAGGAGATGCTCCGCCAAAAGGCGGCACTGGCGGGTCCGCGGCTCATGAATGCCATGGAGTCTGCCCTGCCGGAAGACGGCACCCTGCGCATGGAAGTGACGCTGGCCTTTGAGCATGGCGGCCCTAATCAGAAGCCGTGCCTGCGTCTGGGTCTGCGTGTGGGTGAGGAACGCCTGTATGTGGTGCGAAGCATCCCGCAAATGATCGAGTGCATTGACGAGCAGAAGACCATGGAGTTCGGCAAGGGGTTTGTGTACCATCCTGAATGGATGCGCTTTGGCCCTGCGGAAACCAGGCTTTTGAACATTCTCCGCGCGCTGTGCCTGGCGCAGAAGGAAGCCGGCTCATCCCTGAGAGGCGCGGATATCCGCGTGATGGTGCTGCCTGAACCTTTCGCGGAAGCAGTGCTGAAGGAATTGGAAAACATGCCCTTCCGCATGGCGGTTGGCGAAAAGGCCATGGTGGTGAAGCGCGTCCGCAATGCGCGCCTGCCGCTGCATTACCGCGTGACGGGCTCTTTGCGTGGACTGACGGTGACGGCGCTGTTTCCTAAGGATTTTCAGCCGATTACCGCATCCTGCGCCTACGCTGTGGTCAGCGGAACGGTGGTGGCGGTGGATCCCAGCCAGCGGAGCGTCATACGCGTGCTGTGGCAGGAGCAGTTCGGCAGCCGCAGCGTGTTTGATTTCCCCATGCGGGAAACCACTCGCGTGATCGGCGAGGTGATCCCGTTCCTCAAGCTCACAGGTGTGGTGGAAATTGATCCCGACCTGGAGCGTCAGCTGGTGCGCTTGCCGCTGGTAACGAAGGTCTACCTGGACCGTGAAGGCAAGGAAGTTGTGGCACGTACCCAGTTCTGCTATGGGGAAGATACCATTGATCCCTTTGATGAAACGGCAGAAGCGGAAACGATGCCCCGCACGGGTAAGCTTCTTCTGCGTGACGCGGCGGCAGAACGTCAGGTGCTGGATACCTTGGGTGGCGCGGGATTCTATGTGCGGAAGAATCGCGTCTATCTGACGGGACAGGATGCCATCTTTGATTTTGTTTCCGGCGGCGTGCAGAAGCTGCAAAACATGTGCGAAGTGTACCTGAGCCGTGACTTCCGCAAGATGACGCCTCGCAAGCCCATGCTGAAGGGTCAGATGCGCATGAATGGCGGCCGCCTGGAAATGAGCTTCACCGAGAATGGCGAGCCGGCAGAGGAAATTCTGGGCATTCTGGAGGCATTGAGCAAGCATCGGCGGTATTTCCGCCTGAAGGACGGCTCCTTCCTGGATCTGTCTTCCATGGACGAGTGGCAGGCGCTGGCGGACAGCGTGTTTGAGGCAGTGAGCGTGGAAGGCGTGGAGGCTGTTTCCCCTGCGGAGGACATCGTATCCCTCAGTGCATACCGCACCTGCTATT
>CAVEUM010000022.1:0-33646 GCA_963618735.1 bacterium | reverse complement strand
TATTCCTCAGTAGCTCAATGGCAGAGCACTCGGCTGTTAACCGAGTTGTTGTAGGTTCGAGCCCTACCTGGGGAGCGGCTCTTGTGTGAAAGCACAAGAGCTTTTTTGTTGTCTGTCAATTTGAGTTGTGCAGAGAGTGATCCTTTTCCACAAATAATGCGGTGCAAAGGGGAAAACTATGAGTGCTGCGTCTGTTGGAACGGGTTTCTTCATTATATTTAATGATCCAATCAGGGAAAAAGGTTACAGAGGTTACACCAGCGCTGCATGTAATAAAACACATTTTTTTGTGTTTTGATTTTTATTTTACCAGGCGTATTGACATTTTCGTTACGGAATTGTAATATTATGTTGTTGACTTGAGAATGGTGGCGTGTTCTATGCGAACATACCTTCCTGCAAAAATTGATCACGCTTTGCGGCGAAATGACATCGAATTTTCGAGTCACATCTTCCATTCTAAGCAGGAAGAAAATGCTTGGGCAAACAGCTTCAGGCACGTGATCTGCGGAGGAAAGCGCAACTTCCGCATTGTGAATCGATCGAGAGGAATACGCGAAAAATGAAAAAGGTCTGGAATGCCATTAGCACGCTGCTGGTCATTGCAGTGGTAGCGTTGGCAGTGTTGCTTGTGGGCGTGCGTGTAGTGGGTCTTACCCCGTACGCTGTGCTTTCTGGCTCTATGGAACCGACTTATCACGTTGGTTCCCTAATCTACGTTAAGTCCATCGAGCCTCAGGATGTCGAAGTTGGCACGGTATTAACCTTCGTACTGGATGAAAAGCTCACGGTTGCAACGCACCGTGTGGTGGACGTTTTTTCCACCGACACGCGGGAGGAAACCGTACTGGACGATCATGGTGAGGCTGTGTTGGATGAGGACGGCAACCCGGTGACCCAGCAGGTTCCTCTTGAGGAAACGGCCTACTATTTCCAGACCAAGGGTGACGCCAATGAAAATGTGGATGGATCGCTGGTGTACTACAAGAACATCGTCGGCACACCCATTTTCACGGTTCCTTACTTGGGCTACTTGTCCAGTTGGCTGCAAACCAAGAAGGGCATGATCATCGGTATTACGATCACCATTGTGATTATGATTCTGGCACTCCTGCCGGATATGCTCAAGGCGGCGGAAAAACCTAAGATGAAACACGCCGCCAAGGATGACAATCACTCGAAGCATTAAAATAGGAGGAAACGCGACATGAAGAATCATAAGCTGCGTAGGATTCTGGTGCTGGTTGCCTGTGCTGTGGCGGTTGCTGCGGCAAGCGTCAGCGCGACGGTCGCCTATCTCACAAGCACGGCATCCGTGAAGAATACTTTCACAATTGGCAAGGTGTCCATCACATTGGATGAAGCAAAGACGGATGCGAGTGGCGTGGCTGTAACGCCGGAAACGCGCATCAGCGGCACCCGTTCTGCCAGCGAACAGTACACGAATACCTATCAGCTGGTGCCTGGACGCACGTATGTGAAGGATCCTACGGTGCATGTGCAGACCAACAGCGAAGACAGCTGGGTTTTCGTGAAGGTCGAAAATGGTATCGAAGCCTATGAAGCAGCGTCTGCGGGTGACTACACGAGCATGGCGGATCAGATGGCGGACAACGGCTGGACGCCGCTGACGGGCGTCGACAATGTCTATTATCAAGCATACACCAAGCAGGAAGCAGAAAAGGATTTTGTCGTTTTTAGCAGCTTCCGCGTATCCGATGAGGCAGAAGCCGTGGACGGCTGGTCGGCCATTTCCACCGCCAACACCAGGGTGATCGTTACCGCTTATGCCATTCAGAAAGATGGCTTCGCAAATGCGCTGGACGCCTGGGTCGCAGGCGGCTGGAACTGATAAAGTGCGGAGCGGAAGGGAGAAAAGCCCATGAGTGAAATGAATCACGGCTCCCGCATGGAGCGCAGGCGTGAGGCAGAACACAGAAGGAACAGGAATCACCGCGTGGTGCTGACCGTCTGCCTTATGCTGGCAGTTTGTCTGGTGTCTGTCGGCGGTACGTTGGCATGGCTGAAGTCGGAAACGACGCCGGTAACCAACACCTTTTCACCCGCGAACATTGGGCTGACCCTTGAAGAAAGCCAGGGGAACACATTCAAGCTCGTTCCCGGCAAGACCTACGCCAAGGATCCGAAGGTGACCATCACCAACGATTTGAAAGCATGGCTCTTTGTGAAGGTGGAAGCGGCGGAAAATCTGACCGATTATGTTGCCTACACCTTGAACAGCAATGGCTGGACCATGGGGGACGGAACCGATGTCCCAACGAATGTCATGTACCGCACGGTGGAAGCAGATGCGGCTGAAAAGTCCTTCTACCTCCTTGAAGGCGGCACGGACGCTAACGTCAATGGTCAGGTGACCATCAAGACCACGGTAAACAAGGAAAACATGCCGAATGCAGCCATGGACCTTGTCTTCACGGCTTATGCCATTCAGTATGAAGGCTTTGATACCGCGGCAGATGCCTGGGCGGAAGCCTCTGCCCAGCAGTAACAAGAATCCCCACCGCCACGTGCGGATTAGAGGATAGATCATTTTCAAGGAAAGAAAGGAAGACTGGAACATGAACAAGCGCAAGATCCTGGTACTGGTTGCATCCCTGTGCATCGTGGCGACTCTGGTAGTCGGCGGCACCCTGGCTTACTTCACCGACAAGGACGCCAAGACCAACACCTTCACCGTTGGCAAGGTGGACATCTCCCTGCAGGAAGATTTCGATGCTGATAACGCCAAGCTGCTGCCTGGCTCTCAGGCGTCCAATGCCATTAAGAAGGAAGTTACTATCAAGCTGGAAGACGGCTCTGAAGACGCCTATGTGTGGTTTGAACAGCTGATTCCTACCGCGCTGGACAGCACTGACGGCTCTATCGGCGCCCACAACGTTGTGCACGTGAATTGCCCTGGCAACACTTGGGACAAATATCGCGAAAATAACAAGTTCTGGTCAGAGGGCCAGACTGAGGCACTTAAACTGGAACGCACCTGGGACCATGATCCTGAGACCGAGCTGGGACTCGCGGTTGGCCCTGAAGGCTACATCCGCCAGGAAGTGATTGACGGCGTTCAGTACAATGTGTACCTCGCGCTGTACCATGGCAAGCTGAGCAACAAGGCAGACGGCCAGGCGGAAACCACCATGGGCATGAGCCAGGTTTACCTGGACTCCAAGGTGGACTCTGACGGCACCGTGTACACCATCAATGGTAAGACCATCAACTATGACTTCTCCAAGGGTGTGAACATCATCGTTCGTGCCTTTGCCATCCAGGCTGACGGCTTCGACGATGTGTATGCAGCATACAATGCCTATGCTGGCCAGACCGCTTTGAACTAATCGCATATCTTCGGCCTGCTCTGTTTTTCAGGGCAGGCCATGCGAGGATGATTGACGACCATGTTTGTCTGATCGATCATCCTCTCATGGCCTGCATAGTAAGCGTCATGAATGATTGGATGGATATCGCCGCAAATGCGGTGTGAGAGGAGCGTACGATATGGAAAATCAGGTGAAGGACCAGACGACTGAGATGCTGTCGCCCGAGGTCAAGCACGCTCGTAAACGCTATGTGATTCTGGCAGCATTGATCCTTTGCTGCATTGCCATGACGGTTGGCGGTACGCTGGCCTATTTCACCGCAGAGGAAACCGCCTATAACGTAATCACCACGGGTGAGCTCTCCATGGAATTGAAGGAAGAGACCACCGGCGGCAAGCCCTTCCCCGAGGAAGGAATTACGGGTATTATCCCAGGACAGACGGTGGATAAGAAGGTTTATGTCGTTAACAACGGCGGCGTGGACTTCTATGTCCGCATCGGGCTGGACAAGGCGGTCACGGGTGCCGACGGCAATGCGTTGCCCTTTGAACATATCACCCTGGACTTGAACACTGCAGACTGGACGGAAAAGGACGGCTACTATTATTACAATCGTACGCTGAAGCCTGGCGAGGCGACCAAGCCTTTGTTTAACACCGTCACCTTTGAAACAACCATGGATAGCGACTATATGGAAGCAAACGTGAAAATCACGGTAAACGCGCAGGCTGTGCAGAGCCGCAACAATGGCACCAGCGCGCTGGATGCCACTGGCTGGGCCGCCGAGTAAGAAACAGGAGGGCGAGCAACGATGAAAAGAAAAGTAATGGCATGCCTCGTTTCTGCAAGCATGCTGATGACGGTGCTGTCCCCTGTGGTGGGCACCTTCGCCGATGACCCTGCCACGCCTTCGGACGTGAACGTGGCACCTGCAACAGAAGAAGTTTTCCTAGCGCCTGAAACGGCTGCAATGGAAAGCACGGACGCGCCTGCGGCCACCCCGGCACCTTCTGCTGAGCAGACGAGCGAGCCTTCTGCAACCGAAGAGGTGACCGCAGAACCTTCCATCGAACCTAGTGCAGAACCTTCCATTGCTCCTTTAGCAGAGTCTACTGTCGAATCTACGGCAGAGCCTGAAACGACTCCTTCTGCAGAGGAAACGACAGAGCCCACGGCGGAACCTTCTGCTGAGCCCACGGTGGAACCTTCTGTGGAGCCGACTGTCGAACCTTCTGTGGAACCCACGGTGGAACCTTCTGTAGAGCCCACTGTCGAACCTACGGAAGAGCCTGCAGAAGAAACTCCTGCTGTTCCCGAAATGGCTCTTGCCGCCAATGTGACCCTGAACAAAACGTACGCCTTTGCCAATGAGGACGGCGTTACGGTCATGGTGGACATCAGCGGCGGTTTCGCTCCTTATGAGGTGACCATGCAGGTCATGTCCAGCACCAACACGTACGAGCAGAGCGCTGCCAGCGCGCAAGCGGGGCTGATGGCACTGTATTACATGCCTGCGGAATTTGGCGTCCACACGTTTGAAATTACCGTGACGGACGCATCCGGCGCAGTGTATGTGACGGGAACATCCCTGCCGGTAGCCAGCCGCAGCGATGTGGAGTATGCTGCCGACTGGGAAAGCACGGTGAAGAACGTCAAGCTTACCGGCGACTGGCGTAAGGACCTGATTGCCATTGCTGAAACGCAGCTGGGCTATCAGGAGAGCGAGTATAACTTCATTATCGACGAAAACGGCAAGCAGCAGGGCTTCACACGCTACGGTGCGTGGTATGGCGCCGCCTATTCGGACTGGTGCGCCATGTTTGTGGCCTTCTGCATGAACTACGCTGAAATCCCTGAGTCCGATGTGCCTCGTGACGCTCACTGCGAAATTCTGCGGCAGAAGATGAGCAGCGCGGGCGCTTATGAAAACGATGAGGACACCTACGAGCCCAAGCCTGGTGACCTGGTGTTCTTCGCCTTTGAAGAGAAGAACGTGCCTGACCATGTGGGTATTGTGGTTCGCGTCAGCGGCAACACCATTGAGACCATCGAAGGCAACAGCAACAAGGCAGTTCACCGCAATGGCTACAGCCGCGATGATGAGCATATCATCGGCTATGCCAATATGGAAACCCTCATGCGCCGCGCCGGCGTGCTGGAAGCGGAAGTAACTGCCGCACCCGAAGCAACGGCGGAACCCGAAGCAACGGCAGAACCCGAAGCAACTCAAGCCCCTGAAGCAACGGCAGAACCTACGCCGACTGCAGCCCCTGAAATGAAGGAAAGCGAAGATGGCGATACGGAAATCACCATTGCGGAAATCGAGGGTTTGGTGGTGCAGACGCAGCCGCTGGCTTATGCATGGCAGCAGGGCAGCACGACCCTGACTTTTGCGGTGCAGAATGCAGTGAGCTATCAGTGGCAGACTGCACTGTATACCGATGGAGAACCTGCCTGGAGCGATGTTCCCGATGGCAATACGTCGGAGCTTTCCACCACCGTGAGCGTGGAAAATGCGAAGTACATGTTCCGCTGTGTGGCTACCGCCGCCAATGGCATGAGCGTGATCAGCAGTAACGTGACGCTGGTGACCCCTGACGTGATCGGGTGGATCAATGAAGGAAACGTCACCATGGAGATGCTGAATCGTGCCATGAGCGCCAGAAGCATTGACTCCATGATGCTGGAAAATAACACGCTGGTCTATGTGCGCAATGGCAAGGTTTATGCCCGCTACAATGCCGCAACAGGCGCCGTAACGGATGAAGAAACCGGCCTGGTGGTTGCGTATATTGATGCACGGACAGGCATGATGTATCCCGTTTCCGCTGGTGAGTAATGAGCCGCAGAACGATGGATGGGAGGAAACCTGCTATGAAAATGAAATCCAGATGGGCGGCTCTTCTGCTGGCGCTGTCGATGCTGACGCAGACGGTGGCGCTGGCAGATAACGGCGTTTCTGTGGATGATGTGGACAAGTCCACCTACGACCAGTGGGTGAACGAGGCGCTGGACGACCGCGGCCCTGTGGTGGATGAGGGCGGCACGCTGACGGAAGCCGCCACCTATCTGCCTGAAAAGAAGAGCACTCCTGTTTATGAAACCACCACGGAACAGACCCTGAGCGTGCAGTCTGTCGATGAAGAAAGCACCGTGACCGTGTCCCTGACGGAAAAGGGCATGGTTCGTCTCTCCGTGAATGGCGGCGCGGGTCAGTGGCAGGCGCAGGTGATGAACCAGTGGGTGAACATCGCGGGCGAGAACGCGTCCGCCATGGACGTCACCTATGCCAAGGTGAAGAACCTGTTCGACCTGAACGGCGAGGCGAAGGTTCGCTGGCTGTCTGCGGATGGCACAACTGCCAGCGAGATTGCTTCCATTACGCTGGTTGCCTCTGATGCTTCCGATGAGGACGAAGAAGAATTCGTCCCCAATGGCGGCTATGCGGTAAACGCTGCAGGCTTGCTGGATGCTCCCACCAGCGGCACGGCGAGAACCTACAATATTGTGATCAACTATCTGTTCGCCACAGGCGTTACTGCCGCGGAATCCTACACGGCCAATATCGCGGCGGGCACCAGCTTTTCTGCCACGGTGGTTTTTCCCACGGTGCAGGGCTATCTGCCTTATGTGGATGCTGAGCAGAGGAACAGCCTGACCCTGAGCTATACCAGCGTCAACCAAAACGAGACCATCAACGTTGTCTATCAGCCCACCAATGTGGACTACACGGTGATTTACTACCAGCAGAATGTGGACAACGACAATTATACCGAGGTCGCGCGCGAAACGAAGCAGGGCTTGACCAACACCCGCGTGCCGGAAATCGACAAAACCTATGAAGGCTTCTACTCCCTGCTGTATGAGCGCCCCATCATTGCGGCGGACGGCAGCACCGTTATTGAGGTGTACTACGACCGCTACTATTATCTGATGAACTTCGAGCTTGACGGCGGTTACGGCGTGCAGCCTGTGTATGCCCGCTACGGCGCAAGCGTTGCCGCTGGCACACCCGTGAAGGCTGGCTACATCTTCGAGGGCTGGAACGACACCATTCCTTCCACCATGCCCGCTAAGAATACCGTGTTCAGCGCAAAGTGGATTGCCGGCGAGGCTGGCTTTACCGTGGTCTTCTGGTATGAGAATGCCAATGACGACGGCTACAGCGTGGCTGGCACCTACACCCCTGCCAATGTTGAACCTGGCACGCAGGTATCCAGCGATACCTACAAGGATCAGGCCTTTGACGGCAAGGACGCGGCGCACTTCACTTACAACAGCGACAAGGCGGAAACGGTTACCGTCGCAGGTGACGGCTCTGCTGTGCTGAACGTGTACTATACGAGAAACACGTATACGCTGACGTTCGTAGAAGTCGGCGATTATTACATCGCTTGCGGTAAGGTTGAGCACGAACATAGCTCTGAAACGTGCTGTGATAAGAATCATACGAGCATTTTCGGTAAGAAGAAAGATTGCAATGGGTACGGCTTTTTGGGAAGATGCAATACCAAAATCTGCCCCGTTGGCTATGAGCATGCCCATGATAAATCATGTTATAAAAAAGCCGATTTGACAATCACCGCCAAGTACGGCGCAGACATTCACGCCAACTTCCCCATTAAAGATGACAATGGCGAAACCATTTGGTGGGATGTTCCGAACGGTTGCCAGTCTTTCGAACAGGGCAAACAGCTGGGCAGCATTGACACCATGCCTGGTGAAAACATCACCTTTACGAAGGATGGCACGGAGTCTGGTGCAAACCTGTACTATTACCTTGAAACCCTAGCTGGCGAAGAGGGTACCTACACCCATGATGGCAGGAACTTCAAGCTGTATAAGACGATTAGCACCCAACGTAGCGGTAGATTGACCTATACGGAGGAGTTCCACGACATTGAGGGCTTTACCCAGTGGTGGTCTGACCCTGCTTTCAATAAAATGGAGAAGGGCGGTACTACCAGTAACGTTAAGAAAGAAAACTACCTCTGCTACACCCGCAACAGCTATACGTTGAAGTTCTACAACTACAACGACTTTGTGGATAGCAAGACAAGCACTGTTCAGTACGAAGCACCTTTGAAGGGCTACGACTTCGTGCCCGACTATCCCGCCAACCTGGAAGCCAATGCTTACGAGTTCGCAGGCTGGTACACCACCGCAGGCTGCTATGACGGTTCCGAGGCTGACCTGAGCGAAGCCATCATGCCCGCAACCGATGTAATCCTCTATGCGAAGTGGACGCCCGTCACCCATGATGTGAAGTTCTACCTCACCGAGGACAGCGAGGAAATCTACCAGCCGAATGGCGTTCAGGGAGCGACCTTCACGGTGGCTCACGGCGGCAACATTGCCCAGGAGTACGTGGACAATTACCTGACCAAGGAAGCCATGAACGAAGCCAAGCCCAATGGCGACTACAAGTTTGTGGTTTGGTATTATTACGAGAACGGCACCAAGCAGTACTTTGACCCCACCATGCAGATTCGTCAGAGCATGACCCTCTACGGCGAGTGGAGCTCCGATACCCTGAAGAGCTACACGGTGCAGTACGTGCTGCAGGATGATCCTACCACCAAGGTGGCGGACGATGTGACGGGCTCTGGCCTGGCAGGTGTGACCAAGACCTTCGAGGCCAAGGGCAACGCGGAATTGTATGCCGACTATCAGGAAGGCTACTTTGCCACGACCCAGAGCAAGTCCCTCCTGCTGGACATCAATGCGGAAACGCTGACGCTGACCTTCGAGTATGTGCAGAAGGATGCGGTGCCCTACACGGTGAACTACATCACCGCCGAAGAGCCCGATGAAGGCGAATACGAGGAAACCACCATCGACGGAAAGACCTACTACAAGCTGGCAGATTCCTACACGAATGACACCAACCGCAAGGCTGTGGTCACGGAGCAGTTCAAGGTCATTTCCGGCTACATGCCCGATGCCTATCAGAAGCGCCTCGTGGTCACGGCGGATGGGCAGAACGTCATCAACTTCCTTTACACCAGGGATTCTCAGCACGCCTACTACAAGATCACCCATTACACCCAGAACCTTGACGGCAAGACCTGGACAGAGTACGCTTCTTCCCAGGCGCAGGGCGACATCGGCACCACCTATAGCGCCGATGCGGTGACCATCTCTGGCTTCACCTTTGACGCCGGCGTGGAAGGAACGGCGCTGAGCGGCGACCTTACCGAAAACGGCCTGGAGCTGAAGCTGTACTACACCCGCAACGTCTATCCTTACCAGGTGCGCTATGTGGAGCAGACCTCCGGCAAGCAGCTCGCCGAGGCAAAGAATGGCGAGGGTGTGTATGGCCAGGTAATCAGTGAAGAGGCCATCGAGCTGGACGGCTATGAAAAGCCTGAAGAGGCGTCCCAGACCATGGCCATTCGCATTGAAACGGATGCGGAAGCCAAGCTGAATGTGATGACCTTCTACTACACCCAGAGGAAGACGACCATCCAGTACATCCCCGTTGGTCCGGAAGGCTACAATGCAGATGGTACACCGAAGGAGACGGAAGCTGGTAAGGTCACCCTGAGCAGCGAAACGCTGGAGGTCTTCACAGGTGAGGCACAGGGCTCTGAGGCTGTGACAAACGGCAAGACATACCGCTTCGTTGGCTGGTACGACAACCCCCAGTGCAGTGGCGAGCCTGTTTCCCAGAATCCTCAGTACGTGCCTGCGCTGGTCAGCACAGCCGCTCAGTCCGTTGACACGGTGACGCGCTGGCCGGATAGCGGCGAAAACTACTACGCTAAGTTCGCGTATAACGAGACCACGCTGACCATCACCAACAGCGGATGCGAAGACGTAGACGCTGGACAGACCTTCCTCTTCCGCGTGACCAGCACGAATGGTGTGGATCTGATCATTGCCATCACTGGCAACGGCAGCGAAACCATCTCGGGTCTTACGGTGGATGATACGGTGACGGTCACGCCCGTTGGTGACTGGGCATGGCGCTACGAGGGCGGCGCGGCAAGCATCACCCTGAGCGCAACTGATAATGAGGTGACCATCACCAACAGCCGCGAAAGGAACCAGTGGCTGAACGGCGATGGCTATGCGGAAAATAACTTTGGAGCCAATTGAGGGAGGTGAGCGAAGGTGAAAAACTTGAAGAGAAAAACGATCCTGACGCTCGCCCTGCTGGCAGTGGTGCTGACCGCGTCCATCGGCGGCACCCTGGCCTACCTCAAAACGAGCACCGAAGCAGTTACGAACACCTTCACCCAAGCCTATGTGAAGTGCTCTGTGAAGGAACCTGGCTGGACGGATGGCAACACCGTCAAGTCCAACGTAACCGTCCACAATGATGGCAACATTACCGCCTACATCCGTGCCGCCATTGTGGTGACCTGGAAGGATGAAAGCGGCAACACCATGGCGGAAAAGCCCGGGGCGGGGGATTACACCCTGTCCATCGGCAGCGAATGGACAGCCAATGGCGGTTATTACTACTACAACCAGACGGTTGCCGCCGGGGCATCGACAGCGAATCTCATCGATTCCTGCACGAGCACAGGCACCTATGCAGATGGCCGAAAGCTTTGCGTGGAGGTCGTTGCCTCTGCCATTCAGGCGGATGGCATGGATGCCGGCAGCGCACAGGATGCCTTCAGCAAGGCGCAGGGCAAGTAAGGAGGCGCAGGTATGAAAAAGAATTGGAAGATCATCGGCGCGATCCTTATGGCACTGATGCTCATGTGCGGAAGCGCTTTGGCCGATGCATCCGTCACCTATGAAGGCGGCGCGGAAAAGTTTGTGTTCCTGCCGGGAAGCACCTATTCGGATAGCGACCTATTCGAAAATTTCAAGAATGTTCTGCCAGGCGATACCCTGACGCAGAAGATTACCGTTCGGAATGATACCGATAAGCAGGTGCGTATCTACATGCGTGCCGAGAGCAACGGCATGCAGGATCGGGATTTTCTGAGCCAGCTGCACATGACGGTGGAAAGCCGCAACAGAGACATCTTTGAAGCAGCACCGTCAGAAACCGCGCAGCTGACCCAAAACACCCTGCTGGGCACTTTCAAGAGCAAGGGTACAACGGAATTGACCGTGACCCTGACAGTGCCTGCAACCCTGGGCAATGAGTACATGAGCCGCGTGGGCGTTGTGCCGTGGACATTCCTCGTGGAGGAAATCCCGGATGATGATACGCCGCACACGGGCGATTGGTTCCAGACGGGCGTCTGGGTCGGAATTGCCATTCTGCTGGCGATGATGATCGTTGTGCTGATTCTTGTGCAGCGGAAACGCCAAGCTAAGGAGAATTAAACAAAAAGAAGCTGTGAAGGATTGTCTTTCACAGCTTCTTTTGGAAACGGGGAGCGCATGAAAAAGAATAAACTGACCACCTTGATTGTGATTCTTGTGATCCTTCTGATTGCCGTGGTGGCTTTAATCCTGTGGAAGCGGTGGGAGTACCGGACCAGTGCGGATTTCTATGACAGCCTGCGCAGTGCCGTGAACGCGGGAGGAATCCTGCTATGAGGATAAAGCGTTGCCTCGCGGCGTTGCTTGCGTTGGCACTGATGCTGGGATGCGCTCATGCGGAAAGCGCGTTCACCACAGCCGTGCAGGCGCTGTCCAAAGAGGAAATCCAGAGCTTTGTGGAGTGCATGTTTGCTGCGGTGATTGGCACAACGGTGGATGATGAGGCGTCCCTATTGAAGGACAAGTCCACCGAGGAGAAGCAGGCAAGGGATGCGGAAAACGCCGCCTATCGTGAAATAACCATGCCTTGGCTAATAGCAGCTCTCCAGCCGGAAAGCGCTGCGGAAACCATGCCAGACGATGAGCAGCAAGACGAAGACGCATCCGAACCAGCGTATACGACAAGCGACAGCTACCGTGCCTTCCAGGAGCGCCCATGCGGACAAACGTATCTCACTGCCCTTGCCCGGATGGGGGCATCGGATGAGGAAGCAGCGCTGCAATTGACGCGGGAAATTTGCGCTCAGTGGATGGCGCAGGTCGATGATGAAAATCTGTGGGAAATGAATGAGGACTATGCCTGCTGGATTTACGTTCCCGATGGGCAGATTGACTATCCCGTGGTGCAGGGCACAGACAACAAGTATTACCTGAACCATCTTTTCAACAGGACGTCCAATTCCTCGGGTACGCTGTTCATTGACTATCGGAATCTGGCAGATTTTCAGGATCCCAATACGCTGATTTATGGTCATCACATGCGTAACGGCAGCATGTTTGGCATGCTGACCCACTATAGCAGGCAATCCTACTATGAGAGCCATCCCCTGGCGCTTGTAATGACGGAAAAGAGCATCTTCCTGCTGGAGTTCTTTGCCGGCTACACCACCACCCATGACGACCACTGCTATGATATCGCCATTAGCGATGAAGAGGACATGATGGCCTTTGTGGAAAAGGCAGGCAGGAAGTCGGAATTCGCGTCCAGCGTGGAGGTGCAGCCAACGGATCATCTGGTGACGCTATCCACCTGCGCATACGCCTTCGAGAACGCGCGATACATCCTCATCGGGAAGATCACCACGGTGTGGGAAGCGGATACGGAAAACGTGATCGGAGAATAACAGAAAGAGGCTGCTGCGTTTGCAACAACCTCTTTTTTCATTGGATCTTCGCAGCACCTTAGTCTTCAAAGGGCATGCTGGTTCTGTCGGCCTTTTTCAGCTCTTCATCCATATTGGGAAGCTGGCCGTTTAGCGCCAGATAGTCCACGTCCTTCTGCTGCATCTGCAGGCGCTTGGTGTGCACATAGGCGCGATTGGAAGGGGTGGCCTTCTCAAGCATCATGCTCATGATGCACTTGCCGCCAGCGGATGCCTGAAAACGCATGCGAATGAGCAGCGGCCCATGATGAGGGCACGTGCTCAGGCCGATAAACTTGTCTGCCGTTTGGCGGACATAGCCTTCTTCTTCCACTTTGGTCTTTTTGCCGCACACAGGGCAGCGGGGAGCAACAGCATTTTCGCTGGCCAGCGCATCGGCCATGCTGTCGAAGCATTCGCCCTTCAGACGGGCACGTTCCACACGACCCTGATGAATCAGGGAACGGGGCTGCTGGGGATACTTCAGCACTGCGGCGGGATCGGGCATTTTTGCGAAAACAAGCGCCGTATAGTATGCGTCATGGAGTGCGTTGTGGAAGAAGCGGTTTTCGTCCGGCTGAATCTCCAGCATTTCCATGGCGGCTTTCAGACCCTTGCGCTCCTTGCACTTATACACGTCACTGAACAGCCGCTGAATATCGCACAGGGGCGGCAGGGCCAGTTTGCAGTCAAAGAAGTCCATGTTCTGCTTCAGCACGCTGACGTCGTCGCAGCCCCAGGTCAGCAGGACGTAGTCCTCACCGCACCACTGAACGAATTGATCCATGGCCTCCAGGAAGGTCGGCGCATCGGCCAATTCTTCTGTGCCTAAATGGGTCATCCGCTTGATACGGGGATGAATCTTTACGTAATACTGGGGATGAATGGGGATGGAAATGCTGTCCGACACCTGAAAGTGCTCATCCACCTTCACCGCGCCGATCTGGATCATTTCAAAAATCAGCCGATCGCCATATTGACGGTAGGTTTGGCTCTGGTAGCTCATCGGCTGATTCCATTCCAAATCAATAATGATGTAATTCACGAAATTCACACCTCATATTTCAAAGGGATCAATACCCTTTATTATGCAAAGGAGGCTTCTGCGGCGGCACGTCCTGCGGCGGCGCCTGTGCTCCAGGCGATCTGCAGATTGTAACCGCCGGTATGGGCGTCCACGTCCAGCAATTCACCTGCGAAATAGAGCCCGGACACCAGCTTGCTCTCCATGGTGGAGGGCTTTACTTCCCGCACGGAAACACCGCCGCGGGTTACGATGGCCTCTGTCAGGGGACGGGTGGAGGTGATGGAAATCGGCAGACACTGCAGTGTGCGGACGAGCTTTTCACGCTCCTCACGGGTGATCTGCCCGCAAACAGCGTTTCCGTCCACATCAGCCAGGGCAGGGAATTCTTCTGCCAGACGGGCTGGCAGGAGCGAGGGGAGAACATTTCGCAGCTGCTTGCGGTTCTGCTCCGCAAATTCCCGCTGCAGCCGGGCATCCAGCTGCTCCGCGGTCAAGGCAGGCTTCAGATTCAGCTCCACACGGGCGTCTTCCATCTTTTCGGGCAGATGACAGCTCATTTCCAGCACCAGCGGGCCAGAAATGCCGAAGTGCGTGAACAGCATCTCGCCCTGCTCCTGATAGAGCTTTTTCTTCCCGGCGTGAAGGGTCAGCGTCACGTTCTTCAGGCTCAGACCCTGCAAACGGTGCGTCCATTCCGCATCACTTACGAGGGCAGAAAGCACAGGCACAGGAGAAAGCACGGTGTGACCAAGCTTCGCAGCAAGACGGTAACCATCCCCATCTGAACCGGTGGAAGGATAGCTCTGCCCGCCGGTTGCAAGAATCACCGCGGATGCAGGCAGCGTTTCACCGCTTTCCGTGAGCACACCCTGCACCTGAGTGTCCGACACGAGAATGTCCTTTACGCGGGTGTTCAGGCGAATTTTCACCCCTGCCTGCTGCATCAATTTTGTCAGGGTGCGGGTTACGTCGCTGGCCTTTTCCGTCTGCGGAAACACTCTGCGGCCGCGCTGCACCGTTACAGGGCAACCGCCTTCCTCCAGCAGGGTCATCATGTCCTGCGGCGCAAAGGCGCTCAGCGCGCTAAACAGAAAGCGGGGATTGTGCGCAACCTGCTGCATGAATTCATCCAGCGTGCAGTCGTTGGTCACATTGCACCGTCCCTTGCCGGTGATGTAAATCTTCTTGCCGAGCTTCTCATTGCGCTCCAGCAGGGTCACGCTTCCGCCGCTCAGGGCACATTGCAGAGAGGCCATGATACCAGCCGCGCCGCCGCCGATGACGATTACCTCACTCATGCTGACCTTCCTCTTCCAAATAAATCGAGTAGGTATCCCAAATGCCCTCCAATTGGTGGAAGTGCTGGCTCAGCTCTTCCTTGCGATGCAGACCCAGTGCCACCAGCAGGGCGTTGATGACGCTGAGGGGCGCGGCCAGAGAGTCCACAAAGGACGCCATATCCGTGCGAGCCGTCAGGCATACATCGGCAATGTCGTTGAGGGGCGACATCGGGCCATCCGTCAGCGCCACCACCTGCGCATTGTGCTTCTTGGCGAAGCGCATGGCTTCCAGGGTGCGGGTGGAATAGCGGGGAAAGCTGATGCCGATGAGCACGTCCGTGGACTCGATGCGGGCGATTTCCTCATAGACGTCTGCCACGGTGGAGGCCACCAGATGAACAGAATCGAAAATATAGTTGAGATAATAGCTCATGAACTGTGCCAGCGGTGCGGCGGAACGCATGCCCATGACATAAATGTGCTTGGCGTGCAGCAGGCGGTCAACCACGTCCTGAAAAACCTTCTGGTCCATCTCTTCCAGCGTTTCGCGAAGGTTTTGAATATCACTCTTCAGCACAGTGCTCAGCGCTGCATCGGGATGAATGTCGGTGGCCATCTCGAATCGCTGATTGGCCGTCAGGCGGTGGCTGACAAGCTCCTGCAGGGCACGCTGCAGCTGGGGATAGCCTTCGTATCCCAAGGCGGAAGCGAAGCGAACCACCGTGGATTCGCTGACACCAACGCTTTCACCAAGGCGGCTGGCTGTCATAAACACAGCCTTGTCATAATGGTCTACAATATACTGTGCGATGCGGCGATGACCTTTGCTCAGGCGCTTGCCAGAGTGATTCAGCCGATCGATAACATCCTGCATATCTTGCATGGCAGAAGTCCTTTCTTTCAAAAGGGTCATGGGGCAAAATTCCACATGAAGAAGCATCGTCAGAAGCGATGCGCAAACCTTATCCATTATAAGGGAAGAACACGGGATTTGCAAGCTCTGAATCGGAAATTGCAAAAAAACAGCGAAAAACGAATCGAAAATGAAACCACCCATGCAAGACTATACGAAAATGCAGGAGCAGGGGCCTCTAAAAGAAGGCATCAAAAAACGCTCCTGAAGAAAAAATCTTCAAGAGCGTTTTTTGCAGTAAATTAGCCCAGCATTCTGGCAAGGTACTCCAGAGATGCACGAAGTTCTTCCTGGCTGTTGTTGTTCACCACGAAGAATTCGTCCGTCACGGTACGGTCATTCAGGGAGCCGGGAATGTCGTAGTTCACCTTGGCGTTGTACTCATCCCAGTGCTGAATCTTCCACACATCGCGGTCGCTGTTGCGGTTCAGCATGCGCTGATGCACAACCTCGGGGTCAGTCTTGACCCAAATCACGGCCAGCTTGATGCCCTTCTTATTCAGGCGCTCGCGCAGGTTGCGCATATACGCCACGTCGCGAACCTCGCGGGTGAAGGGAGCATTGATGAGGCAACGATCCGCATAGTCCAGGGATTCGAGGGCAAGATCCACAATGCAATCGTACTCGTAATTGCGGATGTTGTCTTCAAAGAACTCGGAAGAGCGGTTGTACTCCTCATTGGCAACTGCGAAAATCTGCTTGGAAAGCACGATCAGCGTATCCTTGTCCAGATAGACGATAGGATTCAGCGCGCGAGCCAGCATCTTGGAAACGTATGTCTTGCCGCAAGCAGGCGGCGAAGTAACGAGGATTAGGTGCTTCATGGAATTCCACCGATTCCTTTCGGTTAATCTGTATTAAAAAACACAATAAATTGTAACCAAATTGACGTGAATTGTCAAGAATGTGTCGTGAGCTTTGATTTTTTTCGTGATGAAAGTATTACCATGAGCCACTGGAAACTGTCAAATTGTACAAACATCATTCGCGCATAAGAGACATTCTGTGAAAATGCGTCTTTATATAGGTAGATAAAGCCTGTAACTACGGGAGAAATTGGAGAAAATCCCTTTGGTAGGTGCGTCATCGCGGTTTTCTTTTGATAAGTCCTTGACGATTTTTCTCCATTGCGGTATCATAACAATTGGCGTATTTTACTTCGCTCATAAGGAGTATGTATGAAAGATTTGCAACGTAATAAGAATTTCTGGGTTGTCCTTGCTTTGGTCGCTGTCATCGCCGTTGTCATAGTGGTCAGCAAGATGGTGACCCCCACCGCCACAACGACGATTGTGGAGGGTGACTCTGAGAATGTCAGCATTGTGATGGATACCCCCGAAACGACCGAAACGGCTGAGGCATCTACAGAGGCACCCACGGCAGCCCCGACGGAAGAGCCCACGGCGGCACCTACGGAAGAAGCTGCAGAGAACGATGCCATCGCTCTGGCAAGCGAGGATGATGAATTGGCAGGCGCTGCGGTGGCAGATGCTACGGCCACCGACCTGGCAACGGATACCGACCTGGCGACCGATACGGATTTGGCGACGGATACCGATCTGGCAACCGATACGGATCTTGCTACTTCGACGGATACCGTCATGCCCTCTGCCGTGGTGGTGGTGACGGCTGGCAACGAAAGCCGTGTTTTCCCCGTAACGGGAAGCGACTATGCGTTCAGCGTTACCCTGCACCAGACCGATGGCACGGAGACCACGAACGTGATTCACGTTACGGCGGATGGCGTGTACATGCAGGAATCCACCTGTGATAATCAGGACTGCGTGGAGCAGGGCACGGTGACCCTGGCCAACCGCAATGAGCGTGCCTTGTATAATATGATCGTTTGCCTGCCCAACAATGTGATGATTGAGCTATACACCCCTGAAGAGCTGGTGGCAATGTTCACCACCACCGATTCTGCAAGCAGTGACAGCGCTCAATAAAGGAGTTCACTATGGCAAAAATGTCTGCCCATGAACAAAGCCGCAAGATCGCCCTTTCGGGTCTTCTGGTGGCGATGATGCTGGTGCTGGGCTTCATTGAAAGCCTGATTCCTGTGGGAGGCATCCCTGGAATCAAGCTTGGATTGTCCAACGGTGTGCTGATCTTCGCCATTTATATGCTGGGCATTCCGACTGCGTTTCTGCTGATGGTGCTCAAGGTGGTGCTGTCTGGGTTGATGTTCGGCGGCGTTAGTGCCATGATGTACGCCTTCGCAGGCGGCCTGGTGAGCATGATCTGCATGGCGCTGCTCAGCCGCATGAAGGGGATTCACCCCGTTACGGTCAGCATGGTGGGCGGCGTGATGCACAATGTCGGCCAGGTTGGTCTGGCCATGATTATGCTGAATACACCGAAGCTGATGTACTACATGGCCATCCTGATGATCGTTGGCCTTTTGTGCGGCGCACTGACGGGCATTTGCGCTACCAGCGTCATGAAGCACATGAAGGCAATCCAGAAAAAATAATAGTGAATGAGACAAATAACGCCTCGCAGGGTTAAGAAAACCTTGCGGGGCATTTTTAGCACATTACACTACATTTATTGACAAAATTCCCTCCCCATTGTATCATTGACCCAGCTTCAAAAAAGTAAAAAGCGGGGGATATCGCAGATGTTCGCGGTATCCCCTTTTCTGACAGAAAGGCGGACGAAAATGGTGGATGCGCCAATTTTGATGATCGGCTCAGGAAATCTGCAGAAGCAGAAGCTTTTTCAAGGGATGTTTTCGGCTTATCAGGTGACGGTGACAGCACCGCCTGCGGGTCTTCCTTCCCCGGAGGAGAATGGGCACACGGCGGTAGAAAACGCGGCGCTGAAGGCCGCCTATTACGGGCAGTATGCTGATTACGTGCTTTGCGCGGATTCGGGGCTTCTCTTCCTGGATTTGCCGGAGGATGACCCGCGGCAGCCGGGACTGCATGTGCGAACGCCACAAGGAATACGGCTGGACGATGAAGAAATGATTACTTACTGGGCAGACAGGGTGCGGGCATTGGGCGGACGTGTGCGCGCGGCCTATGTGGATGGCACGGCCTTGAAAACGCCGGAACGGGTGCTGACGCTTCTGCCTACCAGGGAAGAAATGGAATCCACCGCTTTCTACCTCACCGATCAGGTCGTGCCTGAAAGAAAGCCAGGCTGGCCGCTGGATAGCATAAGCTATGATGCGGATGGGCGAAATTTCCTTGATGAGGAGCGCAAGCCTGTGCAGGCGCAGTGGGGCTATAGCGACCGACTGGTGGCGTTTGTGGTGGAAAAGATGGGACTGAAAAAGATACACGCATAGTGCTGCAAGAGCTGCGATACAAAAAATTCCCCGCCGCCCTGCCTGAAATCTTTGAGCAGGGCGACGGGGTTTTCTTCATAAAGGTTTGCTTACTGGATTCCCTTGACCAGTTCCACAGCGGCTTCGTGCACCTTCTGGGCGGCGTCCATGCTGAGCTTGGTGGCTACAGCAGCGGCGTCCTCGGTGGAGGCAGCAGCGGCAACGTCGGTCTTCAGCTGTTCATACACGGTGTAGCAGTCGCTCTGCAGCTCAGCCAGCTTGGTGTCGATGGCGGCCTTCTGTTCATCGGTCAGGGTGCCGTATTCGTACAGGTTGGACAGTGCATCGAAGGTCCAGTAGTAGGAGTCAGCCCAGTTGGAAGGGAGCACCTTGTAGCCTTCCACAGCAACCCGCTCGCCAGCTTCATTCCGCTTGTACGCGGTGGTGGCGTAGTAGACACCCTCGGTGGGCTCTTCGGTTACGAACTCAGCAGCAGCGGTGCTCAGCTGATAGGCGGCATAGGTGTCAGTGGTCAGCATGGGATAGTAGGGAACGAACACGTTGATAGCGGCGTCGTCCACAGCAATCCATTCCACGGTGTCGGTGATGCTGTCTTCAGCAGAGATCTGGAAGATGTGTGTTTCCAGGTTCCGGGTGGAGCCGATGCCGGCAATGTGGTAGTAGCCCACAACGTCTTCCACGGTCCAGGCGTGATCCAGCGTGATGTTGGAGTAGAAGGGCACGATCTCACCAGCCTCATTCACATTGGAGATGGTGTAATCGCTGGCGGCAGGCTCTTCCTTGGCATTGGCCTCGCCGAAGTAGGCCAGAGCGCTCACCATACGGGAGCCGGCAGTCTGGTCAGCGTTGTAGGAAGCAACATAATCAATGGTGTTGGCTTCCTTGTCGCCTACATAGAAGCCGCCGTTTTCGGCTACGGTGATCAGATCCTTGGAAGCGATCACGTTCTCGGTGTCGTCCAGGTCGATGAGACCAATCACGGACATGTTGGGCTGGGAGAATGCCAGAGAGCTGCTCAGCTTCACAGCCACATACTGGGTGCCGGTGGCGTTCTCGATGTACCAGGTTTCTTTGTCGTCTGCAATGAAGACGCCGGAACCGCCGGCGCAGCCTGCCGTATCATAAATGCTCAGCAGCAGTTCCACGCCTTCCTTAGCGGTAGCGGCCTCGCTCAGCACCACGGTGGTGATTTCAGCTTCTTCAATGCCTTCATCCTTGTAGGGATCCGCTTCATAAGCGGCATCGGAGCAGCCGATGGTTTCCGTTGCGGAAACGGTTACGCCCATTTCATTGGTGCCGCCGGACTGATAAGGCGTGTGGGTGTGGGTGCCGCCGCAGTCGGGGCAAACGCCATCAGCACCAGCACCGTTGTCATCCTGGAAAGCGGTGTAGCTGTAGCTATCCTTGGTGAAGGTATAAGTGAAGCCGTAGCAGCCGTTGTATACTTCTCCGGCGGTATGCACACCAGCGGGAATGGCGAAATACATCTTGTTGTAGCTGTTGGAGATGTCTTCCGAACGGGCGAACATCGTCGTGCCGTCAGCCGTCAGGTCAGAACCCACATAAACAGCCGTGCAGGCGGAAGCACTCACAGAGGCCATGCACAGAACAGAAGCCAGCGCCGTTGCCAGCACCTTTTTACCAGAGAAGTGAAACATAAGAAGCACCATCCTTTCACTCGTTACGACGGCCATTATACTGCATAAATATACGCTTGTCAAGGACAAAATCAAATTTTTATGCAGGAAATTTGCATAGTGAAAATCGAGCCGCTGCCGATGGGGATATGCAAATTGTATCAGGCGGCAGTTTTCATCTGGACGATTGTTCTCATTATGTGGTATAATAATTAGGTTCAGGATTGGTTATCGCAGGAGGAAGTATGCGGCTCAAGAAACTGGAACTATACGGTTTCAAGTCCTTCGCGCAAAGGACGGAGATCGTCTTCAATGAGGGCATCACAGGCATTGTCGGCCCGAATGGCTCCGGCAAGAGCAATATCGGTGACGCCGTGCGTTGGGTGCTGGGTGAGCAGAGCGCGAAAACGCTCCGCGGCGCCAGCATGTCTGACGTCATTTTCAATGGCACACAAAAGCGGAAGCCCATGAGCTACTGCGAAGTGTCCCTGGTGTTTGAAAATGAGGATCGTGCCCTGCCCATGGACTTTGCGGAAATCATGGTCACCCGCCGTGTTTACCGCAATGGCGAAAGTGAATATTATCTC
Organism: bacterium; assembly: GCA_963618735.1. Taxonomy (GTDB): domain Bacteria; phylum Bacillota; class Clostridia; order Christensenellales; family Aristaeellaceae; genus CAKUFA01. Next base: position 11,982 of record CAVEUM010000022.1, on the reverse strand, counting down.
AACCGCGCGGCCTGCCGACTGAAGGACGTGGTGGATCTTTTCCGCGATACAGGTATCGGCAAGGAAGGCTATTCCATCATCGGCCAGGGACGCATTGATGAAATTCTGTCCCGCAGGGGCGAAGATCGTCGTCAGATTTTCGAGGAAGCGGCAGGCATTGTGAAATTCAAGGCGCGGAAAGAAGAAGCGGATAAGAAGCTGCAACGCACGCTGGAGAATGCCGACCGCGTGGATGATATCCTGGAAGAGCTGACCAGGCAACTGGGACCCTTGGAAGAACAGGCAAGAGCAGCCCGCGAATATATTGAACTATCCGGCGAGTTGAAAGTGCTGGATATGAATCTGTTCCTGATTCGCTCCGACAAGGCCAAGGAACGCCTGGCAGAGTTGGACGCAGAGCTGATGAATATTCGCACCGTGCTGCAGGACACGGAAACAGCCCTGGCTGAAAAGACCAGCCGCCGCGATGCCATCCAGACCAATATTGCCCAGTTGGAAGAAAAGCTGACGGGCGCTCATGATGCCCTGCTTGCCTGCTCGGAGCAGGTGCACGAGGCACAGAATACCCTGACGGCTTTGACGGCTGCCCGTGAGGCACGGCAGGAAAACCGCGAGCGCATGACCCGGGAACAGCGCGAGGGCGAGGATCACCTGATTGAGCTGCAAAATCTTCTGGCAAAGAGTCAGGATGAAACTTCCACCCAGGATAATCTGGTAGCGGATGCGGAGCAGGTGCTGAAAAAGGCCAAGGAGGAAGCGGACGAAGCAGACGCGGCCTCTGCAGCGGCAGAAAAGGCGCTGGAAGATCATAAGCAGGCACTGATGCAGGCCATGAACCGTCTGTCCGCTGTGCAGAATGACCAGACCCGACTGAAGACCATGCGTTCTCAGATGGAAGAACGTCTGGCAGAAATAAGCGCCTCCGGAGACGAGCTGACAGAGAAGGAAAACCGCCTGACGGAAGAATGTGCAAAGGCTGCCGAGCGTGTCCGCCAGGAAGAAGAAACGCAGAAACAGCTTGCATCCGCCCTGCGGGAGAAGCAAGAGGAATTTAAGAAGCAGGATGCCAGGGTTATCGAACTGCGCACCCAGGTGGATCAACAATCCTCTGCCCTCCAAAATGCGCAGAGCCGTCATAAGCTGCTGAATGAAATGACCCGTGAGATGGAGGGCTACAACCAGTCCGTCCGCCGCGCGGTACAGTACGCCAACCAGCGAAACATGGCGGGCGTCAAGGGCGTGCTGACTCAGTTGATTTCAGTGCCGCAGAAGTATGAAACAGCCATCGATATGGCCTTGGGCGCGGCACAGCAGAACATTGTTACCGATAATGAAGAAACCGCCAAGGCACTGATCGATTTCCTGCGGCAGAACCGCTTTGGCCGCGCAACCTTCCTGCCCATGTCCGCCGTGCGGTCGAAGCTGCTGACAGAGCGTGAACGGCAGGCACTGCGGTTGCCTGGCTGCCTGGGTGTTGCCAGCGAGCTGGTGCAGTGCGCTCCTGAATATCGGGGCATCGTGGAAAACCTGCTGGGACGCACCGTGATTGCGGAGGATCTGGACAAGGGCATTGCCATTATGCGTGCCGGCGGCCATTCCTTCCGCCTGGTGACGCTGGTGGGCGATGTGATGCACTCCGGCGGTTCCATGACGGGCGGTTCTACCCAGTCCCGTGCGGTTAACCTGCTGGGACGCGAACGTGAACTGAAGGAGCTCACGGAGACCATCGAGCTTGGCAAGAAACGGCTGGAGCGGATGCGCACCGAGCTGCAGCAGGCGCAGGCGCAAAAGGAAACGCTCCGTCACGATGGCGAAAACGCTCTGAACGAACTGCATCAGCAGGAGATTGCCGTCGCTCGCGAGCATGAACGCGCAGACAACGCGGCATCGGAACTGGCGTCTCATCGCGTGCGCATGGAGGAAACCGAGCAGGCGGCTGTTCAGCTGTGTGAGTCCATGGAGCAGATCGATCAGCAGCTGCAGGATATTACCCGTCAAAACGGCGATGTGGAGCTGGATCAGGCTTCCATGGAGGAGAAGACGACCCATCTCCAGCAGGCATTGGTCGATGCTCGCGAAGCGGCAACGAAGGCGAACGACAACCTGATGGTTCGCACGCTGCAGCTGTCTGATTTGAAGCATGAGCTGGATACCCTGCAGAAGGATTCTACCCGCTTTGAGCAGGATTATGCGCAGGCGATGCAGGATCAGGAAAAGCGCGCCCAGCAGCTGCGGGAAATGGAAGAGCAGGATCGACGTGATGCTTCTGCCGCGGCAGATGCATCAGCGCAGGTCGAGATTCGCAAGCTGGATCAAAAGCGGCAGGAGCAGATTATCAGCTCTTTGGAAGAAAAGCGAAATAGCGAGCAGAGTCACCTGAAGGATGCCCTGACGGATATGGAAAACCTGCATGAGTCCTTCACCCGCGACAGCGACCGCGTGCACCGCACGGATCTGAGCCGCGCCAAGGTGGAAAGTGACCTGAAGCAGCTGCAGGATCGCATCTGGAACACCTATGAGGTGACGTATGCGGGGGCAGAGGAATTCCGTCAGACGGAAGGCTTTGACGCCGCCAGTGCAGATCGCCGCGCGGCACAGCTGTCCAGCCAGATTCGTGCCCTGGGTCCTGTGAACGTCAACGCCGTGGAGGAATACGCGGACTCGAAGGCTCGCTTTGATGACCTGACTGCCCAGCAGCAGGACTTGAAGCAGGCGGAAAAGGATCTGCGGGAGTTGATTGAGCGCCTGATTGAGCAGATGAAGACAACTTTCGTGACCAACTTTACGAAGCTGCAGGGCTACTTCTCGGAAACCTTTGTGCGGCTCTTTGGCGGCGGTCACGCGGAGCTGTCGCTCATGGATCCTGATGATCCGCTGAACTGCGGCATTGAGGTTAACGCCCAGCCCCCGGGAAAGAAGCTTCAGCTGCTGTCCCTGCTTTCGGGCGGTGAACGCGCACTGACGGCCATCGCTATCCTGTTTGCCATGCTGAAGCTGAAGCCTACGCCCTTCTGCATTCTGGACGAGATTGAGGCCGCACTGGACGATGCCAACATCGGCTATTTTGCGGATTATCTGGTGGAATACAGCAAGAGCACTCAGTTCGTGGTGGTTAGCCACCGTAAGGGCACCATGGAACGGTGCAATTCCCTCTACGGTGTCGCCATGGAAGAGCAGGGTGTGAGCAAGATGGTATCGGTAAGCCTGCAGGACTACGAAGAATAAATTGAACGCTCCCGTTGCAAAAGTGTGCAGCGGGAGCGTTCCTTTATGGGCATTGTTGATTTTTGCGGATTATTCCGCCCATACTTCCTTGGCCAGGTTGAAGACAGCCCATGCCTTCGGCCAGCCGGCGTAGAAGGCAACATGGGTGATGATGGCCGCAATCTCCTTCTGGGTGACGCCGTGAGACTTGGCGTTTTGCAGGTGATACTTCAGGGAACTGTCCGTGATTCCCTGAGACATGAGCGACACCACCGTGATGATACACCGCGTCTTGACGTCAATATCCTCATTGTTCCAGTTTTCACCGAAAAGGACGTCGTCATTGAAGTGCGCGAAATCGGGCGCAAATTCTCCCAGCGCATCATGACCTGCAGTCTGCACAATCTTCTCCATGAAAATCAGCCTCCTTACAGCTGCTCGTAGTCTTCCCTGGGCAGGAACTCCAGCCACTCGTTCGATGCGTTTTCAGCGGGAACTTCAATGGCCAGGTGCTGGAACCAGCAATCCTTGGCGGCACCGTGCCAGTGCTTGACCTCCGGGGGAATGTTCACCACGTCACCAGCCTTCAAGGCCTGCGCGGGCTTGCCAGCCTCCTGATACCATCCGCGTCCACCGGTGACAAGCAGAATCTGCCCGCCCTTGTGGTGGATGTGGAAGGCGTTGTAGGTACCCGGTGCAAAGGTGACGAGACCCACAGGAACCCGCTCGGTGGTAAGCATGTTCAGGTAGCAAAGACCCGTAAAGTATTTGGCAAACGCCACATTCTCATTGCCCAAAGGGAAAACGGCACCGCCGCCCAAATCTTCTTTCATCTGCTTCATGTCCATTGACGTAACCTCCTTTGTAGTCAAATTTATCATACAACTTAAAGTGAAGTTTAAGTCAAGAAGGATGGACGAATTTTTATTTGGACGCGTAGAGGGGAGCATTCATCAGAACAGCCCCTGCACCAGCACAACGATAATGAGAATCGGCAGCACAAACTGGAACACGGGCTTCAGGAAATGCGGAAGATGAATGCCTTTTCCTGTGTTGGCTTCCTCCAGATAGCGATCAAAGCCCCAGCCCCAGCGGCTGACGCAGAAGAGCAGATAAATCAGGCTGCCGATGGGCAGAAGCAGATTGGAAACGAGAAAATCCTCGCCGTCCAGCACCGTGCTGCCCTCGCCGAGGGGCTGGAAACCGCTCCACAGATTGTAGCCCAGCACGCAGGGGACACTGGCAAGCAGCAGGAAGATGCCGCACACCAGGCAAGATTTTTTGCGATCCATGTGGAAGAGCTCCATCACGCTGGCGATGATGTTTTCAAACACCGCAATGACGGTGGTGAAGCTGGCAAAGGTCATGAACAGGAAGAACAGCGTGCCCCAAATCCGGCCGCCAGCCATGTTGGCAAACACGTTGGGCAGGGTGATGAAAATCAGGCTGGGACCTGCATCGGGGGAAACACCGTAGGAGAAGCAGGCGGGGAAGATAATCAAACCGGCACTGACAGCCACCAGCGTGTCCAGGGCGCAAATGCGGACGGACTCGCTGTACAGGGTGTTGTCCCGTGCCATGTAGCTGCCGAAGATTTCCATGGCGCCGATGCCAAGGCTCAGGGTGAAGAAGGATTGGTTCATGGCGGCAACAATCACCTGACCGATGCCCTGTTCAGCGGCACGCTCCCAGTCGGGCAGCAGGAAGAAGGACAGGCCTTCTCCGGCACCGGGAAGGGTAAAGCTGTGCACAGCCAGCACGGCAATGAGAACGATCAGCGCACACATCATGACCTTTGTGATGCGCTCAACGCCGTTCTGCAGGCCAAAGCTGCAGATGATGATGCCAAGCAGCACCGTGATGACCATGAAAAGACCCATTTCCGTGGGGCTTGACAGCATCTGGCTGAAAACACTGGCAACAGACTCAGAGTCTGTCACTGTGTTAAAGGTTCCTGTGAGGAACTTGACGAAATAGCTCAGCATCCAGCCGCTGACGGTGGTGTAGTACATCATCAGCATCACGCAGCCGAGCAGGCAGGCGTAGCCGTGGAGGTGCCACTTGTGCCCCTTCTTTTCCAGCGTGCGATAGGCCTGGGTTGCGGTACCGTGTCCCGCACGGCCAACAGCCAGCTCCATGGTCAGCACAGGCACGCCCATGATGAGCAGAAAGATCAGGTAGAACAGCACAAAAACGCCGCCGCCATTCTGTCCGGCAACGGTGGGAAAGCGCCATACATTGCCGATGCCGATGGCACAGCCTGCGCTCACAAGAAGAAAACCCAGGCGGGAAGCAAAACTCTCACGCTTTGGGGCGGATGAACCTGTGGTTTGACTCATAAGATTCCTCTCCTGCTTTTCTTTTGGGGAATGATTGCCCTGCACGGATGGGAAGCTGATTCATCATTGAATCAGCGCAGCAATCGCCCCCAGACTCTAACGTAGAGTATGGCATACATTCACGTGAATGTCAAACTGAGAAGCGGCCGAAAAGGCGCAGAAACAAAGAAAGAACAGTTTGTGATACGGAAGAGGTTTTTGGGGAAATGAAAAAGAGGAGAAACCGCTTGCATAGCGGATTCTCCTCCTTCATAAGGGTCATTATTTGTTCTTCTGTCCGTAATAGGCGTTGGGGCCATGCTTGCGCAGGAAATGCTTGTCCCGAACGTAATCGGGCAGGGGTGCAACAGGTTCGGCGGCCAGGTTTTCCGTGTGCCAGGCCATCATGGCGACTTCCTCCAGCACCACTGCGTTATGCACTGCCTCCATGGCATCCTTGCCCCAGGCAAAGGGACCGTGATGCCGTGCCAGCACGCAGGGCACGTGCAGCGGGTCAAGACCGCGCTCTTCAAAGCAGGAGGCAATCACCTTGCCTGTTTCCAGCTCGTATGCACGCTCAACTTCTTCCCGGGTCAGGTCACGGGCGCAGGGAACAGCGCCGTAAATGTAATCCGCATGGGTGGTGCCATAGGCGGGAATATCCCGTGCAGCCTGCGCCCAAATGGTTGCCCAGCGGGAATGGGTGTGCACAATGCCGCCTACCGTGGGGAAACGGCGGTATAGCTCGGCGTGCGTTGGCGTGTCCGAGGAAGGATTCATTTCGCCTTCCACTTTGCGTCCATCCTCAATGGACACGACCACCATGTCCTCAGGCTTCAGGCTTTCGTAGGGGACGCCGCTTGGCTTAATCACAAAGAGACCGCGCTCACGGTCTACACCGGAAACGTTGCCCCAGGTAAAGGTCACCAGATGATACGCAGGAAGGAGCATGTTTGCTTCGTAAACCTGGCGCTTCAATTCTTCCAGCATGGCTTATCTCTCCTCAGTCTTTCAGCAGTGCGGTTCCCATAACGACCAGTGTGCCCGCCATAACGGCGTAAAGCAGCGTGTTATCAATGGACGACTTGTCCAGTGCAAATTCAATAAGAATGATCACGCCCACGCCCAGCAGATACAGCACAACGCGGACGATGCGCCACGCACTGCGGTTTTGTTCCTTGGGCAGATGAATCAACCGAAGCACAAGAATTGCGGTCAGCACGATTGCGGCGGCAATCTGGTTCCAACGGACGAAGCCGAAGCGGATGAACTCGTCTTCACGCCAGGATTCCAGAATAATTTGCGTCAGACTGAGCAGCACCAGGAATAGCTGGGCGGTACGGCCGTCCTCCTGATGACTGGAAAGGGAGAGCAGAACCACCACGAGGATCACAGCAGCAGCCACTGCCTCGTAGATGAACACGGGCATCTGCCAGGATCCGTAGCAGGATTCTACCGCGAAGGGGAAAACCTGCATGGCTTCATCTTCGATGTAATCGCCCAGACCCTGCGAAGTGAAATATTCAGCCGCACGGGCAATGCAGAGCAGCAGGGCAGAGCCGGGAGCAAGGAGATCCAGCGTCGGAAGAATCTTTCGATGCGTTGCATGGGCGTAAATGACGGCGGAAAGCATGCCGCCCCAAATGGCGCCGTAGAGGGTGAAACCGCCTTCCCACAGGCGGGGAATGGCAGACCATCCACCCAAATCGACCAGAATGGACTCGATCATGGTGGCACAGTAGACCAAACGTGCACCAATGATTGCGCCCGGAAGAACGGCCAGGCACAGGCTCAGCACGGAAGGAACGCCCATGCGCTTTCTGCCCAAAATGGCGGTGAGCACAATGGCCAGCGCGGCGCCGATGGTTAGCAGCAGGCTGTAGGCGGTGACCTCGAAATCACCGATACTCAGAAGAACTGTTGTCTCGTTCATTGGGCTGCCTCCTCAGTTTCGGCGGTGGCAAAGTACAGGATATCGCCGATCGCGCGGATTTTGCCTGTGGACAGGGAGTTGATCTTCTTGTAGTTCAGCACCACGCTGGAAGAAGAACCGCCGTCCAGGTTGTAGGCGTTCTTCGCGCCCAGGTCATAGAGCAGCTGGGCAAACTCGGCCATGGTCAATCCCGTGGAGCCCTTGTTTTCAGGGCCTTCAGTGGCCACAATCAGGTAAGACAGGTGATCCATCTGGGCGATGGCGATACGCTGGGTTTCGTGCGTGGGGGAAGAAGACTTCAGCGGGAATTCCGTGGTCATGACCCCGTCCACCACCAGGCCGGGTCCGAAGGTGTACGCCTGCATGATGGTCCCCTCGAAGGCGTCAATCTTCTCCTTCGTCAGCCCCTGAATGATGGTGAAATCACCCTGGTCATCAATGAGCAGGGTATCATAGATGTCATTATACCGTTCACGGAGAACCTCGCCATTGCGCACGATATAGCCCTGGCTGTGGTAGACAAAGTAGTCGCCATTGATGGCCAGCACAGCGTTCACGCGCTTGGCAAGGGTATCTGCACGGGCAGTGGACTTGGACGGGTAGGGCTTGCAAAGCTCTGCACGCATCTGGGTCGGGGAGGCAATCTGCACCCACACCAGCATAATGGTGGTATCGTATGCACGCATGGTTTCCACCCGCACGGACAGAGTATCATCCAGATAGCCGCCGTTATCGGGCAGGAACGCATCTGCCAGCGGGGCAGGTGCCTTGGCGGAATAGTCCAGCGGCAGCACGTCCTCCGCTGTCAGGGTGACAGGCTCGTAGGTGGGATAGGCGGTGGTTTCCTCTTCGCCAATGGCAAGCGGCGTCATGGACGGCACCAGGAATGCCATGAGAACAAGCGCCAGAATCAGCGCGATGACTCGAACAAAGGTCTTCAACAGAGACGGCCCTCCTTCAGAAATTCGCGGCGGCCACATTGCCGCACAAAATCATTATAGCCGCTTTCATGGTGGTTGTCAAAAAAGATGTAAGGTTTCAGGCATAATTTCAGCCCCGACCTGCAACAAATCACGTTACAGATTCGGGGCTGATGCTATTATTGCGCGCAGGCGGCAAAATGCCCGGGGCGAACTTCCTTCAACGTGCAGGAAGCGGATGCGCATGCCTCGGTGGCGTAGGGGCAGCGCGTGTGGAAAACACAGCCGCTGGGGGGATCAATGGGGGACGGCGGATCGCCCTCCAGTAGGATGCGCTGCTGCTTGTCCCGCGGATCGATGGACGGCACGGCAGACATCAGCGTTTTCGTGTAGGGATGCAGAGGATGCTCAAACACCTCATCTGTGTCACCCTCTTCGACCAGGTGACCTAAGTACATAACGCCTACGCGATCGGAAATGTATCGGATGACGCTCATGTCGTGGGCGACGAAGAGATACGTCAGTCCTCGCTGCTTCTGCAGCTCCTTCAGCAGATTGATGATTTGCGACTGAATGGATACATCCAGGGCAGACACGGGTTCGTCACACACAACCACCTTCGGGTCAAGGATGAGAGCCCGTGCCAGACCGATGCGCTGACGCTGACCACCGGAAAATTCATGGGGATAGCGGTAGAAATGCTCCGGGCGCAGTCCAACCTGACTCATCATATCCAAGGCACGAGCCATGCGCTCGCTGGCATTGCCAATGTGATGAATGGCCAGTACTTCCATGAGCATATCGCCGACACGTTGCCTGGGGTTAAGTGAGGTGTATGGATCCTGAAAAACCATCTGTACATCGCGGCGGAAGGGGAGCATCTGCTTGCTGCTTAGGTGAGTAATGTCCTGACCAAACAGCGTAATCCTGCCGCTTGTGGGCTCTAACAGGCGGATGAGCGTCCGTCCCAGCGTGCTTTTGCCGCAGCCGGATTCACCCACCAAGCCGTAGGTCTCACCCTCACGCAGGGAAAGGCTCACGCCGTCCACAGCCTTGACATCTTTGATTTTGTTGCCGAGGGAACCTTTGACGGGAAAATACGTGCGGATATCTTCCGCCTGCAGAATGATATCACCCTGACTCATTTTTCTGCCGCCTCCTTGCATGCACAGGGCGCTGAACGGAAGCAGCGCACCTTGTGATTTTCATCCACTTGCCTGAGCGGCGGCATGTTCTGTCGGCACTGCTCGGTGGCATAGGCGCAGCGCGGCGCAAAGCGGCATCCGGAAGGGATTTGATTCAGCAGCGGCACGGTTCCGGGAATCATGTAGAGCGGCTGCGTACGGTCACCTTCCATGCGGGGGATGGAGCGCATCAGACCCTCGGTGTAGGGGTGCATCGGATGATCAAACAACGTCAGCACATCTGCTTCTTCAACAATCTGCCCCAGATACATGACGATGACGCGGGAACAGGTCTGTGCCACCACGGCCAGGTCATGGGTAATCAGCATAACACCCATGTGAAGCTGCTTGTTCAGCTGCACAATCAGATCCATAATCTGCGCCTGAATCGTCACGTCCAGTGCGGTGGTTGGCTCATCAGCAATCAGCAGCTGAGGACGGCAGGCAAGCGCAATGGCAATCATCACCCGCTGACGCATACCGCCGGACAGCTCATGGGGATATTGGTCGAGCCGCTTTTCAGGCGCGGGAATGCCCACCAGTTTCAGCATTTCCAGCGACTGTGCCCGAGCTTCCTTTTTGGAAAGATGCTGGTGAATCCTCAGCGGTTCACTGATCTGGTCGCAGATGGTCAGCACAGGATTCAGAGAACTCAGCGCATCCTGAAAAATCATGGACACTTTGGAACCGCGAATGTCCTGCATTTTGTGAAAGGACAAGTCCATCAGCGATTGTTTGTCCAGCATGACCTGTCCGCTGTAACGTACCTGATGCTTTTCATCATAAAGGCGCATAATGGACTGGCTGGTGACACTCTTGCCGCATCCGCTTTCGCCGACCAGGCCAAGAATTTCGCCCCGATAGACATCGAAGGAAACACCGTCAATGGCCTTCTGCCAGCCGCGATCTGTATGGAAGCTGGTGGCCAGTTCACGAACCTCCAGAATTTTTTCGTTCACGTTCTTTTCCTCCTCAGCGTCCAGACAGCGGATCAATCAAGTCGCGCAGACCGTCTCCAAAAAGGTTGAATCCCAGCACAGACAGCGCAGTGAAAATGGCAGGGAAAACAATCATCCACCAGCCCATGTAAACATAGCTGCGTGCTTCGTTCAGCATGCCGCCCCAGCTGGGATAGGGGGAAGGGATACCTGCGCCCAGAAAGCTCAGGGATGCCTCGGAGATGATGGCCGTGGCAAAGGTGAAGGTCATCTGCACAATGATCGGAGAAAGAATGTTGGGCAAAATGTGCCGCCAAAGAATGCGCGTGCGGCTTGCACCAACGGCTGTCATGGCCTCAGCATAGGTCTGCTCCCGTGCCAGAAGTGCCTGGGAACGGGCAATGCGGGCGACGCCGGGAATGCTGACCACAGTGAGGGAGATAATCACGTTTTTCATATTGGCACCCAGAACAGCCATCAGCGTGATGGCAAGCAGAATGTTCGGAATCGCCTTCAATCCATCACAAATGCGCATGAGAAGATTATCAAGTACTTTGCTGGTGGAGGCGTACAGTCCCAGGGCTGTTCCAACCACGGCAGAAAGCAGTCCCACAGAGAAGCCGACGGTCATGGAAATCTGCGCACCGTAAAGGACACGGGCGAAAATATCACGTCCAAGGTTATCCGTGCCGAAAAGATGCTGAGAAGAGGGCGCCTGAAAGCGATCCTGCATCACGGCAGTGTAAGGGTCTACGCCCAGTGCGCCTGTGATCAGCGGCGCGAAAATGGCGCAGATCAGCATGATGGACACGAGAACCAGTCCAACGACGGATAACTTGTTGCGGAAAAATTTGTGACGGGAAACCCTGCGCTGTTCCCGAACGAGCTGCCGACGAAGCTGCCGCAGAGATTCACGATCCTGTGCAGAAACGGATTCATAATTCATGGGATCAATCACTCCTGTGCGTCAATCTAGGCGAATTCGAGGATCAGCCAGGCCGTAAATCAGGTCAATAATCAGGTTGATCAAAACGTTCAGCATGGCAATGAGCAGCGTGATGGCTTGAATCACCTGATAGTCACGCTTTTCAATAGAGTCCACCATGAGAGAACCCATGCCTGGAATATTGAAGAGGCGCTCCACCACCGCAGCACCCGCCAGTGCGCTGATAAAGCCCTGACCGATGACTGTGATGACCGTCAGCAGCGCATTGCGGAAGGTGTGCTTGGTGACGATTTTCCATTCGCGGACGCCTTTGGAGCGCGCCATCTTAATGTAGTCACTGCCGAGAACCTCCAGCATGGAGGCCTTGGTCATGCGCATCATGTAGCCCGCATGGATGAAGCCCAGAGAAACGGCGGGCAATGTGGCGTAGCGCAGGAAGGGAAGCAGGCCATCGGTGAAAGGATCCTTGTAGCCGGCGGCAGGCAGGATGCGCAGACCAACGGCGAAGATGAGCACCATGCCCAGACCCATCAGGAAGC
>CAVEUM010000021.1:0-33977 GCA_963618735.1 bacterium | reverse complement strand
TAAGCAGCCAATGCCACGTAATTATGCAAATATGACGATTTTCCATCATTTTTCAAAAAGAGAAGAAGCATGAAGCTCAACCGCCTCATGCTCCTTTTTCTATACATCATAGGAAGAAAATGTGGAAAACTCCGCCTCAGTACAGCACCCCATCCGGTGCGCCGTTCAATTCGCGGAAACGCTTCACGTCCATCTTGGGCTTGCGGTCGGGGGTCAGCAGGCCGTTGATTTCCTGCATCACGTCGGTGAGCTGGGTGTAGCAATAGCCCTGGCAGTAGGGGATTTCGCGGATGGCATCCGTCACGCCTTGGAAGCGCTCGAAGAAGGCTTCCTCGTTGGTCACCTTGTCGTGATAGCCCCAGGTTTGCATGCCGCCCATGTCGCCCTGCGGTCCAATGTTGGTGAAGGCGATGCCGCCGTACTCGGTGACCATGAAGGCCTCCTTGCCGGTGTAGCTCTGCCCGCCGGCGTAGCAGTGGTGCAGGTCGCAGGTGTGGGTTTCTACTTCGCTGCGGTCGGCAAAATGCTTCGCCATGCCGTCCTTCGTGTCCACATAATCGTGCAGAGCGCAGATGTCCGTTTCACCTTGCTCCCAGCCATCATTGGAGGAGCAAAGGCGCGTGCCGTCGGCGGCCTTGGTCAGATGATACAGCATCCGCGCCAGAGACAGCTGCTTCCTGTCCGCAGCAATCTGCGGCACGCCCCAGCTTTCGTTCAGCGGAACCCAGGTGATGATGCAGGGGTGGTTGAAGTCGCGGTCGATAAAGTCCAGCAGGGTGTTGGCCAGATTGTGCACCGTGTCATCGGTGAAATCGTAGGCGCTGGGCACTTCGCCCCACACCAGCAGACCCATCTTGTCCGCCCAATAGTAGTAGCGGGGATCCTCCAACTTCTGATGCTTCCGTGCGCCGTTGTAGCCGAATTCCTTCGTGTAGCGGATGTCTTCCTGCAGAGCCTCATCGCTGGGCGGGGTGATAAGACTGTCCGGCCAGTAGCCCTGGTCAAGAATCAGCCGCTGATACACGGGATGATTGTTCAGGTACACCCTGCCCTCGTAGACCTCGATTTTCCGCATGCCGAAGTAGGTGGAAACTGCATCCAGCTCCTCGCCGTCCTTCAGCAGACGAACCCGCAGGTCATACAGGTTGGGATGCTCAGGCTCCCAGGTATGGATGGAATTCATTTCGCCGTGGGTCATCATGTCCACAGGCACACGGGTGGTGCGATCCTGAACGCTGGTGCGAACCTTGCGGTGCATCTTTCCCTCAAAGGAAACCGTCAGCTCCAGCTCCATGCCGTCCTCGGCAGGCTTGTCCAGCGCGATTTCCGCGGTGAACAGGTGACGATCCACATCGGGGGTCACGTGAATGCGGGTCATGGCGGTTTCACCCACTGCTTCCAGGTACACGGTTTGCCAGATGCCGCTGACGGGGGTGTACCAGCAGCCCATCAGGCCGCGAGCCCAGTTCTGCTTGCCGCGGGGCTGGGTGCAGTCAGGCTGGTCTTCCACACGGACACACAGGTCGTTGTCGCCATCTGTCAGCAGAGAGGTGATGTCCATGGCGAAGGGTGTGTAGCCGCCAACGTGCTGTCCTGCATGCTGACCGTTCACGTACACGTCTGCCTTGAAATCCACCGCGCCGAAGCGGAGCAGAATCCGCTTGCCCTGCATTTCTTCAGGCACGGTGAAGCTGCGGCGATACCACAGGAAGGGATGAATTTCGTCCGTAGGGCCAAGGCCGCTGAGCTTGGTCTGATAAGCGAAAGGCACCTGAATTTCCTTGTCCAGCGGATGGGAAGGAGCGTACCATTTCTCATGAACGCCCTTGTCGGCATCGTCAAAGGCGAACTGCCAGGTGCCGTTCAGGTTGAAGAATGTGTCCCGCTGAAAATCGGGACGGGGATGCTCGGGGCGGGGAATTGAACAGGTCATGGAAAGACCTCCTGTCGAATCATCAAAATAGGAAATTTAACCCTTCACGCTTGCCTGCACGGAAATGCCCTGCAGGAACCCTTCTGCGCAAACAGATACAGCAGGAAAGGGGGTAACTGAAGTATACCTGAAAGCTGCCGGCAACGTCAATCGCGGCAGGCTTTCTTCCTGAATACATCACACAGAGGAGCGCACAGATCGAATTCATTTTTGCATCGAGAAAGAACGGGCGGAATCGAAAAACTGCCGCTCCTCAACGTTTATGGTTCCATAACTCTTGTCACTGAGATCACTATACCACCGCATGTCACAATTGTCAACTTAAAAACCCATAAAAGGCAGGAATGACTTGCAAAGAATCAAAAGCTGCCGCCAAAGGAGATGCAACAGGGTGCAACTTCCCTTGCACGTTCACAGGGAAAGTGTTATAATCCGATTGGGAAAATCGTGCAGTTTATGCATTCTCATTGATGATGAAAGGATGTTATCCATCATGAAAACGATTTCTACGCCCCTTGCCCCTGCGGCCATCGGCCCGTACTCCCAGGGAATGATTTCCGGTCAGATGGTCTACTGCTCCGGCCAGATTCCCGTCAATCCTGCAAACGGCGAAATCCCCGAGGGTATTACCGCCCAGGCGGAGCAGAGCTGCAAGAACGTTTCTGCCGTGCTGGAGGCTGGCGGAACCAAGCTTGCCAACGTGGTCAAAACCACCTGCTTTCTGAGCGATATGAGCAATTTCGCAGCCTTTAACGCGGTGTACGAAAAGTATTTTGTCAGCAAGCCTGCCCGCAGCTGCTGCGCGGTGAAGGATCTGCCCAAGGGTGTGCTTTGCGAAATTGAGGCTGTGGCAGAACTGTAATTCTTCTCCCTGCCAGTGTTGATGCAGGAATTTTCTATGGCTGTGTCGAAATCACTTTTGTTATACAAGCAAGAAAGGATGAACACGCGCATGTTTACCTATAAGACACACGGCACCTGCTCTACCCAGATCGATCTGGAAATCCAGGATGGCATTATTACCTATTGCAAGTTCACCCGCGGCTGCAAGGGTAACACGGAGGGCCTTGCACGCATGGTCGTTGGCCAGAAGGCTGAGGATGTGGCCGCCCGTCTGGAGGGTGTCCCCTGCCGCGGCGATACGTCCTGCCCGGATCAGCTGTCGAAGGCCATTCGTGCCTATCAGGACTGATCTTCTCTGCAAATCGAAAGGAGATTCCCTTTGGCTGAAGAAACAATCCCAACATCTGAGACCCTCCCGACATCCTTTGAGGAAATGGATCTGAGCGATGAGGTACTGCATGCCGTGAAGGATATGGGCTTTACTGCCCCTTCCACCGTGCAGGCGAAGACCATTCCGCTGATGATGTCCTGGGCAGATATTAACGCCATTGCCCCCACGGGCACGGGCAAAACCTGCGCCTTCGGCATTCCGCTGCTGGAGTATATCTCCCTGAAGGACAGCCGTGTGCAGTCTGTGGTGCTGGCACCTACCCGCGAACTGGCGCTGCAAATCGGCGATGAGCTGACGAAGCTGGCCAAGTACATCAAGGGCGCGCGCATTGCTGTGCTTTACGGCGGACAGCCTATCGTGAAGCAGGAAAGCGCCATCAGGCGGAAGCCGCAGATCGTTGTCGCGACCCCCGGCCGCCTGCTGGATCACATGAATCGCGGCAATTTGCACCTGGATGCCGTGCATACCATGGTGCTGGACGAAGCAGACGAAATGCTGAACATGGGCTTCGTGAAGGACGTGACCAAGATCATTGAGTCCACGCCCAGCGACCGTCAGCTGGTGCTCTTTTCCGCCACCACCAATCAGGATGTGCTGACCATCGCGTGGAAGTACCAGCATGAGCCGGTGGAAATCACCGTGGCGGCCACCAAGGCAGACCGTCCGCAGATTGCTCAGTACGTCATCTCCACCGAGCCGGATCGGAAGATCGAGCACCTGCTGTATCTGCTGGACGCGGATGTGTACGGCCGCATCATGATCTTCTGCAACACGAAGTTTATGACGGATAAGCTCACCAGCCGACTGAAGAAGGAAGGCTACCAGGCAGAGTGCATCCATGGCGATGTGAAGCAGAGCCAGCGAAATGTGGTGATGAATGATTTCCGCCGCGGCAAGTTCCCGATTCTGATTGCCACGGATGTGGCCGCCCGCGGCATTGATGTGGACGATGTGGAGGCAGTCATCAATTTTGACCTGCCTACGGAGAATGAATATTATCTGCACCGCATTGGCCGCACGGGACGTGCCCACAAGCACGGTGTCAGCTTCTCTCTGGTGACCTTCCAGGAAAGCGTCCGCATGGATGAAATCCTGAAGTACATGATTGCCAAACCCCTGCCCCTGCACTTCAATGAAGCAGAAGTGCTCTGCAAGGAAGACGGCGAGGCTTTCTTTGAAAATGTATAATGGCAAATCCGCTGGGCAGAAGAGTGCCCGGCGGTTTTTTCTATCAGAAAAAATGCGAATTTTCCAAAAATGCTTGACATGGGGCACCAAACATGATATAATCCTACCTTGTCAGCAGGAAACGAAAGTTACCTGTACACGCCAATGTTCCTGGGAGGAACTTGACTGCACCCTGCGCCTGTAGCTCAGTTGGATAGAGCAACGGCCTTCTAAGCCGTGGGTCGGGGGTTCGAGACCCTCCAGGCGCGCATTATGGTGGGTATAGTTCAGCGGTAGAGCGCCAGATTGTGGCTCTGGATGCCGTGGGTTCGAATCCCACTACTCACCCCATTTTTTTCTTTTCCCCATTGGTCTGCTGCGATGCGCGGCACGGTTCCTGTCCTGCGTTGGGGTGTAGCCAAGTGGTAAGGCACGGGACTTTGACTCCCGCACGCGCAGGTTCGAGCCCTGCCACCCCAGCATGTATGACCCATTAGCTCAGTTGGCAGAGCACTTGACTTTTAATCAAGGTGTCTGGAGTTCGAATCTCCAATGGGTCACATCCCATCTGCCTCTGACCCGGGGCAACAAGCGGGCGTGGCGGAATGGCAGACGCGCCAGACTTAGGATCTGGTGCCGTAAGGCGTATGAGTTCAAGTCTCTTCGCCCGCACTCGTTTCCCTAAACCCCCGTAGTTGTTTGCGGGATATGCGGTAGTAGCTCAGTTGGTAGAGCGCCACCTTGCCAAGGTGGAGGTCGCGGGTCCGAGCCCCGTCTACCGCTCCAATTTTTTATGCGGGTGTAGCTCAATGGTAGAGCCCCAGCCTTCCAAGCTGGTCACGTGGGTCCGATTCCCATCACCCGCTCCAGCTTGATACCTGATCCTTGCGATCAGGTTTTTTTATGCCTATCTTGCGCTGCTTTTTTTCGGCAGTGCTTCATGGTTTCCCCATTCAGTACATGTATTGAGCCCTTGCGCTGCCAGTGTACATGGACAGGCCATCCGATACACAGCGCGGCGGTCATCGGCACAAGCTGTTCATTCATGCGGCTTCTTCCTGACGGGGCTGATAAAGAAGGTGCTGTTGCAGAACATCGATTTTGCAACAGCACCTTTTTGTTGATTTCCTTCGCTCCATAAAGCCTTTGCCCATGGCTTTTTCCTGTTCGCTTTTCGAGGAAGGCGCGGAAGGAGGTTTTTTCAGAACAGCCGCCCTCCTGCAAATTTCGTTTTTCCAAAAAAGAAGAAGGAGGCCTTTCTCAGAAAAGCCTCCTCCCGAAAATCGCATTACTCCGCGGGTTTCCAGGTGGTCTGGGTCTTCAGGCCGGCAGCGTTGTCGGTCTTCTGTGCCAGCTCCAGGCTGGTGGATGCACCATAGGCCGCGCAGTACTGATCCAGCTGCTGATACATGGCGGAAGAATAGTACTCCGTCACAGCGGCGGCACCTTCCTCGGTGGCCATGTACGCGTTCTTGTACTCGATGAGCTTGTCAATGAAGCTGTCGGACAGGCAAAGGTCGTAGGCGTACTTGTCTTCACCTTCCTGCACGGTGGTGAACTTGGCGCCATTGGCCATGGTGGGGGACATGTTCATCAGGAAGGGAGCGGTAATGACAATGCTGTCAGGGATGATCTCATAGATGACCATGGAGCCGGCGTTCAGTGCGCTGGTGATGTAGGCCAGCTTGGCTTCCTTCACGGCATCAGCATCAGCAGCATCGGCGAACTTGGCGCTGTAGGTTGCCCAGCTGGAAGCAAGGGTGGGATAATACTTGTCATACAGGTTCAGCAGGGCTGCCTGGCCTTCTTCCGTGGCCAGATCATCCACCGTGTAGACCTTCACCGTGCCGTTGTACTGCACGCCGTAGGAGCAATAATAGTTGTAGGTGTTTTCCTCTTCCTCACGGAGCTGACGCACCCAGCTGACGGACACCTTGGGGTTGTCCTGGAAGTCCTGCGTCTTGCCGGTGCCTGCTTCAGATACGCCCAGCAGGTGCAGGTTGCTTGCGTCCAGCACCATCTCCAGGTTGGTATTGGAGGGGACATTGTTGCGGCTGGTGGCCAGCTGATACATTTCGCGGTAGTTGTAGCCCGTTTCATCCTGCGCATAGGAAGCATCGCCCAGATACTTGCCGCCCTTGAGGAATTCACGCACGGCAGCAACCTGCAGGTCGCTGTCCCATTCGATTGCACCGTAGTTCACGCCGCCAACCTTCTTCTCGGTAGCAGAGGTGACCACGTCTGTTTCCATCTTGACATAACCGTGAGCCTCGGCCCATGCCGCGCCCTCTTCATCCGTGATTTCTGCCATGGCGACCATAGGAAGAGCCATGGTTGCTGCTGCCAGCAGTGCGGTTAACCGTGTACGAGTTTTCATTGTAACGCCTCTTTCTGCCTGGCGTGAGAATCTTTCGTCAGGCGCTGGAGCTAGTATACGACTTTGTTGTTAATTTGTCAATAATGCGGCGATATGTAATTTTCGGCGTATCCTGAGTCGTTTCAAACAAAAAAGCTCATGTGTCATCTTTCATACACATGAGCCGCTTTCTTCAGTTTCCGTAGAGCTTTGTCAGCGTTTCAGCCCCTGCGGAGCCATCGACGCTGAGACCGTTGTTCCGCTGGTAGTTCTTCACGGCGGTGACGGTCGCGTCATCATACACGCCTGTAACGGTGGAGAGATAACCCTTCTGCACCAGTACATCCTGCAGCTGCACCACATCGTCACCCTTGTCGCCCTTGCGGAGGGTGGTGTAGTTCGTGTTGGGAGCACTGGCAGACTTAGCAGAGGAAGAGTACAGCTTTTGCAGGGTCTTGTTGCCTGCTACGCCGTCCACCGTGGACAGGTTATTGTTGATTTGGAAAGCGCGAACAGCATCCTTGGTGGTTTCGCCGTAGATGCCGTCAATTTTGCCGTCATAGTAGCCCAGCTGAGACAGGGCAGACTGCAGATTCTTGACTGCGGTGCCCTCGTCATATTCACGAATGGTGGCATAGGTGGTGGCGGAGTTGGCATTGCTGCTGTACAGCAGCTGCTGGGTGGCGTTCCCCGCCTTGCCATCCACGGTCAGGTTGTTGGCCTTCTGGAAATCACGGACGGCATCGGTGGTGCCGCTGCCGTATTTTCCATCGACGGAACCCGTGTAGAAGCCTAGCTTCTTGAGCGCCTGCTGGAGCTTTTTCACAGCGGAGGATTCATCGCCTTCCTGCAGGGTGGTGTACTCTGTGGAAGAAGAGCTGCCGGAAGAGGAGTTGGAGGAGGAAGAAGAGGAAGAAGAGGAAGAAGACGCGCCGTCATTGTAAATGGCATTCAGGGTTCTGGTTCCTGCCTTGCCGTCCACGGTCAGACCGTTGGCGCGCTGGAAAGCTTTCACCGCCTCAACGGTGCCGCTGCCATAATCACCATCAACGGTGCCGCTGTAGTAGCCAAGTGTCTTCAGGCGTTTCTGCAGGGCGCGGACATCATCGCCGTTCATGCCTTCCTCAAGGGTTTTGCCAATGGATGCTGCAGGGGTGGAAGACTTGGCCGCACTGCTGGAATACAGCTTGGCCTGGGTGTCCGGGCCAGCGATGCCATCGCTCCAAAGTCCCATCTTCTTCTGGAAGGCCTTGACGGCCGCTTCTGTTGCGCCGCCGTACTCGCCATCGGCGGTGCCGTCCAGCCAGCCAAGGTCAATCAGGCGCTGCTGGAGCTGCTTCACCTTTTTGCCGCTGGAGCCGCTCTGCAGATAGGTGGCCTTGCTCAGGTCGGGGGTGGCGGTAGGCTTGGGGGTGGGTGTTGCTGTTTTCTTTGGAGTCGGTGTCGCGGTTTTCTTGGGGGTGGGGGTGGCTGTCTTTTTCGGGGTGGTGTTGCTGCTGCTGCTGCTGGAGGATGAGCTGGCCTTCACAGCGCTGTCAGAATAAAGCTTTTGCAGGGTCTTTGTGCCTGCTTTGCCATCTACGGTCAGGCCATTGGCCTTCTGGAAGGCCTTCACGGCTTCCTCGGTGGCGGTGCCGAAGTCACCATCCGCACTGCCTGACAGGTAGCCAAGCTCTTTCAGACGCTTTTGCATGGTGCGCACGTCGGAGCCGGTGGAGCCTTTCTTTAAGGTGGTGCTTGCAGGGGTTGCCGTTGCGGAAGACGAGCTGCTGGTTGTGCTGGTAGCCTTCGGGGTGGGGGTGATGATGGAAATGGTCGAGCCTGCCGTGGTGGTGGAGGCACTGCCTGTGTTCGTGGGGGATGAAGTGGAACCGGTGCCCCAGTCGTCGTTCCAGTTAATGGTGGGCTGGGTGCCGCTGTTGCCTGTATTGCCGCCCTGGGTTCCTGCATAAGGGGTGGGGGTTGCCGTGGGCGCGGTGGTGGCAGTGGCAGGGGCGAGGGTTTGGAAGGGAAGATTATTCGACCCCACGGTGAGATTTTCCGTGTTACTGGTTATTTCATCCGGCGGCACATAGCAGCCGGAAAGCAGAAGGCACAGCGCCAGAATACCAATAAGCGCCAGCACCTTTCCGACGTTGTTCTTTTTGATCATTGGGATACACCTCTCTCCTCATGCGAGGCGGGTAAACCACCTCAATATATATTGTACACGTTTCATGGCGGAGATGCAAGGAAGAATTCCCTGCGGAGGGCTGAAAATTGGCTGGACAAAATCCCTCACTCATAAAACGTGAGAAAGCGTGAATATCATCCCGCAAGGCGTGTTTTTGCAGGAAAAGACACTTCCCTGTCGAAATGCAAGGAGAAGCGTTCCTGCACGTCATTGAACGTGGCGGGCGCGAAACAATGTCGAGGTGAGAACAATGGCAGAATGTACGCACGATTGCTCCACATGCTCGAGCAAGTGCGCTTCCGCAAAGCCGGAAAGCCTGCTGGCACCACAGAATGCCGCCAGTCATGTGAAAAAGGTCATTGCCGTGGTAAGCGGCAAGGGCGGCGTGGGCAAGAGCCTGGTCACGGGGCTGATGGCAACGCTCATGCGGCGCCGCGGCTATCAGACAGCCGTGCTGGATGCGGATATTACGGGACCCTCTGTGCCGAAGATGTTCGGTGTAAACGAGCGTGCCGTGGGAAATGATGACGGCATCCTCCCGGAGGAAACGTCCACAGGGATCAAGATCATGAGCACCAATCTTCTTCTGGAGCACGACACAGACCCCGTGGTTTGGCGCGGAAGTCTGATTTCCGGCACGGTGAAGCAGTTCTGGTCGGACGTGTGCTGGGGGGATGTGGACTATATGTTTGTCGATATGCCTCCGGGAACGGGTGACGTTCCGCTGACCGTGTTCCAGAGCCTGCCGGTGAGCGGCATTATCATCGTGACCAGCCCTCAGGAGCTGGTGGGCATGATTGTGGAAAAGGCCGTGAAAATGGCGCGGATGATGAATATCCCCGTGCTTGGCCTGGTGGAAAACATGAGCTACATGGCCTGCCCGGACTGCGGCAAAAAGCTGTATCCTTTTGGTGAAGGCAAGACGCTGCAGGTGGCGCAGACCTACTCGCTGCCCCTTCTGGCGCAGATCCCCATCAATCCTGACCTTGCCAAGGCCTGTGACGCGGGACAAATCGAGAGCTTTTCCGGTGACTGCCTTGACGGCGCCGTCGAAGTGGTCGAACATTGCTAAAATGAAATCGTCTGAGGAATCAATCCATGCAACGCATTTATCTTGACCATGCAGCCACCACCGCCGCAGACCCTGCTGTGGTGGAGGCCATGCTTCTGTACTTCACGGGAATTTACGGCAATGCATCCAGCGTTCACTTTTTCGGCCGCGAAAGCCGCAAGGCTGTGGAGGCTGCCCGCCGACAGGTGGCGTCTGCCATTGGCGCGAAGGCGTCGGAGATTTACTTCACCTGCGGCGGCTCGGAAAGCGATAACTGGGCCATCAAGGGCGCAGCCTTTGCCATGCAGGAGAAGGGACGGCACATCATCACCACCGCCATTGAGCATCATGCGGTGCTGCATACCTG
This sequence comes from bacterium, assembly GCA_963618735.1. Taxonomy (GTDB): domain Bacteria; phylum Bacillota; class Clostridia; order Christensenellales; family Aristaeellaceae; genus CAKUFA01. Next base: position 23,696 of record CAVEUM010000021.1, on the reverse strand, counting down.
CGCCTGGCTGGAAAAGCAGGGCTTTACGGTGACTTACCTGCCTGTGGATGAAAAGGGTCGTGTCCGCCCCGAAGAGGTTGCCGCCGCCATCACCCCGGAAACGACGCTCATCTCTGTAATGACGGCGAACAACGAGGTCGGCACCCTGCAACCCATCGAGGAGATTGGGCAAATCGCCCATGATCATGGCATCCTCTTTCACACGGATGCTGTGCAGGCCATCGGCGCCGTTCCTGTGGATGTGAACGCCTTTCATGCGGATATGCTGTCCCTTAGCGGACACAAGTTCTACGGCCCCAAGGGCATTGGCGCTCTGTATGTGCGCAGCGGCGTGCGGCTGGATCATTTCATGCACGGCGGCGCGCAGGAACGGGGGCAGCGTGCGGGCACGGAGAATCTCGCAGGCATTGTGGGTCTTGGCACGGCCATCACCCTGGCGCAGGAAAGAATGGCGGAAAATCAGCGCATTGCGGCCCTGCGGGATCGTCTGCAGGCAGGCATTCTGTCCGCCCTGCCAGAGACCTGTGTGAACGGGGACGAAGATCACCGCCTTCCCGGCAATCTGAACCTGTGCTTCCCCGATGTGGATGGCGAGGCGCTGCTGCTGCGGCTGGATCTTGCGGGCATCGCGGCGTCCGGCGGCTCGGCCTGCACCAGCGGCAGTGTGGATCCCAGCCATGTGCTCATGGCCATGGGACTGAGTCACGACCATGCCCGAAGCTCCCTGCGCTTTTCCCTCGGCCGTGACAACACCGATGCGGATGTGGACGCCGTGCTGGAAGTCCTCCCCCCTATTGTGCAGACCCTGAAGGGAAACCGTGCGCACGTGTGACAGACTTTTTGGACAAAAACAACTTTTTGTGTTAAAAAAATATCGTACAAAAAAGACTGTACAATTTAACATCTGCATGATATAATAAATTTTGTAACCCAACCAGGCATCATTCCTCCTTTGGTTGTCACGCATATCCTTTGTCGGGACCCCCAATAGAAGCAACTGAATGGCAACATGGTATGGGTGCAGAATAAAGGAGGTATTCCCCTATGTACCAGGATAAGACCCTGACCTGCCGTGACTGCGGCAACGAATTCGTGTTCTCCGCTTCCGAGCAGGCTTTCTTCGCAGAGAAGGGCTTCCAGAATGAGCCCAGCCGCTGCCCCGCTTGCCGTGCTGCTCGTCGTGCTCAGAACGGCGGCAACAGCGCTCCCCGTCAGATGTACGAAGTGATCTGCGATGGCTGCGGCTGCACCACCCAGGTGCCCTTCCAGCCCCGTGGAGATCGCCCCGTGTACTGCCGTGCTTGCTTCGAGGCTCAGCGCGCAAACCGTTATTGAGATAGCCCCATCGGCTGTCGCGTAACGCGCAGAAGCGATCGATAAAGAAGACTCCTGTCATGCTTGTCATGGCAGGAGTTTTTTGTTGGAAAAAACGAAGATGTCAGCAAAAAAAGCAGCGCACCGGAGGAAACTTGGTGCGCTGCTTTTCGCAGGATGCTTTATTTCGCCTGAAGGCTCAACTCAATGAAAGCCTGAATCTGCGAAACATTCATGAAGTACTCGTCCCCGGTTCCGCGGTCGTGACTGCCGTGAGCAAGTACGGTCAGCAGCACGGGATTCTTCTCATCCGCGCAGGCCTGCATGCGAACGGCGAATTTCTTGCCGTGATACGGGGGCACGTTGTTGTCCATTTCGCCCGTCTGCACATACAGCCAGGGATAGACCGTGCCCTCCTTGATGTTGTGGTAGGGAGAGTAGGAGTACATGTACCGGAAGGTCTCCTCATCACTCAGGGGATCGCCGTATTCGGTGACATACATCATGCCGCGGTCATCATTGCGGAAGCGGAGCATATCGGTGTGGGGCACGCTGGCAATCACCGTGCCGAACAGGTCAGGGCGCATGGTGGTGATGGCCGTCATCAGCAGGCCGCCGTTGGACATGCCCGTGGCAATGAGCTTTTCAGGGCGGGTCCAGTGCTGCTTTACGAGATATTCCGCAATATCAATGAAGTCTGTAAAGGCGTTCTTCTTGTTGGTGGCCATGGCTGCCTCGTGCCATGCCTTGCCGTATTCAAGGCCGCCGCGGATGATGGCATGGGCGTAGATGCGTCCCATACGCGCCCACTCGGCGATTTTGTAGCACGTGACATATTCAGTGGCCATGGGCGTGTTGGAGGAAGCATATCCGCCGTAGCCATAGAGCAGCGTGGGCGTATCGCCGTTGGGCGTCAGATTCTTCTGGTGCACCAGGTAAACCGCAATCTGCTGACCATCGCGGGCAGGGAGGAAGCACTGATCCACGGTCAGGTCATCACAGGGCTCTGGCTTGTTGGTGATGCAGGTGATGGCCATGGTGCTCGCATCCAGCTGATACAGCGCGCTTTCCATCAGGAAGCTCTGGAAGGAGAAATACAGCTTGTCACAGGGCACAAGGTCAACGGGGGCGTTGAGCATCAGGTGACCGTAACGATCGGGCAGGGTCAGCTGCTGCAGCTTTTCGCCGCTGAAGCTGTATACATTGACCTCGGAGCAGCCGTCCCGCTCATAGGCGGCAATGAGTCCCGCACTGGTCACAGAGCAGCTGGTCAGCAGACAATCCTGCTCCGGCACCACATCTGCCGCGCTATTCAGCAGGCTGTTTGCCTGGCACAGCTGTTCCTTTTCGATGCAGACCACCTTGCAGTAGTCCGCGTTCGTGTTCGTGGTGAAGTACAGCTTGTTTCCGTTCATGCCGATGTACTTCCACGTGCCGACACCATCGTTCAGGTGGGTCACGTTGCCCTGCGCATCCTGCCACATGACCTGAATATCCACATAGGTATTCATGGAGGCCATGATGATGCCGCCGTCGGGGCCTTCATACACGTCAATCCAAACGGCATCGCCGGGATGCTGGTACAGCGCCTTCTTTTCCCCCGTCCGCCAGTCGTAGCGGTAAACGATGTTGATGTTGCGGTGATGGGCGGTATCCACAATGGCTTCATCATACAGGATGTAGCGGCCGTCTGCAGTCCAGGTCATGCCAAAGGTGTCGTCCAGGCAGGCCAGTTCCTTCTTTTCGGCGTCATTCCACAGGATAGCGGCGCAACGGGGATGGCCGTGCAGCACGCCGAAAATGGCGTAGATGGGCTCGCTTGCGGTGCAGGGATAAACACTGTAGATGTTCATGCGGTTGTCCAGGGTTGCGGCGTTGGCAATCACATGATGAATGGAATAGTCGTCATTCAGGGCGACAATCTCATTCAGTCCGCCAGGCAGCTCATGCACGCCGGCGATTTTTCCGCCAGCTTCAACAACAGAGCCAATGTCCGTCAGCGGCTTTTTCGCGCGGAGCTTCTGCTCACGCTCGGCAAGGTCAAACTCGGGATGGGATGCGAAAAACGCTTTGGTGTATTCGTTTTCCGCCTGAACAATGGCCTTGGTTTCAGCACTGTCCCGTGCTTCAAGGTACCGATACGGGTCGGTAACCTCTGTGCCGAAATAAGTGTCCACCACTGGCTTTACCGGTACGCTCGGATAATGACGATTCATGGGAACCCTCCTTATACATTCATTTCAAATTCCTGCGGATAATGACATGCGACCTGATGGGCATCATCGCCTGTCAGGCTGGGCATTTCCCGAGCACATTTCTCTGTTGCATAGGGACAGCGGGTGCGGAAGCGGCAGCCAGAGGGCGGGTTAATGGGACTGGGAATTTCGCCCGTCAGCAATTCATCCCTGGCAAGCGCTTTCTTGCCGATTTGCGGGGTGGCGCTCAGCAAATACCTGGTGTAGGGGTGCTTGGGATGGTAGTAGATTTCCTCTGTTGTGCCGATTTCGCAGATGCGCCCAAGGAACATAACGCACACCCGATTGGAAATGTAGTGCACAACGCTCAGGTCGTGGGAGATAAACAGGTACGTCAGCTGCAATTCCTGCTGCAGCTGTTTGAGCAGCTTCAGGGTCTGTGCCTGAATGGACACGTCCAGTGCGCTCACAGGCTCATCGCACACCACCAGCTGCGGGTTCAGCGCGATGGCTCGCGCAATGCCCACTCTTTGGCGCTGTCCGCCCGAAAACTGGTGCGGATAGCGGTTCAGATGGTCGGGGTTAATGCCTGTCTTTTCAGCCAGATCCAGCACCATGGCGTGCTGCTCTTCCTGGCTGTAGCCCGCGGCGCGGAGGGGCTCGCAGATGCTTTTCTCAATCGTAAACCTGGGATCCAGGGATGCATAAGGGTCCTGGAAAATCAGCTGCATGTTGCGGCGGAAGGCACGCAGCTCCTTCTTCTTCAGCTTGGTAAGCTCGGTGCCGCTGAAGTTAATGGTACCGCTGTCGGGCTCAATGAGCCTGAGCAGCAGCCGTCCCAGGGTTGATTTGCCGCAGCCGCTTTCGCCCACCAGGGCGAGAGTTTCGCCCTTGTAGATCTTCAGGCTCACATCGGTAACGGCTTGCACCGAACCCTTGGAGGCCTTGAATGTTTTTGTCAGGTTTTGCGCGTCTACCAATACTTCCTGTGCCATCAATCCACCTTCTTTGCATCGTTTTCATAGCGGAAGCACCGAACCGTGTGCCCGGGCGTGGGCTCATACAGGTCGGGATGCTCCTTGCGGCAGCGCTCCGTTGCACAGGCGCAGCGGTCGCAGAAGCGGCAGCCGGTGGGGACGTGCATCAGGTCGGGCACCATGCCGGGGATATTCTCCAGCTCCGGCGCGTCCGGCTGAATGGTGGGAATGGAGCGAATCAGGCCGTTGGTATAAGGATGCAGGGGATGATCGAACAGCTCCTTCGTGGCGGTGTGCTCCACGATTTCGCCCAGATACATGACGTTCACGTCATCGCACAGTTCCGATACGATGCCCAGGTTGTGGGTGATCATCAGGATGGAGGTGTCGAAGTGCTCCTTCAGGTCCTGCATCAGGTGGAGGATCTGCGCTTCGATGGTCACATCCAGGGCGGTGGTGGGCTCGTCTGCAATCAGCAGCTTGGGATTGCAGATCATGGCCATGGCAATGCAGATGCGCTGGCGAAGTCCGCCGGAGAGCTGGAAGGGAAACGCCTTGTACCGTGCCTCGGCATCGGGGACGCTGACCGCGTTGAGGATCTCAATCACGCGCTTTTTGCGCTCCGCCTTGTTCAACTTGGTGTGCAGAATCAGCACCTCTTCGATTTGCTTGCCCACACGCACCACGGGATTCAGGGCAGTCATGGGCTCCTGAAAGATCATGGAGATGCTTTTGCCTGTGATTTCGCGCATCTGCTCAGGGGAATATTTGGTTATATCCTGCCCCTCAAAGATAATTTCGCCGCCTGTAATAGAAATATTCGGTGCCAGCAACCGCATAATGGACATGGCTGTCATTGATTTACCGCAGCCGCTTTCGCCAACCAGACCCACCACGGTGTGCGGCGGAATATCCAGGCTTACGCGGTTAACGGGATACATGGTGTGCTCCGCGCCGTGAATGGAAATTTCCAAATCGCGGATGGAAAGAAGCGTTTCGCTCATCATTCATAACCAACCTTTGAACAGGATTCAGCCCAGGTATGAGGATCCGACGCGCAGGTCTTCATACCTGGGTTGATACCCGGGGGCGAAGGATTGCCTCCGTCCCCGGGCAAGAACACGGGATTAGCCTCAAAAGAAGATCTTTGAATTACTCTTCAAAATAAGCCTTCCACAGATAGAGGCGATAGGTGGCAGGGGCGCATGCGTCGATGCCCTTCAGCTTGGAGCTGCCGACAATCTTCATCTGGATGTCGTACAGCGGCACATACTGGCTCAGGTCGCGGGCAGCCTCGATGGCAGCCAGGGTATAGGTCTCACGCTCGGTGTCATCCCAGGTTTCGGCGGCCTTCTGCAGGTTGGTGTCATAAGCGTCGTTGGAAACGCACAGGCCATACATGTTGTAGAAACCGTTGGTGGCGAAGTAGCTCAGCATTTCTTCGGGGGAAGAATAAGCCACACCGAAGTCAGCGATGGTGATGCCCACGGTGGCGTCATACCACATATCGTAGTAAGAGGAAGACTCAACGATGTTCACCTCGGCGTTGATGCCGATGGCAGCCAGGTCAGCCTGTATGGACAGCGCAGCCATTTCCTGGTCAGCCGTCACGGTGATGGTGAGGGTAGAACCATCGTAGTTGGAAGCGGCCAGGTGCTCCTTCGCGGCTTCCACATCGTACTGATACACAGGCAGCTTGCCAGCCAGGTTGCCCATCAGCTTTTCGCTGTAGTAGTTGGTGGCAGGGGTGGCTTCCGTGCCCATGTAAGCGGCCACGTTCTCACGGTTCACAGCCTGGTTCACAGCCAGAGCCAGCTCGTTGTCGCTGTTGAAGGGTTCGCCCCACAATAGCAGCGTCTTGCAGGCCCAGCCGGGGCAGGTGTAGATGGTGAAGCCTTCACTCTCAGCAATCTGAACATCGCTTTCGTTCATGGTCATTTCAACCAGCTGAGCCTCGTTGTTCTCCAGCGCCACCAGGGCAACGGAGCTGTCCAGCGGCACACGAACTTCGATGGTCTTGATGGAAGGGGTGCCCTGGAAGTAATCCTCGCGAGCCTTCAGCACCACATAGTTGGTGGTCTGGTCGAAGGATTCCACGGTGTAAGCACCGGAACCCACAGGGCTCTTGGCAAACTCAGCCTCGTGGCCGTCACGGGCGGTGGGGGACACGATGGGCAGATAATCGGTGCAGAAGGGGATAATGGAGGAGTAGGATGCGTACTTGTAGATGTTCACGGTGTACTCATCCACCTTCTCAATGTCCTTGATGACGGTGGAGTAGGTATAGCCCCAAGAGCTCATCTTCAGGGCGGACTGATAGCTGTAGAGCACAGCATCAGCGTTGACGGGGGTGCCGTCGGAGAAGGTCACATCGTCGCGCAGGGTGACGGTGTAGTACGTGCCGTCTTCGCTGAGCGTCCATTCCTTGGCCAGCATACCCTGATATTCACAATTTTCATCGCGCTGCCACAGGTTATCATACACATTGCACATGATGACGCCGTCCATGTCGATGGTGTCGGCATAGGGGTCCAGATTGCCGCACTTGGAAACAGGGATCACAACCAGCGTGTCGCTTGCGCCTTCAGCGGAAGCAAACGTGGTCAGACCCATAACCAGCATCATGGCCAGCACGAGGGAAAGAAGTCTCTTCATCGTAAGAATCCTCCTTTTAATTTATACAGACCGGCAAAAGTCGGTTTGCATCTTACTTACGGCGGCGGGGGTCAATGGCATCTGCCAGACCATCGCCGACCAGGTTGAAGCACAGCGCCGTAATCACCAGTGCCAAACCGGGGAAAATGGCCATGCTCGGATTGGTGCGCATGTACTTCATGGCGTCTGAAAGCATGTTGCCCCATTCAGGGGTCGGGGGCTGAATGCCCATGCCGATGTAGCTCAGACCCGCGGCGGACATGATGGTGGAAGCAATGCTCATCATGGCGTCCACAATGATTGGGCCGATGGCGTTGGGCAGGATGTGATGCAGCACAATGTAGCGGTCGCCGGAGCCGCTGGAGCGCGCCGCCTCGATGAAATCCTGCTGGGCAACGCTCAGCACAACGGAGCGGACAATGCGGGTGTAGCCCGGCACGCTGGCAACGGACAGGGCGATAATCATGGGCTCCATGCCGCGCCCCATAACGGTGACAATCATCAGCAGAAGCAGCATGTAGGGGATGCACATCAGCGCGTCCATGATTCGCATGAGGATGGAATCATACAGTCCGCCATAATAGGCGGCGGTGGCACCGAGGATGCAGCCAATCAGCATGGAGAAGAACGTGCATCCAATGCCGAAAATCAGGGAATAGCGGGTGCCGTACACCACACGGGCGAACAGGTCGCGTCCGGCGCTGTCTGTGCCGAACCAGTGCTCCGCGCTTGGCCCCTGCAGGCGCTCTTTGGGATTCATGCCGATGACCTGCGTGTTATAGTCAATGAAGAAATCACATGAGACAGCAACCAGAATGATCAGAATCAGCACAACTGCGGCAGATAGTGCCAGCCGATTGGCTTTGAAGTTACGCCAGATATCGCGTCCATGGCTGGAGGCGGCCTTGGTGACGTATTTCTTTCTCTTTACGAACATACAGAGCCTCCTCAGTATTTGGCGCCGACGCGGGGATCCAGCACCGCATACAGCAGGTCAACGACCAGCATCACCAGCATAAACATGGCAGCAATAAAGATGGTGGAGCCCATGATCACCGGAACATCCTTGCCGGTGATGGCGGACAGAATGCTCTCACTGAAGCCGGGCAGACCGAAAACCTGCTCGGTAATCATGGCGCCGCCAAGCAGGCCTGCAAAGCTCATGCCCAGCTGGGTGACCACAGGCATCAGGGCATTTCGCAGGGCGTGGCGGAAAATAATGCGGGACGGCTTGCATCCCTTGGCACGGGCGGTGCGGATGTAGTCCTGCTCCATGGCTTCCAGCATGGTGGTGCGGGTCAGGCGGGAAAGATAAGCGGCGGAAGGAAGCGCCAGCGTCAGCACGGGCATAATGTAGCCCGTCCAGCTGGTAATGCCGTTGGAAGGGAGCCAGCCCAGTTTCAGGGAGAAAAGGAGGATCATCAGCACGCCGAGGAAGAAGCTTGGCACGGAACCAAGCAGCATGGCCAGCACGGTGGTGGTGTTGTCCAGCAGGGAGTGCTTTTTGACCGCGGACAGGATGCCTGCCGGTATGCCCACCAAAGCACTGATGGAGCATGCCAGAATGGCCAACAGGGCAGTGACACCAAACTTCGGCAGCAGCAGGTCAAACACGGGAACAGAGTGCTTGTAGCTGGTGCCAAAGTCCCATTCGAGGAAAATACCCTTCAGGTAATTGATGAACTTCACGGGCACGGGGTCATACCATCCCAATTCCTCATTCAGGGCAATGACCTGTTCCTCTTTGGCGTTCATGCCGAGGATGATTCGTCCGGGAGAACTGGGGATAAAGCTGAGGATCGCGAATACGATAGCGATAATAAGAATAAGTGTTGGGATCATCACTAAAATTCGCCTGACTGCATACTTGAACATGACGCTGTGATCACTCCTTGCAGGGATGGTTTATTGCCGGAAAAACAATAAACACTTCAGCACTGTAGCATAAAATATTTTGCTTTGCAACGAAATTTGCAAACCAAAACACAAAAAATACGAAAACGCGAGGGAAAAGAAAAGCGCCCGTGCAGAGCATTGCTCACGGGCGGGCACTTTTCCAAAGATTATAAATCCATCTTTATTTGCTCTTCGCCTTCCGTGTTCGGCGATGCACCCTCGATTGTCTGGGGTGCAGGCTCGCTTTCCATCACGGCGGGATCTGTTACAGTGTTCGCCGCGGTTTCCTCCGGGGTGGACTCGGGCATGGGTGCAGGCTCTTCTGCTAATGGTACCTCCATGGTTACTTCTTCCATGAGAGGCTCTTCCGTGGCGGGGATTTCCTCAATCTGGGCTAAATCGTCTGCCAGAGGAAGCACTTCGGGCAGAGGCTCGGCTGCAGGTGCTGCCTTTTTGCGGGGCGCCTTGGGCTTCGGCGGCGCAATCAATTCTCTCGGCAGCAGCAGGTTCTTCTTCCGACCTACCTTGTCCCGCATGTATTGCATGGTGTCTTCCCAGGTGAAGGGCGTGCAGTACAGCGCCAGATTCATCCACCAGTGGGGAGCATAAATGAGCACCAGCCGTTTTTCCGGCCAGAGCTGGACACGCGCCATGTCCTTCCAGAGAATTTCGTGGGCGGAAATGAGGATGGCGTCATCGCCCTCTTCCATCTCCTGAATGAGATGAGGCGAACGGAGCCGCAGCAGCAGTTTCATGGGCGTAGGCTCGGGCAGATAACGGCATACATGCACCCCTCGGCTGTCTACCACGCAGTCAATCAGGTCATCGCCCTGCAGATGCAGCACCAGCAGGGTAACCAGGGCAGACACCAGCAGCAGAAGCACCATGCTTAGCAGCGTGCCGTTCTTCAGCACCTGGTCCAGGGCGGAAATGCCGCTGTGCATGATCTCTGGCAGAAGAATCATGACCAGCACCACCAGCCACACAGGCAGAAGAATCCGCGCGACGCTGTTCCAGCACATCCAGTCTTCCACAGGGGTGTGGGCGACACACCACGCCACACGGGCAGAGGACTTGGCCAGCTTGGCGCCGCAGTTGGGGCAGCGCTCTCCCAACGGCACGTCTTCCTGACATTTTTTGCAATAGGCAGTGATGGCCAATGTGTTCATCCCTCCATGTTGAAACATATCCGTCTTTATGTTCGCTTTCGGACAGGCAAAATCCTGCTGAAAAAAGAACATGACGGCTTTGACAGCTCCGCAGGGGAATGAAACTTCCGGTGAATGGCATTATAATAGTAGAAAATGCTCCTGACAGGATGCTTTCATCCCATCAGGAGCATGCCATTATGCATTGAAATTCAGATATTCTTCAGCAGGCGGCGGAACGATTTCCGTGCGTGCTTCCTGCAGCATCAGCATCTTTTCGCCCTGGGCTTCCACAGCCTTGCACTGTGCCGTCATGGAGAAATACTTCTTGGCGGCAGGCTTCTGAATGCCCTGGGTAATCCAGCCGATGGGCCGAATGTCGTTGGCACAGCACGTCATGGCCATGCGTCCGAACATGTAGTAGCCGCGGGGAAGGGAACGATCCGGGAAAATCTGTCCCACCAGGCGGACGGTCTTGCGGTCGTAGCGGTCGGGGTGGTCAAGGGAGTCGAGATAGAAGGTGGGGATGTTCTCATCCTTGATCTCGATAACGGCGGCCTTCATATCATAAGGAAGGTCTTCGTCTGCCACACCGTCCTCGCTGGTGCCGTCCGTGTTTTCAAACAGGACGTTTGCCCGAGGATTGACGGCCTTGATCTGCCTGCGCCACGGGCTCTTGCTGGCACCGGGCTGGCAGCGGTTGAACAGAATCAGATCAGCGGCCTTCATGGGGTCGGTCAGCATCTGACGCATGTTGGTGAAGTAGTTGTCGAAGGTGTTGGCGTCCACGGTGGTGATGATCTGCACAACCTCCCACTTGGGGGGAAGCATGACGGATCCCAGCTTGTCAATGGTCCACACGTTGTTGTATTCCACAAAGACGCGCTCCGGCTGATACTGACGATCCAGCTCTTCCAGTTGAGTCGTGTTCATCTCGTCTGCTTCATCCAGCACAACCACGGTGGCATCCTTGAAGGATTCGTATTCCTCAATGCCTTCCTCGCAGCAGATGATCAGGGTCTTCTGCCCGTGGGAGAAGCCTTCGTCTGCCAGCATGCTGTTAATCAGCTGGGTTTTGCCGCTTTCCAGAAAGCCTGTAATCAGGTAGACTGGCGTAAATTCCTGCTCGCTCATGCCTTGAACAGCTCCCGCAGTGCTTTTTCGTCGATATGGGCACCAATGACGCACAGACGGCCGGTGTAATCAGGCGTGCCTGCACGGAACTGGCTCTCGCCGGGGACATAGTCAAACTGGAACCACTCGCCTGCCGCATTCTGCAGGATGCCCTTGGCGCGCAGCACGGTGCCGTACTCTTCCTCATCGGACAGCTTGTCCAGCATGGCTTTGACCTCATCCTGTTCGTAACGGTTTGCAGTCTCTACGCCCACAGACACGAACACTTCGTCTGCGTCATGGCCGTGATGGTGGTGATGATGATGTCCGCAGGAGCAGGTCTCGCCGTCCTCGTGGTCATGGTCATGATGGTGGTGATGATGCTCGTGCTCGTCGTCATCATCATCATCGTCGTCATCGTCATGATGACCGCCGCAGCACGGGCAGGTGCCGTCCTCGTGGTCATGGTCATGATGGTGGTGATGATGATGCTCGTGCTCGTCGTCGTCATCATCATCGTCGTCATCATCGTGATGATGTCCGCAGGAGCAGGTTTCACCGTCCTCGTGGTCATGGTCATGATGGTGGTGATGATGATGCTCGTGCTCATCCTCGTCATCATCGTCGTCGTCATCGAGGTGGATCTCCATGGGCTTGCCGGATTCAATGACCTCCAGCAGGGTATCAGCAGACAGATCGTCCCAGGGCGTCGTCACAATGCGGACGCCGGGATGCTGCTCTTCCACCAGAGCGCGGCTCTTTTCAATGCGCTCAGCAGACAGAAGCTGCGTGCGGCTGAAGATCACCGTGGCGCTGGTCTTGATCTGATCCAGGAAGAATTCACCGAAATTCTTCATATACATACGGCACTTGCCGGCATCCACAACGGTGGCGCAGCCGGAGATGACCAGGTCAGAATGACGCTCCTTCGCGTGCTCCACGGCCACCAGAATCTCGCTCAATTTGCCCACACCGGAGGGCTCAATCAGCAGACGGTCGGGATGATACTTCTCAATCAGCTCGTCCACAGCCTTCTGGAAGTCACCCACCAGGGTGCAGCAGATGCAGCCGGAATTCAGCTCATCCACAATGATGCCGGAATCTTTCATAAAGCTTCCGTCTACGCCGACCTCGCCATACTCATTTTCCAGCAGGATGATCTTCTCCTTGCTGACGCTGCCGGTCAGCAGCTTTTTGATGAGCGTCGTTTTTCCAGCGCCAAGGAAGCCGGAAATAATATTTACCTTCACCATCGCATTTTTCTCCTATTCATGCACTTACAGGGTTGGCGGTTTTTTCCGCCACCTCGTATTATAGCATAGACGTCAAGAGGGAACAAGAAAATTTCCGCCATTGCAGGCAATTTGCATGATGAAGGCTGAAAAAATTCATCACGCGATTTTTGGCGGCTTGTTCCGCTGACGGAAATCATGTTTTTTTGTTGTTTTTCCTGTGCGTTTTTCGCCCAAATCGTTATAAATGATCCTTTCACACTTGACTGGATGATCCTTCCATGGTAAAATATATGATACGAATTTTTATGCTGGTAGAGGGGTACCATGCATAATGATTCGCCCTTTCGGGCAAGAAATAAGATGAGGAGGAGAAACATGAAAAAGGCATTGTCTTTGCTGCTGGCTCTGTCCATGGCTCTTGGCCTGGCAGTGACCACCGGCACTGCTGAGGGCGAAGTCCCCAGCTATACCTTCAATGACTACACCACCGGCCTCGCCAACAACTGGAATCCCCACACCTGGGAGACCAATGCTGACGATGCGATTCTTTCCAATTACCTCTCCAGCCCCTTCGTAACCATGCAGGCTGAGGACACCGAAGAGGGTGTTTATCAGTGGGTTTACGAGATGGCTACCTCCATCACGGACGTGACTGCTACGCATCAGGATGACCTGACCAAGTACAACGTCACCCTGCCTGCTGACAAGACCGCCGCTGATGTGACCGAAGGCTATGTCTTCGAGATCAAGCTGAATGAGAATGCCAAGTGGCAGGACGGCACCCCCATCAATGCCGACACCTATGTGTATTCCATGAAGCAGCTGCTGAACCCTGAAATGCACAACTATCGTGCTAACCTGTACTATGCAGGTGAGTCCGCAGTGGCCGGCGGCAACGCTTACTACTACGGCGGCAGCGAGTCCATGAACGAGAATGCCGGCCAGTACACCATGGCCGACCTGACCGTTGGCGAAGATGGCCAGTATGTCACCGCTGAAGGCTACAAGATGTACCTGGCTGTGAACTACGCTCTGGCTACCCAGCTGGGCGGCAACACCCTGAAGGACTACGTTGAAGCTTACGGCGATGCTTACTTCGGAATGAGCACCTGGGAAGAGCTGGTTGCCCTGTGCGACGACAACGGCCTGGTGCCCCTGACCGATGCTAACTACGCTCTGTTCGCTCCTGTGACCACCAGCGTTGAAGCTTGGAACGAGTCTGAGGCTGATCTGCCCATGTACTTCGTGTACACCATCCCCATGCCTGAGGTTGGTTACGACGAGACCGTGGGTCTGTACAAGGTGGATGATTACACCATCATCTACGTCATGCAGAGCCAGATCGACTACTACTATGCTCTGACCTCCTTCACCTCCAACTGGATCGTGTATGAGAGCCTGTACGAAGCTGGCAAGGACACCACCGGCACTCTGGTGACCACCAACTATGGCACCAGCGTTGACACCACCATGTCCTATGGCCCCTACAAGCTCGATTCCTATCAGGAAGAGAAGCAGATGGTCCTCGTGCAGAACGAGAACTGGTACGGCTGGGAGCAGGGCGAAGACGGCACCCTCGTGTCCTACACTCCTTATGAAGTGGACGGCGAGAGCGTGCAGCGTTATCGCACCACGAAGGTCGTTATCAACGTGATGACCGACGATGCCGCCAAGCAGGCTTTCCTGAAGGGCGAGCTGGATTCCTGGGCTCCCTCTGCTGAGGAAGTTGCTAACTACTCCACCTCCGATCAGCTGTACAAGGCTCTGGAGACCTACACCCAGTCCTTCTTCTTCAACTGCGGTCTGGAAAACCTGAAGACCATGGATGAGTCCAAGGGCAACACCAATTCCGTTGTGCTGAGCAACGTGAACTTCCGTAAGGCCTTCAGCCTGGCCATCGACCGTACCGAGTGGGTGACTGCCACCGCTGGCTATGTTCCCTCCTTCGGCCTGATGAACACCCTGTACTACTACGACTTCTACAACGACCCTGAGTCCATGTACCGTAACTCTGAGCCCGCCATGCAGGCTATTTGCAACCTGTACGGTGTTGAGTACGGCGAGGGCACTCCCTATGCTACCCTGGCTGACGCTTACAAGTCCATCAACGGCTACAACCTCTCTGAGGCTCAGGAGCTGATGGCTACCGCTTGCAAGGAGCTGGTGGAAGCTGGCCTGTACACCGAGGGCGAGGACATCGTCATCCGCATCGGCTACAAGAAGGGCGCTCTCGACTCCACCGACAACAAGCAGGTTGAGCTGATGAACAAGTACATCAACGCTGCTGTTGAAGGCACTGGCTTCGGCCACATCACTCTGGAAGCTCTGGGCAACATCAACGACCGTTATGGCGACGTAATCAATGGCGAATATGCCATCGGCTTCGGCGCATGGGGCGGCGCTGCTCTGTATCCCTTCCGTAACTTCCAGGTGTACTGCGACAACGAGCAGTATACCATCCATGAGGGTGGCTGCTGGGATCCTTCCACCGAGATGCTGACCCTGACCGTGAACGGTGAGGAAGTCACCATGTCCTGGACGGAATGGTCTCGTTCCATGGTTGGCACCGGCGTGTACGCTTCTGCTGATCTGGACACCAAGCTGAACATCACTGCTAACATGGAAGAGAAGTACCTGCAGAAGTACTATCGTATTCCTCTGGCCAGCACCACTTCCTGCAGCCTGCTGTCTTACAAGTGCAGCTACATCACTCCTGACTACAACATGGCTTATGGCTGGGGTGGTTTCGAACTGATGCAGTACAACTATAGCGATGCTGAGTGGGCCGAGTTTGTGGCCAGCCAGAATGGCGCCCTGAGCTACGAGTAATCGTAAAATCAGGCACTGAAATATCGTTGTACCTGTCTGTAATCCGAACGGCAGGGGGAGATTTCTCCCCCTGCTTTCGGTGGTTTTCAGTTCAGTTCACCCGCTGCTCAATTTCAGGACTCGCCGCGCAAGCGTTTTCTGAATCATTCGGGTGCGCAATCTGCCGTCCGGTTTTCCGGAAAACAAAAATCCCGCCGGCTGCCCAAAGGAGTGAGTATCGGTGACAAAGTATGTATTGAAGCGTCTGGGTTTGATGCTGGTGACCTTCTCGATCATCACGCTGATTACCTTTCTGCTGATCCGTGTTCTGCCCAGAGAAATGCCCACGGACAAGATTCAAAAAGCCGCCATTGAGGAACGCTGGGAAGCACTGGGCTATGACGAGCCTCTGATGACGCAGTTCTTCATCTACGTGAAGAACATCGTAACCAAGTGGGACTTTGGTACCTCCTGGAACGTGTCCTATCGTACGCCCGCAGCGCAGGTGCTGGGAGATCGGCTTCTGCCTACGGTTCTCATCAATTTCTACTCAATGATTTTTTCCGTTCCTATCGGCATACTGTTTGGCATCTATGCTGCTATTCGGAAAAATAAGTGGGACGACTCCCTGATCAGTACATTGGTCATGGTGTTCATTTCCGTCCCGAGCTACGTGTATGCCTTCCTGGTGCAGTACTTCCTGTACTTCAAGCTGGGCTGGCTGCCGTTGACCATGTATTCCCTGGCAGACGCTGGCGGCAGCTACTTCACCTGGAAGATGTTCGTCAGTATGATTCCTGCCATCATCGCTCTGTCTTTCGGCTCCATTGCAGGTTATACCCGCTTTGTTCGTGCCGAGCTGACGGAAGCACTGACCTCTGACTATATGCTGCTTGCCCGCGCGAAGGGTCTGACCCGCGCACAGGCGACGGCTCGTCACGCGCTGAAGAATGCCTTCGTGCCGATCCTGCCCTCCATCCTTTCGGAGTTCGTGGGTCTGCTGGGCGGCTCGATGATCATCGAGCAGATCTTCGCCGTGCCTGGCGTTGGACAGCTCTACATAAAGTCTCTGAATCTGCTGGACTACGACGTGTTCATGATCGACTGCGTGTTCTACACATTCATCGGCCTGCTCGCCGGCATCGTAATGGACCTCAGCTACGGATTTATTGATCCTCGTATCAGAATGGGGGAGAAGTAATGTCGGATAAGAATATCAAGACAATTCCGCCTGAGAAATTTGCATTCGTCAACATCAACGAGCGCCTTACCGACACCAAGTTCGATGATAAGCCCATCGGCTACTTCAAAGATGCTTGGATCCGTTTCCGCAAGAACAAGGCCTCCGTTGTGGCGGCAGTGATCATCATCCTCATTTGCCTGTTCTCTCTTGTGGCGCCCTTCCTTACCGACCATGCCAACAGCTTCATGGACGTGACATACGCCAAGAAGGGCCCGCGCATCTCGGGCCTGCGTGAAATCGGCATCGCAGATGGCGGCACGAACAACAACTACTCTGAGGTGGGCTTGATCAAGGCCATTGGCATTGGCGCCGGCGCTGAAAACTGGGATGGTCATGATGTGACCATGGCCGAGGCACTGGAAAGCGACTATTGCCCCATCATCAAGCTGGGCGATACCTATGTCCAGATTGATGCCGCCAAAAAGGAAAAGACCTATTGGACTGCCCGCACGGATACCTACCTGTCGGTTGGTTTCCAGTACAAGAGCATCAAGCAGTCCGAGCTGGCTAATATCCAGGCCTTCGAGGAAGAAACGGGTCTGCATATCCTCTATCCTCTGATTGAGGACAATGAGTATAACATGGACTCTACCGATGCGAACAACTGGTACAAGGCCAAGAAGAATACCCCTGTGACCACCGCCAGCGGTAAGGCCAAGAAGATGGCCTACTCGGAGGATCTGGTGCTGGAGGACAACTACAAGCGTGACAGCGAAGGCAACCTCATTTACTATGAGTTCACCGGCGGCGGCACGCTGGAAACCGCACAGTACAAGATTCGTGTCCTCTACTATAACTACTACATCTACACCAACGGCAGCGAACCGAACTACATCTTCGGTACGGACAGCCAGGGCTATGACCTGATGCTCCGTCTGGCAGGCGGTCTCCGTCTGAGTCTGCTGCTGGCCATCAGCGTGTCCGTCATCAACTTCATCATCGGTACTGTTTACGGTGCCATCGAAGGCTTCTACGGCGGCACGGTGGACCTGATCATGGAGCGTGTCTCCGACATTCTGGGCAATGTCCCGTTCATCATCGTGGCAACACTGTTCCAGATGCATTTGTCCGCGAAGCTGGGTGCTATCCCGTGCCTGATCTTCGCATACGTGCTGAACGGCTGGATCGGCATTGCCTACCGCGTGCGTACCCAGTTCTATCGGTTCAAGAAGCAGGAATTCGTGCTTGCTGCGAAGACCTTGGGCGCTAAGGACAGACGACTCATCTGGAAGCACGTGTTCCCGAACTCCCTGGGTACCATCGTAACGAGTACCGCACTGATCATCCCCAACGTTATCTTCAACGAGAGTATGTTGAGCTACCTGGGCATTGTGAAGCTTGGCTCTGCCAGCGCCACCTCCCTGGGCACGTTGCTTTCTGATGCGAGCGCCATCTGGACGAACTACCCGCACCTGATGATCCTGCCCGCACTCTTCATCTCCCTCCTTGAGATTTCGTTCAACTTGTTCGGCAACGGCCTTCGGGATGCGTTCAATCCCTCGCTGCGTAATGTGGAGGATTAAAGCATGGATAATATTCTTGAAGTAAAAAATCTGAAGGTTTCGTTCCGTACGCAGGGCGGTACGCTCAAGGCTGTTCGTGACATCTCCTTCAACCTGGAGCGCGGCAAGACGCTGGCCATCGTGGGCGAGTCTGGTTCCGGCAAGTCCGTTACCGCCAAGGCCATGATGGGCATCCTTGCCGGCAATACCATCATCGAGGGCGGCGAAATTCTCTATGATGGTCAGGATCTGCTGAAGATCAGCGAGGACGATTTCCACCACATCCGCGGTGATAAAATCGCCATGATCTTCCAGGACCCTCTTTCCTCTCTGAACCCCATTGTGAAGATCGGCAAGCAGATTACCGAGGCAACCCTGCTGAAGAATAAGTCCAACCGCAGGGAAGCCAAGGCAGAATTCAAGCGGCTGATGAACACGCTGAAGAGCAATGTGCTTGCCTCGGGCAAGTATGATGCTGCGGCTGTGAACGAGAAGTTTGACACGTTTGAAAAGTTCTGCATGGAGAGCAATCGCCTGGAGAACGAATACAACAACGCCTACACCAGCACCGTGGATCTTCGTGCAGATGCAGAAGATAACGTCTTCAAGCTTGAAAAGAAGCAGAAGCTGGATGTGAAGGCACTGCTGCACGAGTACGAGGGCAAGCTCAAGGCCATTGACAAGAGCAACCTTGCACGGGATTTCCACAAGGAAATCGCTGAGGTGACCGCCGAGCTGCACAACACTGCCAGGGGCTACAAGGACACCGAGGAGAACAAGACTGCGGCCGCTCAGGCGTTTGCAAAGCTGGAAGCTTTGATGCACCGCGTGGAGTCTCAGACGAAGCCGGACTTCTTCTCCGTGGGCTACTACAAGCTCTATTGCCCGAATGCAGACCTCAATCAGGAGGTTGAAGCACTCAACGCTGCTTCCGCTAAATACCTGAAGGAAAACTTCATGGACAAGTTTGTGGAAATGGCTCGCGAGGGTGTGGCATATTCCTACAACACCGCCCGCAAGAACAAGGAAGCCGTGTTGCCCAAGCTGGCAGAGGCTCGCAAGTTCTACGCCGGCGAGTTTGAGAAGGGTGAAGCGAAAAAGGTTTGCGATGAAGTGTCCGCTGCGGTGGAGACTTCCATCGATAAGCTGGAGTACCTGAAGGACAGCGCGGCCTACACCTTCCGCACAGCGCTTTCCCACGGCATCAACCGCTACTTCTACTTCCTGAAGAAAAACCCGAAGGAAGAAGCACGGTATGCCCGTCAGTCCCGCAAGCGTGAGAAGCTCATCGCCCGCGGCAAGAACGTCACCTGGAAGGTTGTTCCGAAGGTGGTGTATGCCCCTGAAGAGCTGCGTGAAAACATCCTGCGCGTAATCGACCGCCTTGACGAGCGCTATAAGGAAGTGCTTGCCCAGGATGTTGATATTGCCGAGCGCACCGATAAGCTCATTGAGCACTTCAAGGCAGAAGGCTCTCTGGCTGTCTATCGCGTGACGAAGACCATGGCGAAGGAAATGGCCATTAAGCTGATGGATGAGGTTGGTATCCACGAGCCTCGTCTGCGCTACAACCAGTATCCCTTCGAGTTCTCCGGCGGCATGCGCCAGAGAATCGTGATTGCCATCGCCCTGGCGGCAAACCCTGATATCCTCATCTGCGATGAGCCTACTACCGCCCTGGACGTGACGATTCAGGCACAGATCCTTGAATTGATCAACAAGCTCAAGAAGGAGCGCAACCTGTCCATCATCTTCATCACCCATGACCTGGGCGTGGTGGCTAACATGGCAGATAACATCGCCGTGATGTACGCCGGCAAGATTGTGGAAATCGGCACGGCAGAGGATATCTTCTACGATCCTCGTCACCCCTACACCTGGGCGCTGCTCTCCTCCATGCCCGACTTGGACACCAAGGAGAAGCTGGACGCCATCCCCGGCACACCGCCGAACATGATCTATCCCCCGCAGGGCGATGCCTTTGCCGCGCGCAATAAGTACGCCATGCAGATTGACTTTGAGGAGCATCCGCCGTTCTTCCGTGTGTCCGACACGCATCAGGCGGCAACCTGGCTGCTCCATCCCAACGCGCCGAAGGTGGAAGTGCCTAAGGCCATTACCGACCGCATTGCACGCATGAAGGCAAAGCGTATGGGAGGTGAAACCCATGCCTGACCGCAACGATGAATCCTTGCTGCGGGTGGAGCATCTGTGCCAGTATTTCGGCTCCACCAAGGCCGTGGATGATGTGAGCTTCGACATCAAGAAGGGCGAAGTGTTCGGCCTCGTGGGTGAATCTGGCTGCGGCAAGACCACCACTGGCCGTTCCATCATCAAGATCTACGATATTACCTCCGGCAACATCTACTTCGAGGGTCAGCGCATCGGCGCAGGCACCCACTCTTACCAGAACGCCATTGATGAGTGCAAGAAGAGCACGGACGATGAAATCAAGGCGCTTCAGGCAGATACCGCCGCCAATGCTTCCCACAAGGCAGACAACGATGCAAAAATCGCCGAGGCGAAGAAGAATCGCGATGCCTGCATTGCGGAAAACAAGAAGCAGATTGCTGCCGCCAAGCACGACCAGAAGCATTCCGACAAGGAATATGCTGAAAAGTGCGTGGCTCAGGTGAAGGCAGAGTACGAGGAAAAGCTCAAAAATGCTACCGGCGCGGAAGCAGATGAGCTTCGCAAGAAGTACAAGCATGACCTGAACGTGGCGAAGCACACCAAGCTCATCACCAAGATTCAGATGATTTTCCAGGACCCCATCGCGTCCCTTGACCCCCGCATGACCGTGAAGGAAATCATTTCCGAAGGCCTTGTGATTCAGGGCGTGAAGGATCAGGAGTACATCGATAACAAGGTGTATGAGATGCTGGAGCTGGTAGGCCTGGTGCGTGAGCATGCAGGACGCTATCCCCACGAGTTCTCCGGCGGCCAGCGTCAGCGTATCGGCATTGCCCGTGCCATCGTGATGAATCCTGAGCTGCTGATTGCCGACGAGCCTGTATCCGCACTGGACGTGTCCATTCAGGCACAGGTGATTAACCTGCTGAATGAACTGCGCGACCGTCTGGGTCTGACCATCCTGTTCATTGCTCATGACCTGTCTGTGGTGAAGTATTTCTCCGACCGCATTGGCGTCATGTACTACGGCAAGATGGTGGAGCTGGCAGAAACGGACGAGCTCTTCGCCCATCCCATGCATCCCTACACCCGTTCCCTGCTTTCCGCTATTCCTCTTCCTGACCCGTATACCGAGCGTGAACGGACGAGAATTGTCTACAATTCTCTGAAGGATCATGACTACAGCGTGGAAAAGCCCTCTCTCCGTGAGGTCTGCCCCGGACACTTTGTCTACTGCAGCGACTCCGAGGAGCGCAAGTATAAAGAGGAATTCGGACTTTGAGCGAGAACAGGAAAACGAAAATCGTTACCATGATTACGGGATACGTTGTCAGCCTCATCGTGGGCGTAGGGCTGCTGATGATTATCCTGAACAATTATGGCTACTCCAGCGCAGAGACCGATGCGGAACGGTATCGCATTCTGTGTGATGCGTTCACTATCCCCGGCGTGTCGCTCATGCTTTGCGCGGCGCTGGTGAATGTGTACAATCGAGGCGCGTTCACAGGCGTCACCTACAGCCTGCGACGCACAAGGGAGATTCTGCTTCCCTTTATCAAGTCGGAATACGTCAAGTATCCCGAATACAAGCGCCGCAAGGAAAAAAAGAAGGTGAAGGGCTATTCCTTCCTCTTCTTCACAGGCCTTGTGCTGACCATTCCCGCGGTGTATTTCATGATTCGGTTTTACATGGTTCGATAAAAAACAGGCGGCCACGGAAGGGCAGTTCGCTTTTTCGTGGCCGCTTTGCTGTCTCCTTGTGTGATGGATGCGTGAACAAATGTGAACAGGGTGTAACATTTGCCTTAAGAATAGCTTAAGTGGTTGCATGAAGAAGAAAAAAGTGACATAATAGAGTCATTCGCAGGAGAAAAATGCGAAAAAGAAAGGATCTGCTGATCATGAAGAAGATGACCCGCCTGCTGGCACTGGTGCTGGCACTGATGCTGGGCGCCACTTCCGCCGCAGTGGCTGAGGATACCGATGCTGCTGCTACCGATACGGATGCGGCTACCACGGAAACTACCACTTCCCCTACCGATGTAATGGCTGTTGTGAACGGTAAGGACGTGATCCGTGAGACGGTGGATAACATCGCTTCCAACCTGTCCTACACCTATAGCCAGTATGGTTATGATACCACCACCGAAGAAAATGTGAAGGCGATCAACCAGATTGCTCTGGATTATGCCATCCAGTATGAGCTGATGGATCAGAAGGCCGCCGAGTGGGGTCTGGATCAGTTCACCGATGAAGAAATGGAAGCTCTGACGGCCAGCAACACCGAGACCTGGAACAGCCTGGTGGATAGCTATGTGTCCTACTACGGCGGATTGACCGATGAGTCTACCGATGAGGAAAAGCTGGCTGCCAAGACCAGCGCTCTGGCTGCCCTGGAAGCCATGGGCTACACTGAAGAAGTGATGATGCAGAGCACCATCGAAGAAGAAGTTTACAACCGTGTCCGCGACAAGATGATCGAGGGCGTGGAAGTGACGGATGACGAAATCCAGACTGCTTTCGATGAGCAGGTGGAAAGCGACAAGGCCTCCTATGAAGGCAATGTGGCTTACTACGAATATCTGACCCAGTACTATGGCTACACCTCTTACTATGTGCCCGAAGGATATCGCGGCATCACCCAGATTCTGCTGACCGTGGATGATGATCTGCTGCAGACCTATGAAGACCTGGCTGCTAAGCTGGAAGAGCAGGAAGAAGCTGCTGACAGCGAATCCACTGAAGCTACCGCTACCGATGTGGAGGCTGCTGAGACCGAGACCCCTGTGACCCAGGCTGATGTGGATGCTGCTTACGATGCCATCATCGCTTCTGTGCAGCCCACCATCGATGAAATCAATCAGAAACTGGCCGATGGCACGCCCTTTGCCGACCTGATTGCTGAGTATGGTTCTGACCCGGGCATGCAGTCCGAGCCCTATGCTTCCGAAGGCTACAGCGTGCATCAGGACAGCGTCATTTGGGACTCTGCCTTCGTGAAGGCCGCCTTCTCTGTGGAGAATGTGGGCGACGTTTCCGAGCCTGTGCTGGGCAGCTATGGTGTGTACATCGTGTACTACCTGCGTGACATTCCCGCCGGCGCTGTGGAGCTGACCGATGACATCAAGGAAACCCTGAAGAGCAGCCTGCTGTCCACCAAGGAAAACGATGCCTTCTCTTCCACCATGAACGCATGGCGCTCCGTTTCCACCATCGAGTACACGGGCGACATCGAAGCTCTGTCTGTTGAGTAAGAAAAATTATTGTGCGGGAGATCGCTCACGAAAGAGCTGCTCCCGCACATCCTTTGAAAAAAGCAATGGTCACATGACCATTGCTTTTTTCGGTTCTTCACGGAAAGTTAGGGAAAAGGGGTTGCCAAAGGAGCACTATCCCAGCAGAAAGAAAGAGAAGATATCCTTCTTTCAGACGCGACACCTTGTTATTGCGATAACCTGCCGAATCCAAACTGCGCCT
>CAVEUM010000020.1:0-37868 GCA_963618735.1 bacterium | reverse complement strand
GGAAGTACGGCATTGCCTTCTGGGATAAAGAATGCCGCATCATTGCCAAGCAGGTTTCCACTGAATCCTTATGAACAAAGAAAAAATCCCAACCCGTCAGATTGCACCGCTGCAGCCTGTCAGGTTGGGATTTCTTTATAGCTTCATTACTTTATGAAAAGCCGTAACCGCTCAATAGTCCCCCGCGGTGCAAATTGCCTGACTGTATGAGATGGTGGAATGAGGATTCCGAACATCGGTGCCAAGAGAGGGAGAATCTCGCAGAATCCAAGCTTCATTTGAGGATCTGTGGGCAAGATCATGGACGTAGTGTCGATACGACATATGGCGCGGTTAACGGTGAGCGAATGTTAGACTTTAGCGGCGTCAGGAATTACTACATCCGCTGCGGATACACCGACATGCGCAAGCAGATAGACGGCTTGGCCGCGCTGGCCAGGCTGGAATACGGAATGGAGATGACAGAAGAATCACTGTTTCTGTTCTGCGGCACCCTGGAAGGCGCGGAAGCCAAAGATTCTGAATGCACCATAGACGACCTGCTGCCCTGGTCAGCCCCATGCAAAACCAGTTTAAGACGGCAGAATGTTGAGAGGTTACGGAAAAAACAACACAGCATGCTGAATGATACGATGTGAACAAAAAACTCCCCTTGAAGTGCACTGGTTGGGTCTATTCAGTGCTTGCTTCAGGGGGAGTCTGCTCAATGCGAATTTTACAGGTGTTGCTATGAATTCAGCTTACCATAGATAGTCAGTTGCGAAGGTGGACATCAACTGAGTCCAGGTGCTCCATGTATGGCCGCCGGCAACAAACATGTACCCATGCTCGATGCCGCGCTGGTTCATCCATTTGTCGGCACGATAAATGGAAGTTGAATTCCGATCCTCATTGGCGAACATATTGAAGTCGGTCAGGCCGCCGCCGATGAGAACCTTAGGAGCGTTCAGCATGGAAATCTCATCAGTGCTCAATTCACAGGCATCGTTTTCAAAGTACTCTTTGTTTGCACCGCTAAAGATGCCGTAACAGGAGAACAAGCCGCTGGTTTCCGGATTGATCCAGAAAGAGCTGACGGCAACACCGCCGCGGGAGGTGCCGGCAATGGCACGATGCTCAGCATCAGTATAGACGCTGTACTGACTCTCGATGAAGGGGATAACATCGGAAATCAAATAGGCTTCGCCCTGCTCACGATCCATGGAGACCATCACAACGGGTACTGTTTTCCCTTCGGAAATCAGGTTGTCGAAGATGTTGTTGACCAGTCCACCCTTGAACCACGTGGTGTAATTGGTGCCGGCACCGGGAATGAGGTACAGCACGGGATACTTTTCAGCGCCTTCAGCGTTGTAGCCATAGGGTACATAGACCGACAAGGGGATGTCTGTTCCGTCTGCAGCTGTGCAGATTACGTTGTAATCCACAGTACCAGCGGCTTCGTGGTTGGCAAAGGCAACGGTGAGGTTGGGGGAATCAGACTGCTTTTCGGCATCATAGGGCAGCTCGATGCGGCTTCCGTCCTCAAGACGAACATCTTTCAGATCGCTTGTGGCATTCGCTACATCGTGATAGCACTGCACGCCCATGATATCGCAGGCAAGGGGCAGGGACAGGGTCCAAGCGCCCTGGGCTTCATCAAATGTCATGGCAATGGCAGAGTTGCCGCTGTAGTACATGCCGTTCTGCCAGTCCTCAGGGGCGTACAGGGTGGTATCGTAAGTAGGGATGCCATTTTCATCCTCGGTAAACTGCTGAGAGTAGGCCATCCACGCACCGTAGGCGTACACATTTCCATAGGACTTTTTCGGATCCATAACAGTAAAGGATGTCACAAACCCGGTGGGGGAGTCAGCGTCCGCAGCGGTTTCGCAGGTGTAGTCAACCTGAGCCTGTGAGAGATCCATGGCCATGGAGAAGGTCTTGTGATAGTTGTTGATGGAAAGCGTCTTGCTCCAGTACCAGGAAAGCTGCTCAGTGAGGGCGGAGGTGGATGC
The DNA here is from genome assembly GCA_963618735.1 of bacterium. Lineage (GTDB taxonomy): Bacteria > Bacillota > Clostridia > Christensenellales > Aristaeellaceae > CAKUFA01. Next base: position 35,871 of record CAVEUM010000020.1, on the reverse strand, counting down.
GTCATCCAGCGTTACACTGTTGCCGGCAGATGTATAGGTGCCGCTGAGATCACCAGAGTCAAGACCGGTCAGCGTAAAGGTGCCATCAGTGTTCAAGGTCAGGGTCTGGTTGTTGTTTGTGTAAACGGAGGCAGTGCTCTTTTCGCTGTCGGGTTCTTTGGTATTTTGTTCAACCTTCCAGCTGGAATCGTTGCCGATGAAACCGGTGAACTGGCTGAGCAACTGCGTCCAGGTCGTCCAGTCGTGTCCGCCGCCAACGATGGCGTAGCTATGCTCCACATTGTTTTCTGTCAGCCACGCATCCACATTGTCTGCACCAGCGGAGTTTTGATCGCCGCCGAAAGAGTTGCGGTCTGTGATGCCGCCGCCAACGAGAATCTTCTTCTCCTCTGCATTGGCTACGATGTTATGAAGCAGAGCATTGTAGTCCTTTTCATAAACCGAACGCAGGGCTTTGTATTCATCGCTGGCCTTTGCGTCATCTGTGGACTTGAAATACATATCTGCACCGCTGAAGAAGCCATAGAAATTGAAGCAGTCGTTTGCAGTCATCCAAATTTGCGTGGTGGCCACACCGCCCATGGAGGTGCCGATGATGCCGCGGTGCTCTGCGTCTGCCACGGTATTGTAATTGGCATCAATGAAGGGAACAACCGTGGAAACGACGGGACTTACGATCATGTTCTCTACGCCGCTGCCCTTTTCAGTGCCGTCGACATAATTGATGTAACCATCGCCGTCGCCGTTGGACTTGGAACGGTCGTCAGCACTGTCCCAAATGTCAAACATGTCCATGCGGGCTGTGTCACGGGTCATGCTGACCAGAATTGTAGGAGCTACCTTGCCTTCAGCAATCAGATTATCGAAAATTCGATTGGCCAGACCGCCGGTAAACCATGTGTCATAAGATGTCATCATGCCGGGAATGAGATACAGCACAGGGTAACGAACAGAGGCGTCATCTGCCTTGTAGCCATAGGGGGTGTAGACGGAAAGTTCGATGCCGTCAGGTGTGACAACACGGGACACTTCACCAGCCTGCTCGATTTCTGCGGTCAGCGTCCAGTCAAAGGACAGGGACTGCTTTTCTGCATCGTAGGGGATCAGTACGCTATGACCATCGCCGATTGAAATATCACCTTCAAAGGCGCTGCTGTCCACATCGCGATAGCACTGGACATTCATGCTTGCACTGGCCAGATCAAGAGTTAGACTCCAGGTGCGGCTTTGCTCATCCCAAACCATTTCACGAGCGCCGTATCCGCTGTAGTACATGCCGTTTGCCCAGTCCTCCGGCTCATACAGGGCAGTGTCATAATCAGATTCACTCTTGCCGATTGCACCGCTTGCGCTCGTGGTGGGAGAGGACATCCACATGCCATAAGCCCATACGCTCTGATAGACATGATCCGGATCATCCACGGTGAAGGTTGTGGAATAGCCTGTTTTTGAGCTGGCATTCTGAACGCTTACGGCAACCGAATCTACCTCGGCACGCGTCATGTCAAGTTCAGGCGTGAAGGTGCCATCGGATTTCAGCACCACTTTTTTGCTGTCAGCCCAAGTGAAGGGCATCCATGCGGCAAGCTTCTCGTCATCATCAGCATGCTGAACGGTGACGATCGTTTTACTGAACATGCCGGAAAAATTACCGGAGGTTTCAGTGGTGATTTCGGCCTGCAGCGTCAGAGAAGCATCTTCACCGACTTTGTGCAATTGAATGGTGTCATTTGCCACGCTCAAAGACAGTTCACCAAAGGTAAATTCGGAGACCTGCGAGAGATCGACTGTTTCATCCTTTACCTGCGGACCACCGTGCTGGCCGCCCTGCTCATTCTGATGCATTTGCTGACCGTCTCCGTGGCCATGCTGCTCTTCGGCGAAAACAGCAGTGGTTGAAAATGCTACGGAAGCAGCCATCACCAAGGAGACAATACGATTGATGGATTTCATAAACAAACACTCCTTCTTTCTAAAATGGGCATGACCATGTGCTGGTCATGCCCGTTGAAGACGGAACAAAGAATTACTTGCTGGCTTCCGCAGGCTGCGTCCAGCCAACGTTGTTGAAATGCAGCCAACCCCAGCGCTGATGGTCGTCCCAAGAGCCCTTTGCGGTCAGCACATAGCCGGGAGCAACCTTCATGTTGGTGCCTTCAGGATTCTTCAGAGCACTGCCGGCAGCGTTGCCATAGCTGAAGAGACGGGTGAAGGTGTAGGTTTCACCATTGTATTCAACATCCACGGATTCAGCAGCATTCGTAGTGAAGATGCTATGACCAAGCAGCTGAACATTCACTTCATCTGCCGGGTAGGATGTTGCTTCTTCCTTACTTTCCGTAACCGTAAAGCCGCCATTGCCGTCGTCCTTCAGGAACAGCTTGTCAACGGCCTCTCTTCCTTCACCTTCGCGGTAAACGTAGGAGTAAGTCACATCGTCAAAAACGTCGGAAGCACTCAGCTCGTCAATGTTTTCGATGCCGTAGATGCAGACAACTGTAACGGTCTTATCCTGAAGGTCAAGGCCACCGCCTGTTTGCACCATGTGCGTATAGACAGAGGCTACATCAAAGGTAGCTTCGGCGGGATGCTCGCCGCCAACCTGAATGGTCAGCTCATTGTATACGGGAGTTGCAGCCCACAGCACCAGATTCACAGAAATCTGAGTGACATTCTGGCTGGCATAAACGGTATACTCGCCGTTGGGAATAGAGAGACCGTTCTGCTCAAAGGTGGTTACGCCGGTGGTGGGAACCAGAACGCGTTCATCACCATAAGCGCTCTTCAGTGTCAGAGTCACATCGGTATCGGTCAGTGCGGAAGCATCAACATCAGCCGGCCAGGAGATATAGAAATTGTCAGTGCTCATGTCGCAGAGAATGGGCTTCTCGCCTTCGCCTTCCCAGGTGAAAACAGGAGCATCCGACACTGCAACATCTTTGGTCAGTACGCATTCAGCGGCTTCGGGAATCACAATGTTGTCGTATCCGCCGGCGCCCCAGACAGAACCTGCGGGGTTGCGGGGAGAAGACTTGGCAGTGAACTCGCGGCCGTAGATGTAGTAATTTACGCGGAAGGTAGCGGGAGCAAGCTCAGCACCATCATAGGTGATGCCGCTGACTACGAAGTTCAGCGCATATTCACCGTTGCCATTGCCGCCAATGGCGCTCCATTCAAGACCGCCCTCAGCGACTTCATATCCGTACTGGTTCCATTCCACGTCATCAGAATTCAGCGTATAGACGACCTTGCCATCCTTCACTTCGCCGGTTAGCGCGTCTGCATGCAGAATGAAGTCAGAAGCATAGTAACCGTCGCCGTCAGACAGAACAACTTTGGCATTGCTAAGGTCAACCTTGCTGTCATCCACGGGGGAACCGTCGGGAGTAACAAGCTGAATGACTGCTTCACCGGTGTAGGAAATGGGCTGTCCGGGAACGGTCAGATCGTTGTCGGTGAAAGCCTTCAGGGTGGAAAAACCTTCCGTGTCAGCCGTTCCGAAAATCGTGCTGTCAACATTTACCTGAGGTACACCATCTCCAAGCGCTGCACCGGTCATTGACAGTGCCAGCAGTGAAGAAAGAACCAGAGCGCCAAGCTTCTTCATGATGATCAACTCCTTTTTTATCTGCAGAAGCCTAAACTGGTTTGAAATCACCCATATATTACATGACGAAACAGCGGAAATCAAACCACATTCCGGTTTCATTTATGCACATCGTGCAAAAATGCGTATTTTTGAGAGTGACAAGGACAGGAAATTATAAAAAATGACATCTCAAAAAATCCATGCGGTACAGCGTCATGGCGCGCGGTACTGCATGGATATATCGTTTGGTACATAGGGGCGGTGTCCCTGCATCAATTATTCCTTGATGATCTGGATCATATTGATAAAACGCTTTGCACCTGCATTCAGCTGTTTACCTTTGGGGTATGCAAGTGCCACGTGGGTGAAAATGCGAGGCTCAATATCAATCGCTACAAGATCATCTGTCAACATGGATTCGGTCGGCCCTCTGTTAAGCAGCGCGATGCCCATGCCTTTCCGAACAAAATCCAGCATATTATCGGCACGGTGCATGGTCAGCATGATATGGGGCTCAAAACCGGCTTTTTTGCAGGTGTTGACACAAAGAGAGTACATGTAGGTATTTCGACTCAGCAGGATCAGCGGCTCATTTTTCAGTTGCTCTGTGCGTATGTAGCTGCGGGAGGCAAAAGGATGTTTTCGGGACATAATGGCAACGATTTGATCCCCCTGAAAGGGAAGCATGTTCAAATCCTCTGCACTTTCTTCAGTTTGCCGAAGAAAGGCAAGGTCACATTGCCCGGATCGGAGCATTTTGGTTAATTCGAGGGTATCACCCTCAAAAACGTCCATGGAAATGCCGGGGTTGCTCTTCTGGAAATTCGCAAGCAAGTCTGTAATGTGGTAATTGATCATGGTAGGGATGGAACCGATGCGGATATGGTCGTGCTCTGCCATTTTGGCAGCAGAGATGGTGGCCTCATACTCATAGCGGATGGTGGCAATTTGCCGCGCGAAGGGCAGAAAAAGTGAACCGAATTCGGATAGTGACACTTTTCGCGTCGTCCTGTCAAACAGCTGCACGCCCAGATCATCTTCCAGCGTCTTGATATGACGGGAAAGCGCAGATTGGGAAATGAAGAGCTGATCCGCAGCCTCCATGTAGTTACAGGTCTCCGCCAGTGTGACAAATTCGCAAATGTAGCTTATTTCCATGGGAAAATCCTCCGAGCGGTTCGAGAAGAACACTTTTGTTGCACTTAATGCATAAATAATAATCAAATGAGGATTGATTGTCAAGTAGAAAGATGTAAAATAAATACGAAAGCGTGCCAGATAACACAAATGGAGGCGAGGCAGATGAGAGCAGGCGCTGCAACCAGAAATTTGATCTTTCCTAGGGTGTTTTTTCCGACAGAAGGATTTTCACAATTGATTCATGAGCTTCATGCAAGGGTACTGGTACTGGAAGGAGAAATCCGCTGCGCCGTGCTGACCTTGGAGATGACATCACTGCCGCCTGATGAAGTGGAGGCACTCAATCAGATTCTGCGTGAGGAGACTGGCGCAGAGCGGTGCTTTGCGCTGGCGGTACACACCTTTTCAGCACCGCACTTCATGCCTGACCATGTTCTGAAGACAGAGGCTGAGAGGAACAAAAAGCTTTTGCTTCGGCAAACCGTCTACACCGCGGTGAGGGAAGCGGCACATGAGGCGGCGGCACAGCTTTGTGAGGTCAGCATGCAGATTGGTGCATCCGCTTGCCCCGTGAACACGGCACGTGACGTGGAGACACCTGAGGGCTGGTGGATTGCAAGCAACGGACCTGGTCCTGTGGATCATACCATGACGGCTGTAAAGCTGATGGATCAAACGGAAAAGCACGTGGCGGTGCTGGTACACTACCCGATTCAGTCTTCTGTGTTGGATGGCAGTCAGCTTCGCGCAGGCGGGAAGGCGGTTTCCGGCGATCTGGCTGGGGTGATGTCGGAACAGCTCGAAGAAGAACTGCAGTGTCCTGTGTTTTTTCTGATTGGTGCAGCGGGTGATCAGGCACCTCGGGAGAAGGCAGTTGGGTTCACTATGGGTGAAGATGGAACCCTGACTGCCACGGATATGCATGACGATGCGATCCCGCTGTGTGAAGCCATGGCCGCGGAAATGGCGGATGCGGCTAGGTGCGCATTGAATGCTGCAGGGCCTGTAAAGAGCACCATGCTTTCCTGGCGCCAGTCGGAAGTGAGATTGCCGGGAAAGAAGATTGAACGTGATTTGCACAAGCTGCATCCGACCAGAATTCCACCTTATGAGCCGGATGGAGAAAATGTTCAAACGGTGGATCTGCTGCAAGTGGGAGATCTGAAGCTGATTGGCGTTAAGCCGGAGCTGAATTGCGTTACAGCGCAGGAAATTTGCGGCGGCGATCCCATGGTGAAGGTGGTTACGTTATGGAACGGCGGTGCCAAATATATGGCAGATGCTTTATCCTGCGAGCGCATCACTTACGAATCTCAGAACTCGCCATTCATGCCGGGCGCGGCGGAAAAACTGGTTGAAGCCGCACGCAAATTACTGAAGGCGTAGGATGATTATCTCGAAATGTGCAATAATCTATGCCGAAAGCGGTTTGATAATGGAAGATACGTCTGATACAATGATGTCAGAAAAGGGAAAAAAGCTGCCAGACAGGCAGTTCCCCGACTCGTGAACCAATCGCCTGGAGGGGCGGATAAATAAGGAGGTATTCCAATGAAGAAATTCCTTTCTCTGGTGCTTGCACTGTGCATGGTTCTGAGCTGCGTAGGCTTTGCTTCTGCAGATCAGGGCACAACGGTTTCTGTTGGCCTGGCTGGTGATCCCGGCAACATTGGCCCGTTCCAGGGCATGGGCCTTGGCCGTATCGGTATCCTGTTTACTACCTACGAGATGCTGATGGCTAAGGGCGCCGATGGCGAATACTGCGGCGTGCTGATGAAGGAAATGACCAAGGTTGACGACTTGACCTATGATGTGGAAATCTACGATTACATCTACGATCAGGCTGGCAATCACCTGACTGCAAATGACATCAAGTTCTGCTACGAGACTGCAGCCGGCACTGGCAACCTGCCTAAGCTGTCTTCCATCGATTCTGTTGAAGTGCTGAGCGACTATGTGTGCCGCTTCCACTTCGTATCGCTGTCTGCCGGCGACCTTGAGTCCCTGATGATGGAATGCCCCATTGTTACCCAGGCTGCTTACGAGGCCTCTGCTGACGTGATGGCAACGGATCCTGTTTCTACTTCTCCCTATCAGGTTGTGGATTACAAGACCGGTGCTTCCATCACCTACAAGTACACTGGCAACTACTGGCAGAAGGATGAGCTGGTTGCTTACACCTCCCAGCATCACGTGGATGAAGTTGTCTTCAAGATCATCCCTGAGGCTGTGACGCTGAACAATGCTCTCTCCACCGGCGAAATTGACATCACGGCTATGCTGGATGCTATGTACGTTGGCGACTATCTGGGCAAGGACGGCTACAATGCAGACTCCTTCCAGGATAACATCACCAAGTACCTCGTTTTCAACAGCAATGTGTTCAACACGGTGGAATCCCGTCAGGCAATCGCCTACGCTGTAGACGTGCAGGATCTGATCACTTTTGCCTACAATGGCACGGGCGCTCGCGCTGCAAAGTCCATCGGCAACAGCAACTATCCCGATTACCTGGCATCCTGGGAAGATGAACCCTACTACGAGTATGATGAAGCAAAGGCTACCGAGCTGATTGAAGCCGCGGGCCTGTCTGGAAAGACCTTCAGCCTGATCTACTCCACCACCGATGTGAATAAGAATATGGCAGAAGCCATTCAGTCCGACCTGGCTTTCTTCGGCATCAATGTTGAGCTGAAGGCCTATGACAACAACCTGTTCAATCAGTACAAGTTCGGCGACGATGTTGGCGAATGGGATCTGATGCTGGACGAAGGCGGCGCTTCCGGTCAGGTGGTTAACGTTTGGAAGCTGACGCTGGATCGCAACGATCAGGCTCATGGCAAGACGACTGGCTATGTGTCTGACGACCAGCTGCAGGCATTGCTGGACGCTGCCATGGCAGATAACAGTGCTGCAAACATGGATGCTTTCCAGCAGTATCTGAAGGAGCAGTGCTATGAGTATGGCCTGCTGGTGCCTGTGACCTACCTGATCTACACCACCAACATCAAGACTGCTGCACGCTGCTTCCGTGGACAGATCCTGCCCGGCGCATGTGAGTATTGACAGACTTAAATAGGTAGAAAGAGCGAAGGCGCTGCGGCTTTTCGTAGGCCGCAGCGCCTCCTTTGAACATGGGAATCTGCTACGGAGCCAAGGAATGAATCTGGAATAGGAGAATACATCATGATCCGATACATCGGGAAGCGCTTGTTATGGATGATCCCGGTTATGCTGGGTATTGCCATTCTAATTTTTACAATCATGTATATCTGCCCTGGCGATCCTGCAGCAAGTATCCTTGGACCCAGCGCGACAGGTGTTGAGATCGCCGCAAAGCGTGAGGAAATGGGTCTGAACGATCCTTACATCGTCCGTTTGGGACGCTACCTCTACGATACATTCATCAAGTTTGATCTTGGCAACTCTTACAAGTACGGTACTTCCGTTTTTGAAGGCCTGATGAATCGCATGCAGTATACATTGGTTGTTGCACTGCTATGCATGGCGCTGCAGGTCTTTGTGGGAACACCGCTTGGCATTATGGCCGCTACGCATCACAATGGTGCTTCTGACCGTGTCAGCATGTTCCTGGCACTGATTGGTGTTAGCATTCCGGCTTTCTGGCTGGCACTGATGCTGGTGCTGCTTTTCTCGGTCAATTTGGGTTGGCTGCCTGTTCAGGGCGTGGATCAGGGATTGAAGTGCTACATTCTGCCCTGCATTGCTAACTCTTTTGCCGGCATTGCCACACAAGCCCGCCATACCCGTTCCTCCATGCTGGAGGTCATTCGATCTGACTATATCGTGACTGCCAAGGCAAAGGGACTTTCGGAAAGGACAATCCTCTTCCGTCATGCATTGCCGAATGCCTTGATCCCCATCATCACCATCATCGGTAACGGTATGGGCATGATGCTGGGCGGTACCGTGATTATAGAAAACGTATTTGCTATTCCCGGCGTTGGTCGTTACATGACGGATGCCATTTCTGCCCGCGATTATCCTGTGGTCATGGGCGGCGTGTTGATTCTGGGACTTATCTTCAGCCTGATCATGCTGCTGGTGGATATTGTGTACGCGTTTGTGGATCCTCGCATCAAGGCTCAGTATGAAGGCAAGCGCAAGCAGCGGAAAACGCCTGATGTGAAGGCTGCAAAGGGAGGTGCCTGATCTCATGGCAAAGAATCAGAAGAAAGTTGTTAATGACGGCTTACGTAGTCGCCGTCAGGGTCAGTTTGGACAGGTCATGCATCGCCTGCGCAAGAACAAGGTTGCTATGGCCGGCTTGATTGTCATGATTCTGGTGATTGTGATAGCCATCCTGTCGCCGTGGATTGCGCCTTATGACTACGCCAGAACCAGCAAGGCAGACCGGTATGCTTTGCCCAGTGCTGAGCATTGGTTCGGATGCGATGCCATGGGTCGCGATATTTTCTCACGCATTCTCTATGGCGCCCGCGCCTCGTTGCTGATGGGCCTTGCTGCCACTCTTGTGTCCACCGTGATTGGCGTGGTTCTTGGCGCATTGGTGGGCTACTTTGGCGGATGGGTCGACAATCTGGTGATGCGCCTGCTGGATATTCTGCAGGCAATTCCCGGCATGCTGCTGTCCATTGCCATTTCAGCCGCCTTGGGGTCGGGTATTGGCAACACGATTCTGGCCTTGTCCATCGGCGGTATTCCAATGACTGTGCGCTTGCTGCGCGGTTCGATCCTGACGGTACGCAAGCAGGAGTACATTGAGGCTGCTGAAAAAATCAACTGCTCCCGTTTCCGCGTAATCACCAATCACATTCTGCCGAACTCTATTGCGCCGGTGATTGTCAGCGTAACCATGGGCATCGGCAACACGATTCTTTCTGCGGCTGGATTGAGCTATATCGGTCTGGGTGTTCAGCCCCCGACGCCTGAATGGGGTGCCATGCTCAGCGATGGTAAGAGCGTGATATTCAAGTATCCGCATCTGTGCATTTTCCCCGGTATTGCGATTATGATTGTTGTTCTTGCGCTGAATATGCTTGGTGACGGCTTGCGCGATGCAATGGATCCCAAGCTGAAGAATTAAGGAAGGAGGCTGTACCATGGAAGAAAAAAATATGCTGTTGCAGGTGAAGAACCTGACTGTGGAATACACCTCCGAAGGCGATGTCATTCATGCAGTCAACCATGTGGACTTTTCGCTTGAAAAGGGAAAGACCATTGGCCTGGTAGGTGAAACCGGCGCTGGTAAGACATCCATTGCCAAGGCCATTCTTCGGATTTTACCGGAACCTCCTGCCCATGTGCCAAACGGCGAGATCTTCTTTGAGGGAAAGGATCTGCTGAAGCTGTCTGAAAAGGATATGCAGAAGATCCGTGGCAAGAAGATTTCCATGATTTTTCAGGATCCCATGACGGCTCTGAATCCCATCATGCGTATTGGCGAGCAGATTGCCGAGGTCATCGAGCTGCACGAGAAGTGCGGCAAGGCAGAGTCTGTTAAAAAGGCAAAGGAAATGCTGGAGATGGTCGGCATTCCCGGCGAGCGCTATTACGAATATCCCCATCAGTTCTCCGGCGGCATGAAACAACGCGTGGTGATTGCCATGGCACTGGCATGCTCTCCTGAACTGCTGCTGGCTGACGAGCCGACCACTGCTTTGGATGTGACCATTCAGGCTCAGGTGCTGGACATGATTAAGGACTTGCGGCAAAAGCTGGGAACCTCCATGATCATGATTACACACGACCTGGGCATTGTGGCAGAGGTTTGCGACACCGTGGCTGTGGTCTATGCCGGTGAGGTTATGGAGTATGGAACACGTGAGCAGATTTTCCACAATCCGCTTTATCCATACACCATTGGTCTGTTTGGTTCCCTGCCTGAGTTGGACAAGGATGTGGACAGACTGTCTCCTATTGAGGGACTGCCGCCGGATCCTTCCAACCTGCCGCAGGGCTGCGCTTTCAGCCCGCGGTGCCCCCATGCCTGCGATGAATGCCGAAAGGAACATCTGCCCCTGAAGGATGTGGGCGGTGGTCATTTGTGCCGCTGCTGCCGTCTGGATGTTATTGCTGCCGAGAAGAAAGCAAAGGAGGTCTGATCCATGAGTGAACCAATGATTGAGGTCAGACACCTCAAAAAATACTTTGAGACGCCTAAGGGAACATTGCACGCTGTGGATGATGTGACCTTTAAGATTGAAAAGGGTCACACCATGGGCGTGGTGGGTGAATCCGGCTGCGGCAAGTCTACATTGGGTCGCACGGTGATTCACCTGCTGGAAAGCACGGACGGTCAGATCTTCATGAACGGTGAAGACATCACTCATGTCAGTAAGAAGGACATGCACCGCATCAATGAAAAATTGCAGATCGTCTTTCAGGATCCCTATTCGTCGTTGAATCCCCGCCAGACGGTGGAGGATGTGATTCGTGAGCCGCTGTTGCTGACCAAAAAGTACACCAAAACCCAGGTGATGGAGGAAACGGAACGGCTGATGCATCTGGTAGGCATTGATGAACGTTTGCGCCATGCTTACCCCCATGAACTGGATGGCGGCCGACGCCAGCGTGTGGGTATTGCCCGGGCATTGGCACTGAATCCGGATTTCATTGTTTGCGATGAGCCTGTGTCTGCCTTGGATGTGTCCATTCAGGCTCAGGTGCTGAATCTTCTGCAGGATCTGCAGGAGCAGCAGGGGCTTACGTACATGTTTGTGACGCATGACTTGTCCGTTGTACGTCATATTTCTGATGATATATGCGTCATGTATCTGGGACAGCTGGTGGAAACATCTCCGTCCAAGGAGTTGTTCAAAAAGCCGCTGCATCCGTACACCAAAGCACTGCTGTCGGCCATCCCTTCCACAGACATTGATCATCCGCATGAGCGCATTCATTTGCAGGGTGAAATTACCTCGCCGATTAATCCTAAGCCGGGATGCCGTTTTGCGGCGCGTTGCCCCTATGCCTGCGAAAAGTGTCATCAGCCTCAGGAATTGCAGGAGCTGTTGCCTGACCATTTTGTTTCCTGCTGCAGGGCAAAGGAACTGAACAGTCTGTAAGATTGGAGACATGGTGCGGTACAGTTCCGCGCGGTATCAACAATTCTGGAATTGAAAAGGAAGATAGAGCATGAGCAAAAATGCTTCTGTACTGGACATGAGCGTGGTGACGTCAGCCTATGGTTCGGGTCAGAAAATCTCTGCCGTGGCCGTGGAGTACAGCGAACCTGTGTGCCGCGGCGATCTGAAACCGGAAATGTTTGCTGTCGATGGTTATAAGATTACAGGCCTGTGCGTATCCGATAACGTCCGTGGCGAGCCCCTGTGGGAGGGACAAATTGTACAGCTGCTTCTGGAAGGCGACCAGAAAACGCTTGACCTATGCGAACATGTGGGCCGTGGCCGGGATGGAAGGATTGCCATTCGCCGTCCGGTGCTGCAGGTGACGCAGAAGCAGGACATTCCTACGTCTATCGGCAATGTTGCTGAGGCATTTCAAAAAGAAACAACGGCTGTGGATTTCGGCATTGCAGAGCGATTTTCTGCCTGCACCTTTACGACCAAGGATGGCAATCTGCTGAACTACAATCTTTATATTCCTGAACATATGGTTCCTGGACAGGAATACCCTGTGGTGCTGTTCATGCATGACCTTGGCTCCTGCTCACCGGATGTGAAGGCGCCGCTTTTGCAGGGAACAGGTGCCACGGTGTGGGCCATTGAGTCTTACTATAATCGTCGGCCTTGCTTCGTGGTTGCACCGCAGTATACCCGTCAATGTGCGGACGATGATTATCACGTTACCTGGGAAGCCGAGGCCACCATCGAACTGATGGACTTCCTCTGCCAGGCATATCCGATGGATAAAAAGCGACTCTATGGCACGGGACAGTCCATGGGCACCATGATGCTGTGCGAGATGATGCTGCAGCATCCGCATTACTTCGCCGGTTTTCTGCTGGTGGCAGGCCAGTGGGATCCGGAAAGAATGGGTGCTGCGTGGAATGAAAACATTTGGGTTGTTATTTCTGATGGCGATGAGAAGGCTTCGCCGATTATGAGAGAATGCCTCCATGCAATGGAAATGCAGGGCGGAAAACTGGGCTATGGGCATGTGAATGCTCGCTCGGAGGCTGCCTGGATTGATTCTTCCATTCGCAGCCAGAAGCAAAAAAACAATAACCTGAATCTGACCTGGTTTGAGGGACGCAGCGTGGTTCCGGACACCATGCCTGTACATGGCGGGACGCACCACGTTTGCACATGGGCAAAGGCCTATGATATCAAAGCTCTGCGGGAGTGGCTGTTTGAACAGCGGCTCCGGTAAAGGAGAACATCATGATTGACTTTTCCTGCAAGCATGACATCTGGCTGGAGGCGGATGACGGAAGCCTTCAGCGGATGGATGAACCGTATTTCAAATCCTGGGAAATTGCACCGGGTACCTGGCAGATTCTTTCTGACGGCGATTATTCCTATTTGCTGGAGGGAGATGACGAGGCAATCCTCATTGACTCCGGCTATGGTGCGGGGAATATTCGTGAATATGCCCAGAGCCTGACCTGCAAACCGCTTTCCAAGATATGTAATACCCACGATCATTTCGATCATACAGCCAATAACAGCTATTTTGATTTGGCGTATATGTCTGCCGAAACGCAGCCGCTGGCCACCATCCCTTTCCCCAGCTTTGAAGGCATTACCTTTCCGCGGGATTATCCGATCCAGTTGGTGGGAGACGGGGATGTCATTCCGCTCAAGGGACGCGAACTGAAGGTTTTCCTTGTGAATGATCATGCGGTGGGCAGCCTGTGCTTCCTTGATGAAAAGGAACGCATCCTTTTTTCAGGTGATGAATTCATGATCTTTGGCAAAGATCTGCATGGCAGTGTCGAACACTGGGCAGCTTGCCTGAAAAAACTGATGCCGTACCGCGATCGATTTGATCGGATGTGTGCTGGAGGCTGGCCGGATTTGAACCCGGAGATGATCGATCAACAGTTGGCCTGTGCTGAATACATTCTGGCAGGAAATGAAGGCGAGGTTGTGGCTCCCGGTCATTTCCCGGGGGAGGAACGCATTGACGGGCAGGGGCGGCGTATATGGAAGCGACGCATTCCGCATCCCGGTGACGGTCCAAAGAATATCAATGCAGGGCTGGAGTATAAGCGACGCATGAATCATGCCGGCACATCCATCACCTACGATATTCGTCATATTCACGACTAAGCAGTTGGAGGCTTCTTATGGGCAGAAGTGCGTACCATCGCTTTTTTGAGGGATATACAGAGGAAAAAATGCCTGGTGATGACGGCAAGCTGCACACGAAGCGGACCTACAGAGATTTTCTGTATGTTCCCAGACTGACCCGTAACCAGTATATTTTGCGGGCTGTTTGCCTGACGGGGTTGTATCTGGGCGGTGCTGTGCTGCTTATTCTCGGCGCGGCACAGCGGGCAGCGTGCAACAGCGTCTGGTACACAGCCGTTGGATTGGGATTGAGCTTGCTCTGCCTGGTCATTGAGGCAATTCCGTTGTTTGCATGCCTGACAGCACCGAGAAAGCAAACAGTATATCAGTACAAGGCAGGACATCGCACCTGCGTGCTGTGGGCACGGCTGGCATCGGGGGCCATTGCACTGACGTGCCTGCTGTCTCTGATTGCCACGGTGGTGAACCATGAAACCCTTGGACTGCCGCTAATGCTGCTTGCGCTGTCATGCGCCTGCGAAGCAACTGTGGGGATAATCGAATCGACGATCCCTTACGAGAGGCAGCAAAATCCCAATGCATAAAATAAACGAGGAGGAATGCCCCATGGTAATTGATGCCAATGTGTACTGGTTCCCAGAGGCAATGTTCACGGATGATGCACTGCGGGCGCGGCTGTTCATGGACGCCCCCCGTGCTTACAACACCGATTGCAAAATGATTGTGCGCAATGGTAAAAAGCAGATTGTGGTGGAACGACCTGTGGGTTGCCCCGGCGTGGACTATATCGAGGGCGATTATACGCTGGAAAATATGCTGGCTGCGCTGGATGAGGCTGGCATTGACAAGGCCGTGATGAAGGTTCCCTGTCTGCACGAGTGGATGAGTCTGGACATGTGCCGCTATTTTAATGACGGCATGGCTGATTTTGCAAAACGCTCTAACGGGAGATTGACAGCACTGGCAGTCATTCCGCCGTGGGGTCATCCGCAGCAGATGGCGGAACTTGACCGTTGCATCAATGAACTTGGCATGAAGGGAATCCAGCTGTGCGCACACTATGGCGAGCTTTATCTGGATGATCCGGCATTTGCACCGCTGTTTGAAAAAATGAACGAATATGGCATGACGGCCTATGTGCATCATACGCCTGTGCCGGTGGAATACCAATCAATCAAGGAATATAACAACCTGCGCCGCTCGCTGGGGCGCTGTGAGGATCAGCTGATTGCCGTTGGACGCGAGCTCTTTAGCGGCATGTTTGAGAAGTATCCCAATGTAAAGCTGGTGCACTCCATGCTGGGCGGCGGCTTCTTCACCTTCAAGGAAATGCTGATGCCCCATGGACCGGCAGCCAATGATGGACGCTTCGCCGCCACACCGGACAGCATGCGGAAGCATCTGGCAAACAACATTTATTTTGAATTAAGCCACGCACAGCCATGGGGAGAAGTGCTGCTGGAAACGGCAGTGAAAATCCTTGGTGCTGATCATATGGTGTACGGCTCTTCTTCCCCGGTGAAGGCAGTATGGCGCAATGAAGGCCCTGCTTATGTTCGTGCGTTGAACATAACCGAGGAAGAAAAGAAAGCTATCCTTTGCGACAATGCGCGGAAACTGTATCATATGGACTGAATGATCCCTGAAAAACTCCCTCGTGATGTTGTGCATCGAGGGAGTTTTGTGAAGAATTCAATCATTTCGACTGCTTTCATAACATCTGCCATGACACGTGTCGCATATTGTGTTGCTTCTCTGCGCGATGCGGTCTTAAAGGAAAGGTGGAAACTCAGATGCAATACGGGCAGAATCCATCGTCTGCTGCCAACGAAGATGCTATTGTGCGCGGAAGTCATTATAGAATGACCGTGTTAACAGAGCGTATGGTACGCCTGGAATACAGCCCAAGTGGAACTTTTGTTGACCAGCAGACACAAATTGTTCTGAACAGAAAATTTGCTCTTCCGGAATTTCGCGTGAAAGATACCGAAAATGAAATCAAGGTTGTGACCAAATACCTGATTGTGACCTATACCAAAGACCAGCCTTTTTCCGCCAGAACGCTGAATATCCAGATGATTGGAAATCCTTATCTGAAGAAGAGCGGAACGTGGTTCTATGGCGATACAGGTCTGGAAAGTCTGGGAAACCTGAAGGGAACTGCGGTTACACTGGATAATGCGGTGGGGGATACCTATTATAAGGACTCAGCGGATGAGAAAAACGTCTGGGGAAAACCTGATAAGAAGGTTGAGCTGGACGAAGGATTGATGAGCAAAAACGGATTTGCGGTAATTGATGACAGCAAATCTCTGATTTTTGATCAAAATGGCTGGGTGCATCCGTCGGAAGCTGGCAGAGAGGATTTCTACTTCCTTTGCTATGGAAGAGATTATTATAGCACGCTGGATGTTTTCTATCATCTGACAGGAAGAACGCCCATGCTTCCCAGATATGCCTTGGGAAACTGGTGGAGTCGCTTCTACAAATATACCCAGGAAGAATATCTGGCGCTGTTGAGGCGATTCCGCAATGAGAACATTCCTGTTTCGGTGGGGGTGCTGGATATGGACTGGCATCATGTGGACATTGACCCGAAATACGGAAAGGGATGGACAGGCTATTCATGGAACAGAAAACTCTTTCCAAATCCAAAGGCAATGATGAAGGAAATTCACGATGCAGGCATGCATTTTTCCTTGAATGTCCATCCGGCAGATGGGGTCAGGGCACATGAAGACATGTATCCGGAAATGGCCAAAGCGCTTGGCATTGACAGCGAGCATGAGGAGCCTATCCCCTTTGATGTGACAGATCCTAAATTTATGAAGGCGTATTTTACCTATCTGCATCATCCGCATGAAAGCGAAGGCGTGGACTTTTGGTGGGTTGACTGGCAACAGGGCAACAACTCAAAGGTGGAAGGATACGATCCGTTGTGGATGCTTAATCATTACCACTATGTGGATAATGCAAGAAATGGAATGCGTCCGATGGATTTCTCAAGGTATGCAGGCTTGGGCAGCCATCGCTATCCCATTGGTTTTTCAGGAAGTACCTTCATCACCTGGGAATCACTGGACTACCAGCCTTATTTCACTGCGAATGCTACCAACGTTGGCTACGGGTGGTGGAGTCATGATATAGGCGGGCACCGAAACGGATACCGTGATGATGAATTGACGACACGCTGGGTACAATTCGGCGTTTTTTCACCGATCATGAGGTTGCACAGCTCAGATGAAGTTTTTACAGGTAAGGAACCATGGAAATTCAATATGATTTCTGAAATGGTGATGAGAAGGTTCCTCACGCTTCGTCACCAGCTAATTCCTTATATTTACACAATGAATCATCGCTTCCATGAGGAAAACAAACCACTTATTGTACCGCTGTATTACGAGAATCCCGAAATCGAAGAGGCGTATCATCACCCGAATGAATATTATTTTGGAAGCAGCCTGCTGGTTCATCCGATTACCGCGAAGAGCGATGAGCAGACGAAAACCGGTTCGGTCAAGATGTTCCTTCCCCAAGGTGAATGGTTTGATTTCTTTACGGGAATGAGATATAGCGGAAACAGAACCATCTGCATGCACAGAGAAATCAGCACAATCCCCGTGCTGGCCAGAGCAGGCGCGGTCATTCCAATGGAAAGCGAGAAGACGGTCAGCTCAAGAACCGATAATCCAAAGGACATGATGATCAAGGTTTTCTGCGGTGCAGATGGAAACTTCAACCTGTACGAAGATGACGGAATTTCCATGGCTTATGAGAAGCAGGAATATGCCATCACCCGATACAACCTTGCATGGAAGGAACAGAAGAAGTTCGTGATTTCGCCGGCAGAAGGAAAAATGGATCTGATTCCTGCAAAGCGGAATTATAGGTTGGAATTTTACGGTGTGGCGGAAGACGCGTTGAAGGAGATTCTGCTTTCCGGAAACAAGATGCAATTTACAGCGCAGTATGATGCTGCACGGCATGTGCTGTCGGTTGAAATGGCAGAGGTACCTGTGACAGAAACGCTGTCGGTTGAGTTCAAACCCGATTCGGAGATTCTTTCTAATGCCATTGAGGCGTATGCATACAAGGCCATTGAAAGAGCACAGATTCCATTTGCGACCAAAGAAAAGCTTTATCAGATCATGACCGGAAAGCAGAGCCTTTGCGAGAAGATGTCAACAATAGACGCACTCTACATGGCAGAATCAATGAAATCCGTTGCGCGTGAAATCATGACGGCTGTATGCAGGTAATGGTTTCGTGTGATCAGCGAAGAAGAATATGGATTGTGAGGTGCAATCATACGAGCATCAGACGTACGGAAAATGGCATCCGCAGTCTGCGGGATGCATTGGATTATCTCAGGCAGCAACCTGGCCAACTGGTGGAAACAGATGTGCCTGTTGATCCTGCTGCGGAACTGTCAGGCGTGTACCGATATGTAGGCGCTGGCGGTACGGTGAAGCGTCCTACCCATGTGGATGGGCCGGCAATGGTATTCCATCATGTCAAAGGCCATCCTGATGCTTCAGTGGTCATCGGTGTACTGGCCAGCAGGGCACGGGTGGCAGATTTGCTGGGCGTAGCCAAAGAAGATGTGGGGCGCTTGCTTTGCGAGAGCGTGCTGGATCCTGTTCCTCCTGTGACGGTGGATGAACCGGCTCCTTGCCAGGAGGTCGTGCATGTTGCGACGGATCCGGACTTTGACTTGTTTCGGCTGATCCCTGCACCAACAAACACACCGCTGGATGCTGGCCCCTACATTACTCTTGGCATGTGTTACGCCACCCATCCGGATACGGGCTGCAGTGATGTGACCATCCATCGCATGTGTATTCAAAGCAGGGATGAACTCAGCATCTTTCTTCAACCGGGCAGCCGACACATTGGCGCCATGGCGGAGAGGTGCGAGGAGCTTGGAAGACCGCTGCCGATTTCTGTTAGCATTGGTGTTGATCCTGCTATTGAGATTGGTGCATGCTTTGAGCCGCCGACCACACCCCTGGGTTACGATGAACTGTCAATCGCTGGAAGCATTCGACGGGAGCCTGTGCGCATGGTGAAATGCCTGACGGTGAATGAACGCGCCATTGCCAACGCAGAATATGTGATTGAGGGCGAGATTATTCCAGGTGTTCGCGTGCAGGAGGATCAGAACAGCCGCACCGGTTACGCCATGCCGGAGTTTCCGGGATACAATGGTGTTGCGTCCTCAGTTTGCTGGAAAATCAAGGTCAAAGCAGTGACTCATCGGCGGCATCCAATCATGCAGACGTGCATTGGCCCCAGTGAAGAGCATGTCAACATGGCAGGCATTCCTACGGAGGCCAGCATCCTGAATCTGCTGGACAAGGCCATGCCTGGCAAGGTGAAAAATGTCTACAGCCATCGTGCCGGCGGCGGCAAATACATGGCGGTGCTGCAGGTATGCAAAACTGTGCCGACGGACGAAGGAAAGCAACGGCAGGCAGCCTTGCTGGCATTTAGCGCCTTCAGTGAGCTGAAGCATGTGATCCTGGTGGATGAGGATGTGGATATCTTTGATACCAATGATGTGCTGTGGGCACTGAATACGCGCTATCAGGGAAACTTGGATACGATTTTCCTGCCAGGTGTGCGCTGTCATCCACTGGATCCCAGTGCCGGCCCGGAGTATAACGCCGGTATTCCTGCAAGAGGTGTCAGCTGCAAAACCATTTTTGACTGCACGGTGCCTTTTGAACAGAAGAGCCGATTCTGCCGTGCGGCTTTTCTGGAGGTTGATCCAACCCAATGGTTACCAGACTATCGGAAGAATTGAGGCAGAGGCATGGCAAAAAGTGATCCGCTGATCGTTGGCGTTTCCGGCGCATCGGGGGCGCCTGTAGCGGTGGATGTATTGCAAACCCTGAAGGCAGTCGGCGTCCCTGTTCATCTTGTGATTAGCCGTGGAGGTGAAATGACACTGCGGCAGGAATGCCAATGTTCACCGGAAGCACTGAAACCTTTCTGCGAACGGCTATGCGACAATGAAAACATTGGCGAGATGATGGCCAGCGGAAGCGCATCAACCCGAGGAATGCTGATTGTGCCCTGCAGCATGAAGACCCTGGCTGGTATCGCGTGTGGGTATTCAGACAGCCTGCTGCTGCGTGCTGCAGATGTGACGCTGAAGGAGCGTCGACCACTGGTGCTTTGCTGCCGTGAATCACCGCTTTCTTTGATTCATCTCCGCAATATGCAGGCGGTGACCGAGGCGGGTGCTATTGTGGTTCCGCCAATGCTGGAATACTACACGAATCCGCAATCCATACAGGATATGACCCATCACGTAACAGGAAAGCTGCTGGCAATGTTTCACATTGACGTGCCGGATTCCCGCCATTGGGAGGGGATGACGTGAGGTACTGCATCCGCTGCCTTGGAGAAGATATAACTGCTTCCGTTTTCTGGTTGGATGATGGTGTGGACGTAGGCATTTTCGGCGGTTGCCGCACCCATGTGGGTGCTGTTACAATGGCAGAACCGCATGGAGAAATACACACGCTCCTTCGTGAAGGCCACCGTGATGATGTGATCAGCGAACATTGGGCATTGACACTTGCAACACACTGGCAGATACCTGTGTGCGTTCGCTGCGGCATTCATTATGAGCATATGAATCGGGAGCAGATTGATCAAATTATCGCTGCAACGCAAGCATTGCTGGAACGGATTCTAGAAGAAGAAATACCGTCTTCCGGTGAAAATGCAAAATGCAATCGTGTCCGTCAATAGCAGGCGTGGATGCGGTGCATCGATGGCAAATCCGTTCATTCAAAAAAGGAGGGTTATTCCCATGGAAAAACATGATAATCGCTTTATGGCAGAACAGCCGGTAGGTCAGCTGATGAAGAAATTCTCTATTCCATGCATTATTTCATTGCTGGTTGCGGCGCTGTATAACATTGTTGACCAGATTTTCATTGCAAATGCATCCTATCTTGGATCCTACGGCAATGCCGCGAATACCGTGGTGTTCCCGCTGACGATGGTGGCATTGTCCATTGCTGTGATGATTGGTGATGGCGCCTGCACCTTTGTCAGCATCAGCCTAGGTAAGGGTAAGCCGGAGGAAGCACACGAGAGCGTAGGAAGCGCAACGGTGCTGTGCCTGACCGTCAGTGTTGTGCTGACGGCAGCGTATTTCCTCTTTCAAAATCCGATTCTGGCTGCCTTCGGCGGCACGGTGAATGACCGCACTTTTGAACTGTCTAAAGAGTATTTCACCATCATTTCGATAGGTGTGCCCTTCTACATGTTTGGACAGTGCCTGAATCCTATCATCCGCTCTGATGGAAACCCGAAATTCGCCATGATGTCCACCGTGGCTGGCGCTATCGTTAATGTGATTCTTGATCCAATTTTCATCTATACCTTCCAGTGGGGCATGGCTGGTGCGGCATGGGCTACCATTATTGGTCAGATGCTGACTGCTGTGCTTGCAGTGTGGTATATGACCCACATGAAGACCATAAGATTGGAGAAGAGCAGCTTCAGATTTTACCCGAAGCTGATGAAACAATATCTGCCTCTTGGCATCACCAGCTTTTTGAGCCAGATTTCTGTGGTTGCATCCATGGCAGCCGTACAGAACATGACCATGAAGTACGGCGCAATGGATCCTGTGTTTGGTCAGGAGGAACTGGCGCAGATTCCTATGGCTGTTCTGGGAATTGTTATGAAGTTCTTCCAGATTGTCATTGCCTTTGCTGTGGGTCTGTCTGCCGGATGCATTCCTGTGGTTGGCTATAACATTGGTGCTGGCTTGAAAGAACGAGTGAAAAAGTTGTTTGTGCTGCTGCTGAAGGCAGAGTTCATCACGGGTTTTATTGCACTGTTGATTGTAGAATTACTGCCTAACCAGTTGATTAACATCTTCGGTGCCGCCAACGAGAGCAGCTATTATACCGAGTTTGCTGTGCGCTGCTTCCGCACATATCTGTGCATGCTGCCGCTGGCCACAATCAACAAGGGTACGTTCATTTTCCTGCAGGCTCGTGGAAAAGCTGCACTATCTTCGGTTATCTCTCTGATTCGCGAAATACTGCTGGGGTGCGGTCTGCCTGTTTTGCTGCCTGTTTTCTTTGGACTGAATGGCGTGTTGTATAATATGCCGGTGGCGGATCTGGTTACCTTTGTCATTGCGGCATTCTTCATTGTGAAGACCCTGAAGGAGCTGTCTGAAGACAAGCCTGCCATCCAATAAAGAGCAGGAATGCACGAGTCAACCACTGAGGCGTGAGAAGGGGAGAAGCTGGTCTATCGTGCGGGTGATTTTGAACACTCGGAGCAGAAAAATACTCAGAAAAGCATCTTTGCGGCGGTGAAAGAAAACGTCATCATGCATCATGCAGCGGAGCTGTGCGGCTTGGCCGTCAGGCGCGGGGTGTGTTCGTGCCCCTTCCGCAACGAGAAGACCCCCAGCATGAAGCTCTACACTGACCACTATTACTGCTTCGGTTGCCACGTCCACGGCGATGTCATCGACCTGACAGCGAAAATGCGGAACCTGTCCGACACGGCAACGGTAGCTGAGGCGATTGATAGCCGTGAGTTCTCTGATTCATCAAACGTCCCAGCCAGAGCAAAAACAATTCCGCCCGTTCCAAAGGTCAAATCAAACGCTCCAAGCACAACAGTGTGCCTTTGCAAGAAAACTTGGGGAACCATCCGACCGCTTTGAAGGCTGGATGGTTCCTTTTCACTTTGTATCACCCTGTGACGATATTTTGCGGTGGTTCCAATATGCTGACGGACGGCCTGCATCTGATCTTCAAGAGGATGCAGCTGCTGTCGCCTTAAATGGTTTGCCCCTGCCGCCTGTATTGCATGGGCGTAACGCCATAGGCTTTTTTGAAAAGCTGATGAAAGTAGGATTGGCTGGAGAAACACAAATCGCAGCTGATCTCTGCAAGCGTTTTTTCTGAATAGATCAGTAGCGTTTTTGCTTCCTCGAGTTTGCTGTTTATGATGAACTCGCCCACCGTCATGCCGACCTCTTTCTGAAAATGTTTGCGCACGTAAGACGTGCTTCGCCCCAATTGAGCGGCCAGATCTTCCAGTGTAACGGGATGATAGACGTGTGAGCGGATATAATTCATGCACTGCCATATGTCCGTTGATATTTTATCCGGACGCTTTGATTCACCTGTGCGCCGGCAGAAATCCACAACCATCGTGTACTGCAGCCGCGTCACGTCCTCCAGGTTTACCAGCTGCTCACATCGGCGGATATAATCATCCATCAGTTGATAGGCCTTTTCCATATCCATGCCGCCAGGTATAGCGCCGATAAAACCGACACGTGACGTTGCCGCTATGAAAATGTTCTTCGCATGTCGCAGGGGCGAAAGCGCCATATGGCCTTCATTGATTTTCATATCCTCATGGTCGTGAAAGAACTGATTCAATTTTTCAACGTTCCCTTCGCGCACCATTTGATACATGGTCACTTCATACACGTAGGAATTATGTATTTCCTGATTTTCCAACACTTTCATGCGATAATCGACATCCGGGTTTTCAGGCAGCTGCACTTTGCTGTCATGATAGATGACACCGGGAGAAATCTCCACGCCATTCAGCGTCAGATACAACAGCGACAGATGTTTGGCAAGTTGTCCAGGCGACGTAATGGTTGTCTGGCACATGCATTCATATAATTTTTCTCGATAATCCAATGGAATGTCCAGCATTTCCAACGTTCTGTTCAGCACCTGGCTGGACAGCGGCACTGTAAACACAGGTCCCAGGACAAAGATCCAGTCACTTCCTGTAACTGCAACAAGTCCATACAGACTGTCACCCGATAAGCCGCACAGACATGGACTCGCAACCGTAGGATATTCTTGCCATTTTCCTTGCGTCTGATAGCCAAGCATCTCTGCCAGAGAAGAATATACGGGCTCAAGATGATGAAGCACTGTCACAAACAGTCCCGTTGCACGAAAGTATGCACGGCCAAAAGCCACATAATCCATGTACACGCCTCCTTTTCTTTATCATAGCACAGCAGCGGTTATTTGGAAACTCTATTTTACAATTGCAAGCCTCTTTTTGACATATTTTTGCGTAAAGGATCATTATAATAGAAGAAAACATGCAAAATACGGCCAATTTGTGCATGAATGAATGGAGGCTAGCCTGTGATTCCTACCATTGTGAGCAATAAGCAGGGAATTTCCTATTTGTGTGTGGACGGCAAGCCCTTCCCAATTCTGGGCGGTGAGCTGCACAATTCCGCTTCCTCTTCGCTGACTTATATGCAGGAGCATGTGTGGCCCTCGCTGCACGGTCTGGAGATGAATACGGTTTTAGCCGCCATTTCATGGGAAACACTCGAACCGCAGGAGGGCGAATTTGATTTTTCCCTGCTGTCGGGCCTTGTTGAGCAGGCACAAAGAGAAAAGATGCGGCTTGTCCTTTTGTGGTTTGGCTTATGGAAAAATGGCGAAAGCTATTACGTCCCCGAGTGGGTCAAGAAGGATCGTCATCGCTTTTTCAGGGCGAAGTTCCCTGACGGATGTGAGACAGCCACCATTTCTCCATTTTGCATGGAAGCGGTACAGAAGGATCGTCAGGCCTTTGTCCGCATGATGACGTGGCTGAAGGAGCATGACGAACATCATATCGTTCTCATGATTCAGGTTGAAAATGAGGTGGGTCTGCTCGGAGCTGACCGCGACCATTGTGATGCAGCGTGCATGGCCTGGCAGAAGCCTATTCCTGCGGAAGCACAGGCTGTTCTGGGATTAACGGGATGCTGGGAAAACTATCCGCATCTTGGGGAAGCCTTTATGGCCTGGCAATACGCGCAGGATCTGGAGATTATCGCAAGTGCGGGTAAAGCGGTGCTCCCATTGCCTATGTACGCGAATGCATGGCTGGCACAGCATCCGGAACGCGCCGGTGTCTATCCTTCGGGCGGACCGGTGGCAAAGCTGATTCCCCTGTGGCAAAAGGCAGCTCCGTCGCTTGATATGCTCAGCCCTGATATTTATGTGAAGGATTTCAAGGCCGAGTGCCAGCGCTACAAGGCGTATAATAATCCGCTGTTTATCCCGGAAGCGGCGCGCAATGCACAGTGCGTGGCGAATGTGCTCTATGCCTTTGGTGAGTGCCACACGCTTGGTTTTTCTCCCTTCGGCATCGAAGATTTGAAGGATACAGCGGCAGATGAAGTGAACGCTGAAACCCTCGAAGCGCTTAACATTGCCGGCAGCGCTTTTGAAAGTCAGCAAACTGCTGAGGGTTTGTCCGCAACTTATCGCCTGATTGCAGGCATGTATCCACTTCTGGCAGTGCGGAAATCATATGGCTTTTTGCGCGGGAACCCTCATGAAAACGGAAGCATGATGCGCCTTGACCGATATGATCTGCAGCTTGACTACCTTGACGGCAAGTATGGCAGCGGCGGCATCGTTTTACCGGATGACGATGGATTCTGGCTTGTTGGCTGCAATGTACGTTTCCGTGTGCTGCCTAAAATCGGCAGTGGGGAGCAAGTCGAAATTCTCTGTTACGAAGAGGGAAGCTTTTCCTCCGGTGTCTGGCAGCGCAAGCGCCTTATGAATGGCGATGAACGCTATGTGCTTTGGCTTGGCGATATGCCCTGTGCACGCTATGTTCGTGTTCACGTTTTTTAATGGAGAAGGAGGAGCATCTTCATGCTAAGTATTAAGCGGATTGAAGTGAATCATACATCTGCCCCATGCACCACCGACACACCGCCGGTCTTTGGCTTTGCGCTTGAATCGGACCAACAGGGCGAAGCATTGCAGGAGGCAGTGCTTACCTGCGGTTCATGGCAGGCTGTCACGACAGAGCAAAACGGCATTCTGTATACAGGCGAAATGCTTCCCTTCACATCCTATACGCTGACAGTAAAAGTAACGGGCACTTCCGGCGAAACGGCAATGGGGCAGACCACCTTCATGACAGGTCGGCTGGATACACCGTGGCAAGGTCAATGGATTACGGACAAGCATTATCAATGGCCGAAGAAAACTTCCCCCGTCCCCATGGTGTTTCAGCATCATTTTAGCCTGCATGGAGAAATACGGCGTGCGTGGATTCATGCGTCTGCCCTTGGCATCTATGATGATTTGCTTGTGAATCACCATCGGGTCAGTGACGCGTATTTTGCCCCCGGTTTCACCTCCTATACCCATCAAATTCAGTATCAAACCTACGATGTAACTGCTTTGCTGCAGCAGGAAAATCACCTGACAGCAACGGTAGCAGGCGGCTGGGCGGCAGGAAGTTTTCACTATAACCGCATGAGTCACATTATGACCAGGCATCCGGCACTTTTGCTGGAGCTTTGGTTGGAATATGCCGATGGTCACCGCGAGGTCATTGGCAGCGACGAAAAATGGGAAGTGGCACAGGATGGCCCTGTTCGCATGGCAGACTGGTATGATGGAGAAACCTATGACGCCACACTTTCGCCCAGTCATTGGAAGCATGCGGATGTTATAACAGCACCTGGTCATCCTAAGCTTTTGGCACAATATGGAGAAGCTGTGTGCGCCCAACGCACCATGACGCCTGTTTCCTGCACGGTGCTGCCCGATGGCCGTATAATCTATGACTTTGGTCAGAACTTTGCAGGCGTAATCTCAGCGGACTTGACAGCAGAGAGGGGACAGGTGGTTACCTTCCGCCATGCGGAGGCACTGGACAAAGGGGAGCTTTATGTCAAAAATCTGCGTACCGCCAAGGCGACCCTGACCTACACCTGCCGCGAGGGTCAGCAAACCTACAGCCCGCGGTACACCTATATGGGCTTCCGCTATGTGGAGGTCGCAGGCATCAGCGCAGAAAAAATTCGGCTGACAGCAAAGGTTTTGTGTTCAGATATGCAGCAAATCGGCAGCTTCTCCTGCTCCAATCCGCTGGTAACACGGCTTTATGAAAATTGTTGGTGGAGCGCGGTCTCCAACTTTGTGGACATCCCCACCGACTGCCCGCAGCGGGATGAACGCCTCGGCTGGACAGGCGACATCTCCATTTTTTCCTCCACAGCAACGAAAATGTTTGATTTGTCCCGCTTCTTTGACAAGTGGCTGCGGGACCTAAACAGTGAGCAGAGCCGTTCAGGCGGTTTGCCCTCTGTGATTCCGCAAAATGGCGACCCCGTGCCGAAGCTTCCCACCGCTTGCTGGGGCGACTGCTGCATCATGGTACCTTGGGCAGCTTATATGGCATACGGAGATAAAAACCTGCTGGAAAGACAGTATCCCATCATCAAAAAATACCTTCGCAGTGTGCAGCGCTGGGCGGCACTGGGGAGCTGCGGCCAGCAGAAGTACATCTGGGATAAGCCGTTCCAGTACGGTGACTGGTGCGCTCCCTATGGCTTTACGAAAGACTGGATGAGTAAGGGAGCATGCCTTGCTACGCCCTATTATGCAAATGACTGCCTGCTGGCGGCAAAAATCGCTGAAGTTCTCGGACATTCTGAGGACGCAAAGGAATGGAGAAAGCTGCGTCAAAAGGTGGTGGATGCCTTTTTCTCGCAATTCACCGATGGAAACGGCAAAATGAAGGACGAGTATCAATCTGCCTACGTGCTTCCTCTTGCCTTTGACATGGCGGATTCATCCGTATCGGCGCAGCTGGCTCACAATCTTTCTGCATTGATTCAACGGGACGGCGGCACCCTGAACACCGGATTTCCCGCAACGCCCTATTTGCTTTTCGCTTTGAGTGATCATGGTCATTTGGAGGACGCCTACGCATTGCTCATGCAGGAAAAGGCGCCTGGCTGGCTGTACAACGTCAAGACGGGCGGAACCACCATCTGGGAACAATGGGCTCCGCTGCTGCCGGATGGCACCATTGATCCCCAAAAGGAAGCGTCGCTGAATCACTACGCGTATGGTGCCGTTGCTGATTGGATGGTTCGGCGCATACTGGGCATTGAGGCAGAAGAAGGGGGCTACCGCAGCTTCCGCGTGGCGCCTATGATCGGCGGAGCCATCACTTGGGCAAAGGGGCATTTGGACACACCTTACGGACAAATTCTGACAGAATGGTCCATCGATGGTGATGCTTTCTCCGTGCAAATTCGTGTACCGGTATCAACGGTTTGCCATGTCCGGCTTCCGGATGGCCGGGAACATACGTTAGGCAGCGGCTGCTTCACACTTCAATGCGAAATCTGAAAAAAGTCACGATTTTGAAATGTCAGCCCCCAAATTGATATAATATACGCTTTGAATTCAGTAAAGTATATGTAGAAAAAGGAAAAAGGCTTGCCAGATCAGACATCTGACGAGCTTGAAATTGGAAAACCACGATAGGAGGCGCGAACTTGAAACATCCTGGCAAAGAGCGCAAGCTTACCTGGAGCCGCGACTGGAAAATCAATAAATGGCTATACTTTCTGGCCATTCCGATTTTTCTGTATTTCTTCATTTTCAACTATCTGCCCATGTTTGGCCTGGTCATTGCCTTTCAGGATTTCAAGCCGCAGTTGGGCGTGTTTGGCAGCAAACTTGTTGGGTGGAAAAACTTTGAAACCTTTTTCGGAGGGCCCAACTTCCTCACGATTCTCAGAAATACGCTGGTCATCAGTGGATTGGGATTGGTGTTCACCTTCCCAATGACGATCATCTATGCATTGCTCCTTAATGAAATCAACTGTACGTGGTTCAAAAAGAGCATGCAGACAATCCACTACATGCCCTACTTCGTGTCCGCAGTGGTTATTGCCGGATTGGTCATTGAGTTTGTTTCCACCAATGGTGCCATCACGAATGTCCTGGTCAACCTGCTTGGCATCAAACGTGAAAATCTGCTGCAGAACCCCAGCTACTTCTGGTGGATTTACCTGGCTACAGACATTTGGCAGAACCTGGGCTACGGTTCGATCTTCTTCGTCTCAGCCATCACTTCCGTTAGCCCGGACTTGTATGAAGCAGCTGCCATTGACGGTGCAGGTCGTCTGCGCCGTGCATGGCACATCACGCTTCCCGGCATCATGCCTGCCATCGTCACCATGCTGGTTTTGCAGTGCGGCATGATCATGCAGGTAGGCGGCGACAAGATTCTGCTGCTGTACAATGCAAGCATCTACGAAACTGCAGATGTTATTTCCACCCATGTTCAGCGCATGGGCATTGAGAAAATGCAGTATGGTTACTCTTCTGCAGTCGGTCTGTTCAATTCTATTGTTGGCACGCTGCTGTTGATCATTTCTAACTATGCCAGCAAAAAGCTGACCGATACCAGCATTGTGTAAGGAGGCAATGGTATGATTGAGAAAAAGACAGCCAGCCGAGTCGTGTTCAACATTTTCAATTATGGCATCATGGCGCTCTTTGCACTGATCTGCATTGCGCCTCTGTGGCACGTGGCCATGGCCTCGGTGAGTAATCCGCGAATGCTGGTAGCTTCCAGCGGCCTGCTATGGAAACCTGTTGGTGAAATCACCTTCAAGGGCTATGAGCTGGTTTTCCGCAACAGCAACATCATGACCGGCTATGCCAATACCCTGCTCTATGTCGCATGGCATGCGATTGTCGGCACCTTCATGACGTTGATTGCGGGTTTCCTGGTTTCCCGCAAGGGATTCAAGCTTCAGACGCCGCTGCTGCTGTTCATCATGTTCACCATGATGTTTTCCGGCGGCTTGATTCCAACCTATCAGGTGCAGCGTGCTCTTGGCTTTATCAACAACAAGTGGGCCATGATGATTCCCGGCATCATGAATGCTTTCTACATCATCATGATCAAGTCTGCATTCGATCAGCTTTCTCCCAGCTACGAAGAATCTGCCAAGCTGGACGGCGCCATGCCGTTGACCATCCTGTTCCGCATCCTGACGCCGCTGATTCTTCCCAGCCTTGCGGTGGTCATCATGTTCTCGGTGGTTATGCAGTGGAACTCATGGTATCCGGCTTCCGTGTATCTTCCCCGTGCCCGCGAGGACTGGCCGCTGCAGCTGTTCATGCGTGAGGTACTGGTGCAGAACAACACCGCGAAGATTACATCCGGTCTCGATGCTGCAGCAAAGGCGGATCTGACCTCCAATCTGGTCAAGTACTGCGTTTCCATTGTTGGCACACTGCCGATTCTGCTTGCGTATCCCTTCGCACAGAAATACTTTGTGAAGGGCGTTACCCTGGGTGGCGTTAAAGGTTAAATGTTGGATCTTGTGGAATCGGGAATCGATTCCATGAAAATATGATCAATCAATAAAGGAGGACCCCATGAAGAAGCTTCTTTCCTTTGTGCTGGCAATGATGATGATCACAGCCGTCTTCCCTGCGTTGGCCGATGAGTCCGTTGATGACCTCGGCGAGCATCGTACCATGACTGCATTCCTTGCCATGGACGACTATCGCTACTTTGCGACCAAGGACCAGAGTCCTGTGGTTGAATACCTGATGGACAAGTTCAACTTCACGGTTGAATTCCAGCAGCCGCCGGTGGGCAGCGAAACGGAAAGCTTCAACCAGATGCTCGGCGGCGGTGACTACACCGACCTGATTGAAATTTCGTACAGCACCCAGAGCCCTGCTGTGTTGTATGCAGACGGTGTCATCATTGACCTTGATCCCTATCTGCAGACCTACATGCCGAACTACTACGCCTACCTGAACGATCCGGAAAACATCGAAGTGAAGCGCGCCATGTACGATAGTGACGGTCACTGCCTGGCCATCACAACCGAAGCGCGCGATGACACTCCCATCGTCAACTGGGGCGGCATGGTGTATCGCTATGATATTCTGGAAACCATGACGGGCGGCAATGTTGCTTTCCCTTCCGGCAATGACGAACCTACGACGGTTGCCGACTGGGACTATATGCTGGAGCTGATGAGCCAGTATTTCGCCGCCTCCGGCATGACTGAAACTGCCGGATTGATTCTGCCCTGGCAGGGAAGCTTCCCCACCAGCGAACTGGTAAGCGGCTTTGGCTGCAGCGGCGGCTGGCAGGTTGTTGACGGCAAGGTGTCCTATGGCCCCACCACGCCTGAATTCTACAACTACCTCAAGAAGATGAAAGAATGGTATGAGAAGGGCTATATCTACGCTGACTTTGCTTCCCGCGTCAACGACCTGTTCTTCCAGCCCAACACGGCACTGACTTACGGCGGTGCTGCAGGCATCTTCTTTGGCGGCTATTGGCAGCTGGCTGATAAGATGTCCATGCCTGAGTATGGCCTGAACATGGATATTCGCGCACTTTCTGCTCCCGTCGATACGGAAAATGGTCAGACCACCGGCTTCTCTGCGCTTGGTATGGTGTCTACCGCTGGTGTAACGCCCACCACGGGCGCATGGTGCGTAACCTCCGCCTGCTCCGAGGAAAATCTGATTCGCTTCATGACCTGGGCTGACTACCTCTTCTCAGAAGAAGGCGCCATGATCAAGACCTACGGCTTCACTGGCGATTTGGCAGCATCCAATGAGCTGTATCAGTCTTTGGGACTGGAAAACGGCACGTACTGGTTTGATGAGAACGGCAATTTCGTCGCCGACCCCAAGACCACCAGCGGTGAAATCGAGATGACCGGTCTGGGCGGCAACCGTTTGCCTGGCCTGAACGTGAAGAAGTACGAATACGAGGCAACCGAGCAGTGCTGGCTGGATGCCAATGATGCATGGTGCAAGTATGGCTACGCCTGTGACTATCCGAACAATGCACTTGGCACGGCTGACGAGGAAACGGAGCTCAATAACTACTACAACATGTACTACGACTATCAGAACAGCCTTGTTGTAAAGTTTATCATGGGCACTGAGGAGTTGACCGAAGAAAGCTATGCCGCCTATGTGGAGCAGATGAATGCTTACGGTGTTGAAGAATCCACCCGCATTAAGCAGGAAATCTACGATCGCTACATGGGCAACTAACTTGGCAACAGAAACATAACCATGCTGCCCGGGGGAAGAGGGCAATACCCCCTTGCCCCGGGCATTCCTATGCGCTGAAATGAACAGAGAAAAGCATATTGGCTCAGTATTCTTTTCTCTGCTCATGTCAAAATCACAAATGACTTTCAGGAGGCTGCTTATGAAGTATGAATTTTCTCCCAATGGTCAGAGCTGTATCATCTTCGACCCCAAGCCGCCGCGGTACTGGTTCAATTATCTGTGGAATGAAAATGGCTACTGTGCACAGGTTTCGCAAATTGGCCATGGACGCAGTTACTACATCAACGAAAAAGCGGACATGTGCATGATTACCAACAATGATGCACGCTACCTCTACCTCCGTGACGATGAAACCAACACCGCCTGGAATATTGGCCAGGGGCCTTTGGATACACCTGTGGAGGATTACCGCTGCGAGCACAGCATTGGATTTTCGCAGGTTTCCTCTGTATGCAGCGGCATTCATGCATCGTGGCGCATCCATGTACCGCAGGATGGCTTTCATGAGGTCTGGACAGTCTGCCTCAAGAATCAATCTGACCATCCCCGCAATCTAAGCATGTTTTCCGCGGTAACCTTTGAGCTGGAAGGCTTTTCTTATCCGCGGTATTACGAGATGTATCGCTGCGTGCAGACCTCTTTCGACCAGCAGTTGAACGGTGTATACGCCGCGTCGGCGCATCCTTTTGCGCCGCATAAGCGGTACAACGCATTCCTTTCCTCCAATACGCCTGTCTTTGCCTGGGATGGCGATTTGGCAGCATTCTGCGGTGCACACGGTTCCATTACTAAGCCGGATGCTTCTGCCTATGCGTTGTTCCAGCGCCCAGAGGTGGTTACGCATGGTAAAGACTGCACCTGCTCATCAGCAGCGCTGTTCATTCTTGGCGGTGTGTTGCAGCATAAAGTGACCTTGCAGCCTGGTGAAGAAAAACAAATCGTAGTCGTGATGGGCGTTAGCGAATCCCTGGAGGAAGCTCGAAGCGTTACCGAAATCTACCGTGAAGCGAAGCACCTGCCCGATGAATTTACTTCTGCCGTGAATTACAATCTGAACAAGTACGCCGCACTTTCAGCTAAAACGCCGGATGCGAAAATCAACAATGTGATGAACTGGTGGCTGAAAAAGCAGATTGACTGCTGCATTGTCGGAAAAAAAGGCGTGCGTGACAATCTGCAGATTGCGGTAGCACTGCTGAACTATCGTCAGGATAAGGCACAGTCAGAAATTTTGGAATGTCTCCGTCATCAGTTTCAGGACGGTCATGGTGTGCTGACCTGGTACCCTTATGATGATACGCGATATTCCGACCAGCCTTTCTGGATTATTTGGGCTGTATGTGAATTGGTCAAAGAAACAGGAGACTTGTCTATTCTTGATGAGCAGATTGAGTGGCAGGATGGCGGCAGTGCCACTGTACTGGAGCATTTGATAGCTGCTGCCCGTTGCCTGCTGGGCAATCGCGGACCTCACGGCTTGATGAAGCTGTTCTTTGCTGACTGGAATGATGCCCTGAATGTGACGACTGATCCCGATGCGGAGTCCGTCATGCTGTCGCACCAAACCTGCCTGGCCTTGCGTGAGCTGGAAACACTGATGCGCCGTGCGGGACTTGACAGTGATGCGGAAAAAATGCATGAGGAACGCATGATGCTGGTTCAGCAGATCAATGACGCCGCGTGGGATGGCGAATGGTACATGCGTGCCCTGAGCAAAGGAGAAAATATCGGCTCCAAGGACAGCGAGGGCAGCAAGATTTACCTGAATGCGCAGACCTGGGCTGTTTTGGGTGATGTGGTACCCGCTGACCGTATGAGTTCCTTGCTGCACGCTGTTGATGGCATGGAACATGATTTTGGATTCCCGCTGAATCTTCCGCCTTATTCGCACTATACACCGAACACGGGCCGCATGTCCGGCATGTTGCCCGGCTTGTTTGAAAACGGCGGTGTGTACTGCCACGCTACAGGCTTCAAGATTCTCATGGATTGCAAGCTGGGACGCGGCAGGGAGGCACTGCGGACGCTCAAAAAGATCATGCCCGACAGCGAAAAGAACCCCTCTGCCCAGTCTGGCGCGGAACCGTATGTGTTTACAAATTGCTATGCGACCCATCCGCTGTATTACGGCAAGTCCTACTGGTCATGGACAACCGGAACATCTGCATGGTCCATGATGGCGCTGTACGAAGGAATGCTCGGCGTCAAACGAGACTATGAAGGACTTCAGCTTAATCCCTGTTTTCCGCCGGAATGGGATCGCGCGGAGATGACCCGCCATTTCCGCGGTGCTGATTATCACATGGTCATATTGAATCCGCATCATTTGGAAACTGGTCATGTAGCGATTACCATGGATGGGCATTCGGTCGCAGGTAACCACTTACCTGTGATGAATGATGGCAGGATGCACGAAGTAATCGCCACCATCGAACATGCATAAATGTTCAGAAAGGAACACCACGATGAATCAGCATATCAGAATTCACAAGACTGAGCCTAATGTGGGCGTGTGGGATTTTTCAAATTTGCTGGACGCTCCCGCTGGCAAGCATGGCTTCGTGCAGGTGAAAGGGGAACATCTGTATTTTGAGGACGGTACCCGTGCACGCTTCCTAGGCTTCAATGTGGCGGCACGCTCCAACACACCGGATCACGAAACTGCAGACCGCCTTGCAGAACGCTTTGCCAGCATGGGTGTCAATGTTATCCGTCTCCATGCTGCAGATGCGCCCATCAGCGATGAGCCGGGCTCATGGGCTTCCTGCCGTGAAGCACCCCTTTTGGATTATGACAAAGGCAGCAGCCGAAAGTTCAACCCCGTTGGACTGGATCGGTTCGATTATTTTGCCGCAAAGCTCAAGGAGAAAGGCATCTATCTGCACATTGACCTGGTGGTTGCGCGCCATTTCGTTTCCGGGGATGAACTGGACTATCCTGGTGATGCCGGTACCTGCCTGAAGCGCTATCCCATGTACAACAAGCGCTTGATTGCACTGCAGAAGGAGTATGCGCAGGAGCTGCTGTGCCATGTTAACCCTTATACCGGTCTTGCTCTGAAGGACGATCCTGCTGTGATGACCGTGCAAATCAACAATGAGGAGTCTGCCATCAAGGGATCCATGGAAAATGACTGGCGTGAGGAAATGAAGCCCTATCAGGCCGAGGTACGTCAGGCATTTGGACAATTTCTGCTGGATAAGTACCACACCAGTGAAGCGTTGCAGGACGCGTGGACCTATGACGGAGTTTGCGCCCTGGGTGAGGATGAAGATCCATCAGTTGGCACGGTGCGTGTCATCCCCGGCAGCTTCTACCAGCCGGAAAACGATCCAATGTCGGACTGGCATCAGGAAGAAAGCCCTGCACGGTATGCGGATTTCATGGAGTTTGGCATCCGGGCCAATCGCCAGTTCTACCGAATGATGTACACCTATCTCCGTGAGCTTGGTGTCAGGGTTCCCATCAATACCAGCAACCTTGTTTGCGGCGCTGCGGATGTTTATGGGCACATCGATGGAGATGTGATGGAGAACAATACCTACTTCAATCATCCCATGCTGCCATGCAAAGACAATACCTACCGTGTTGCGGGGCCTGTGGCGTATGCGGCCACCGACCCGCTGACCGTGCAGTTTGGCATAGGCTCCATGGGAACCACGCTATTGAGCCTGGCGTCTGTGGCCATTGTGTCCGGAAAGCCTTTCGTGATCAGTGAGTGGAACGATTATGGCTTGCATCCTTTCCATTCCACTTCCTTTGTGCATACTGTGGCATATGCCTGCCTGAATGACTGGGATGGCTTGATCCTGTATAATCACCATACCTCTGAAAAATGGGATGATCAACCTGCAGATGAAATCCTGAACATTTTCGATGCCTATAATGATCCGGCGCTGATCTGCCAGTGGGGATTCATGGCCTCCATGTTCCTCAAAGGCCTGGTTTCGCCTGCCTTGCACACTGCGGATGTTGCATATACGCAGAACGACTTGCTGACGCTGCCTACCCACCATTCCATGCC
>CAVEUM010000019.1:0-41793 GCA_963618735.1 bacterium | reverse complement strand
TAGTCACCGCCCTCAACTTCCCAATGGTTGGTCTTTTCGTTGAAGTAGCGGAAGGCCTTGTCGTCCAGCGAAATGGTCACGTGCTTGGTTTCCCCTGGCTTCAGGGATACCTTTGCAAAGCCCTTCAGCTCCATTTTGGGGCGGAAAATCTTCGCGTTTGGCAGGGACACATACAGCTGAGCGACCTCGGCGCCCGCGTACTTCCCCGCATTGGTCAGGTCAAACTCCGCCTTGCCGTCTGTCACCTGAAGGTTCGCGTAGCGGAAGGCGGTGTAGCTCAGGCCGAAGCCGAAGGGGAACAGCACAGGCTGCTCGGCCGTTTGGTAGAAACGGTAGCCGACATAGATTCCCTCGCGGTATTCGCTGCTTTTCTCCTTGCCGGGGTAATACTGACTGATGGGCGTCTTCTCATAGTGCAGGGGGAAAGTTTCCGTCAGCTTACCGCTGGGATTGATTTCACCCGACAGCACCCGAAGCACTGCCGCCGCCGCGGCCTGTCCGGCAAGACCCGTCCACACCATGGCCTCGCACTGGTCAATCCACGGCATTTCAATAGCACTGCCTGCGGTGACCACAGCCACGATATGCGGGTTCACCTGATGAATTCTTTTGAGCAGTGCCACCTGATTATCCGGGATGTGCAGATGCGTGCGGTCAAGGCCTTCCGTTTCGTAGCCCTCCGTCAGGCCGATGTACATGATGACGATTTCCGCTTTCTTTGCCAGCTCTTCCGCCTGGGCTGCCAGCTTTTCATCTTCCGCATTCAGCCGTTGGAAGCCCTGTGCATAGCCCACCACATTCTTGAAGTGCTCCGGCAGAAGATCAAGCAGCTTTTCTTCTTTGGCAGCGTTTACCATGCTGCTGCCTGCGCCCTGGAAGCGGGGATGATCCGCAAAATCGCCAATAACCGCGATTTTCGAGCATTGCGCCAGCGGGAGAATGTTTCCCTCATTCTTGAGCAGAACGATGGATTCCTCCGCAGCCTTTTCCGCAAGGAAATGATGATACTCGAAATCCATCTCGCGGGACGCGCGTGCCTCGGATGTTTCCATCACCAGGGTGAGCAGCTCATCAACCCGCTGGTTCACCGCAGATTCCTCTATTTTCCCTTCGCGAACCGCAGCAATGAGCTGCAAAGCGCTGTCATCGCCGCTGCCCGGCATCTCCAGGTTGCAGCCTGCGCGAACGCCTTCCGTGTAGTCGTTATCGCCGCCCCAGTCCGTAATGACGGCACCGTCAAAGTGCCAGTCATCCCGAAGGATCTCCTGAAGCAAGTGCGTGTTTTCATTCGTGTACACGCTGTTGAGCTGGTTATAGCTGGTCATGATTGCCTTAGGTTTGCCTTCCTTCACGGCAATCTCGAAATTCGTCAGGTACATTTCCCTGAGGGTACGCTCATCCATCACGCTATTGGAGGACATGCGCAGCATTTCCTGGCTGTTGGCGGCGAAGTGCTTTGCACAGGCTGATACGCCATTTTCCTGCACGCCGCGGATAAACGCCGCCGCCATCTTGCCGGAAAGATACGGATCCTCGGAATAATACTCAAAGTTTCTTCCGCAGAGCGGGCTGCGCTTCGTGTTGAGTCCCGGGCCGAGCAAAACCTGCACATCCTGCGCAGCCGCTTCACGGCCGATGACGCTGCCAACGCTGTGGGCGACTTCCTCATTCCAGCTGCAGGCAACCGCCGAGGAAGAAGGCATGCACGTTGCCTTGGTGGAAGCATTGAGTCCCAGATGATCGCCGTCACCCGCCTGCTTGCGCAAGCCGCTGGGGCCGTCAGAAAGGGCAATGGCAGGGATGCTCAGATGCTCCACGGCTCGGGTGTGCCATACATCAGCGCCGGAAAGAAATGCACACTTCTCTTCAAGTGTCATTTTTCCGATCAACTCTGCGTGTTTCATGTCGGATTCCTCCTGTGAATTACAGTTTGATCATCACAACCAGCACAGCCGCAGCCGCAACCGCCGCGATCACATTGCCCACGGAAAGCTTCCGCTCAGCGCGGCCGATCAGGTTCGTCAGCACGTGCGCGATCATTCCCAGTGCAACACCGATAGCAACGTTGCTCGTCATCACAGCACCAACGGCAGTAATGGCGAACACCGCCAGATCATCCGTGCGCTCAAAGCCGCCCTTCACGGCGTTCATCACCATCACCAGACCCACCACGGCCATGACCGCATCCACCACAATGAAGGAGCAATCCGTCAGCAGCTGAAGGACGACGCCATAGTGACCGTACAGGTTGAAGGAAAGATCATAGCTGGTGGTGGTAGCAAAGATGAAGGGGATGATCCACACGAAAGCGGAAAGCAGCATGCCCAGAGAAGCAACCACCGCGCTCAGGCCGGAACGTGCGCCGTCACGCTTGGCAGCAACGCCGGAAACGCTCGTTGCCACAGGAGAAACGCCAGCCAGCGGAGCAATGATGTTGGCACCCGCGTTGCACATCAGCGCCAGACCCAGCTGCTTTTCCTGCTCGGGGTCGTCCTTGCCTTCGCACACAACGGCATCCGTCTGGGCAATGCCCGTCAGCAGGAAGGTTGCCGCGCCGCTGACAAAGAGCAGCGCTGCATTGCCGCCCGCCTCGGTGCAGGCCGTGAAATCAAAGCCTTCCTTCAGAACCTGACCAATGGAAATGTTCTGCAGGATGTAGCTCAGGTGCAGATGCTGTGCGTCCTCGCTGCCGACCATCCACAGGCGTCCCCACAGGGAATCGATCTCGTACTGAAGAGCGCCGTTTTTGCTGAAGTAGAAAACCACCGTGCCCAGATAGGCCAGGAAGTACGCCACCGTGCCCAGCACCAGGGCATGACCCACGGGGTGCTTCGTTTTGCGCAGCAGGAAGAATGCTGCCACCGCTGCCACCGCGCCAATCATCGCGCACTGGATCCACGGATAAAAGGAATCACCCTTGTAGCCCAGGGCGTTGTAGGTGCTGAAGTCAAACAGGCTGAAAGAGGTGGTGGTATCGTTCAGCAAACCCGTCCACTTCTTCATGTTGATGGCGGCGGAGTTAACACCCTGCACCGTCAGGGTCGTGGTGCCTGCCTGGAACAGACCCGTCATCTGCAGCATGGTGAAGCAGAGCAGGAGACCCACTGCCGCAGGGGCTGCACGGCGCACGCCCTGAGGAATTGCCTTCATGATCGCCTTGCGCACCATCGGAACTGCCATCACTACCGTGTAGATCAGGGCAGACACGAAGCAAACCGCCAGCAGATTCTGATACGTCATGCCGGAGCCGATGCCCAGGGTGGAAATCAGCACCGTGGACAGCCCCAGGGCAGGAATCTGGCACAGAGGCAGACGGGCAATCAGACCCATGGCCAACGTAGCAATGAAGGAAACGATCATGGACAGGAAATAGTACCGGGCAATGACTTCACCATTGGCCGCAATATCTGCCACTGCCGCTTGTGTAGCAGAACCGTTAACCAGCAGCTGTGTCACCAGCTGCATGTTCATGAAAATGCCGCATACGGCAAGAACACACATCAAAAGGCCAGAGCCAATCTCCCTGCCCGTGGTGCTTCCACGGTCAATATGGTGAAAGAAACGATTCAGCGGGCGCTTGGCCGCACGTTCCAGCTTCTCGCGCTTCTTTTCGGCCTTTGCAAGCTTCTTTGCTGCTTTTACATCGGTCATGGTTTGATCCTCCCAGTTGTGCATGATGAGGTTAAAACGAGGTCAATTCTGAAGGAGGGCAGCTGTTATGCACAGCTGCCCTGAGACTATCAACAAACTTTGGGTGGTGTTGGAGGGCTCGCAAGCCCTTCAACGCTAGATCGGCTTTCAGCGACATGTGCGGTGAAAGCCGCAGCGATTTCATCAGAAATCGCTTCCTTACGCGAACGAATGGCCGGGAGAACGGCCTGCCGTTCGACCAATGAGTGAGTGCAATCCTCGTCAAAGCGGCTTTGCCGCTTTGACGAAATCCCGAGAGCAGCTGTTATGCACAGCTGCCCTCGGCGAAAGAGGAGGGAAAGGAAATGTCTGAATTAGTCCGCCAGGGCACCGGAAACCGGCTGATTCAGGCAGCAGTCCACGCGGTCAGCCTGCTGGCCGGGGTTGGCGCCAGGCATATCCATCTGCTGAGGATCGGTCCACAGCTCGGTCTTCGCCTGAGAGAACTCGCTGGTAGGCTCGTCATCGGTCAGGGTGATTTCCAGCACGGTGGAAACCTGAGAATCCTTCACGTAGGCATCGCGGGAGATCGCCTGGCAGGTCACGTAGTAGGTGCCGGCAGGCAGGGTGTACTGATAGTTGTCATAGATGAAGTACAGAGGATTCAGCGTGCCGCCGCCCGCAAAAGGATTGGCATTGCTGCTGGATGCGCTTGCATCGTAGCCATCTGCCGTGTAGAGGAACAGGTCGTCAGCCGTCTTGGCAGCCTCAGCATGATAGCCCCAGATGATGATGATGCCTGGAGGGTTCTTGCTCATGGTGGCTGCCAGATCCTTCAGATCCACAGTGTCGCTGAGCACTTCGTTGGTGCACTCGGCATCAGCGTAGAAAGTGAACTTCATCATGGGCAGGTACTCGTTGTAGCGATAGTCGCACAGGGTCCACCAGTCAACCACCAGCTGCACGGTGTTGCCGCTGTACATGGCCAGCATTTCAGGACGCTCCAGGGGCAGATCCACGCCGAACTGGCACATAATGTTGATGGGGTCGGGCGTCACGTAATCGGTGCCGGCAGGAGCGAAGGAGCACAGGGACACAGCGAATTCGCCCCATGCCACATCGCTCAGGTCGATGGTGCCGGAGATTTCACCGGTCTTGCCGCCGCGGATACGCTTGGAGGAGGAAATGTACTCACCAGTGATCTGGCCATTCTCCACTTCGTAGAAACGAATGAAGTAGTAGCCCATGTTCTCGTCATTGGCCATGAAGGAGTATGCGCCGGTAGAGGGATCAAACTTGAAATCGGACGGTGCCTGGAGCGTCTGAGTATCTGCGGATGCAATGCACACGCATGCCAGAGCCAGCATCAGGCACAAAGCCGCAGTAATGAGCTTTTTCATATGCCTATTCTCCTCATATCATTCAATCAGGAAGGTGCTCCTTCCCCGCGCCTTGCAGGGAAGGAGCGAAGGATGCTTAGTCAGCCAGGTTCAGGGTAGAGCAGTACTGATACAGGGCATTCCGCATGATGTTGTGGAGCATGTAGCGGCCATACACCGTCTCGGTGGGATCGCCGTAAGCAGCCACATTCTGGCGGGAGGTCACGTAGTTGGAGATACCCAGCATGCTGCCCTGGATGGACATCATGGCGATAGGAGGATTGTAGCAGTCGCCGGAGCCGCCGTCACCGTCGGTGATCAGCATGCCCTGCCAGCCCCACTCGTTACGCATCATGGTCACATACATGCCATAATGGAACCAGGTCATACCAATACGGTTCAGAGAGCCCATGATGCCATTGACCTTGTATTCCTTGACGCTGATCTCATAGGGCACCATGTAGATTTCACGAATGGCCTGCTCGTTGGCCCAGGTGGTGTTGCCGCCGCGGTTGGTGTCGCCGTCGTTCAGGGCAGCATGCTTGATGAACACGTTGGTACCGGTGGACATGATGCCGGCAGCAGCGTTGCCGCCGATCTGACCGGAGATGAAGCCATCCTCGGAGTAGTACTCGAAGTTACGGCCGCCGAAGGGGCTGCGATGGATGTTCATAGCAGGAGCATAGGCATGGATGCCGAACAGGCGGGTCTGATGGCCGTAAGCAACGCCCTCAGCATTGGCCAGCTCGTTGTTCCAGGTGGAAGCGATCATCACAGCGCAGGGGAACCAGGTGCCGCCATTGTACTGGCCGTTGCCAGGCTCGCCGGGGCCGTCAACAACCTTCTGGTTAGCCTTCTCAACAGAAGCAACCTCAGATACGGACCAGCCGGAGTTACCCTGGACTTCAACAGCCTCATCGATGGAGGTCATGTTGGTCAGCTTGTCGAAGAGCTCCAGGCCTTCATCCGTGTAGATGTCAACACCAGCCAGGTCAGCAGCAGTCAGCTTGTGATAGCTGCCGGAGGCGGGTTCTTCATCCACAACAACAGGGTTGCCGGCTTCCGTGGTTTCGCCTTCCACCACGTAGTACACAGCATCCCAGGTCGGATCCTCGAAGGATTCGGCAGCAATGCCGTCGGGGGTGGTTTCAGCGTAAGGCATCATGGTAGAGCCATGAGCATACAGGGTTTCGGTGATTTCGGTCTTCACGCCGTTGCGATAGGTCTCGAAGGTGTACTCCACAGACTCATCATCGCTTGCAGCCAGAACAGCCTCAATGGCGTCGGTCACGGTCTCGTTGGCTTCCTCATCGGACTGATGCGCCATGATCTGCTTCATGCCGCCTGCGATGTCGCTGCGGGACAGGTAGCCATCCACCATGTTGCCGTCGCCTGCGGTGACGTCATCCATAGCATTGGTGGCAACGGTCTTGTCGGAAGAACGGGCACCCACGCCGCTCTCATTGTAGATCAGCGCGGTATCCAGGGTGGCCGTCACGGTTGCGGTAGCGCGATCGCCCCACTGGTGTGCGTTGTCCTGAACGTTGAAGCTGTATTCGCCGTTCTCCAGCACGTAGCAGCCCTGACCGAAGTTGTCGAAGGATGCCAGGTTATCGGTATCGAAGGTGATGGTCACTTCTTCAGAAGCGCCGGGCTCCAGGGTGTTGGTCTTGGCATAGCCAACCAGCACAACCTTGGCCTTCTCCAGGCCGCGGCCCTTGATGCCGAAGTTCTCGGTATCGGTCTGATAAGGAGCGTCCATGTACAGCTGCACAACTTCCTTGCCGGCCACGTCACCGGTGTTGGTCACCTTCACGGTGATGCTGTTGGTGCCATGGGCAGCCAGGGTTACGTCGCTGGCGGTTACTTCCTTGGCGAAGGTGGTGTAGCTCAGGCCATAGCCGAAGGGGAACTGCACAACCTGGTCGTAGCCGGAAACTGCACCATTCTTGAACTGGATGGAGGTGAAGTCAGCGCTGTCGAAGTATCCAACAGCGTCAGCCGTCTCATAGTAGCGATAGCCAACGTAGATGCCCTCTTCGTACTGATAGAAGGTCTGACCGTCAGCATTCGCATAGCGGTTGTCGTCGGTGTTGTAGTAGGTGGGGTTGGTGGTCATATCGTATGCGTAGGTGTCCACCAGACGGCCAGAGGGATTGCTGCGGCCGGTCAGGATGGTGCCAACGCCGGTGATGCCGGCCTCGCCGGGATGGCCGATCCACAGGCAGGCATCAACGTTGTACTCTTCGCTGTCGATGAAGCCCAGCTCCATAGAAGCAGCGGAGTTCACCAGCACGATGGTGTGTGCGAAGTTTTCCTTGCAGTAGGCCAGCAGGTCCTTTTCGTTCTGATCCAGCTC
The DNA here is from genome assembly GCA_963618735.1 of bacterium. Taxonomy (GTDB): domain Bacteria; phylum Bacillota; class Clostridia; order Christensenellales; family Aristaeellaceae; genus CAKUFA01. Next base: position 34,425 of record CAVEUM010000019.1, on the reverse strand, counting down.
CAGGTAGGTGGTGCCGGTCAGGGTGGAGCCATCGCCGTCATAGTCCATGGAAGGAGAAGCGCCTTCAGCGCCGGAACGAGCGATGGTCACGATAGCGTAATCGGTGTAGCCGTCGGTGAGGATGTCCGCAGAGCCATCTTCATAAACGGAACGGGCGAACTCGTGAATCTTCTCGTAGCTGGTCCAGTCACCGGCTCCGGAAGGATCAGCGCTGGCAACACCGCGCTCGCCGCCGCAGGTGTCTTCCAGCCAGTACCAGGCATTTTCATTGACGTCCAGGCCTGCTTCAATGAAGGCATCAGACATCATCACCGTGTTCAGGTCATCCTTGCCGCCGGCGGAACCCGTGCCGCCTTCGACGTAGTTGTAGCTCATTGCGCCCAGCAGGGTCACCTTGGTGCCCTCTGCCAGAGGAAGAATGCTGTCCTTGTTCTTCAGCAGAACAGCGCCTTCAGCGGCGATCTGCACGCTGACATCATAGCCTTCAGCATAGCAGTCGTTTGCATCATAGGATGCAGCGCTGACCGGTGCAACAGCGCTGGTCATGAGCAGCGCGGCCGCACATGCTGAACTCAGAATTTTCTTACCGAGCTTCATGTTCGAAAATCCTCCTTCTTTTTAGCCTCGCCTCTGCAGGAAGAGGAGCAGGGCTTATCTTGGAAATCATTATAATTTGGAGGAAATTCGTTTTCAATCAAACTCGCACAAACGGCGTTTGTGCCGTCAAAATGGCTGTTTTCAGGCATGAACGGTTTCTTTTTCGTCACAAACGGCAAAAGAAAAGCGGCCGTTTTGTCACAAACGGTCGCCAAATCACCACTTCAGCATGCACAATTATAGCAACAATGCGCCTTCATTTTGCATCAGCTCCATATAAGCCTCACGGATTTCTCCCAGCCGCCTTCTGCTGACGGGAATGGATTCTCCGTTCTTCAGGACAATTTCCGTATCATCGATTTTTCGGATGAAGCGATAATTGGTCAGGAATCCCTTGTGCACGCGCAGGAAGCCATAGGGCGTCAATTCTTCCTCAAGCTGCTGCATTTGCTTGTGCATCTCCATGGTCTGCTCCTTGCCCACAATGTGCGCCAGCTGCTTTCTGCCCACGCTTTCGATGTACATCAGGGAATCCATGGAAACGTAGGTCACCCGGTCCTGGTCCTTAATCACCAACGTCTTGGTGTTATTCTCTTCCTTGCGGTAGGCGAAGTACGTCCTAATCACGCTGTCCGTATCCTGAATGAAGCGGCTTTTGCGGATGAACCCCTTCGGATTGAATCGCAGGGCGTCAAAGATCAAATCCTCACGATTGGAAATGAAAATGATGTCCAGCAGCTTGCCTTCCCTGCGCAGCCTGTCCGCCAAAGAAAGACCGCTCATGCCCGGCATTTCGATATCCAGAAAAAGCAGATCAAACGTGCAATTTTTCATGCGCTCCAACAGCTCGATGGGGCGGGTAAACGTCTCCACCACTGCATCCACGTCGTAATTCTTAAACGAGCTGACAATGGCGCCGGAAAGGATTCCCAGTGCGCTTTTTTCATCATCACAGATGGCGATATTCCAGCGAATCATTTCTCGTCCTCCCTGTGCATTTCCAGCATCACATCTGTGATGAATACGCCGTCCCGCATGGCATACTTGATGGAGCCGTGATATTTATCCACAATTCTGCGGATGACCTTCGTGCCGTAGCCGTGAAGCTCATGACTCTTCTTGGTCGTCTTCAGGCTCAGGCGGAGTTCCGAGGGAACTTCTGTGCTGACAGGATTCTCCTCATGAATGAAAAGATATTCCTGCTTGGGACGCATGGCAAACGTAACCTTCGGCGCCTCCTGCCCGGACACTGCAGCAGCTTCAATGCCGTTGTCAATAAGGTTCGCCAGCAGGCTGCACAAATCTTCATCACTGTAGGGCAATTGATGCGGCACCACAATTTGCGGAACCAGGGAAACGCCGTGCTCCTTCGCCGCGGTCATCTCGTGATTCAGAATCACATCCACGATGTAGTTTCCGCTGTCGTAGCTGTTAAGAATGGTGCTTTTGCTCGCCATGGTCTCCGCCAGAAATTCCGAAAGCTCCTCCGTTCTGCCCGCATCCAGCAGAGCCTTCACGTAGCAGGTGTAATTCTTCAATTCGTGGCGCATGGCGCGGAGCTCTTCATAATTAACACGATTCGCTTCATACTTCTCCTGCTCCATGCGGATTTTATGCTGAGTGCCGAGAAGGGTAATTTTCTCATCGTTGCTTTTGCTGATGTTAAACAGCATGTAATACAGCAATAGGTCAATGGCCCACAGCACGGTTGCCGCCACCACATTAAAGTAGAAGATGGGCTTATCCTCCACGCCGTAGGGGCCCTCGATGCCGTAGATGCATTCAATCACCACAATGGCCAGGGAAACAATCACCTGCAAAACGGCGTACTGCACAGGGATGCTGCTTTCCTCCGGCAGGGTATAGCGCTTCAGGAACCAGACCTCCACCGTGGTCATGGTAAGCATCACCGCAAGCGTCAGATAGCTTGCCCATGTCCAATAGGTATGATCAATTCCCTGCAGCAGTTCGCCCCAGGGTGCAGACAGCGGATAAGAGCTGATGGCGCAGCCCAGAAACATGGATGCCATCACAATGCGCCTCAGCGGCGGTTTCTTGCTGCGGAAAACGGCATACAGGATGGTCATCACAATCATGCTGTAGAAATCCATGTTGTACGTACCGAATCGGCTATAGTACGCAGCAATCAGCATGAAAATGAGTGCACAGCTCACCACCCAGTCCGTCAGAAGAATCACATAATCCTTCTTCTTCCCAGGTGTTTTTCCCAGCAGTATCACCATGGCCAGCATCTGAATCACGATTGACGGAATATAGCTTGGTGCACGGTTTCCGCGCAAGAAGAACTCCTGAAAATATTCTGCCACGATTCATCCACCTTTCCATCTGCCTTCATTGTAGCACAAGTTTGTGATTTATGGAAGATGCCCTCTTGGTGGAAATTGTCATTTGATGGTCAACTGACGTCAGGCGTGTGTTTACTTTCCCATCACGGCCGCAGCGGCGCCGAGAATGTTTGCTTCGTCTGCCTGCACCATTTGCAGGGAATAGCCTTCCAGCATCTCCGCCATCGTGCGCTGCAGCAGCGGATTCTTCCAGTAGGTCGAGCCTTCCACGCTCAGAAGAATCGGTGACGTCCCGATTTCCTCCGCAATCGCCTGCAGGGTCATGGAAGCCAGCATCGCCGTGCGGCGCACAATGGCGTAGCACAAGGCATGCAGTGTCCCCCGATCCTCGGGAGCAAAAGCGTCTTCCAGCGGACTATGCCTGCCATTCACGATAGCTGAAATATCCGCAGCCTTTGGCGTAAGCTGTGCAAAGTCGGGTGCATGCTTCAACCCGCCATGCCGGGCTGCGAGCTCCAGCAGCGCCCTCAAAAGCGGACCCTGATAAGCGCCGGAGAGCATCTTCTCCAGCCAATTTTGATCAGGATCCATGCTGCGGGCACGCACCAGCAGATCAGCTTCCGTTGCGGGCATGCCCTGAAACGCGCCCGCCTCAATGTTCACAATACTGCGTCCTGCCTGGCCGAAAAGCGACGGCGCCTTCACCACACGGCTATTTCTTTCGCCATAGCAGCAATTAAAGCCCGTCCCCAGAATCATGCCGATGCAGCCGTCTGCTTCCGCTTGCCCTGCCGCAGCGCCCAGCAAGGCAGCCACAGCGTCGTTCATCACACGGATGGAAGTCGGTGCAGGGGTACCCCACGCTTGCAGCGCTTCACGCAGTCCCTGCGCCACCTTCTGCCCCACCAGGCCATCAACGCAGAGCTCCTTATCCAGGTACATGACCCTTGCGTCGCCGTCCGGGAGAATATCCGCCGTGAAGCTGAAGCAGAAGCCAATGGGCATGGCAGTGGTCATCATGCTTGCCGCATCCTGCGAAAGCTGGTGAAAGAACTCCTCACGCGAAAGTCTGCCCTGGGTTCCCGGCATCGGACGCTCACGCTTTTCAAGGATCTCCGCTTTCGACGCGGTCATCCGCACATGCGCCGTGCGAAGGTTCGTTCCGCCTGCGTCCAGCACCAGGGCTTCCCCCTCGCGGCACCCTGTTCCGACGGACAAATACGCCGGCAGCATGGGCAGGCCGTCCTTCTCCCCTGCCAGGCCAAGGTTCATGGCGTGCCGAAATTCTTTTTTCCCGCAGGCGAGCGTTTCTTTTGTGGGGATGAATTGGATTTGCTGCAATAACTGTTCTGTGTCCATAAGTTTGCTCCTTGCGTCCTTCAGCCTCGGCGGATGCGGATTCGTATGGTTTTGCTGTCTTGGTCTGCATGGGTAAATTGCACATTTGTCAGGCCTTTTCCTGCATACAAGATAAGACGATTCGAGCGAAATCTGCAAAAGAAAAATCCGACCCGGGCAATACATTGCTGCGATCTGCCGGATCGGATTTTTTCCTGACGTACGGCTGTGCCTTACGTTTCCGCCCGAAGTATTTCCTTCAGCCGCGCCAAATCCTCCTGATACGTTTTTGTCAGCGCACGGTTGTAAATAATCGATGCAGGATGATACAAGGGGAAAAGCTGAAAGACGGAAGAAAATTGATTGGCGCTCACCGCGGCGCGGCACATTTGTCCATGGCAGTCACCGATGTTGATTTGATTGCCCATCAGCGCATGCAGTGCCGTATTGCCCAGGGTAACAAGAACTTTGGGCTGCACCAGCAAAATTTCTTCGTACAGATAAGGTGTGAAGAAGGCCAGCTCCTCCTTGTTCGGCGGACGGTTAGACAGGCGTCCCTTCGCGCTTTCCTTGGTGGGACGAATTTTGACAACGTTGCTGATGCGGATGTCGGAGCGTTCCAACGCCAGCACAGAAAGAAATTCGTCCAGATTTTTTCCCGCCTTGCCCACAAAAGGACGTCCCTGCAGCGCTTCCTGCTCACCAGGTGCCTCACCGATGAGCATCACCTGAGGATGGTCACTTTTTCCTTCGCCAAAGACAACACGCTTGTCTTCCCATCGTGCGGCAGCGGCTTGCAGGCATCGTGCTTCCAGGTCATGCATGATTTTCCCCTCCATACAGGTCAGGATACAAGGACATCTCCATAAGCTTATCCCGAAGGGTCTGCATATCTTCCCAGGCATCACGCTTCTTCATGGGATCCCGCAAAAGTGCTGACGGATGGAAGGTAGGCATCATCCACACGCCGTTGCGCTCGTACCACTTGCCGCGGTCGCGGGTGACGCGAACATCCTCCCCAAGGGTGTACCTGATGGCCGTTGACCCCAACAGAACAATGACCTTTGGCCGCACAAGGGCAACCTGCATCCGCAGATGCATCATGCAGGCAGCGGCTTCCTCGGGTGCTGGAACACGATTGTTCGGCGGACGGCACTTCACCACATTGCAGATGTATACCCGATCCCGCGGCAAGGAAATGGCTGCCAGCATTCGGGTCAGCAATTGCCCTGCGGGGCCGACAAATGCCAGCCCCTGCTCATCCTCCACCTGTCCCGGTCCTTCGCCAATGAGCATCAGCGGCGCGTGCACGTCCCCCTGGCCGGGAACCTTGTGGCGGATGCCGCTGCACAGCGAACATCTGGCGCAGGCGGAAACCTGGTAATCAAAGAGTGACCAGGTAATTTCAGCCACGGCAGTCGCCTCCCTTTCAGCCGATGGTGCGAGTAATCAGGGTGAAGGTTTGATCAAAGTCCGACTGAAGCCAGGTAACCAGGCTCACCAGAAGCGCAACCAGCACCAGAATGACCACCGTGCCGATAATCACGCTGAAAAAATCAAATACGCCGGCGGCAACACGGAAGCGTCCATTTCGCTGGGTTTTTCTTTCTTCCTCGCTCATTTCTTCATCGTAGTCATCATCGTCCGGGTCATCATCATAGATTTCTTCCGGCAAAACGCCGTCATCATCCATGGCGTCGTCATAATCGTTCTGCGTTTCGTCCGCCCAGTCGTCCTGCACAGGCTGATAAAACTTGCGCTCGTGCCGGGTGTCGTCCTGATCGTTATGGGTAAAGTATGCCATGCTTGTGCCTCCGAATTACACGTAATCCAACCAGGGAGCATCCTTTTCTTCCCGTCCCGTCAGCTTGCCTTCTGCGCTGAGACCCGGGAAATTCAGCTGCCGAAGCGCCTCGTAAAGCACAATGGCCACCGAGTTGGAAAGGTTCAAACTCCGTGCTTCAGGACGCATGGGAATGCGGATGCAGCGGTCATACACCTTTTCAAGCAGATTTTCCGGCAATCCGCGGGTTTCACAGCCGAAAACCAGAAAGTCATCATCCTCATAGGCGACCTCACTGTAGCTCCTCGGCGCCTTGGTGCTGGCAAAATGCATGCGGGCGTTTGGATGCTTGAGCAGGAAATCCTCCATGCTGGGATAAACGTGATAGGTCATCAGGTTCCAATAATCAAGTCCTGCGCGCTTCAGGTATTTATCGCTCAGGGAAAAGCCCAGCGGCTCAATCAGGTGCAGGGTGGCGCCGGTGGCCGCGCAGCTGCGGGCAATGTTTCCCGTGTTCTGCGGAATTTCAGGGTTTACCAGTACAATCTGCAATGCCAATGTATTCACCTCAATGAAATTGTACCATTTTACCGTGCGAAGCGCAAGCACAGGGCAGATTTGCGTCTTCATTTCATCGGTGTTATAATGGAATGCATCTCTCGCGGAAACGCAGGAGAAAATTTGCTGCTTTTCCCGCGGTGAAAAATATGCTATAGTACCTCTTGTCCGATGGAAAATGTGAAAGGAAGACAAGCCCATGCCCAAAGAAAAGACCTGCTTTGCCTGCACTTCCTGCGGGTATGAAACCTCACGCTGGGTGGGACGTTGCCCTGCCTGCGGCGCGTGGAATACCATGGAGGAAACCATTGCAGCCCCCGCGATGAAGGCAGCTCCCCAGAAGGCCGCCAAGCAGCGAGGCGGCACGGGTGCCACAGCGCTTCTGCTCAAGGATATTCCGGAAGACGCGGTAGCACGCACCTCCACAGGAATCAGCGAACTGGATCGTGTTCTTGGCGGCGGCATCGTAGAAGGCGGACTGATGCTCATCGGCGGTGACCCGGGCATCGGCAAATCCACCCTGCTGCTGCAGGTGTGTGCCAATCTCTGCCGTGATGGCAAGAAGGTGCTGTACATCAGCGGTGAGGAATCTGCCAAGCAGATTAAGCTCCGCGCCCGAAGATTGGGCATTGATGTGCCAAATCTTTACGTTCTGGCAGAAAATGCCCTGGACGGTGTGGAAGAAAAGCTGCTGAAGCTTGCGCCGGATGTTGCTGTGGTGGACTCCATCCAGACCATGTATCGGCCGGAAATGGCCTCTGCCCCCGGCAGTGTCAGCCAGATTCGGGAATGTACCAGCCTGATCATGCGTCTGTGCAAGGAAACCGGCACCGCCATTTTCCTGGTGGGTCACGTCACCAAAGAAGGTGCCATTGCAGGCCCCCGCATGCTGGAGCACATGGTTGACGTGGTGCTGTACTTCGAGGGCGATCGTCAGCAGGAATACCGTCTCCTTCGCGCCGTGAAGAACCGCTTTGGCTCCGTGAATGAGCTCGGTGTGTTCCAGATGACCCAGCAGGGCATGCAGGTTGTTCCCAATCCCAGCGAACAGCTGCTGAGCCACCGCGCAAAGGGTGCCTCCGGTTCGGTGGTCTTCTGCGGATTGGAAGGCTCCCGTCCTTTGCTGTGCGATGTGCAGGCGCTGGCGGCTCCCAGCTATTTCGGAACGCCTCGCCGCACTGTCGGCGGTGCAGATAGCGGACGTGTCGCCCTGTTGCTTGCCGTGCTGGAAAAACGCTGCGGACAGAGAACCTCCAACCAGGATGTGTACATCAACGTGGCAGGCGGTCTGGAGCTTAGTGAGCCTGCCGCTGACCTGGCACTGTGCATGGCAGTAGCTTCCTCCCTGAAGGATGACGCCGTGGGCGCGCAGGTCGCCGTCATGGGCGAGGTCGGTCTGGCCGGCGAGGTTCGTGCCATTCCCCAGTGTGACCGCCGCATTGCCGAGTGCGTCCGTCTGGGCTTTACGACCATTCTTCTGCCAAGGGAAAACATGAAACGCATCACCGCCCCTGAGGGTGTAAAGCTCATCGGTGTGGACACGGTGATGCAGGCACTCAGCGTACTATTTTGATCAGGATTTCAAAGGATTCATTCGTCATCATTTGTTTCTCATCATTCATTTTCATTCATTTGCACTCATCAGCGCCCATTTTTTCGGGCAGGAAGGGACGGACAATAACAGAATGCGATCAAAGGTTGTGCAGCGGCTATTGCGTGCACTGATTACTGTGCTGGGGGCAGGAATCGGTGCTGTGCTGGCGGCCGTGGCATTGAGACTTTACGGAATCAACAATCCGGAAATTCAGGTTTCCGTCGGCACCATCATTTGGAGCTATGTAGGCGCGTGTATCGCTTGCGCCATTGTGTTTTTCTTTCTGAGCAAGCCCATTATCAGGGTATGTGCCGATCTTGGCAACGAATTGGAACAGCGGCTGGACAGGATGTCGGTTGTTCAAATGACGGGCTGCATCCTCGGTTTGGTGCTGGGGCTGCTCATTGCGGCGCTTCTGTCGCAGCTGGTCAGTTTCCTTGGGCAGAGCATGTTCACCACCGCGCTGACCGCTATCCTCTACGTGGTGCTGGGCGCAACAGGCTGGTCCATCGGCTGGAAGCGCGGCAAGGATGTGCTGGCGCTGTTCACGCGGGACGGCGGCTTCCGTCGGAAGCATCGCAATGCCGATGCAGTAGACGATGCTGACACTGCCGATGCTGCGGAGGACGGTGCAGCGCTTGCCGTGCCGAAGGTGCTGGATACCTCCGTCATCATCGATGGGCGCATCCTTGACGTATGCCGCACAGGCTTTGTGGAAGGCAAGCTGGTCGTGCCGCAGTTTGTATTGGATGAATTGCGCCATGTGGCAGATTCCACGGATGATCTCCGCCGCGGCCGTGGTCGGCGCGGATTGGACATTCTGAAGAAGATGCAGTCCGAGCCGAAAATCTCCTTGCAGGTAGAAGCTGCGGACTGGGATGACACGCAGGAGGTTGACGTCAAGCTTCTGCGCCTGGCCAAACAGATGAACGCCGTGATTGTCACCGGAGATTACAATTTGAACAAGGTGGCAGCGGTGGCAGGGGTTGGCGTGCTGAACCTGAATGACCTGGCCAGCGCCCTGAAGCCTGCGGTGCTTCCAGGAGAAGAAATGACGGTGCAGGTCGTCAAAGAAGGCAAGGAAGTCGGCCAGGGTGTGGCCTATCGGGATGACGGCACCATGATCGTCATTGATGGCGGCCGAAGCTTTGTGGGACAGACCATTACGGTCATTGTTACAACCTCTCTGCAAACCAGTGCCGGCCGCATGATTTTTGCAAAGATCAAGGGATAACAGGCACGTTGTCTTCATTCAATCCATGAATTTTCTATCAGCAGAGGAACCATCATGAGTATTTATTTCAAGTGCCCTGTAGCTGCCCGCTGCGGCGGATGTCAGATGACCAGGCTTCCCTATCAGGAACAGCTGCGCGTCAAGCAGCGCCGCATGGAGGAGCTTCTGCGCCCATTCTGCACAGTTGAGCCCATCCGCGGCATGGAGTCCCCCTTGCACTATCGCAACAAGGTGCACGCCGTGCTGGCCGTGGACAAAAGCGGCCTGCCCATTTCCGGCGTTTATGCCGCCGGAACCCATCACGTAGTGCCCGTGAAGCATTGCCTCATCGAGGATGAGCGGGCGGACAGGATCATCCGCAGCATTGTTGAAATGCTCCCCCGCTTTCGCCTGAAAATCTACAATGAGTACACCCATCGGGGATTTTTGCGGCATATTGTCATCCGTACAGGGCAGCACACGGGACAAATCATGGTGGTTCTGGTCACCACTTCCCTGGAGTTCCCCGGGAAGAAGGAATTTGTGGCTGCGCTTAAGCAGAAGCATCCTGAAATCACCACCATCGTGGTCAATGAAAACAGCCGTCAGACCAGCATGGTGCTGGGCAATCGGGAAAGCGTCCTCTACGGCGACGGCTACATGGAGGATGAGCTGTGCGGCAAACGTTTCCGCATCTCGCCCCGCTCCTTCTATCAAGTGAACGCCCAGCAGGCCGAGGTGCTGTATGAAACCGCCATCGAGATGATGGAGCTCACCGGCCGCGAAACCCTGCTGGATGCCTACTGCGGCACAGGAACCATCGGCCTGTGTGCCTCGGATCACGTGTCCAGGCTCATCGGTGTTGAGCTGAATGCTGATGCTGTAAAGGACGCACGCATCAACGCCCAGACGAACAACGTCCGCAACGCGAGCTTCTACTGCGATGATGCAGGCCGCTTCATGACCCGCATGGCTAAGGAAGGTCATGTGCCGGATGTGGTCTGCATGGATCCGCCCCGCTCCGGCAGCGATGTTCCTTTCCTCACCGCCGTGAAGACACTGGCACCCAGGAAAGTCGTCTATGTATCCTGCGGCCCGGACACCCTGGCACGGGATTTGGCGTTCCTCTGCAAGGATGGTCAATATCAGGTGACCCGCGCCGTGCCGGTGGATATGTTCCCCTGCACGGATCATACGGAGATGGTGGTTTCCCTGCTCCGTCAATAATCGATTTTTGCACACCAATAAGCCGCAGAAGCATGCTCTCCTGCGGCTTATTTTTTGGCTTTTCACAAAAAAGCGACCCGCAAAGGATCGCTCTTTCCAAATTTCTTTGGGTGAAATTGTGTTTTACCGTTCCTGTACTTCCTTGCCGCTCATGTGCTCAATGGTGATTTCAAACATCTGCACAGCCTTTTCAGCCTTCGCGATTTCTTCATCGACCAATGCTTCCGTGGGGTAATACTTCAGCGCCATCCGCTTCAGCTGCTTCATAGCCTCCGCGTGATCGCCGATCATATGGCATCTGCCGAACACCACCGTGCTTTGCAGATACGGCGCCCAGGCATCCGTCTTGATGGTTTCATGGCCATACACGGTGAAGCAAACCTTATCACATGCCGTGATGGCATCCACCTTGTGACCCATTTTGGCGCCATGGAAGTAGATCTTCTGCGTATCCTCATCATAGTAATAATTCACAGGAACGGCATAAGGGTATCCATCATCACCATGAACGGCCAATACACCGCGGCGTTCCTCATGAAGGAGCTTGCGCGCGTTTTCCAAATCCATTTCATTTTTCTTTCTGCGAACCGGTCTGAACATAACTGAATCCCCTCCGCTTTTCTTGCTTTCCATGAAGCATAGCACAGTGAAGAAGGAGAAGCAAGTCTTTCTTCTGTTTTATCTGCTCTGCTTCCATCGGGTCACATTTTCCATAGCGTGCTTCTCAATGTCCGCACGGGTTGCCTTGCATTCCTTCGGGGTAGACAAAACAGGTGCCGTGCTCGCAGATGTGACTTTCCTTTGCAGGAATCTGCCCGTCCCGAATCGAATGATACTCACAAACGCGGAGGTGATTTCTTGCTTCATTTCGGATTAATCGGTGAACATCTGGGGCACAGCCTGTCTGTCCCCATTCATCAGGCGATTTATGCCCGCCTGAACCTGGAAGCAGATTATCGGCTGATTGAAATTCCACGGGAAGAGCTGGCGGCGCGGGTTGCCGAACTTTTTCAGGAGCTGGATGGATTCAACATCACCATCCCCTACAAGCAGGACATTATTCCCATGCTGGCAGAGCTTGATCACGCGGCGGAAAGCATCGGTGCAGTCAACACGGTGGAGTGCGCTCAACGAATTGGCCACAACACGGACGCTCCGGGCTTTGCGGCTATGCTTCGCCATCACGGGATGCATGTTGCGGGCAAGCCCTGTTATGTGCTTGGCACAGGCGGTGCTTCCAAAGCGGTTGTCGCCGCGCTGCACGGGGAGGGTGCGTCCAGCGTCACGCTGGTTTCCCGCACGCCCAGGGACGGCGTCATCAGCTATGAGCAGTTGGCCGAGGAATTTTCCGGTTATCTCATCAACTGCACGCCTGCGGGCATGTGGCCGAATACAGACGGCTGCCCTGTGGATGATTCGGCGCTGTCCGCCATGCTTCCCAAAGCCCTTGGCGTGGCTGATGTGATTTACAATCCCCCCGAAACCCGCCTGACGCTTGCCGCGAAGGCCGCGAACGTCCCAAGCTGCACGGGGCTGTACATGCTGGTGGCACAGGCCGTGGTGGCAGAGCGTTTCTGGCTGAAGCGTGACCTGCCTGAAGACCTGACCTCCCTGGTGATGCGCGATATTGAGGAGATGAAGCTGCTATGAAGAAGATTCTGATTTTGAACGGTCCCAACATCAATTTCACAGGTCTCAGAGAAAAAAGCGTCTACGGTGCTCAGACCTTTGATGACCTGATGGCGCTGATTCAATCTGAAGCAGACAAGCTGGGATGCGAGGTTCGCTTTGTCCAGTCCAATCACGAAGGCGCGCTGATTGATGCCATTCAGCAGGCCTATCTGGATCAACTGGACGGCATTGTCTTCAATCCCGGCGGATACACCCACACCTCCGTGGCACTGCACGACGCCATCGCCTCCGTGCCCATTCCCACCATCGAGGTGCACATGAGCAACATTCATGCGCGGGAGTCCTTCCGCCACGTTTCCATGACGGCTTCCGCCTGCCGCGGGCAGATCGTTGGCTTTGGCTTTCAGGGCTACATCATGGCGCTGAGGGAATTGGTGTGATGCACGTTCCTGACCCGACCATAGGGCATTGATCATCTGAATAGAAAAAGTACGCAAATCCCTGCGGAGATGGAACGTTATCGTTCATCCATCATCACAATAGGGGTTTGCGTACTTTCTTTTTCGGCATGGAAGGTTTGTTATTTCTCTTCCGCATCCAGCCAGGCGTGATATTTTTCCAGCGTCTTCTTCATTACATCAGGTGCGGGGCCGCCGTAGGTCTGACGGGCATTGACACAGGCCTCCACGGAAATGGCATCGTAAATATCCTGTTCAAACAGCTCCGAGGCCTGCTGATATTCGCTCAGGGGCAGATGATCCAGATCGCAGTTTTCTTCCAGGCAGCGGAGCACCAAATGTCCCGCAACGCCGTGGGCATCACGGAAGGCCATGCCCTTTTTCACCAGATAATCTGCCACGTCCGTCGCGTTGGTGAAGCCGCCGGCGGCGCTCTTACGCATGCGGTCCGGGCGGAAGGCGGCCGTTTCCAGCATGCCGGATGCGGCATTCAGGCAGCCCTTGACCGTATCGATGGCGTCAAAGAAGCCTTCCTTGTCCTCCTGCATGTCGGAGTTGAAGGCCAGCGGCAGTCCCTTAAGCATGGTCAGAATGCCCATGAGGGCGCCATAGACGCGCCCCGTCTTGCCGCGGATTAGCTCTGCCACGTCCGAATTCTTCTTCTGCGGCATAATGCTGCTGCCCGTGCTCCACTGATCATCCATCACCATGAATTGATATTCATCACTGGTCCACATAACCACCTCTTCGCAGAAGCGGGAAAGGTGCATGGAAATCAGACTCATGGTAAAGAGGAGCTCGCAGATGTGATCACGGTCGGACACGCTGTCCATGCTGTTTTCCGTAGGTGCATCAAAGCCCAGCAGCTGAGCGGTATACGCACGATCCAGCGGATAGCTTGTGCCTGCAAGGGCGGCGGCGCCAAGGGGGCAGGTATGGGCGCGGCGGATCATATCGTCAATGCGGCTCACATCCCGCATCGCCATTTCCACATAAGCCCCCAGGTGATGCGCCAGGGTGACAGGCTGCGCTTTTTGCATATGCGTAAATCCGGGCATAAATGTATAAATATGCGCATCCATGGTATGCACCAGCACATGAATCCAGCGCACCAGTGCCTTGCGGATTTCCTTTGCCTCATCAATGGTATACAGCTTCATATCCGTGACGCACTGATCATTGCGGCTGCGGCCGGTATGCAGCTTCTTTCCCACATCACCCACGCGGCGGATGAGCTCTGCTTCCACCAGAGAATGAATATCTTCATAATGATCGGGGGTAAAGGTAAATTTGCCTGCCTCCAAGTCCGCTTCTACGCTGTGGAGGCCGTCAATAATCTGATCCCGCTCCGCCTCGGTCACAATACCCTGCTTGGCCAGCATGGTCACGTGGGCGATGCTCCCCTGTATATCCTGATGATAAAAACGATGATCAAAGGTAATAGAAGACGTAAAGTCTGCGGCCGTTGCGGCGGCTGCCTTGGTGAAACGTCCACCCCAGAGCTGTGCCATGGTACTTCCTCCTTCATAATAGCGGCAATGGCATTATTTTATCATATTCATTCGCCGCATGCAATAGATAGAAAATAATGTATGCGGAAATATAAATATTTATTCATAAAATGCTTGACACGTTACCATTATTATGTTATATTTATTCACGTTCCAAACAGAAAGATGTTGAATGCTGAAAGGAGTCTTTCCCCATGATGAAGAAATTGCTTGCGCTGGTGATGGCGCTTTCTCTGGTGTGCTGCACTGCTGCCTTTGCTGACGAGGCGAAGCCCCTGGAAGGCAAGAATCTGACCGTTGCCATGAGCCCTGACTTTATGTATTTTGAGACTGTGTCCGAAACCGAGGAATGCGGCTATGAAGGTCTGGACATCGATATTCTGAAGTCCCTGTCTGAAAAGCTGGGCTTCACCTTCACCATTACCCCCATGGCTTTCTCTTCCCTGATCGGCACCCTGCAGACGGGCAATGCGGATCTGGTGATCTCCGGCATGAGCGCTACGGAAGAACGCGCGCAGGTGGTTGATTTCTCCATCACTTATGCAGAAACTGATTTCGGCGTGGTGGTTCCCGTGGATTCCGAAATTTCCTGCTACGATGACCTGAAGGGCAAGATCATCTGCTGCTCCCAGGGCGCAACGCTGGAGCAGGTCATTCAGAACATCGAGGGTGCTACGCTGGTGACCTATCAGGGTCAGTCCGCTGTGGGCCTGGCTGTGGCTCAGCAGAGCGATGGCGTGGCCGCCGGCATGACCTCCATCAATGGTTCCAAGAAGCTGGCTAACACCGTGCTGGCAGATGATGGCACTCCCCTGCTGAAGTACTTCGTGCTGGAGTACGATGGCATCTCCGATATCTACAACATCGCTTTCCCCAAGGGCAGCGAGCTGACCGAGGTTTTCAACACCGCCCTGCAGGAAATGATCGATTCCGGCGAGATGGCTGAGCTGATCCAGAAGTGGCTGTACTAATCGTGCTGACAAAATAATCCCGATACGACACTGATATACATCGCTGCCGAGGCGTAACACCTCGGCAGCATTTGCCATCGAAAAAGCGGCATCGCCACTTTTTCGAGAATCACACTCACTCATTGGTCGAACGGCAAGCCGTTCTCCCGGCCATTCGTTCGTGCAAGGAAGCGATTTCTAACAAAATCGCTGCGGCTTTCACCGCACATGTCGCTGAAAGCCGATCTAAAGTTGAAGGGCCTGCAAGCCCTCCAACGCCACCCAGGGTATCTGGTAAGTCTGCGCTGCCGAGGCGTAACACCTCGGCAGCATTTCGGCGTTATCATGATTTGTATTTTTCGAAAGGAGGCCTTGCCGTGCAGCTTGATTTCAGCATTCTGATTAAGTATATTCCCATGTTCGGCAGCGCTCTGCTGGTGACACTGGAGGTCACCTTCTGTTCGCTGGCATTGGCATTGGTGTTGTCGATTCCTCTGTCCCTGTGCAAAATTTCCAAGGTGCGGATTCTGCAAAAGTTTGCCGCCTTCTACACCTCCATTTTCCGCGGTGTGCCTATGTTGGTGCAGGTGTTCATGATGTACTTTGGCATCCCGCTGGTAACGGGGCTGAAGTTCACGGCATTCTCCGCAGGTACCATCGTGTTTGCCATGAACAGCGCCGCTTACATTTCCGAAAGCATGCGCGGCGGTATCAACGCCATTGACCGCGGCCAGTACGAGGCTGCCATGGCATTGGGCGTCCCCTATACGCCCATGATGAAGGACATCATCCTTCCGCAGGCCATCAAGAGCGTTTTGCCCAGCCTGGTGAATGAGTTCATCGGCCTGCTCAAGAACACAACCCTGATTGCGTCCATCGGCCTGGTGGACTTGCTGCGTACAGGCCAATTGATTCAGGCGGCAACCTATCGCGCTTTTGAGCCGTTCTTTGCCATTGCGGTTTTCTATTATATTCTCGTGATGATCCTGTCCTACTTTGGCAAACTGCTGGAAAAGAAGGTGAACAAGAGTGATCGAGGTTAAGGGACTGTACAAGGACTTTGGTTCCCTGCACGTGCTGAAAGGCGTCAGCCTCACCGTGCAAAATGGCGAGGTTGTTTCCATCATCGGCCCTTCCGGCGGCGGCAAGTCTACGCTCCTGCGCTCCATCAATCTGCTGGAGAAGCCCACCTACGGCGAAATCTGGGTGGATGGCAAGCTCATCACGCCGCCTGACCCCTATCTGCACTTTGACGTGATTCGTGCCAGCAAAACCTATGCATCCATGATTGCTTCCGGCATAAGCGATGAAGACGCCATTCAGGAAATCAAGGGAAAGGATTTGCTGAAGGAGAAAGATCTCTTCCACACCCGTGAAGGTGCAGAATACCGCCGCCTGATGAAGGAAATCACCAAAAACGATTTCATGGACACCAACGTGGTGCGCCAGCGCATTGGCATGGTGTTCCAGCATTTCAACCTGTTCCCCCACAAGACGGTCATGGAAAACATGATTTACGCCCCCACGACCGTGAAGAAAGTTCCCAAAGAGCAGGCCATCGCAAAGGCCAAGGAGCTGCTGGACAGCGTCGGCATGCTGGAAAAGCAGGATGTCTACCCCGGCACCCTGTCCGGTGGTCAAAAGCAGCGTGTAGCCATCGCCCGTACCCTGGCCATGGAGCCTGAAGTGGTGCTGTTTGATGAGCCCACCTCCGCCCTTGACCCTGAAATGGTGAAGGAGGTGCTGGACGTTATCAAGCGTCTGGCAACCACAGGCATCACCATGGTACTGGTAACCCACGAGATGGGCTTTGCACGGGAAGTGTCCGACCGCATCTGCTTCCTGGATGGCGGTAAGCTCATCGAAGACGCGCCGCCGGAGGTGTTCTTCTCCTCCCCCAAGAGTGAGCGTGCACAGGCTTTCCTGAACAAGGTGCTGTAAAAAAGCTTTTCAAAGAACATAGCAAAGAGGTGCTGCTTCATCCGAAACAGCACCTCTTTTGTTGCGTCCAATTTTCACAGGCACAGTGCCGCCGCGCCCAGGCAAAGCTGCGCAGCATAATAAATGCCCATTGCAGACCAGTCAAATGCTCTTGAAACACTCTGCAATGTTTCCCGGCAAACCATAACATCGCTGATGACAAACAACACCGCGCCAAATGCCGTGAGGATGCCCGCCGTTCCGCCCGTGATGCAGCCAATGCCGCAGGCGCACATCACCATCAGCACCCCTGCATAGACGGAGTACGGCAGCAACCGTCCTTTCAATATCGGGCGAAGATGAACAATCAGCAAGGTGCCAAGTATTGCCAGTGCCAGGAAGGCAATGACCTGCACCCATCCGATTTTCTGTCGGCAGAGGAACCACGCGATGTAGCACAGGTGTCCTCCAAGAAAAAGCCCCATGCCCACGTAGAATTTTAATCCCAGCATGACATCCGCAATGACGCATAGTGCCAGCGCCGCCACTGCCAGCCATCGATTGCCGCCCCACAGCATGGCACCCACGAAAGCCAGAATCAGGCTGCAGGTCGTGCCCAATCCTTTCCACCACAAGCTTTGCAGGGTTCGATGTGCTTCCTTGGTATGCATGAACATCGGCAGGCACAGCCCCAGTGCCACAATGGCCGCAAGAATCATCCACCATACCTTCATTGAGATTCGCCCCCTCATGCTGTCTCCCTTGCCTGTTTCGGCTTACTGCAAATCTGTTGCTGTAGCCGCGCTCGTTGCGTTCATGTTTTTGATGTAGCGGAAAATGTCCCCTGCAATGGGTGCCGCCGTGCTTCCGCCGCCATCGCCATCATTCACGGATTCCACCAGAACCGCCACCGCGTAAGGCATGTCCTCACTGTCAATGAAGCCGATAAACCAGCCATGGGTCACGCTTTCCCCATTCATAGAGGATTCCGCAGACCCCGTTTTTCCGCAGATGGTCAGTCCCTCCACTGCGGCGCGGCTGCCTGTGCCAGAGGTTACAACCGAGCGCATGAAGCCCTTGATGATGTCCGCGTCTTCGCTGCTCAGCGCAGTGCGATACACATTAGAAGAAAATTTCATGCGATTGACGCCGCTGTAGCTGTCCACCGACTGCAAAAGCCGAGGTTCCATCATCACGCCGCCATTGGCAATGGACGCCGCCACCATGCACATATGCATTGGCGATGCCACAATGGCCGATTGTCCCGCACCAGACCAGGCAATTTCAAAATTGGTGCGGTTTGTAGTGGGATACGTACTGTTTTCCACCACCAGGTCACGGAAGAGGAAGTTGTCATTGAAGCCGAAATTCTCCGCTGTCTTCCGCAGCTTTTCGTCCCCCATGTCCAGCGCCATCAGGGCAAAAGCATTGTTGCAGGACTTGGTAAAGGCTTGCTTCAGCGTCAGATTCCCATGGGTGGCGTTTCCCCAGTCACGGATTGCATGACCGTCCACGTCCAGTCCGCCGGTGCACTGAATATCCACATTCAGGATGTTGTCAATATTGGTCAGCGCCGCCTCCGTCGTAATCACCTTAAAGGAGCTGCCCGGAGCGTACACAGACTGGGTCGCTCGGTTCCAGAAGGGCTGACCTGCATCATTCAATATTTCATCGGTAATATTTTGCGGGTCAAAGTTCGGCAGGCTCGTCATGGCCAGCACAGCGCCCGTTTTGTAGTTCATCACCACAGCCGCGCCGTATTTTCCCGCGGTTTTCTCATAGCTGTTGAAAGATTCCACAATGGCGGCGCACAGCTGACTATCCACCGTCAGGGTCACATTATCGCCCCTGCGGTTTTCCCCTTTGAAAAGGGAAGCAATCATCTCCGGCAGGGATGTCTGAAAGCCATACAGGTAGCTGGTCTGGAAGGTTTCCACACCATTGGAGACCTGTCCCTGGTCATCCCCCACTAGGTGCACCACGGCACGGCGAACGTCTTCATCCTCCTGATAGACGCGTTCACCATCCACCGTAGTAGCCAGGGTAACGCCGTTCACGTCCAGAATGTCCCCTGCAATCACCGACGCCTTCTGTGACCGAACCCGCGGGTTCCATCGTGAAGAAAACCAGCGATTCCCGTAGGTCAGCACGCTGTATCCGCCATAAACCGACAATACAAGAAACATTCCAAAGAGAAACAGCGCCAGAATCTTAAATCGATGTCGTTGCTGCTTCATTGCTCGCCCTCCGCGTCGCCCATCATGGCCAGCTCCGTGTCCTCGTCCAGGTCGTCATCATTCAGGCTGGCAACGCCCTGCAGCAGGCCAATCAGGCACATGCTGGATACCAGGGAAGTGCCGCCGTAGCTGACAAACGGCATGGTCACGCCCGTCAAGGGAATCAGCTTAATCACGCCGCCGATGATGGTAAAGGTCTGCAGGGCAATCAGCACCGTGCATCCCATGGCCAGCAGGCCGTGAAAGCTCCGCCGAGCCGCCATAGCGATGGTCGCTCCGCGCCAAATCAGCGCCACGTACATGGCCAGCACGCACAGGCCGAAAATGAGGCCGAACTGCTCGCAAATCACCGCGAAAATAAAGTCTGTATGATAGACAGGGATGGTAGTCGGTGACCCAAGTCCCAGGCCGCATCCGAAGGCGCCGCCGCTGGCCAGAGCCATCAGACCCTGTACAATCTGGTATCCGGCATTTTCATAATCGCTCCAGGGATTCAGCCAAATCGCCACACGCTTTTTCACGTGAGCAAACATCCGGTAACCCATCACAGCCGCTCCCGCGCCGCCTGCCAGGCCAAGCCCTGTCAGAGCCACATTGCCGGAGGACGCGTAAAAGAGCATCAGCGTTGTGCCGTAATACATCAGCGCGGTGCCAAGGTCCTTCTGCAGCATCAGCAGACCAAGGCAGCTGACTGCGAAAAAGAGCCATGGAATCATCTTGTGTCGGCTCATGTAGAAGCTGATAATCAGTAGCAGGCTCAGCTTCACAATCTCGCTGGGCTGAACCGACAGGCTGCCGATGTAGAACCAGTTTTTGGCGCCGTTCGTCTCCTTGCCAATGACCAGCGGCAGTGCCAGCATGGCCAGTGAAACAGGGATCATCAACAGCACAGGAATGTGCCAGTCGCGGATGATACGCACCAGATAAATGCACACCACCATGGCGCCTAAGCCTACGCCGTAATAAATCGTCTGCTGATACGCATAGTCCGGGTTGGTGGAGTAAAGCACCAGCACGCCCAACGCGCACAGGAAATTGGTCAGAGAAAGCAGCAATTTATCGGTCGGGAACAATCGACTCAGCAGATTGGTACCCACCGAAATCATGGCAGGGACGCCCACAGCCAGTGCAAACGCCTGCCAGGCAAAATCCTTGAGTCCCAGCAGGAGAAACGCGCTGAAGAAGAACAGCATGACCACCTGCGCCAGCCGTTTGCCGGGATCATACCGCAAGCGATTACGCATGACGATCCCTCCTTCTCAGCAAACGCCTTTTGGGCGGATTCTGCTCCGCTTCTTCGTCCTGATAGGGTTCGTACACGGGAGCGGCGTCATTCGTCGGCTGATTTGAATACGGCGCATCCCATGCCGACCCCTGAGAAGCGTTCATTCCCGCATTGCCGACATTCGCATAAGGATTAGGCGCATAGGGCGTTTCCTGCTGATGGAACGCCGTTTGGTAAGAATTAGGTGCATAGCCGTTGGGATAGCCATTGTATGGCTCGCTTGGCTGGTAAGGCTGCTGCCACATTGCCGACGCTTGATCATACACCGCATTGTCTTCCTGCGGCGTCTCCGCCATCGGTTCCTCATCCGCCTGCATCATGGCAGGACGATCCGTTTCCAGCCCCATAAAGACCCGCAGACGAAGGGTCGCCTCTCCAATTTTCAGGCATGAGCCGTGATGCATGGGATTGGCCCTGGCCGTTTTCCGATTTGTCACCAGTTCGCCGTCAATTTCCACCGTGCATCCGCGCCAGGGATAGACGAGCAGACCAACGCCATTCTGAAAAAAAACATCGCAGTGCCTTGACGCCACGCCTGCCACGGGGACAATCATATCACACCCGCGCACAAAGCCCATGACGCCCTCCCACGGCACAGGGATGGTAGCACCCTGCGGCAATTCCTCATTGCCCTCCAGCACCACCATTTCGCCAATGGTGCCCGCATCCGGGAGCTGCCTCAATCGACGATGCTTTTCCCGCCGATCCTTCTTGAGCCAAAGAAAAGATCGCAGCACAATCAACACGCCCAGCAGTATAAACCAGTACCGCGCGCCTAAGGAGATAATCTCATAATACGCTTCGGGCATGTCCTGTTCCTTTCATTTGCATTACGCCAGCATATTGCGAAGCTCCGCCAACAGAGGTTTCAGGTTCTTCGGCGTCTGCTCCGGATCCCGCTGAATGGAAATCACCAGATTTTCCGGACGGAAAACCGATTGTGCCGCATCCAGCAGGTCTTCACAAGTCAGGTCATCATACATCTGTGCCGAAGCTTCTAAATCACAGCGGGACAAATCCTCTGCCAGGCAGCTCCAGCCCATCAGTTCATTCATTTCATCCACCTCGTCCCGATAGAAAACGAGGTTCTGGGTAAACTGCATCCGTGTTTCATCGAGGCGCACAGGCTTGACGTACATCTTCAGCCTGTTCAGCAAAGTAAAGATTTTGCGCAGGCTTTCCACCAGGTATTCCTGCCGCACATCATAGCGAATAACCAGGCGCCGAAACACGCCCAATTCCTCAATGGAGGAATCAATTTCTGCCACCAAAGCCTGCTCTTCCCGAAGGGTCTGAAACAGCAGGGAATCATTATCCGAGCCCGTAATCGCGTTCAGCACCTCGCCAGCCAGCGGGAAAACGTGATCCTCATTCATGTCAAAGGCCAGATGAACCTTTGCCTGACCGCCCTCTTCATCCGCCACGTAGTCGGAATTGGAATCCCGCATGCACATATTCATGGGCGTAGGCTGCTCGAAGGGCACTTCATCCGTCTGATTCTGCAATTCCTCAAAGGACTGAACCACCGCATCCTCCATGGCCGGGGAGAAATTGCCCGACAGGCACAGGCAGGCATTCTGAGGCTGGAAAATCATCTTTTGCCACTGGCGAATCGTTGCTTCCGACATATTGGTGATGCCTTCCGCCGTTCCCATCAGCGGATAGACGCCCTCTGAGGTTCTGCGCCAGCGGCGGTTCACTTCTTCCTCGAAGTCGCACTCGTCCTGCTCAATCTGCCGAATCACGACCTGCTTTTCCGCCGCAATCTGCTCCGCTGTCCACGGCACATCGGCAAAGAAGCGCAGGAACATATCCAGTGCGCTGTCAAAGAATTTCGGCAGAATCTTCATGCGGAACACAACCGCCTCCGGATAGGTGGAGCCGTCCATTTCTGTGCCCATGCGATCCCACAGGGTATTCATCTTTCCTGCATCCAATCCACCAAGGGAGCGGAAACACAGGTGCTCCAGCAAATGGCTGATGCCCTGGTTCTGCTTGTTTTCGTACAGTGCTCCGCCCTTGAAATACAAGCCAAACTGCATCGAATGCAGATGGGTCTGGGGGCAGCAGAGTACGGTCATTCCATTGGCAAGCAAATGTTCATGGACGGCAGACATAGGTCGTTCCTCCTCGGTTGTTAACATGGTTTCATTATAGAGGAAAATGGTCGGAAACGCAACCACACACGGTGAAAATCGGCGAATTTCAAAAGAAAAACATAAGAAAGCCAGCCTTCCCTATTGCATATTCATTCCACTTGCATGTACAATAGCGTGGTACTGATGCTTTGCCAAAGACGTCAAAGCCCACGGGAGCGTTGCTTCCCCCGGCGCATCAGAAAGGAGAAATTTTATATGAGTGACTATGCACAGCGAGTGCTGGATGACCTGAAAGCCCGTAATGCCCATGAACCTGAGTTCATTCAGGCAGCAACCGAGATTCTGACCACCCTGAAGCCCGTGGTTGACCGCCATCCCGAGTACGAGAAGGCTGGTCTGCTGGAGCGCTACGTGGAGCCTGAGCGCGTGATTATGTTCCGCGTGCCGTGGATGGACGACAATGGTCAGGTGCAGGTGAACCGCGGCTATCGTGTGCAGTTCAACAGCGCCATCGGCCCGTACAAGGGCGGCCTGCGTCTGCATCCCAGCGTGAACCTGTCCATCATCAAGTTTCTGG
Organism: bacterium; assembly: GCA_963618735.1. Classification (GTDB taxonomy): domain Bacteria; phylum Bacillota; class Clostridia; order Christensenellales; family Aristaeellaceae; genus CAKUFA01. The sequence continues at coordinate 11,140 of CAVEUM010000019.1, read as the reverse complement.
GTCTGGAACAGATTCTGAAGAACAGCCTGACCGGCCTGCCCATCGGCGGCGGCAAGGGCGGCAGCGACTTTGACCCCAAGGGCAAGAGCGACAACGAAGTGCAGCGCTTCTGCCAGAGCTTCATGACCGAGCTGTATCGTCATGTGGGCAAGGACGTGGACGTTCCCGCTGGTGATATTGGCGTTGGTGCCCGCGAAATCGGCTACCTGTACGGCCAGTACAAGCGCATCACCGGCCTGTATGAAGGTGTGCTGACCGGCAAGGGTCTGACCTGGGGCGGCTCGCTGGCTCGCAAAGAGGCTACCGGCTTTGGTCTGTGCTATCTGACCCAGGCAATGCTGGAGGCCAATGGCAAGTCCGTAGCTGGCAAGACGGTGGTCGTTTCCGGCAGCGGCAACGTGGCCATCTATGCCGCTCAGAAGATCACTGAAATGGGCGCCAAGGTGGTTGCCATGAGCGACTCCAACGGCTACATCTATGATCCCAACGGCGTGAACCTTGCTGTCATCAAGCAGCTGAAGGAAGTGGAGCGCAAGCGCATCCGCGAATACGTCAAGTCTGTGCCCACTGCCACTTATACCGAGGGCTGCTCCGGCATTTGGACCATCCCCTGCCAGATTGCTCTGCCCTGCGCGACCCAGAACGAAATTAATGAAGAGAGTGCCAAGGCACTGATTGCCAATGGTGTTGAGGCCGTTGGCGAAGGCGCAAACATGCCTTCCACCCTGGAAGCAACTGCTGCTTTCCAGAAGGCTAAGGTGCTCTTTGCCCCCGCAAAGGCTGCCAATGCCGGCGGCGTGGCCGTTTCCGCTCTCGAAATGAGCCAGAACAGCATGCGTCTCAGCTGGAGCTTTGAAGAAGTGGATGCCAAGCTGAAGGACATCATGGTTGGCATTTTCCACAAGGTGGACGAAGCCGCAAAGGAATACGCCACCGAGGGCGACTACGTTGCCGGTGCCAACATCGCCGGCTTCCTGAAGGTTGCTGACGCCATGATGGCACAGGGTGCTGTGTAATCAATCGTTCAATCATTCATTCGCTTGATAAGAGATGCCGCATGAAGCCTTTGCTTGCTCCATGCGGCATTTTTTACTTGCTTTCCTGCTCCATCGTGTTTTCAACCAAGCGAATGAGTTCGCTCAGCGGCATCCCGAGCGCGTTTGCAATGCGCCAAAGCGTATCCACATTGGCGTTTTTTCGTCCCGTTTCAATCATGGCCAGGTGACTCCTTGCAATGCCTGCCAAACCGGAAAGCACCTCCTGCGACATACCTTTTTCCATGCGCATCTGACTAATCATGCGGCCCGTGATTTTGCTATTGTAATTCATAAAAATGCCCCTTTCGATGATAGGCTCCCGCCTTCATGAAAGGACTTGTTTATGCCGCGAATTTGCGTGCCGCTCCGCAGGAAAGCTGCTCTCTATCTGCCGCGTTATTCTGCCAAGGGTATAAAAAAAGCCGTGTCTCTTGTGCGGGAGACACGGCATTTGCTTTGATGTGTGAGTATGTTTCTTATGAATTACACCAGCTCGAGAACGACCATCTCGGCAGCATCGCCGCGACGGGGTCCAAGCTTATAGATGCGGGTATAGCCGCCGTTGCAGTTCTTCTCAGCGTTGCGAGCCTTGTACTTGGGGCCGATTTCGCGGAAGAGCTTCTCCACCACAGGATGCTTGTTGTCCTTGGTGCGCTCCTTGTACTCCTTCTTGGACTCATCGCTCTGCTTCTGCTCCTGCACATCGTACAGGTAAGCCATCATCAGGCGGCGAGCATGCAGCTTGGAGGGAGCATCGTTCACAACGTCAATGGTCATGGTCTGACCCTTGTCGTTGTGGGTCTCCTTGGTGGTGGCAACAGTGTTGTCACATTCCTTAATGGCCAGGGTGATCATCCGATCCGCAATGCGGCGAACTTCCTTAGCCTTAGCTTCGGTGGTCTCAATACGGCCATACCAAATGAGGTTGGTCACCTGGTTGCGCAACAGTGCCTTGCGCTGATCCGCAGTGCGACCCAGCTTACGTTGGCTTGCCATGGGTTATTTCCTCCTTCACGGGCAGCAGGGAGAAGGTGAAGTGCTTCAACCTTCCGATCCTCACTTCCGCCCCGTCTTACTCTTCGTTGGGTCGCAGGCCGAGTCCCAGTGCTTCCAGCTTCTGCTCGACTTCTTCCAGGCTCTTCCGGCCCAGGTTGCGAACCTTCATCATGTCTTCCTGATTGCGCTGTACCAGTTCAGCCACGCTGTTGATACCAGCACGCTTCAGGCAGTTGTAAGCACGAACCGACAGATCCAACTCCTCAATGGTCATCTCGAGGACCTTTTCCTTCTTATCGTCCTCAGGCTGCACCATGCTTACCGGGATGGGCTGATCCGTGAGGCTCACGAAGAGGCTCAGGTGCTCGCTGAGGATCTTGGCAGCGCCGCTGATTGCCTCTTCAGGCTTCAGGGTGCCGTTGGTCCAAATCTCCAGCGTCAGCTTGTCATAGTCGGTAATCTGACCTACGCGGGTATCCTCAACAGTATAATTCACCTTCTTGATGGGGGTGAAAATGCTGTCCATAGGGATCATACCGATAGGCATATTGGGGTTCTTGTTCTTGTCAGCGCTGATATAGCCACGGCCCTTATCAAGGGTCAACTGCATCTGCAGGTGAGCATCCTCATTCAAGGTTGCGATGTGCATATCGGGATTGATAATCTCGATTTCGTCATCTTCCTTAATGGAGCCCGCCGTTACTTCGCAGGGGCCCTGGGCATCGATCATCACCGTCTTCGGGCCGTCGGGAACCATGGTTACCGCCAGACCCTTCAGGTTGAGGATGATCTCAGTCACGTCCTCTTTCACGCCGGGAACAGTCGAGAACTCGTGCTGCACACCTTCAATGTGCACAGCAGAGACCGCTACGCCAGGGAGGGAGGACAGCAGAACACGGCGGAGAGAGTTGCCCAGCGTGTGACCAAAGCCACGCTCCAGGGGTTCCACAACGAACTTGCCGTAGCAGCCGTTCTGGCCAACCTCTACACACTCGATGCGTGCTTTTTCGATTGAAACGATCATTTCGTTAACCCTCCTCTAATGGTCCTGGAAGAAAGACCGGCGAGTATCACCCGCACAAAGCGGCGTAAGCGATCCCGCCTAATCTTTCTAATTTTAGCGGGAGTAGAACTCGACGATCATGTTCTCCTGCAGCTGGAGGTCGATATCCTCACGTGCAGGCATGGCGTTGACCGTACCGGTCAGGTTGGGAGCGTCGAAGGTCAGCCACTTGGGCGTGAGCACCGTGGTGCCCTCGCGCAGGGACTTGAACATTTCCTTCTCAGCAGAGACGGGACGCAGGGTAATTACGTCGCCAACCTTCACGGAGTAAGAAGGAATGTCCACCTTCTGGCCGTTCACACGGATGTGACCGTGCACAACGATCTGACGAGCCATGCGGCGGGTCTTGGCCAGGCCAAGGCGATACACCACATTGTCCAGGCGCAGCTCCAGCAGCTGGAGCATGTTGTCGCCGGTAACGCCCTTCATGTTGGCGGCCTTCAGGTAGTACCGATGGAACTGCTTTTCCAGCACGCCGTAAACAAACTTAACCTTCTGCTTTTCCTTCAGCTGTGCGCCGTATTCGGACACCTTCTTGCGACGATTGCCGCCGGGGTTCCGATTAGACTTTTTATTGCTGTAGCCCATAACGGCCGGAGAAATGTCGAAGCTCCGGCACTTGCGGGCGATCGGCTGCTTATTGATAGCCATTGTACGTTGTCCTCCTTCAAATCCTTAGACGCGGCGGCGCTTGGGCGGACGGCAACCGTTGTGCGGAATGGGCGTCACGTCCTTGATCATGCTCACGTCCAAGCCAGCTGCCTGCAGGGAGCGAATAGCAGCCTCACGGCCGGAACCGGGGCCCTTAACGAACACTTCCACCGTCTTCAGGCCATATTCCATAGCGGCCTTGGCAGCGGTTTCAGCAGCAGTCTGCGCAGCGAAGGGCGTAGACTTCTTGCTTCCACGGAAGCCCAGACCACCGGCAGATGCCCAGGACAGAGCGTTGCCCTGCGTGTCGGTAATGGTCACGATGGTGTTATTGAAAGAAGAACGGATATGGGCTGCGCCACGCTCGACGAGCTTACGCTCGCGACGCTTGCGCGAAACCTTCTTAAGCTTTTGCTTAGGTGCCATTGATTTATCCCTCCGTACCCACTGTTAGTGGGTGTCAATGTCGCGTGAGACCGATCCTTACTTGGTGGCCTTCTTCTTGCCGGCAATGGTCTTCTTGGGACCCTTGCGGGTACGAGCATTCGTCTTGGTCTTCTGACCGCGAACGGGCAGTCCGCGACGATGGCGAACGCCACGATAGCAGCCGATTTCCATCAACCGCTTCACGTTCAGGGACACCTCACGACGGAGGTCGCCCTCCACCTTCAGGTGATGCTCAATATAGTCACGCAGCTTGCTGATGTCATTCTCGGAGAGATCCTTAACGCGAGTGTCGGGATCAATACCGACCTCTGCGAGCATCTTCTGGGAAGTGGTCAGGCCGATGCCATAAATGTAGGTCAGGCCAATTTCCACGCGCTTTTCTCTGGGCAGGTCTACGCCCGCAATGCGTGCCATGTGTGTAAAACACCTCCGTATGTTGCTTGGTCGTTTCTTTCGACCTTAAAGAACCTGGGCTCTTTCGGTACCTCTCAGGGGCAACCCACCCCGGAGTGGCCGGAAATACCCGATGCTCTTTGCCTGCGCTCGGTGAAAGCAAGCGCACGGCGACACCATTCGTCCGCCTCTGGAAGGTGCGGATGAACAGCGTATGCAGAAGACGTATTCATGTGGATCTGTGGAACACACTCCGTAGAGCATGCAGCCGCCCACGAACCCACTTTCATGAACCATTTCATTTTATCATAGCTCAAAAAAAATTTCAATCCCTTTTTTGTCTTTTTTGACGGTTTTGTATCCGAAATTTATGCTCGTTTTTGTGTGAGTTTCTACCAATAAAATGTTCCTCTGAATGGTCGACCATTGCAATCCTCGCCGCATAAAAAAAGGACGACCCGCGCGGATCGTCCCTTCCTGATTTCATTAGTGCTTCAGTCGCTTATCGCACTTGCGGCTCAGCCACGTGCCGAAGGACTGGAGGATTTGTGTCAGAATAACCAGCACAATCACAGCCAGGTACAGCACAGCGTACTTATACCGCTGGTAGCCAACGGTGATGGCAATCTTGCCAAGGCCGCCGCCGCCGATGGCACCGCTCATGGCCGTATAGCCCATAATGGTGGTAATCGCCAGGGTAAAATTATTGATCAGCGACGGGACGCTTTCCGGCAAAAGCACGTGCAGCATAATCTGCATCGGCGTTGCACCCATGCTCTGGGCAGTTTCGATGATGTTGGGATTCACTTCCCGCAGGCTGGATTCCACCAGTCGTGCCACAAAAGGAAAGGCTGCCACCACGAGCGGCACAATAGAAGCCACCGTGCCCACCGATGTGCCGATGATCAGTCGTGTCAGCGGAATCACCATCACGATCAGAATTAGGAACGGAACCGAGCGCAACAGATTGATGACGATATTCAGGAATTTCATCAGCGGCTTCGGCATGGGACGAATCCCCTTTGCATCCCCTGCCACCAGCAGCATGCCCAGGGGCAGACCAATCACGATCGCGAAAAACGTTGCCAGAAAGGTCACATACACCGTATCCCACAATGCCTGCGGAAAATCGGACAGGAACATTTCCCATGCTTCCTGCAATTTCTCAGGGGTAAACGCATTGGCGAAATTCATGCTTCTGCCTCCTTTTCCTCGGCCGCGTAGGTCACTTCGACCTGGACATTCACATTCGGTGTAGCCTTCAAATACTTCACAGCCTTGGCCAATTCGTCCGGCCCGCCTGGGATTTCAAGCAGCATGTAGCCGTAAGTCTTGTCCCCCACTGCGCGAACGGACGCGGTATGCACGCTGGCAGCAATCCCCTCGTCCATGGCCATGCGTGCCAGCAGCGGTTCCTTCACCGTGTTGGCGCCGTTGAAGATGAGCCGCACAATCTGCCCGCCAGGCGCCGGAGAAATGTTTCCCTGCGCCATTTCCGGGTAGACCAGGTTCTGCGTCGCCTGCGCCTTGGGATTCGAGAACACCTCGGCCACGTTGCCTTCTTCCACCACCGTGCCGTTTTCCAGGATTGCCACACGGCTGCAGATTTCCTGCACAACGCTCATCTGATGGGTAATGATAATCACGGTGATGCCCATCTTCGCATTAATGTCCCGAATCAGCTCCAGAATGGCGTGGGTCGTTTTCGGGTCGAGTGCGCTGGTAGCCTCGTCGCAAAGAAGGACATCCGGGTCGGTTGACAGTGCGCGGGCGATGGCCACACGCTGTTGCTGTCCGCCGGAGAGCTGTGCAGGATAGGCGTTTGCCTTATCCGGCAATCCCACCATTTCCAGCAGCTTCAGGGCACGCTCTTCCGCGTCCTTCTTCTTCACGCCCGCAAGGCGCAGGGGAAGCATCACGTTTTTCAGGCACGTCCGCTGCATCAGCAGATTGAATCCCTGAAAAATCATCGTGACCCGACGGCGCACCGCACGCAGCTCCTTCTTGTCCATGGTGCCCAGATCCTTGCCGTCCACCAATACGGAGCCTTCCGTGGGTCTTTCCAGCAGATTAATGCAGCGCACCAGCGTGCTTTTGCCGGCGCCAGACATACCGATAATGCCGTAGATATCTCCATTATGAATCGTCAAATTGACATGCTTCAGTGCATCCACCGGGCCGTTCGCCGTTGTGAAGCTTTTGGACAGGTTACGCAGCTCAATCATGGAACTCCTCCGTTACGCGCAGAAAGCCACACCGACAGTCCCACGAAAAAGGCTGTCGATGTGGCATCCGTTGATTGGAAATTACTCGCCCTTCAGAGCGGTCAGGTCAGCCTGCTTGCCTGCATACAGACCCATGGGCTCAACGTGGATTGCAGCCACAGACACAATGTGGGTGCCGTTCTCTTCGTTGAAGTTTTCCTGATAAGGCAGGTGAGCGAAATAGTTGGCATACACTTCGCCGTCTTCCACAGAGGTGTTAGGAAGAACGTAATCGGTGTACTCAATGATTTCCAGGGTGATGTCCTTCTCAGCCAGGATTTCCTTGGCAACGGCCAGAATCAGGGCATGGGGCGTAGGAGAAGCAGCCACAGTGATGGTGGTGCCGGCCAGGGCAGCGTAGTCCACATCGGCATCAAAGCCATCGGTAGGATTCTCCACCACGGAGATTGCAGCGCCGGCGAAGGTCTCGTTGATGTAATCAGCAACCTTCTGGCTGGTCAGGGCAGCCACCAGAGCCTTCGTGCGAGGATCTTCCTCATTGCCTTCCTTCACGCACAGCACGTTGCTGTAGGGAGAATTGGAATCTTCGATGAGCAGGGAGTCGTTCACGGGATTCAGGCCGGCATCCAGGGCGTAGTTATTATTGATGATGGCGTAATCCACATCAGCCAGCACGTTGGGAACCATGGCAGCTTCCACTTCCTGGAAGGTGATGTTCTTGGGATTCTCTACAACATCAGCGGCGGTGGCAGTAATGCCTGCATCCTCGCTCAGGGTAATGATGCCGTTTGCTTCCAGCAGCTTCAGGGCGCGGCCTTCATTGGTGGGGTCGTTCGGAACAGCGATGGTAATGCCATCAGCCAGGGCAAATGCGGTGCAGGACAGCGTCAGAGCAGCAGCCAGGATCAGAGAAAGGAACTTCTTCATTATGATTCTCTCCTTCATTTTGTCGTTTCATGGTTCTGTTTGCGGCGGATCACCAATGGAAAGCGTCACATTCGCTCATTGAGAATGTTGCAGCGGGTCAGCCGCCGCTCAGTCTGATTCATGGAACGATCTCCTTTCATCCTGTCAGGAATAAAAAATGAGGAGCTTCCCGACGAAGCTCCTCATCATTCGGCCGGCACTTAGCGTAACCGCTAGGTTCAACCGTTTATCTGAAAGCCCATCGAGTTCTGAACACAGCAAAGCATGCACATGCGACGCATGCACATTTCCATAGACATCATGCTGTAGCTCTTGCTCATGTTGGCTTTCCCCTTTCCTTCAGGATGGGCTCATTATACTCAATTGTCGTTTTTCTGTCAACCCGTTCTGACCATTTCGTATTGTTTTTCTCTTGTATCTCACAGAAGGCTCATCAGATACGCCAGGCTTTCCTGCTGCGTCATGCCGCAGTTCGGGATCACCTCTTTGCAGAAATAGCGGCTAATGGTGCGGGAAAGCGCTGCATCGTGTATGAACGCCTCGCTCTGCGTGTCACCCTTAAAGCTGGCAGCCATCATGACCACACCGCGTCCCGCATGAACTGCGATGCTTCTTTCCGCGAAAAGACTTTCATCCCGTGAAAGATGGAAATCGATATTCTCGCTGTTTCTTACCTGTTCAATAAAAAATTTCAGGGTCGCTTCCCGTTCCTCCCGAGTGAGGCTGCGGAAAGGACTCAAGCCCTGCCGCAGTTCGCCCGTCTCCATAAAGCGCTTCATACCATTACACGAAAGGAGCAGATGGACAGGTTTCCCCTTGGACTGCATGTTGCTGGTGCGCAGGTAGCTGATGCGGCGAAGCTCCATGATGTTTTCGTTCATTCCCTGATCCATGCAGAAAGCATTGTGCAGTACATCGACAGGCACCATAGGAAAGGGTATGGCCTCCTGCAAAAGGAAACTTTCCGCGTCCTTCTCCATCTGGTACATTCCTTCCAGATGCCTGATGCAGCTCCGCTGATCCCGCAGGTTATACGTGTAGCTCAGCTCTGTTGCATCCGCCGCCACCTGATAGAAGAAGTCATACAGGCCGCTATCCGGCAATGCCTTCGTGCGAATTTGCTTCGACGGCTGTGCCAGAAGCAGATATTCCTGCCAGCCGGCTTCCGTGCGGCATCGAAGGATGGACAAATCTCCGGGGCTGCTGGTATGTGCAGGCAGCAGGGCCATGGTGCAGCGAGGATTCACCAGCAGGGACATTGCATCTGCCAGCAGACGGGCGAATTCGCCCTTCTCCACCGAATGCAGGCAGCAGTGGATATGAATACGGTTGCCAAAGTTCTTCAAAAGGCTCAGCAAATCCTGAAAAAGATAGGTGCTGGCGCGCTGGAAGGTCAGAATGTGGATCTCCCGTGCAGGTTCAAGCATCGGCTTCAGCTGCTGCAAAAGGATGCTGGTCGAGGCACCCTGCGTGGCAAAGAAAATATCATGGAGTGCCTCATCCCGGTTCAGCGTTCCAAGACGCATGCGATTCACATTCAGGGCGGCGCGGAACTTGGCCTCCTCCTGGGGGGACATGGGGATATCCTTCAGGGCAAGCAGCTGTTCAAAAAAGGCGCAGCAGCGCTTCAGCGAGCACTGATCATTCCGAAGGCGCGAGATGGTCGTGCCGCTGTTCGTGCCAGTGAGCTCTGCCAATTCTGCAACGGAAATGTCGTGAATCGTCATCCACTGATCCAGGCACTTCCCGAAGGTTACCGAATATTCCGCCACGCGCCGCGCCCTCCCAATCTTTGGTATAATTGCATGCTATCATAAAATCCATGATCTGTCAATTGTTTTGCGAACGTTTATTCTCTATCTTCAAAAAATGACTTGTCATTAGCAGGATGTAACGTTTTCCCGGCGAATAGATATAATAGCAAGACCGCGAGAATTTCTGAGGGAGGAAGAATCATGGAACATTCAAATCCCCTGCTACGGGAGCTTGATACCAACAAAAAATTCATCACCATCGGTGAAATCATGCTGCGTCTCACCCCGCCGAATTACGACAAAATTCGTGTAGCCACGAACTTTGAAGCGAGCTATGGCGGCAGCGAAGCCAACATTGCCCTGGCTCTGGCGAACCTGGGCGTTGACAGCACATTCTTCTCGGTTGTGCCCAACAATTCTCTGGGCAAGAGTGCTGTGCGCATGCTCCGCTCCAACGACGTCCACTGCACGCCTGTCATTCTTTCCTCCCCCGAGGAGACGCCCTCCCACCGTCTGGGCACCTACTATCTGGAAACAGGCTACGGCATCCGTGCCAGCAAGGTGATTTACGACCGCAAGCATTCCGCCATGGCCGAGTACGACTTTTCCAAGGTGGATTTGGACGAGCTGCTCACTGGCTTCGACTGGCTGCATTTGAGCGGCATCACCCCCGCCCTTGGGCCGAACTGTGCCAAGCTGGTGCTGGACTGCCTGAAGGTTGCCAAAGAAAAAGGCATGACCGTCAGCTTCGACGGCAACTTCCGTTCCACCCTGTGGACGTGGGAACAGGCGCGTGACTTCTGCACCCTGTGCCTGCCCTATGTGGATGTGCTGCTGGGCATTGAGCCTTACCACCTGTGGAAAGACGAAAGTGACCATTCCAAGGGCGATGTGAAGGACGGTGTGCCGCTCCAGCCCACCTATGAACAGCAGGACGAGATTTTCCAGGCCTTTGTGGAGCGCTATCCAAACCTCAAGTGCATTGGACGGCACGTCCGTTATGCGCATTCCGGCAGTGAAAACAGCTTGAAGGCCTTCATGTGGTACGAAGGGCACACCTTTGAAAGCCGCCTGTACACCTTCAATATTCTGGATCGTGTCGGCGGCGGCGACGCCTTTGCCGGCGGCCTGATCTACGCGATGATTCACAACTTCCGCCCCATGGATATGGTGAACTTCGCCGTAGCCAGCAGCGTGCTGAAGCACACCATTCACGGCGACGCCAACATCATCGATGATGTACAGACCATCAAGAACCTGATGAACATGAACTACGACATTAAGAGATAATGATTTTGCGAGAGGGGAGAAACCGCTTTGAAAAGCGTTTCCTCCCCTCTCGTGCTCTCCCTTCTTCCCTAAACTTTCATAATAAGTTTAGGAAAAACAAGAGATTGCTCAGAGAGATTGCTACAGTTTATGTGGCTAGCTCTCTGAGCATTTTTGTTTTAGAGGGATGATACGTACTTCTTCAAAGTGAGAAACACACGAAGGGGTCGGGAGCGGAGTCTTCGGCTCTCAACTGTAAAGCCTCCGGAATAAAGCAAAAACATGTTGGTTTTGTGCAACGAGCTTGCTTTCCTGCGAAGAGATTTCGCTCTGCGGAGCGACCAAAGGGCTTTCCGATCGCCCTTTGGAAACCTTCGG
>CAVEUM010000018.1:0-46198 GCA_963618735.1 bacterium | reverse complement strand
GGATGAAGTCATCACCTACACCATCACCGTGACCAACAACGGCAACGTGCCCTTCACCAACGTGAAGGTCATCGATACCATGGAAATGCTGGACGGCCAGAACCGTGCTGTGACCATCACCAAGGTGGAAGGCGCTGAGTACACCGTCTCCGGCACCACCGTGACCATCGCTGGCTTGGATGTTGGCGAAACTGCAACCATCACTGCGACCTACGTTGTCACCGTGGACGATATCCGCGTGGGACACGTAACCAACAACGTGACGGCTAAGGGCGACGACGTGCCTGATCCTAAGGATCCTGAGAATCCCAAGACGCCTGAAGACGACAACACCCACACCGATGAAACCGACGATCTGGACGTGTCCATGACCGTGGTGAAGACCTCCGATAAGGAAGGCGCAACGGTGTCTCTGGGCGAAGTCATCAACTACACCATCACCGTAACCAACACCGGTAACACCTACTATGAGGATGTGAAGGTGACGGATGCTCTGGAAGGCCTGGCCATCCTGAGCGGTGAGGGCTACACCGTGTCCGATGACGGACATGCCGCTACGATCGCTCGCCTGGAGAAGGGTGCAGCAGTGACCATCACCGCCACCTACACCGTGACCAGCGACGACATCAAGGTTGGCAGCGTGCGCAACGTGGCTACGGCGGAAGGCAAGGATATCCCCGATCCTAAGGATCCTGAGAATCCCAAGACGCCTGAAGGCGAAGGCGAGACCGAGAACGAATCCGAGGATCTCGACACGACCCTGACGGTGACCAAGACCTCCGACTCCGGCGATATCCGCGTACGGGAGGGTGAGACCATCACCTACACCATCACCGTGAAGAACGACGGCAACACCCCCTTCACCAATGTTGAGGTTGTTGACGAGCTGGCAGGCGTCAATGTCCTGCCTGGCAAGGACTACACGGTTAACGGCTCTACCGCAGTCATCCCTGTGCTGGCTGTGGGTCAGATGGTGACCATCACCGCGACCTACACCGTGACCGAGGAAGACCTGCCCGCGGCATTTGTACGCAACACCGTGAAGGCTGACGCTGACCCGATTGATAACCCCAAGACTGGCGAAACGCAGACGCCTGAAGGCGAAGCTGAGGTCACCAACGAACTGGGTATCGATGTGGATGTCACCGTCCGCTGGGACGACGGCGATCAGTATTACCGTCCTTCCACTCCTCTGACCCTGCAGCTCATCGGCAATAACGGCGAAGTTATTTCCGAGATGGAAGTTGATCCTCGCAGCATGGATGAGGAAGGCACCTTCACCTTCGAGGCAATGCCGATTGTGGACAAGAATGGTGACACCATCACCTACTCTGTGTACGAGCCTGTAGCACCCGGCAACGGCCGCTACGAAGTAACCTACAATGGCCTTGAGGTAACCAACACCGCATACGTCACCGTGTCCTTCGTGAACTGGAACGGTACAGTACTGAAGCGCGATCGTCTGCGCATCGGTGAATCTACCACCGCACCTGCTAACCCGATCCGTGTGGGCTATCGCTTCACTCGCTGGGATGGCGGCAGCTGGACCAATGTAACCCGCGATCAGATCATCAGCGCCACTTATCAGTCCGCTTATGACGGCCGCGTGGAGCCCAATGTTCCCGCCGCATGCGGTACGATTACCAACGTGGGTGACTGCTTCGACTAATGGACGCAACCCCGGCAGGGTGGGGAGACCTGCTCTGCCGGGGGTAGAACGCACACCGACCTGAGATCACGAAGAGGTGACGATCATGATGAAAAAAATTCTTGCGCTTCTGCTGGCCATGATGCTCACACTGAGCTGCACCGCAGTCTTCGCGGAAGAAGAATCTGAAAGCGCGTCCTGGTCGCTGACAGTTACGGTCAATGACGCCAATGGCGATCCCATTAGCGGCGCAAAGCTGACCGTCAAGGATCAGAACGGAACAGAGTGCCTGTCCACCGTGACAGGCGCCGACGGCACGATGAAAGCCATCATGTCCGGCGGCCTGTATACCGTGCGCGCAACCAATGACAACAACTATTCCACAAAGGAGACCATCGAACTGGCAGAAGATACCGAGCTGACCCTGACCGTTCGGGAGCTTGTTCCCGGCAGCGAGGTCACGGTGGGTACGGTTTCCCGTCCCACTGGCTACTTCTCCACGGAGCTGTTCTCCAACAATACCTCTGATATCGACGTGCGTGCCATGCTTCACGGCTACAGCACCGTGGCGATTACGGAGGATGCAAGCTACGCCATTGACGAATCTGTGGTGACGCTTCTCACCGCCGCAGAGGACGACCTTGGCAACAAGATGTATCAGTTCCAGGTGAAGGAAGGCCTGACCTACAACGACGGCACGCCCATCACCGCAAAGGATTATGTCTTCAGCATTCTCATGCAGGCCAGCAAGCAGATGAAGGACATCGGCGGCCAGACCAATGTGTACTGGCAGGTGCTGGGCTATGATGAATACAACAGCGGCGACCGCAACTACATTTCCGGCCTCCGTCTGCTGGACGACATGACCTTCTCCATCAACCTCCGCACCGATGCGCTGCCTTACTACTACGAGCTTATGCTCGTCAGCGTCACGCCTTATCCCATCAGCGAGATTGCTCCCGGATGCGATGTGGCCGACGATGGCAAGGGCGCATACATCACCGGCGAGTTCACCTCTGAGCTCCTGCAGAAGACCATGCTGGACCCTGAGACTGGCTACAGCAGCCATCCCAAGGTAACCTCCGGCCCCTATCAGCTGGAGAGCTACGATTCTGCAACCGGTACCGTGGTGATGAAGGCAAACACCAACTATCAGGGCAACTACGCTGGACAGCGTCCCCTGATTGAGACGGTGACCCTGGTGGAAACCACCAACGACCAGGCTCTGGCTCAGCTGGAAGACGGCACGCTGGACATCGTGAACAAGATCACGGACAGCACCGTCATCGATGGTGCCGCGGCAAAGGTCGCCGGCGGTGACCTGCAGGAATCCAGCTACCTGCGCACTGGCCTGGGCTTCCTGTCCTTCGCCTGCGAGCAGGGTCCTACCAGCAGTGATGGTGTCCGTCAGGCCATCAGCTACTGCCTGGATCAGGATACCTTCGTAACTGAGTTCACCGGCACCTATGGCAAGGCTGTTTACAGCTGGTATGGTCTGGGTCAGTGGATGGCTACCGATTATCTGGACAGCATGGATAAGCAGGTAGAAACCTACGATTATGACCTGACCAAGGCCGCCAACGCACTGGAGCTGGCCGGCTACATCTACAACGAGAAGGGTCAGCGCTTCGATCCTGAAAAGGATACCGTGCGTTACCGCGCACTGGAAGGCACCACCCTGGCAGATTACGAAGCTGAGGAAAACCCGGTGGTGAAGACCATCACCGCAGGCGGCAAGACCCTGCTGCCTCTGCAGATTCGCTTCGCAAAGGTTACCAACAACCGCATGTGCGCACTCATCGAGGAGATGCTCCTGCCCAACATGCAGTCCGTTGGCTTCGATGTGACTGTGGAAGAAATGTCCTATTCCGACATGCTCGCCCAGTACTATCGTGACACGACCCGCACCTGCAACATGTTCGCACTGGCCACCAACTTCACCTACGTGTTCGATGTTACCAACACCTGGCGTCCCGGTGAAGAGTATCAGGGTCATGTGAATACCACGGGCTACGAAAGCTCCGACATGTTCTCCGTGGCCAATGCTCTGCGCAACACGGAGCCTGGCGACACCGATACCTACGTGTCCCGCTGGCTGACGGTGATGCGTGCCTTCAGCAGACGTTTGCCTGCAATCCCGCTCTACTCCAACACGTACTATGACTTCTATGCCAGCAACGTGCACGGCTATGAGCCCAGCAGCAACTGGTCCTGGAGCGCCGCAATCCTCTACACCTATGTAGATGATGCTGCCGCCACTGCAACGGACGTTCAGTAAAAACCAACATTCGCCCCTTGGCCGCAAGGCTGAGGGGCTTTTTCTTATAACCGTTGTCAAATGCCGCGCTGCTTGCTATAATGCAACCATGCTTGCTGAAAGCATTAAGGAGGTTGCAATGATTGCAGAATTGCTGGCTACCATAGCCGCTGTTCCCCTGTGCGTTTATTTGCTGGAGGGTGTAACGGCGGTTGATATGCAATACGCTGTGATGGTGGGTGTGTGTCTGGCGGCGGTGAATTTGATCCTCCGTGCACCGCTTCATTTTCTCACAAAGCCGCTGGGCTGCCTGACCTTGGGGATTTTCGGCACGGTGGTAGATGCCGTGCTGGTGGAGCTTTGCGCCTGTCTGGCGGATCAATACATGCTCCCCGGCGGGTTTGCGGTGGCCTCCTTCCCGTGGGCAATCGGCGTGGCGCTGTGCGTGAATATCCTGCGGGGCGTGGCGCGTCTGCTTTTCGGTCATCATCATGAAAGGTGAAACGTGCTGCCCGGACGGAATATTTTCCCGTAGAGTACTTTCGCACGTCACGTCCGTTGCAGTTCCCGCGGTTTTGTGGTATTATAAGACTAGTTTATTCCGCCCATGGGGCGTATAGGGAGGTCCTGATCTACCATGGAAGTTATCACTACCGCTGCGCTGAAGGAGCGCCTGCAAGAGCTTCAGGGGCAGGAGGTCTGCCTGCAGGGATGGATTCGCAATCACCGCAAGCAGAAGAACATGGGCTTTATCGATTTCTATGACGGCACCTGCTTCAAGAATCCGCAGGTGGTGTATGATACAGGCATTGCCGATTACGAGCATGTCAGCACCCTGCATGTGGGCGCGGCTGTTACGGTGTGCGGCACCGTGGTGCCCAGCTACAAGGATCCCACCACGCCGGAAATTCAGGCAAAGACCATCGTGCTGGAAGGCGACTGCCCTGAGGATTATCCCCTGCAGCCCAAGCGCCACAGCGTGGAGTTCCTGCGGGAGATTGCTTACCTGCGTCCCCGTACCCGCCTGTTCCAGGCAGTGTTCCGCGTACGTTCCGTGGCCAGCATGGCCATTCATACGTACTTCCAGGATCGGGGCTATCTGTATGTCCACACGCCCCTGATCACCTCCAACGATGCGGAGGGCGCAGGCAACACCTTCACGGTGACCACCCTGAAGCCTGGCCAGGATCCCAAGGAGGATTTCTTCGGCAAGCCCACCGCACTGGCCGTAACGGGTCAGCTGGAAGCAGAGACCTTCGCCATGGCCTTCTCCAAGGTCTACACCTTTGGCCCCACCTTCCGTGCTGAAAACAGCAACACCAAAACCCACGCGGCAGAATTCTGGATGATTGAGCCGGAAATCGCCTTCTGCGATATTCATCAGCTGATGGACATCGAGGAAGATTTCCTGAAGTACATCGTGAAGACCGTGCTGGAAAAGTGCCCCGACGAGCTTGCCCATCTGGACAAGTACACCGGCGGCGGACTGTTGGATAAGCTGAACGCCCTGGCCACCTCCGGCGCGGCTCGCGTGACCCACGAGGAAGCCATCACCATTCTGCGCAAGGCCATGGAGAATGGCTACAAGTTCCAGTTTGAGCCCAAGTATGGTGAGGATACCGCCAAGGAGCACGAGAAGTATCTGACGGAAGAGTATTTCCATTCTCCCGTGTTCGTGTATGATTGGCCCAAGGACATCAAGGCCTTCTATATGTATCAGAACGATGACGGAAAGACCGTTTCCGCCGTTGACCTGCTGGTGCCTGGTGCAGGCGAATTGATGGGCGGTTCTCAGCGTGAAACCCGCTACGATCTGCTGGTGAAGCGCATGGACGAGCTGCACATTTCCAAGGAGCAGATGTACTGGTATGTGGATCTGCGCCGCTTTGGCGGATGCACCCATTCCGGCTTCGGCATGGGCTTCGAGCGCCTGCTGATTTATCTCACTGGCGTGGATAACATTCGTGACGTTATTCCTTACGCCCGTACGCCTATGAACTGCGACTTCTGATGCAATCGAGAACGTTGAACAAGGGGACATGCAACAACTGTGTTGCGTGTCCCTTTTTATGTGGGACAAATGCGCTTTTTGTCCGTGCGGGGAGGACGTGCCCTGTGCTACAATACAGTTGAGCGGAAGGAGGATAACGGGTCTTCCTCCGCAGGAAAGGTGGCAAAATCAATGAAGAATACAAAGCGGGTAACGATTGTTGTCCTGTGGGCACTGGCGGCTGCAATGCTGGTGGTTTCGGGCATTGGCTGCATGCTGAACAGCAATGAAATCATGGATATCATGGCCGACTGGGTGGGCGTCCTGGTGGTGCTCTCCGGCCTGATGCAGCTGGGCGTGGCATGGATCATGCGGAATACCATTTTCGGCAACCGTTCCTTCCTCACCAAGGGCGTTGTCGCCGTGGTGGTGGGCGTTTTCATCATGTGCAAGTCCTTCATTGCAGGTGAAGTGCTGCGGGTGCTTATCAGCATGATGGTGCTGGTGGATGGCATCAGCCTGCTGGGCGCGGCACTGGATATGCGGCAGGATCGCATTGCAGGCCGCATGTGGCTGTGGGTGATTGGTATCCTGGAAGCGTTCATCGGCATTGCAGGCTTCCTGAAGCCGGAAATTCTGAACATCGCCGTGGGCGTCATCATCGGCGTGTCCCTGGTTTACGAGGGTCTGTCCCTGCTGTACACCATGTACATTGGTGTGCGCTGGTATAAGGCACTGCATCAGTAAACGATGATCCCCTGAAATGTTCCCCGGAAGGCGCCGCAGCTCGGTGCTTTCCGAGGAATTTTTTTGTTGAAGGGGTGTTTCGTGCAGGTTGTTGATTGTGGAAGAATAGTAGACGGAAAAATACAAATAGCAAACATAAATTGAAAATATCATAAAAATGTTCGGAAATACGCTTGACACAAGGAAAAATATACGATAGAATGAAGTGCATCCGATGAAGCACCACAGGTGCGGGAAGTCCGGCGAAGGAGGGGTATGTACCATGCAGCGCGATGATGCGGGCGTGATCCAGTCTGCGGTGCACTGTGCCCTGATTCGACAGGAAGAACTGTATACAGAAGCGCGGCTGTCAGAAGACTGATCAGCGGCGCTTTTTTGTTGCTTTGTTCCCTGCGGCGCGGGAGCGTCGGATCATGAAGGAGGTTGCGTTATCCGTGAAAAAGGTTGCGGTGATCATGGGCAGCGACAGCGATCTGCCTGTGCTCAAGGGCGCTTTTGAACAGCTCAAAAAGCTCGGAATTCCTTATGAGGCGCATGTTTACTCCGCCCATCGTACCCCGTTGGAGGCGGCGGCATTTGCCTCTTCTGCACGGGAAAATGGCTTTGGTGTGTTAATCGCAGCAGCTGGCAAGGCGGCGCATTTGGCGGGCGCTCTTGCAGCACAGACAACGCTGCCTGTCATCGGCATTCCGGTGAAGTCTTCCACCCTGGATGGCTTGGATGCCCTGCTTTCCACCGTGCAGATGCCCAGCGGCATGCCGGTGGCTACCGTCGCCATTGACGGTGCGGCAAACGCGGCACTTCTGGCGGCGCAGATCCTGGCGGTGGAGGATGCAGACCTGGCAGAAAAGCTGCTGGCCATGCGTCGGGCACAGCATGATGCTGTAATCGCGAAGGACGCAGCATTGACCATCGAGTAAAAAACACGAACATTCCCATAAACAGCCGCTTTAACGGCATGAATGACAGCAAACAGAAAGTTGAGGAGGAAACAATCATGAAGAAGCTCGAACAGCTCTATGAAGGCAAGGCCAAGAAGGTATTCGCAACGGATGACCCCAATGTGGTGCTGGTGGATTACAAGGACGATGCCACCGCTTTCAATGGCCTGAAGAAGGGCACCATCCTGGGCAAGGGCGTTATCAATAACCGTGTGACCAACTTCCTGATGAAGATGCTGGAGAAGAACGGCATCCCCACCCACTACATCGAAGAGATTTCCGACCGCGAGACGCTGGTGAAGAAGGTGCACATTGTGCCCCTGGAGGTCATTGTGCGCAACATCGCCGCCGGCTCCCTGTCCAAGCGCCTGGGCATCCCCGAGGGCACGAAGCTCAAGAGCACCGTGCTGGAGTACTGCTACAAGGATGACGAGCTGGGCGACCCCATGGTGAACGAATATCACATCATGGCCATGGGCTGGGTGGAAAAGCCTGTGCTGGATCAGATCGCTGCTTATGCCCTGCGCATCAACGAGCTGCTGACCGCTTACCTGAAGGACGTCAACATTGAGCTGATTGACTTCAAGCTGGAGTTCGGCATTACCACCGATGGTCAGCTGGTGCTGGCTGATGAAATCAGCCCCGACACCTGCCGCTTCTGGGATTCCAAGACTGGCGAGAAGCTGGACAAGGACCGTTTCCGCCGCGACCTGGGCAATGTGGAAGATGCTTACATTGAAATCCGCAAGCGCCTGATGGGCGAGTAAGATATGCCGATGTGCCCCGGATGGTTGAACCTGTCCGGGGCGCATGCATTCAAGAGACAAGGAGAATCACAATGGACGAGCTGGAAAGCATGCAGGGCTGCTGGTTTGATGAGGGGGATATGCCCTTCAACAAGCTGCATGAGGAGTGCGGTGTGTTCGGTATCTACCGCGCCGATCCTGCCAATAAGAGCGTTATCGCCGAAACGTATCATGCGCTGTATGCCTTGCAGCACCGTGGGCAGGAAAGCTGCGGCATGGTGGTGAACAATGACGGTGTGATGAAGATTCACAAGGATAACGGCCTTGTGACAGACGTGTTCACTGCGGACGTGCTGGAGAAGATGACAGAAGGCACCATGGCGGTGGGTCACTGCCGCTACGGCACCACAGGCATTCATAGCCGCGAAAACGCGCAGCCGCTTTTGATCAATCATCAGAAGGGCGCTATGGCGCTGGCACATAACGGCAATCTGACCAATGCCACGGAGCTTCGGGAAGTGCTGGAGAAGAACGGCGCCATCTTCCACTGCACGTCCGATACGGAGGTCATCGCCTACATCATCACCCAGGAGCGGCTGAAGTGCGGCTCCATTGAGCAGGCCGTGCTGAGCGCCATGAACATTATCAAGGGTGCTTATTCCTTGGTGATTATGAGCCCCACCAAGCTGGTGGCCTGCCGCGATCCTCACGGTTTCCGCCCCCTGTGCATGGGCAAGATTGGCGACGATGTGGTTTTTGCCTCGGAAAGCTGCGCACTGGACGCCATCGGCGCCACCTTCGTGCGGGATATTGAGGCTGGCGAGGTGGTGGTGGCCAATCGGGACGGCATTCAGTCCTATAAGCTTCCTAACGCCTGCCATGACGGCATGTGCGTCTTTGAATTCATTTATTTTGCCCGCCCTGATTCCGTCATTGATGGCAGCAGCGTGCACGAAGCCCGTCTGCGGGCAGGCACCTTCCTGGCACTGGATCATCCTGTGCAGGCGGATGTGGTTATTGGTGTGCCGGATTCCGGCCTGGACGCCGCCATCGGCTACAGCCGTACCAGCGGTATCCCCTACGGTATCGGCTTTATCAAGAATAAGTATATCGGCCGCACGTTCATCCAGCCGGGACAAAAACAGCGGCAGGACGCTGTGCGTATCAAGCTGAACGTTATCTCTTCCACCGTGAAGGGCAAGCGGGTTGTCATGGTGGATGATTCCATTGTCCGCGGCACCACCAGCGCACGAATCGTCAAGCTTCTGCGGGACGCAGGTGCTACTGAAGTGCATGTGCGCCTGTCTTCCCCGCCGTTTACGGATCCCTGCTTCTTTGGCACGGACGTTGACAGCAAGGACAAGCTGATTGCGGCCAATCACACCATTGAGGAAGTCGGCAAAATCATCGGCGCGGATTCCATCGGCTACCTGTCCCTGGATTCCTGCGACAAGCTGGCGGCCAACAGTCACTGCGGCTTCTGCAAAGGTTGCTTCTGCGGCAAATATCCCGTAGAGCCTCCGCAGGTGATGGAAAAATACAAATTTGATCAGCCTATTCACGGCAGTGCATCCAATTCGGATGAAGAGTAAATAGAGGGAGTGCAAACACCTCAGGGTGGTGTTGGAGGGCTCGCAAGCCATCCAATTCGGATGAAGAAGAATAACGCGGAGGAGTAAGCATCATGATGAAGAGCGAAAGCGAAAGCTATAAGGCGGCGGGCGTGGACATTACCGCTGGCTACCAGTCGGTTGAATTGATGAAGAAGCACGTGGCACGCACCATGACAGCTGGGTGCGTGGAGGGCATCGGCGGCTTTGGCGGACTGTTTGCCATGGATACCGCGGGCATGAAGGAACCTGTGCTGGTTTCCGGCACGGACGGCGTGGGCACGAAGCTCAAGATTGCCATGCTGCTGGATAAGCATGACACCATCGGCATTGACTGCGTGGCCATGTGCGTCAACGATGTCATCTGCTGCGGCGCCAAGCCCTTGTTCTTCCTGGACTACATCGCCTGCGGCAAGAACGTGCCGGAGAAGATTGCGGCCATTGTGGGCGGCGTGGCGGAAGGCTGCGTGCAGGCAGAATCCGCACTCATCGGCGGCGAAACAGCAGAGCATCCCGGCATGATGCCTGAGGATGATTATGACCTGGCAGGCTTCTCTGTGGGCATTGTGGATAAGGCACGCATCATTGACCGCGCATCCGTCCGTCCCGGTGATGTGATGATCGCTCTGCCTTCCACGGGCGTGCATTCCAATGGCTTCTCCCTGGTGCGGAAGGTTTTCGGCATCGGCAACGGCGGGGAAAATCGCACGTATCCCGAACTGGAGAAGTCCCTGTGGGAGACGCTCCTGACCCCCACCAAGATTTACGTCAAGCCTGTGCTGGCGCTGCTGAAGGAAATTCAGCCCAAGGGCATCAGCCACATTACAGGCGGCGGCTTCTATGAGAATATTCCCCGTGCCCTGCCGGATGGCTGCTGCGCGAAGATTAAGAAGAGCGATGTGCGCGTGCTGCCGATTTTCGACATCATTGCACGGGAAGGCAACATTCCTGAGCGTGACATGTTCAACACCTTCAACATGGGCGTGGGCATGACCATCACTGTCAGCCCCGAGGATGCCGAAAAGGCACTGACGATTCTGCATGAAAACGGTGAGCCCGGCGCGTATGTTCTGGGCGAAATCGTTGCAGGCGAAAAGGGTGTGGAACTGTGGTAAGAACAGCCATCCTCGTTTCCGGCGGCGGAACCAATCTGCAGGCCATTATTGACGCCAAGGCGGCAGGGAAGATTCCTTCGGCGGAGCTTTCTCTGGTGGTGGCCTCCAATCCGTCTGCCTATGCCCTGACCCGTGCCGAAAAGGCAGGCATCCCGTCCTGCGTGCTGCACAAGGATAAACAGGAAGACCCCGCGCATTATGGCGAGCGTCTCCTCAGCGTCCTTCATGAGCATCAGATTGACGTGGTGGTGCTGGCAGGCTTCCTGACCATTCTGCCGGAGAATGTGATTCGCGCGTACGACCATCGCATTCTGAACATTCATCCCAGCCTGATTCCCTCCTTCTGCGGTGATGGCTTCTATGGCCTGCACGTGCATGAGGCGGCGCTTGCCAAGGGTGTGAAGGTAACAGGCGCGACGGTGCACTTTGTGAATGAAATCACCGACGGCGGAGACATCATTGCCCAGAAGGCGGTGGAGGTTCTGCCGGGAGATACCCCCGAAATTCTTCAGCGCCGCGTGATGGAGCAAGCGGAATGGATTCTCCTTCCCCAGGCTCTGGAGCAGGTAGCAGCGGATATTGCACACAAGCAGGAGGAAAAACAGTGAAGATTCAGGAATTCGGCGATGTGCTGAGCAACAACAATTATCCTGGCCGCGGCATTTGCCTGGGTCTGGATGAAAAAGGCGAAAACGCGGTCATTGTTTATTTTATCATGGGACGCAGCGTGAACAGCCGCAATCGTATTTTTGAGGAGACGGATGACGGCATCATCACCAAGGCCTATGACGAAAGCCTGATGACCGATCCTCATCTGATTATCTACGCACCTGTGCGCGCGCTTCCCGGCGGAGAAACCACCATCGTCACCAATGGCGACCAGACGGACACGGTGTACGATTTCCTGCAGGCGGGCAAGTCCTTCGAGGATGCCCTCCGTACCCGCATGTTCGAGGATGACCGTCCCAACTGGACGCCCCGCATCAGCGGTGTGATGCACGTAGCAGACGGCAAGGCGGACTATCGGCTGTCCATCATCAAGTCGGACGATGGGGACGAAAACAGCGTCCTGCGTTATTTCTATGATTATTGCCAGCCCAAGGCAGGCGAGGGTCACTTCATCCACACCTATAAGTGCGATGGCAGCCCCATTCCCTCCTTTGAAGGCGAACCTGAAAAAGTCACCCTCCGCGGCAACATCGAGGAGCTGGCACTGGATACCTGGATGAGCCTGAACGAAGACAACAAGGTGTCCCTGTACGTCTCCTTCATCAGCCTGGCAGACGGCAGCAGCGAAACCATCATCATCAACAAGCATGAGCAGGAGGAAGAAGCATGAAGGAGCTGGAACTGAAGTACGGCTGCAATCCCAATCAGAAGCCTTCCCGTATTTTCATGGAGGAAGGGGAGCTTCCTCTGCAGGTGCTGAACGGCAAGCCTGGCTATATCAACTTTCTGGACGCACTGAATGGCTGGCAGCTGGTCAGCGAACTGAAGCGTGCCACGGGTCTGCCTGCGGCTGCATCCTTCAAGCATGTCAGCCCTGCCGGTGCGGCAGTGGGTCTTCCCCTGACGGATACCCTGCGGAAGATTTATTTCGTGGGCAATCAGGAGCTGTCTCCTTTGGCCTGTGCTTACGCCCGTGCCCGCGGTGCTGACCGCATGTCCTCCTTCGGCGACTGGATTGCCTTGAGCGATGAATGCGATGAAAGCACTGCCCGACTGATTAAGCCCGAGGTTTCTGACGGCATTATCGCCCCCGGCTATTCCGAGGCCGCACTGGAAATCCTCAAGAGCAAGAAGAAGGGCAACTACAACATCGTGCAGATTGACCCCGCGTACCGTCCCGCCCCTGTGGAGCATAAGCAGGTGTTCGGCGTGACCTTCGAGCAGGGACGCAACGAGTTTGTTATTGATGAATCCCTGCTGACGGACATCGTGACCAACAATCACGACCTGCCTGAGGACGCCAAGCGTGACCTGGTGGTGGCATTGATTGTGCTGAAGTACACCCAGTCCAATTCCGTGTGCTACGCCAAGGATGGCCAGGCCATCGGCATCGGCGCCGGCCAGCAGAGCCGCATCCATTGCACCCGTCTGGCAGGCCAGAAGGCGGATAACTGGCTGCTGCGTCAGCATCCCCAGGTGCTGGCACTTCCCTTTGTGGAGAAGCTCGGCCGCGCAGACCGCGACAATACCATTGATGTCTACATTTCCGATGAGCCGGACGAGGTGCTGGCAGACGGCCGCTGGCAGCGTTTCTTCACCGAGCGTCCTGCGGTGCTGACGAAGGAAGAAAAGCGTGCCTGGCTGAATCAGCAGACGGGTGTGGCGCTGGGCAGCGATGCCTTCTTCCCCTTCGGCGATAACATTGAGCGTGCCCATCGCTCCGGTGTGACTTATGTGGCACAGCCCGGCGGTTCCATCCGCGATGATAACGTGATTGAGGTTTGCAACCTGTACGATATGGTGATGTGCTTCACGCACATGCGCCTGTTCCATCATTGATGCGAGGTGAATGAACGTGAAGGTGCTAGTTGTTGGCGGCGGCGGACGTGAACATGCCATCGCCCTGAAGCTTCTGGAGAATCCTGCGGTGACGGAGCTGTATGCCGCGCCGGGCAATGGCGGCATGGCGCAGATTGCCACCTGCCTGCCCTTCAAGGCCACGGATGTAGAAGGCATCACGGCCTGGGCGGCGGAGCATCAGATGGATTTTGTGGTGGTCGCTCCTGATGATCCCCTGTGCCTCGGCATGGTGGACGCGCTGGCGGAAAAGGGCATCCCTGCCTTTGGCCCGAGAAAGAACGCCGCCATTATTGAGGGCAGCAAGGTCTTCTCCAAAAACCTGATGAAGAAGTACGGCATCCCCACCGCGGCTTATGAAACCTTCAGCGATTATGATGCCGCAGCTGCTTATCTGCAAACGGCGGATATGCCCATTGTGGTGAAGGCGGACGGCCTGGCACTTGGCAAGGGCGTGCTGATTTGCCAGACCCGCGAAGAGGCAATTGACGCTGTACGCTCCATGATGAAGGAAGCCAAGTTCGGCGCATCCGGCGCCAATGTGGTCATTGAGGAATTCCTCACCGGCCCCGAGGTCAGCGTGCTGGCCTTCACCGACGGCAAGACGGTGAAGCCCATGGTTTCCAGCATGGATCACAAGCGCGCGCTGGATCATGATGAAGGCCTGAACACAGGCGGCATGGGCACCATTGCCCCCAATCCCTGCTACACGGAGGAATTGGCGCAGCGCTGCATGCAGGAAATTTTCCTGCCCACCATCGCAGCCATGAACGCGGAAGGCCGCACCTTCACAGGCTGTTTGTACTTTGGACTGATGATGACCCCCAAGGGACCCAAGGTCATCGAGTATAACTGCCGCTTTGGCGACCCTGAAACCCAGGTGGTTCTGCCGCTGCTAAAGAGCGATTTGCTGACCATCATGCAGGCCACCGTGAATGGCACCCTGGCGGAAACTCCTGTGGAATTCTCTGACGGCGCCGCGTGCTGCGTGATTCTCGCTTCCGGCGGCTATCCTGTGAGCTATAAGAGCGGCTATCCCATTTCCGGCCTGGAGGAAGCCGCCAAGACGGCAACCGTCTACCATGCCGGCACCAAAATGGCGGATGGCCAACTGGTCACCTCCGGCGGCCGCGTTCTCGGCGTCACTGCCACGGCGGAAACGCTGAAGGACGCTATCGCATCGGCCTATGATGCGGCAGAAAAGATTCAATTTACGGACAGACACATGCGGCATGACATCGGCCAGCGCGCCCTGTCCGCCAAAGCCTGAAGACAAAAGGGGGAGAAACCCATGAGCGTAAAGCGCATTTATGTCGAAAAGAAAGAGCCCTATGCGGTGGAAGCCAAGCAGCTGCTGTGGGAGATTCGCCATATTCTGCAGATTAAGACGGTGACAGGCCTGCGCCTGCTGAACCGCTACGATGTGGAGGGCGTAACGCAGGAGCTGTACGAAAAGTGCCTGCCCATCGTTTTCTCTGAGCCGCAGGTAGACGTAACCTACACGGCACTGCCCGAGGGTGCCAAGGCTGTTTTCGCCGTGGAATATCTCCCCGGCCAGTATGACCAGCGTGCGGCGTCCTGCGAGGAGTGCATCCAGCTGGTGGGTCAGTGCGCCCGTCCCACGGTGCGCAGCGCGCGTGTGTATCTGCTGGAGGGCGACTTCACAGAGGATGAACTGAAGCGTGTGAAGAAGCACGTCATCAACCCCGTGGAGGCTCGTGAGGCGGATCTTGCGGAGAAGGAAACGCTCCAGCAGCAGTACCCCACCCCCGATCATGTGGAAACCCTCCATGGCTTCACAAGCATGAACGCGGATGAGGTGGATGCCTTCGTGAAGAAGTACGGCCTGGCCATGGATGATGATGACCTGGCCTTCTGCCGCGACTACTTTGCCTCCGAGCATCGTGATCCCACGCTGACGGAGATCCGCATGATCGATACCTATTGGTCGGATCATTGCCGTCACACCACCTTCCTGACCACCATTGACCGCACCGATGTGCAGAAGCAGGCCGTGGAGAAGGCGTTCCAGCGCTATCTCATGGCACGGAAGACAGTCTATGGCGACCGCCAAAAGCCCATCAACCTGATGGATATCGCCACCATGGGCGGCAAGTATCTGAAGAAGATCGGCCAGACCCCCAACATCGATGTGAGCGAGGAGATCAACGCCTGCTCCATCAAAATCGATGTGGATGTGGACGGCAAGAATGAGCCCTGGCTGCTCATGTTCAAGAATGAGACCCATAACCACCCCACGGAAATTGAGCCCTTCGGCGGCGCGGCAACCTGCATTGGCGGCGCCATCCGCGATCCCCTGTCCGGCCGCACGTATGTCTATCAGGCCATGCGCGTGACAGGCGCGGCAGATCCCCTCGTTCCCGTGAGTGAAACCATGCCGGGCAAGCTCCCCCAGCGCAAGCTGGTGACCACCGCTGCGGCAGGCTATTCTTCCTACGGTAACCAGATTGGCCTGGCAACGGGTCTGGTGGATGAAATGTATCACCCCGGCTATGCGGCCAAGCGTCTGGAAATCGGTGCCGTGGTGGGTGCCGCTCCTGAAAAGAATGTGCGCCGCGAAGCCCCTGTGCCTGGGGATCAGATCGTTCTTCTGGGCGGCCGCACGGGACGTGACGGCTGCGGCGGTGCAACGGGATCCTCCAAGTCCCACAAGCTGGAGTCCATTGAGACCTGCGGCGCCGAGGTGCAGAAGGGCAACGCCCCCACGGAGCGGAAGCTCCAGCGCCTCTTCCGTGATGGCGAGGTCACGCGGCTCATCAAGCGCTGCAACGACTTCGGCGCAGGCGGCGTGTCTGTGGCCATTGGCGAATTGGCAGACGGATTGATGATTGACCTGGACAAGGTTCCGAAGAAGTATGACGGCCTGGACGGCACGGAGCTGGCCATTTCCGAGTCTCAGGAGCGCATGGCCGTGGTGCTGGCACCTGAAGATGTGGAGGCATTCCTTGCCGCGGCAAACCGTGAAAATCTGGAGGCCACCGTTGTTGCTGAGGTAACGGAAGAACCCCGCCTCCGCATGACCTGGAAGGGTGCAACCATCGTTGACCTTTCCCGTGAATTCCTGAATTCCAACGGCGCAGAAAAGCACACCACGGTATCTGTTCCGGAGGATGAAGTTCATCAGGTGCCCTTTGAGGGAAGCACTGTGGCAGAAAAGCTGGCCAACATGCTGGGCAATCTGAACATCTGCTCCAAGCAGGGATTGAGCGAGCGCTTTGACTCCACCATCGGTGCAGCCACGGTGCTGATGCCCTTTGGCGGCAAGTATCAGCTGACCCCGAACCAGACCATGGTGGCCAAGCTGCCTGTGCGCCACGGCGTTACGGACACGGTATCCGGCATGGCTTACGGCATGCATCCCGAAATGCTGTCCCAGTCCCCTTATGAAGGCAGCTATCTGGCAGTTATCGAGAGCGTAACGAAGCTCGTTTGCGCAGGCTTTGATTATAAGCAGGCCTATCTGACCTTCCAGGAATATTTCGAGCGCATGGGCAATGATCCCACCCGCTGGGGCAAGCCCTTCGCCGCGCTGCTGGGCGCCTTTGACGCTCAGCTGGATCTGAACATTGCCTCCATCGGCGGCAAGGACTCCATGTCCGGCACCTTTGAGAAGATGGACGTGCCGCCCACGCTGTGCTCCTTCGCCATTGCCCCCGGCAAGGCCAGCAAGGTGGTTTCCCCTGAGTTTAAGGAAGTGGGTCACAGCATTCGCCTTGTGCAGTGCGATGCCCATGATACCGCCGCCCTGACGGCAAATTATGACGCCGTTCTCGCTGCCATGGCGGAAGGCAAGGTCGTTGCAGCCTGGGCACTGGGTCTGGGCGGTGTGGCGGAAGGCCTGTTCAAGATGGGTCTGGGCAACCGAATCGGTACCCGCATCAGCGATGACTTTGACGGCAATCTCTTCGAGCAGCACATCGGCGCCATGCTGCTTGAGTGCACGGATGAAATTGACCTGGGCATCGAGGTCGGCGACACCATCCCTGAGTGGGTCTTCGAATATGAAGGCGACCGCATTGACCTGACCGCTATGCAGGAGATTTACGAGGGCAAGCTGGATAAGGTGTTCTCCTATCGCGGTCACACGGGCGAAACCACCGAGAAGTTCTCCTTCACGGCGGAAAAGTATCCCACCCCTGCGGTGAAGACGCTGAAGCCTGCCGCGTTCATCCCTGTGTTCCCCGGCACGAACTGCGAATATGACACGGCACGTGCGGTGGAACGCGCGGGCGGCGAGGCGAAGATTCTCGTCATCAATAACCTGACCCCTGAGGCCATTACGGAATCCATCCGCGAGGCCAGCCGAATGATCGCAGAAAGCCAGATGATCGTTCTCCCCGGCGGCTTCTCCGGCGGCGACGAACCCGACGGCTCTGCCAAGTTCATCACCGCATTCTTCCGCAATCCTGCCATGAAGGACGCTGTGCATGACCTCCTCAAGCATCGCGACGGCCTGATGCTGGGCATCTGCAATGGCTTCCAGGCGCTGATTAAGCTGGGGCTGGTGCCCTTCGGCGAAATCGTTGAAACCAACGATCAGTGCCCCACCCTGACCTTCAACGAGATCGGCCGCCACCAGTCCATGCTCGTCCGCACGCGGATTGCGTCCAATAAGTCCCCCTGGCTCAGCCGCTGCACGGTGGACGATGTGCACACCGTTGCCATCAGCCACGGCGAAGGCCGCTTTGTGGGTCCTGACAGCTTGATTCATCAGCTGGCCGAAAACGGACAGATCGCAACCCAGTATGTGGATTTGAACGGCAACCCGTCCATGGATCGCCGCTTCAACCCCAATGCCAGCCTGTACGCCATTGAGGGCATCACCAGCCCGGACGGCCGTGTGCTGGGCAAGATGGGTCACACGGAGCGCAGCGGTGAAAATCTGTACAAGAACGTGCCCGGCGATAAATACCAGCCGCTTTTTGAAGGCGGCATGGATTACTTCCGCCTGTGATGATGGAGGGAAAGCATCATGCCTCATGACAGCTATATCAGCCCCTTTTCCACCCGCTATGCCAGCAAGGAAATGCAGTTCATCTTCTCGGAGGACAACAAGTTCCGCACCTGGCGGAAGCTGTGGATTGCCCTGGCTAAGGCGGAAAAGAAGCAGGGACTGGACATTACCGATGAGCAGATTGCCGAAATGGAAGCTCATCAGGATGACATCAACTACGATGACGCCCAGCGCCGCGAGAAGGAATGCCGCCACGATGTGATGAGCCATGTGTACGCCTACGGACTGCAGTGCCCGAAGGCGGCAGGCATCATCCATCTGGGCGCCACCTCCTGCTACGTGGGTGATAACACGGATGTTATCATCATGCGGGAAGGCCTGCTGGTCATCCGCCGCAAGCTGCTCAATGTGATGAAGCTCCTGGCAGACTTTGCGGAGAAGTACAAGGCCATGCCTGCTCTGGCCTATACCCATCTCCAGCCTGCGCAGCTCACCACCGTGGGCAAGCGCGCCACCCTGTGGCTCAATGAGCTCTACATGGATTACTGCGAGCTGGAGCATCGCCTTTCTACGTTGGCTCTGCTGGGCAGCAAGGGAACCACGGGTACCCAGGCCAGCTTTATGGAGCTTTTCGGCGGCGATAGCCGGAAGATCCTCGCCGTTGAGCAGGATATTGCGGAAGCCATGGGCTTTGAGAAGGTGGTGCCTGTTTCCGGCCAGACCTACTCCCGCAAGATGGATTATCAGGTGGTGTCCGTGCTCAGCGGCATCGCCCAGTCTGCCAGCAAGTTCGCCTATGATATGCGTCTGCTGGCCAATTTCAAGGAAATGGAGGAGCCCTTCGAGAAGAACCAGATTGGCTCTTCCGCCATGCCTTACAAGCGCAATCCCATGCGCTGCGAGCGTATCGATGCGCTGGCACGCTACGTCTGCATTGACACGCTGAACCCTGCCATGACCTCTTCCCTGCAGTTCTTTGAACGCACCCTGGATGACTCTGCCAACAAGCGCATCGCAGTGGCGGAAGCATTCCTCGGCGTGGACGCCATCCTGAATATCATGATGAACGTCTGCGATGGTCTGGTGGTGTATGACAAGGTCGTCCGTGCACGGGTGATGAACGAGCTGCCCTTCATGGCCACGGAAAATATCATGATGGACGCCGTGAAAAAGGGCGGCAATCGTCAGGAACTGCACGAGAAGCTCCGTGTGCATTCTCAGGCCGCAGCACGTGTGGTGAAGGAGGAAGGCGGCAAGAACGATCTCATCGACCGCATCTGCGCCGACCCTGCCTTTATGATTACCCGCGAAGAGGTGGAGGCCAT
This sequence comes from bacterium, assembly GCA_963618735.1. Taxonomy (GTDB): domain Bacteria; phylum Bacillota; class Clostridia; order Christensenellales; family Aristaeellaceae; genus CAKUFA01. Next base: position 26,318 of record CAVEUM010000018.1, on the reverse strand, counting down.
CCTCCGCCCGGAGCAGTTCACTGGCCGCAGCAGCGAGCAGGTGGATGCCTTCCTGAGCGAGATCATCCGCCCTCTGCTGGAAAGCAATGCCGAGGTGCTGGGAGAAAAGCAGGAGCTGTCGGTGTAACGGTATATCCTGAACGCAATTTCAATCGATGCGGGAAGCGGCTTCAAACGGCTGCTTCCCGTGCTTTCGTTTTTGGCCTTGTGCTTTCCGTCTGCTGATTGTATAATGACACTGTAGTTTCACAAAAAGAAGTACATCAGCCTTGCGCTGTAGGTGCCTAAAAGAAACTATTGCTTTTTTCAGCGCTGAACATGAGACAATGCGCTGAAACAGGAGGAAATATCATGAGCGAAGAACCGAAGAAGAGTGCCCTGCCGGCATGCCCGGTGGAGACAACCCTCATGCTGATTGGCGATAAGTGGAAGGTGCTGATTTTGCGCGACCTGTCAACAGGTACCAAGCGCTTTGGAGAGCTCAGACGCTCTGTGGGCAATGTGTCCCAGAAGGTGCTTACCGCGCAGCTCCGTGCGATGGAGGAAAACGGCCTTGTGCACCGCGAGGTGTATGCGGAAGTGCCGCCGCGGGTGGAATATTCCCTGACGGAGCTTGGCCAAAGCCTGAAGCCCATCCTTGACTCCATGCGGGTGTGGGGCGAAAACTACAAGTCGATGATGGAATAACATGGATTGACCATGGGCGAGGGAGACTAATGCAGATGGAATCGTCAGCAAAGCGGATCGACTGGCATCGGGTATGCCGCCTGTATCGTGTAGGCATTTTGGGCACGCTTCTTGGCTTCATTGGTGATGTGCTGCTTGCCTTTGCCAAAGGACGGACGCCGTATTCGAAATGCTGCCTGATTTTCTCTCCGCTTTTCAGCCCGGTGATTTCAGCAGTGACAGCACCCTTCGGCGGTTCTGCCGTCCTGCGTGCCATAGGGGCGGAGCGGTCAAATTGTCGTTTATCTGGATGTTTGCAGGTCTCTTGGCAGTGAGCAGAGGGAAGCAACGTCAGGACGCCATCGCATAATCATCCCGAAAACCTTCCTGCCAGAAAGGACATCATGTTATGATCGAATTTATCAGACGCGGCGGCGAAGTTCGCCAGGTGGGGAACCATCCCCTGTGGCTTAGCGGGCTGATGCTCAGCCGCGGCATCGACACGGCGGAGAAGGCAGAAGCCTTCCTGCATCCGTCTCTGGAGCACCTTCATGATCCCATGCTGATGCAGGGGATGGACAAGGCGGTATCCATCATTCGCGACGCAGTGCAGAAGCAGGAGCCCATCCTTGTGTATGGCGATTATGATGTGGATGGTGTCAGCGCCACTTGCGTGATGCTGGAGACACTTCAGGCCATGGGTGCCAAGGCAGACTTCCGCATTCCCAGCCGCCATAGCGAGGGCTACGGCCTCAATGAAATGGCCGTGCGGGAAATCGCTGAAAAGTACAAGCTGCTGATTACGGTAGACTGCGGCGTAACCAATCTGGAGGAAGTGGAGCTGGCCAAAATGCTTGGCCTGCGGGTCATTGTGACCGACCATCACCAGCTGGCAGAGCAGCTTCCCAAGGCTGACGCGGTGCTGAATCCACTCCTGGGGGATTATCCCTTCCGCAGGCTGTGCGGCGCCGGCGTGGCACTGAAGGTTTGCCAGGCACTGCTGGGCATGGAGGGCATCCAGGATAAGCTGGAGATTGCCGCTCTGGCCACCGTGGCAGACGTTGTTCCCTTGATTGATGAAAACCGCGTCATCGTTCGGGAAGGCATGGCGCGCATGGCTGTTTCCTCACGGCCGGGGCTGCGTGCGCTGATGACTGTCAGCGGTGTGACCCTTCCTGTTACCAGTGACCAGATTGCCTATCGCCTTGCCCCACGCATCAACGCAGGAGGACGGATGGAGGATGCGTCCATCGGGGTGAAGCTGCTCATGACCCGTGACCAGGCGGAGGCGGAACAGCTGGCACTGCATCTGCATCAAAACAACCAGCAGCGGCAGGGCATTGAACACGAAATTACAGCCATCGCTGAAGAGCAGGTGCGGCGGGAGATTGACTTCCGTGATGACCGTGCCATCATCGTTATGGGTGAAGGGTGGAATAGCGGTGTCATTGGCCTGACGGCGGGCAGGCTGTGTGAGAAGTGGCACTTTCCGACCATTGTGCTGAGCAAGCAGGGCGAGCTGGCGGTGGGCAGCTGCCGCTCCATTCCCGGGGTCAACATCCATGCCATGCTCACCACCTGCAAGGATCTGTTCGTGCGCTTTGGCGGACACGAGCAGGCTGCGGGTCTTACCATTCGGGCAGACCTCGTTCCTGAATTGAAACGTCGGCTGAATCTGGCCATTCGGGAAAATTGCGACATGAATTGCTACGTCCCCTGCATGGAATACGATCTGGAAATGCCCCTCAGCCAGGTAACGCTGGAGTGGATTGACCAGCTCAGCATCATGCAGCCCACGGGATGCGGCAATCCTCCGCCTGTGTTTCTGGCGCAGGGGGCACAGGTGCAGCAAATGCGTCGTGTGGGCAAGGATCTGACGCATTTGAAGGTGACCTTGCTTTCAGGCGGCCAGATGCGGGATGGCATTGGCTTTTCCTTGGGCGATGCGGCGGATGAGGGCATGGAGTCGGTGGATGTGCTGTATGCGCCGGAGAAAAACGAATTCCGCGGCAAGGTTACGCCTCAATTGCAGGTGAAGGCACTCCGCGCGGCGGAAGGGAGCCTGCCCTGCCCGGACGCCGCGGCGTTTTTTCCGCCGCTTTTGCAGGAAATGACAGTGCTTGCGACGAACTGTAACAGGGTTGAGGCTGCGGAAAAATCCATCACCGAGGCCACCGCAAAGAAACTGCTGTCCAGCGGCATGGGAACGCTGATCATCGCGCATGAGCGGGAAAAAGCACTGAGCTGCGCCCTTATGGGAAAGATGGACATTGCCACCCTGCAGGTGCGGGATCCGCGGAGCTTCAACACCCTGCTGTGCGCCCCTGATATGGACAAATTGACGGATCAGTGGCAGCACATTCTGCTGGCAGATGGTGATCTTCTCCCAGGGGAAGCGGCACTGCTGCGCGAAAAATGTCCCCGAGCGGAATTGCACTTCTTCCGCCCTAATCCCCTGCTGAAGGAACAGCTGACGTCCCTTGCGTTAACGGATGATACGCTGAGAATCCTTTACCGCGCCTGCATGGCGGGCAACCTGACACCGCGGGTGCTGATGGAAAAATGCAGCCTGACCGAGGCGCAGGTGCTGGTGGGACTGACCGCTTTTCAGCAGGTCGGCCTGGCCGAAATGCATCTGGCACCCTATCAGGCGCACCTGATTCTTCCGCCGCCAAGGCCGAAGGAAGGTCAAAAAAAGCTCAGCATGGGCGATAGTCCGCTGATTTGCTATCTTCGGCAGATGAAATAAACACTGAAAATTTCCTCAAGGAAAGGAGGATGCGAAATGACCTATACAACCTATGAAGCCATGCCTCTGGATCAGATGCTGGCACGCGTGAAAAAATATAACCCTGGTGACGGCTATAAGCTGGTGGAGAATGCCTACCACTTTGCGGAAAAGGCCCATGAAGGGCAGAAGCGCAAGAGCGGCGAGCCTTATTTCGTTCACCCCTGCTTCGTGGCAAGCATCCTCACGGAATTGATGATTGATCCGCCTACCATCGCGGCGGGTCTGTTGCACGACACCGTGGAGGACTGCGAAGGCATCACACTGGACACCATCCGTCAGGAATTCGGCGACGAGGTGGCACAGCTGGTGGATGGCGTCACCAAGCTGAATAAGCTGGACTTTGCAGACAAAGAGGAGGCACAGGCGGAAAGCCTGCGCAAGATGATCCTGGCCATGGGCAAGGATATCCGCGTGGTGCTGATTAAGCTGGCAGACCGCCTGCACAACATGCGCACCCTGCGCTTCCAGCCGGAAAACCGTCAGGTGGCCATTGCCCGTGAAACGCTGGATATTTACGCGCCTCTTGCTCACCGCTTGGGCGTGTACGCCATTAAGCAGGAGCTGGAAGATCTGTCCCTGCGCTATATCGATCCCGCGGGTTATCAGAATCTGGTGCAAAAGGTGGGCATGAAGCGAGCCGAGCGGCAGGAAAATATCCGCATGGTCATTGAGGAACTGTCCGCCAAGCTGGATGAACAGCATATCCACTACGATATTGACGGCCGTCCCAAGCATTTCTACTCCATCTATCGCAAGATGGTGCTGCAGAATAAATCCTTTGACCAGATTTATGACCTGATTGCCATTCGTGTGCTGGTGGATACCATCCCGGATTGCTACGCGGTGCTGGGCATTGTCCACACCCTGTGGAACCAGATTCCCGGCCGCTTCAAGGACTATATCTCCGTGCCAAAGGCCAACATGTACCAGTCCCTGCACACCACCGTGGTGGGCGGCCGCAAGATGCCTTTCCCCTTTGAGGTGCAGATTCGCACCTGGGAAATGCACCGCGTGGCTGAGTACGGCATTGCCGCCCACTGGCGCTATAAGGAAGGCGGCGGCGCGTCAGACGACTTGGACAGCAAGCTGTACTGGGTTCGCCAAATCCTTGTGTGGCAAAATGAAGCACGGGACGGCAAGGAATTTGTTGATACCCTGAAGACGGATTTGTTCTCCGAGGAAGTGTTCCTCTTTACCCCGAAGGGCGATGTCATCAGCATGCCCAAGGGAGCAACGCCGCTGGACTTTGCCTATCGCATCCACTCCGCAGTGGGCAATAAGTGCGTAGGTGCCAAGGTCAACGGGCGTATTGTGCCGCTGGATACAACCCTGGAAACGGGCGACCGCGTGGAAGTTATGACCTCCGCGTCCTGTAAGGGTCCCAGCGCAGACTGGCTCCGTGTCTGCAAAACGCCCCAGGCCAAGGCGAAAATTCGTCAGTTCCTGAAGAAGGAAATGAAGGACGAGAACATTGAGCGCGGCCGCGACATGGTGGAGCATGAGTGCCGCCGCAGGGGTGTTCAGCCGTCCAGCGTGATCAAGCCTGAATATTATGACAGCCTGCTGAAAAAGTATGGCTTTCAGGAGCTGGAGGATATCTACGGCTCCGTGGGCTATGGCGGCATGGCTTCCGCCTATGTGGTAACCCGCCTGATTGATGAGCAGAGAGCGCATGAACAGGCGCAGGCTCCCAAGCTGGAGGAAATCCCCGAAACGGTGGAGGCGCCTCAGCACAGTGCCAACAGCAAGGCTACCCATGGCGTGATTCTCAAGGGCATGGGCGATATGGATATCCCCGTTCGCTTTGCCAAGTGCTGCAGCCCCGTGCCTGGTGATGATATTATCGGCTACATCACCCGCGGCCGCGGCGTGACCATCCATAAGGCGGAATGCCCCAACGCCCTGAATGGCGAAACAGAACGTCAGGTGGATGTGGTTTGGGCAGATAACGAGGGCTCCAGCTTCTATGCCTCCATCAAGGTGGTGGCGTATGACCATGTGAGCCTGCTGGGTGAAATGGCCACCTACATTGGCAGCATGAACGTGCCCATCAAGGCCATTTCCGCACAGGTGGATGAAAAGACCAAGACCTCTTCCATTCGCCTGACGCTGGAAGTGAAGACCAAGGACGAGATGGACAAGGTCATCAAGCAACTGAGAAAGCGGAGCGACGTGATTGACGTGTTCCGCGTGACGGGGTGATACAATGCGTTGCGTAGTACAGCGTGTTACGGAAGCAAGCGTGACGGTGGATGGTGAAACCGTCGGGCAGATTGGCCGCGGGTTCATGGTGCTCATCGGCGCCGGCGTGGATGATACCGAGCAGGATGTTCGCTACATGGCGGAAAAGGTGCCGAACCTGCGCATCTTTGAGGATGAAAACGGCAAGATGAACCTGTCCCTGGATCAGGTGGGCGGCGAAATTCTGGCGGTGAGCCAGTTCACCCTGTATGGGGATGCGAGAAGCAGCCGCCGTCCCAGCTTTACCGCCGCCATGCGCCCCGAGGAGGCCAACCGCCTCTATGAGATGCTGGTGGAAGCCTGGCGCGCCCGCGGCATCCATGTGGAAACAGGACGCTTCCGCACAGAAATGAAGGTTCATCTGGTGAATGATGGCCCCGTGACCATGCTGATGGACAGCAAAAAGGGATTCTGAAAATGCAAAGGCTGGCAGGAAAAGTATGAACATAACAACCGTTACGGTAGGCATGCTGGGCAATCAGTGCTATGTGCTGTGGGAAGATGGGCGGGGTGACTGCGTGGTCATTGACCCCGGCAGCGAACCGGAGAAAATTCGCAGCGCCTGCAAGGGCAAAACCATTGCCGCCATTCTGCTGACCCATGGCCATTTTGACCATATCGGCGGTGTGGATGCTCTCCGCAGCGAAAAGACGGAAGTCGTGCTTCATGAAGCAGACGCGCCTCTTTTGTCCTCCCCTGAATTGAACGCCAGCTGGATGATCCGCCAAAGCATCACCGCGCGTCCTGCCACACGTCTTGTGCAGGATGGTGATACCTTCACGTATGCGGACATTCCCTTCCGTGTCATCCATACACCGGGTCATACCCCGGGCTGCGTGTGCTACCAGACAGGCCGCGACCTGTTCACGGGCGACACCCTGTTCCACTACGGCTATGGCCGCACAGATCTTCCCGGCGGGGATGAAAACGCCCTGGCGGCTTCTCTGCGGAAAATCAAGCCCATCGCTGACCAATGCACCCTTTATCCCGGACACTGAGGTGACGTATGACCGAGCTTGCTACTTATCTGGAAGAAATCCTGCCTGAAATGAAGAATGTGACGCGGCTGTTCGCCCTGCCTGAAAATGTGTGGGATGGCGATCAGCCTCGCTTTACGTTTGCGGAAGAAGAGAAGGACGGTCAGTACTGCTGCGTATGCCGAATGGACGGTCACACAGCCGCCCTGTCTGTGCCGATTCCTCAGGCAGAGGAAGACCCTCGCCTGACGGCGCTTCACCGCAAGCGTGCTGCAAGAAGACTCTGCAAGCAGACTGCTTACGAGCTTTGCCGCGAGGTGACGGGCATTCATCCCCCGTGGGGAAGCATGACAGGCGTTCGTCCTACCCATCTGATGTACGAGGCGCTGTCCCAGGGGCGCAGTCCTGAGGAAGCAGCACGGCAGCTGCAGCAGGAGTTTGACATTCTGCCCGAAAAGGCGGAGCTTCTGCAGGGCATTGTGGGCGTTCAGCGTGCTATGACTCCGCCTTGTGACAGTGACATGGATGTCTACGTGGGCATCCCCTTCTGCACCACCCGTTGCGCCTATTGCTCCTTCTCTGGCGGTGAAATCGGCAATGGCCGTCTGGTGGAGCCCTATCTGGCCGCCCTGTGGAAGGAAATGGACGCCTGCGCCCGGCTCTTGAAGGAAACAGGCAAGCGCCTCCGTGCGGTGTATGTGGGCGGCGGCACACCGACCTCCCTCAATGAAGATCAGTTTGCCCGCTTTATGGATAAGCTGCTGACCACCTTCCCCGGTGCGGAAGAATACACCGTGGAAGCAGGCCGCCCCGATACCGTGACCATGGGCAAACTGAACTGCATACGGGATCACGGGGTGGGACGCATCAGCATCAATCCCCAAACCATGGTGGATCGCACGCTGGAGGTCATTGGCCGCGGACACACCGCCCAGCAGATCGTGGATGCTTACGCCATGGCGCGTCAGGCAGGCATCCACCACATCAACATGGACGTCATTGCCGCCCTGCCAGGTGAATCCATCGACGATTTTGCCTACACCATGGAGAAAGCCAGGGAGCTTCACCCGGAAAGCCTGACCGTGCACACCCTGGCTATCAAGCGCTCCAGCAAAATGCACCTGGAGCACGCGCCGCTCCCCGATGGCGATACCGCCGCCGCCATGGTGCATATGGGTCTTGAAACTGCGAAGGCCATGGGCATGATGCCCTACTATCTCTATCGGCAGAAATACATGGCGGGCAATCAGGAAAACGTGGGCTACGCCTTGCCTGGCCATGCCTGCCTGTACAATGTGGACATTATGGAGGAAACCACCCACATCCTCGCCCTGGGCGCTGGCGGCATCTCCAAGCGCGTCTATCCCGAGGAAGGACGCATTGGCCGCGCACCCAATGTGTACAACATTGAGCAGTATATCGCCCGCGTGGACGAAATGGCGGAAAGAAAAAGAGATCTGTTTCTGAAGGAAGAATGAAAATCGCCCCTTGCCTGTGAAGAAATGCAGGCAAGGGGCGATTGCTTTTGCGTGAAATATGGAATTAGCCCTTGATACCCGTGGAGGCGATGCCTTCCACCAGCGACTTCTGGAAAATCAGGAAGATGATCGTAGCCGGCAGGATGGACAGGGTGGACATAGCCAGCGTGGAGCCGATATCCGAGCCGGAGGACGGGTCGTTGAACAGCTGCAGTGCCAGGGACACAGGCCGCATGCTGGCACGGTTCACGTACAGCAGGGCGGACAGGTAATCGTCCCAGCGCCAGATGAAGGAGAAGATGGCCGAGGTGACCAGCGCAGGCACAATCAGCGGCAGGATAATGCGGAAGAAGATGCCGTAGTAGGAGCAGCCGTCGATCTTCGCAGCTTCATCCAGCGAGGTAGGAATGCCGCCGATGAAGTTCATAATCAGGTACACGAAGAAGCCCTGAATGGCGAAGAAGTAAGGCAGAATCATGGGATAATAGGTGCCCACCCAGTTCAGATGACGATACCACATGAACTGCGGAATCATCAGAATCTGTGCGGGAAGCATCATGGTTGCCAGCACCAGCACAAACAGCAAACCGCGCAGCTTGAAATGCAGCCGCTTCAGCGCATATGCCACAAAGGAAGAGGACATCAGTGTGCCGAAGGTGGAGGTCAGGGCGATGAAGAACGAATTCGCGAAGAAGGTGCCGAAGGTGTAACCCATGAAGCCCTTCCAGCCCTGCACGTAGTTGTCCAGTGTCCACGTGGCGGGAATCAGGGAGGAAGCCGTGGGCAGCACCTGATCTGTAGGCTTGAAGGAGGACAGAACCATCCACAAAAGCGGATAGATCATAATGATGGCACCGATGGCGACCAGAATGTGATAAATGACTTCTTTCCAGACTTTTTTGCCGACCATACCATAACCCCCTTTCTTAATCCTCGTAGACCCACTTGCTGCGGCTCCAGAAGAGCAGCGCCGTTACCGCGGTGATGATCACCAGCATGATCCAGGCCAATGCGGAGGCATAGCCCATCTGGCTCTTGCCCATGGCGGGGAAGGCCTTGTTGTACTGGTACACCGTGTAGAACAGGGTGGACTTGCGGGGGTCACCGTTGGTAATCAGCTTGCACTGGGTGAAAGCCAGGAAGGAGTTGATGGTCTGCTGTACCAGGTTGAAGAAAATGGTGGGGGTCAAAAGAGGGAGCGTCACGTGCCAGAATTGCTGCTGGCCTGTAGCGCCGTCCACACGGGCAGCCTCATACAGCTCACGGGGAATCTGCTTCAGGGCAGACAGGAAGATCAGCATGGAGGAACCGAACTGCCACACTGTCAGGATGATCAGCACCCAGATGGCAGGGCCTTCACTGAACCAGTTGTAACCCTGAAGGCCGGGGAAAATGCCGCCTAAAACGGCGTTAATCGTGCCGTTAGACTCGAACAGACGCCGCCACAGAATGGCCACAGCCACCGAGCCGCCGATAATGGACGGCAGGTAGTACGTTGCACGGTAAATCGGCACGGCCTTGCTTTCGTGATTCAGAATCAACGCGACGATCAGTGCGAAAATGACCTTCAGCGGGGTACCGATCAGCGCGTAATAGCAGGTCACCAACAGCGCCTTGGAGAAGGTGGAGTCGTTGGTGAAAATCTTGATGTAGTTGTCCAGACCGATCCACTCAGGAGCGTTCTGAATGTCGTATTTGCAGAAGGAGTAGTAGAGGGACAGACCCATAGGAATGGCCATAAACATGAGGAAACCGAAAATAAATGGCAGGCTGAAAACATAACCAGCGGTACTCTCCTTGCCGATCCATGCGGCAAAGCTCTTATTTTTCTTTGCATGGGGCGCGACGGTCATGGCATCAGTACCTCCTTCGCTTGATTTCTGGCAGGTGAATGAAAAAGAGGAAGGCGACCAGCGCCCTCTTCGCGGGCGTCGGCAAAGCGGCGGAGCCGCTTTGCCGAGAATTGCACGCACTCATTGGTCGAACGGCAAGCCGTTCTCACGGTCATTCGCTCGTGTAAGGAAGCGATTTCTCACGAAATCGCGCGAAAACCACCGCGTATGTCGCTGGCTTTCGATCTAAAGTTGAAGGGCTGCGAGCCCTCCAACGCCGCCTGGGGTTTATTGATAGTTGAAGAGGAGGGCGACCAGCGCCCTCCTCTCGTGCTCGTTGGTGCTGCGCTGCGGATGGAATCCGATCAATAGTCGGAAGCGATCTCAGCAGTCATGTCATACAGGGTCTGGCCGGCTTCAGCAGCGGTCATGGAAGTGCCCTTGGTCAGGCATTCTTCGCTCAGGGTCTGCAGAACATCGGTCTGCACGGTGCCGAGGTAGCTGGGCTGTGCAGGGAAGATGGGGCTGCAGTTGGCGTTCACATACTCCAGGTATTCCACGCAGATGGCATACACGTCGTTGGTAGCAGCCATGGTATCGGTGATGGCGGAAGCAACTTCGCTGTTCACGGGGATGCCGCGCTCTGCCTGCAGGAGCTTGTTAGCTTCCACATCGTTGGTCAGGTAGTTCAGGATGGACACAGCCAGGTCAGCGTTCTTGGTGTCGGTGGTTACGGCGAAGAACTGGCTGGGCTTCACGTAGTTAGACTTCACAGGATCGATGGAGGGCCAGTTGGTCACGCCCAGCTCGATGCCGTCGGCGGTAGCAGCCACCTTGTAGGAAGCCAGCTGGTTGGAGTAAGCGAACACGCACCAGGAACGAACGTCATTGGTGGAACCATACACCAGAGGATGCTGTGCCAGGTCAACCACGTTCACGCCGGCGATCTTGTCGGTGTCGAACATCCAGCCTTCGGCCACGCCGTCGATCAGGCGCTGATAGTAACCGGCCAGCTCTTCAGCGGTAGCGGTCATGCCGTTGGCATCGCACAGGGCGGTGTAGCCCAGGCTGCGGACGTAGAACAGCAGGCTGCTTTCGGAAGTGCCTTCGCCGTAAACCACGCCAACGCCGGTGGCTTCATAGATCTGACGGGAGATGTCCACGAACTGATCCCAGGTCAGGTTCAGCGGAACTTCGATGCCCAGGGAATCGGTCAGGGTCTTGTTGTACAGCATGGCAGGAGCATTCACGCCGTTGCACACAGCATAGATGCCGTCGCCCACCTTACCGGTGTCGATGATGTTCTGGGGAACGCCGCTCAGGTCCAGGGCGCCGCTCTCAATGTAGGGGGTCAGGTCCAGCAGATTGCCGTTGGTGGCCCACAGCTCCAGGTAAGCGTAATCCTGCTGCATCAGGTCAGGCAGGTCGTTGTTGGCAGCGTAGGTGGTCATCTGAGACCAGTAGTTGTTCCACACGTTGGTGTTCAGGTTGAAGGTAACATTGGGATAATTCTCGGTGAACAGCTCGGTGGCAGCCATGGTCACCGCGTCACGAACCTGATTGCCCCACCAGGCGAAGCTTACTTCGGTGGTGCCTGCAGAAGCAGGATCATAGGTGCCAACGGTCAGGCCGTCAGCCATTGCGGCGGGCACCATAGCCAGCAGCATAGCCAGGGAAAGAACAAGAGCCAGTACTTTCTTCATAAGGGTCTCCTCCTCTAAAATTGTGGGAAGCGGTTTAACATTGGTCATATTATACGTTATAAAGTGAGAATTGTCAAGAAACATTGTCAAATATCCATCATGCTTTTACCAAAAAGGACAATATGAGAAAGGCACAAACTTATATAATAGGAAATTTCTTTGTTAAATTCAAAGCAACTCTTTGCAAGTGCAAACTTTTGGTGTATGATATATACGGGGAAGGTTGAAAATCCCCCAAAGAATCAGGCGCGGCCGCCTGAGATGATTCTTTCAAATAAAGTGAGGTCGATCCTAAGATGACTGCAACTCCCTTGCGGAAAACGAAGATCGTTTGCACCATGGGTCCCAACCTGTTTGAAAAGGGACTTGTTCGCCAGCTCATGCTCTCCGGCATGGATGTGGCTCGTTTCAATTTCTCCCACGACACCCATGAAAATCACCTGAAGCGCTATAAGGAAGTCTGCCGCCTGCGTGAGGAACTGGGACTGCCTGTGGCTACCATGCTGGATACCAAGGGTCCTGAAATCCGCACGGGCGACTTTGCAGATGGCAAGGTGGTGCTGGATGCCGGTCAGCTCTTTACCCTGACCACTGAGGACATTCTGGGCGATGAAACCCGCGTGTCCGTGACCTACAAGAATCTGACCCGTGATGTGCACGTGGGCAGCTCCATCCTCATTGATGATGGTCTGGTAGGCCTTACCGTGGAGCATGTGACGGATACGGATGTTTGCTGCCGCGTGAACAACGGCGGTGCCGTCTCCAACCACAAGGGCGTGAACATCCCCGGCGCACACCTCTCCATGCCCTTCGTCAGCCCCAAGGATCGTGACGACATTCTCTTCGCCATCGAAAACGGCTTTGACTTCATCGCTGCATCCTTCACCCGCAGCGCGGATGATATTATGCAGATTCGCCACATCATGCAGGAGAAGGGCTGCTCTTCCATCCGCATCATCGCCAAGATTGAGAACATGGAAGGCGTGCAGAACATCGATGAAATTCTCCGCGTGACCGATGCCATCATGGTGGCTCGCGGCGACATGGGCGTGGAAATCCCCCTGGAGGACGTGCCTGCCCTGCAGAAGATGCTCATCAAGAAGTGCGTCGCAGCCGGCAAGCCTGTGATCACCGCCACCCAGATGCTGGATTCCATGATGAAGAATCCTCGCCCCACCCGTGCTGAGGCCACCGACGTAGCCAACGCCATTTATGACGGCACCAGTGCCATCATGCTGTCTGGCGAAACGGCTGCAGGCGCCTACCCCATTGAGGCAGTGGAAACCATGGCTCGTATTGCCATGCGTGCTGAGGCTGATATCGATTACGCCGCACGGCTGTCCCGCATTCAGAATCAGGGCAGCCCGGACGTGACGGGCGCCATCAGCCACGCTACGGTGACCTCCGCCAACGACCTGAAGGCCAGCGCGATCATCACCGTGACCAAGTCCGGCCAGACGGCGCGGTTCATTTCCCGCTTCCGCCCGAACTGCACCATCGTGGGCTGCACCACCGATGAAACCGTCTGGCGTCAGCTGAATTTGAGCTGGGGCGTTGTGCCGCTGATTATCGACGAGGAAGAAAACACGGATGACCTGTTTGAGCATGCCGTGGATGCCGCCAAGGATGCCGGATTGATTAAGGATGGCGAGCTGGTGGTGCTGACCGCCGGCGTGCCGCTGGGTATCTCCGGCACCACCAACCTGATGAAGGTGCACGTGGTGGGTCACATTCTGGTGCAGGGCACGGGTGTGAGCGGCGATTCCATCACGGCTCCCCTGGTGGCCGTGAGCAGCTATGAGGAAGGCAAGGACGTGTTCAAGGCCGGCGACATTCTGGTGTGCCGTCAGACCTGCAAGGAGATGCTCCCCCTGGTGCGCAAGGCAGCCGGACTGATCCTTGAGGATGGCGACATGAACGGCCACGGTGTTGTGGCTGGCATGAGCCTGGATCTTCCTGTGATTATCGGCGCGAAGAACGCTACCTCTATCCTGAAGACTGGCGCGGTGGTGACCATGGACGGCAAGACCGGTGTGGTCAGCTGCAACTGAGGCAGAAATGATGCAGACGATCATGATTGATTCCGCCCGCTACGCGGATGGACACGCCTTGCATGCGGCACTCCGCAGTATGCTGAATCTCCCTGATTATTACGGCATGAACGCCGATGCCCTGCACGATTGCCTGGCCGAGCGTACAGAGCCCATCCATGTGTGGGTCGTGGGCGAAGCCGAAGGCGACACGGCACGCGCGCTGGAAATGTGCCTGCAGGTCGTGGAAGACCTGGGCGGCACGGTAAAGAAAATCGGATAAAAAAGCGGCATGGTGCTCATTGTAAGCGCCATGCCGTTTTTCTGTCAGTCATTTTTTCTGCGGTGCTCCTCACTCTGCTGGGCACCCTTGCTGCTCAGGGGACCGATGCGGTAACTGAGCATGTAATCGGAGTTCGGATATCTCTGGTAAAATTGCCGCTTCAGCCGCTCCATCACAATTTTGCCGCTGTCATAATTGACCATGGGCAGAAGCAGCGCGTACTGGGTGGCGCTGAACCTGGTGATGGTATCGCCCTTGCGCAGGTTTGTGCGCATCACGTCCAGCAGACCCTGCATCACATCGTTCTGCTTGAGGGGATTCAACGGCTTTGTGTCCATGCTGGAGATCATCACCAGGGCGATGAACATGGTAGAACCAAGCCGCTCCAGGTTGCGCATCTGAAGGTTATAAATTTCCTTGAACACGGCATACTCGCACACAAAGGCACCGGAAACCTCGCCGTACTCCTGCAATTCATCACGGATGGCATCGATGTTCATGTCCAGCGTTTTGCCGGCCTGAACGATCTGCTTGTAGAATTCCTGAATTTCTTCAGGCGGCTGAACGCCCAGATAGCGGAAGTGCAGGTTCGTTACATGCTTGTATTGCATGAGGGCTTCGTTGTTTCGGCAGGTCTTGACCAGGGCGTTCATCAGCTGCAGATGAAGCTGCTCGTCAAAGGCGTCCACATCCAAGGCAGTGCGGCAGACGCTGATGATCTCTTCGTAGTTCTCCTTGCCCTTCAGCAGGTTCAGGTAGCTGTAGACCAGCTGAAGATACTGGTCATGCAGCGCGACAGAGCGTCCCATAATCCACTCTTCCTGATCGACGCCGTAAAGGAGATTACCGCTGTAGAGCTGCATCATCCGCTGGAAATTCAGATCTGCCTCTTCGGTCAGTTCGGTGCAGTCCTCCAGACGCTTGGCTACATCCTCGAATTCATACATGTCCACGGACACATCGGGATGATTCTTCCAGCGGTAGCCGCCGCGGTCGGTGCTGATGCAGCGGCTTAGTGACGGGCTGACGGACGCGAGAATCACGCGCAGGCGGCTGATGAGCGTCTTCAAGGCACTTTCGGGATTGGAGGAAGTATCATCCGCCCACAGGGTTTCAATCAGACGGTAAATCGGCACGCTTTCACCATGCTGCAGCACCAGGTACTGAAGCAGCGCCATGCCCTTGCGGCTTTTGCCCACAATGTTATCCACATTGGTGCCATCGCAGGTTACATGAAACCCGCCAAGCATCGTAATGCGAACCTGTCCGTTCATTCCATCGTCCCCCTAAAGCACTGGTAGCTCAGAATCTTTACACGGCAATATTATACCAGAAATGGCATCATGGCGCAAGTAACATGTGTAACCTTTTGCGCAATGACCACAGGATGGATTTGCCGCAAAAAGAGGTGTTCATGGGACTTCTCCCGCATTGACGTCCCTTCCCTTTTCCTGCTATAATAAACTGGGCGGATGTGCGAGATGCGCCGCCCGGGAAAAAGAAAATCCGCATAGGCGTTTCATATGGAGGCTGCAATGGTTGGTTTAATCGGTGCAATGGCTGTGGAAGTAGAAAATCTGCTGAGCCAAATGACGGACAGGCAGGAAAAGAAGATTGGCATGGATGTGTTCACCTCCGGCAAGCTTTTCGGCCAGGATGCTGTGCTGGCTGTGTGCGGCCCCGGCAAGATCAATGCGGCGCTGTGCGCGCAGAGCATGATCGCTGCCTATCATCCTGCATGGGTGTTGAATCTTGGCGTTGCCGGCGCGGGAGATGAAACGGTGTCCATTGGCGATATGGTCATCGCCACCTGCGCAGTGCAGCACGATATGGATACGTCCCCCATCGGCGATCCTGTGGGCTATGTGAGCAAGGTTGGATTGGTGGAATTCCCCTGCGATAAGGATCTGCATCAGCAGCTTGTGGCCGCCGCAAAGCAGGTGGAAGGCATGAAGGTGCAGGAAGGCGTCATTGCCACGGGCGACCAGTTCATCTGCGATGGTGAAACCCGCAAGCGCATTCATGACCTTTTCGGTGCCAAGGCTGTAGAGATGGAAGGCGCCGCTGTGGCGCATGCCTGCTATGTGAACGGTGTGGCGTGCGGCGTACTGCGCTCCATTTCCGACCAGGCCAACGGCCAGTCCACCATGGACTACCCCACCTTTACCAAACTGGCAGCCAGCCACTCTGAGCAGGTGGTGGAGCATCTTCTGCGGGGCATGGCTAAATGAGCAAAACGGTGCTTGTAACAGGCGCGTCCTCGGGTCTTGGACTGCACACGGCACAGGCCCTGCGGGATGCAGGCTGGACGGTCATTGCAGGGGCGCGTTCCTTTCAGAAGGGCGAAAAAGACGGCATGTATTGCCTCCCGCTGGATGTGACGGACGAAAAGTCCATTGAAAGCTTTCTGGCGGAGGCACAGAAGATTTCCGCGCGGATGGACGCACTTGTGCAGTGTGCGGGCATTCTGGTTTTGGGCTCCTGCGAGGAAACATCCCTGGAGGAATACCAGCGGGTGATGAACACCAATTTCCTTGGCATGGTGCGGATGAATCATGCCGTGCTGCCGGTGATGCGAAAGCAGGGCGCGGGGAAAATTGTGATGTTTTCCTCCATTAACGGCCTGCTGGGTGTCCCCTTCCAGAGCGCTTACACTGCGGCGAAGCATGCGGTGGAGGGCTACGCGGAGTGCCTTATGATGGAGACCCACGACATGGGCATCCAGGTTTGCCTGGTGGAACCGGGGGATCATCGCTCGGGCAGCAGCGCCTACCGTGCCCATGCCGGGGCGGTTAATGATGCATCCCCTTATCGGGAAAACTACACGTCCACCTGCAGGGTGATTCATCGGGATGAGACAGGCGGGTCAGACCCTGACCAATTGGGGCGGAAGGTGGCCGGGGCGCTTGCACGGAAGCATATGCCCTTCAGGCTGCGCGTCGCCAAGCCGGATCAGCACCTGGCAGTGTGGCTGCACGATGTGCTTACCCCGGGGCTGAACGGGAAAATCCTCCGCGGCTATTATTATGGGAAGGCGAAGGACTGAATCACCCCAAACTTCACCCCTTGCGCAAGATACATTTGTATTTTGGGAGAAAATAAGCTATAATAGAACCGTGCCGCAGATGGGCGGCATGGCAAACATGATTTGCCGTAGACCAATGGGAGGTTAATGGATGTACAAAGTATTGCTGGCTACTGATCGCTCGGATGTTCAGGGAGCGTTCAGTGCGGTCACTTCCTGGGAAGACATGGGCTTCCGTCAGCCGAGAGTTGTATCCTCCGCACGGGCGGCTATTGAATCCCTGAAGGCGCATCATGCCGACGGTATTGCCATTGCACTTCCGGAAAATGATCAGAAGATGCTGATGGCCTATCTTTCCACCGATTATCCCATTTTGCCGATCTTTACCGCGGGCAAGGATCAGGGTGAGGTGGTCAATGCTGTGGAAGAGCTTCGGCGCCTGCTGAATCGCACCCACATGGACTTTTCCAATGAAGACTTTGGCGAAAAGGATATGCTTCAGCTGTGCCGTCACGATTTCTTCCGCAAGCTGCTGGATGGTCAGGTGACGGGGGCGGATCACGTCCGCAGTCAGCTGCTGCTGCTGCGCAGCCGTATGGATCCTGATAAGCCCTGCGTGGTGCTGGATCTGTCCCTGCCGGATGGTGACGATTTCCTTTCCGGCCGCTGGCATTATGGCACTGAACGGCTGGAGATGGCACTCCGTAACTTCTTCGGCGCTGAGCTGGATGGTATGCGCGTGCTGATTTCTGTTCTGCCGAGTGAGCAGATCAAGGTGCTGTGCTGCCCCATGCTGGGAGCCGAGGTGGTCAGCGATTCTATTACGGCCACCGTATCCAGCCATGCACAGGAAGCAATGGAAAACGTGAGAGAATATCTGGGACTCGATCTCGGAATTACCAATGTACAGATCCTGCCTACGCTGACCGCGCTGGCAAAGGATCACTAAGGGAGGGAATGCAATGGGCATCTTCAATATGCTCCGCGGACAGTGCATCGATGTCATTGAGTGGACGAACAGCGATCGCGATACCATGGTGTACAAGTATGACATGCATGGCAAGGAGATCATGATGGGCGCACAGCTGACGGTGCGCGAAGGCCAGACGGCGATTTTCGTGAACGAGGGTCAGCTGGCAGATGTGTTCCAGCCCGGCCGCTATGAGCTGCAGACCTCCAATATGCCGATTATGACGGCGCTGCAGTCCTGGAAGTTTGGCTTCAATTCTCCCTTCAAGGCAGATGTCTATTTCATTAACATGACGCAGTTCCTGGATCGGAAGTGGGGCACCGCCAATCCCGTCATGATGCGGGATGCGGAGTTCGGCATGATCCGCCTGCGCGCCTTCGGTATCTACTCTTTCCGTGTCAGCGATCCGACTGCTTTCCTGAAGGAAGTGTTCGGCACGTCTTCTCTGTACTCCACCGATGGCGTGGAGGGACAGATCAAGCGCACGCTGGTCAGCGGCTTGAGCGATGCCATTGCGGAAAGCAAGATTCCTGCGCTGGATCTGGCTGCGAACTACGACGAGCTGGGCAATTATGCCATGCAGTCCATCAATCCCAAGCTGGCGCCTCTGGGTCTCCAGCTGGCAAGCTTTGTGATTGAGAACATCTCCCTGCCGGACGAAGTGGAAAAGGCCATGGATCGCCGCACTTCCATGGGCGTTGTGGGCGACTTGAATCGCTACACCCAGTATCAGGCTGCAGAAGCCATGCGGGAAGCGGCCAATAACCCCGGCGGCACGGCTGGCAGCGGCATGGGCATCGGCGCGGGCATGGCCATGGGTCAGATGTTCGCCCAGGCACTGGGTCAGAATAACACCCAGACGGCTCCTGCGCAGCAGGGCGGCAAGTTCTGCACGGAGTGCGGCGCACGTCTTCCTGAAGGTGCGAAGTTCTGCTCCAACTGCGGCAACAAGGTTGGCTAAGTCAAAAGAAAAATCAGGGGCAACTGCTGAAACGGCGGTTGCCCCTTTTGCATGCTTCCTTTTTCATTCTTTTTCATTCTTGGAAGAAAAAGCACATGCTTTTGCTGATAATTCAAACATTCTGTAAACGTATGATGCTCTTTCGTTGCAAGATAGTTCAAAGTGTGATAAAATGCAATGGATAGCGAGCTTATTGCTGTCAGAATGAATGACGAAATGACGCGCCATGGCGCGAAAGACAGGAGGAGAGCGAATGCAGCAAACTCCGCCCAGAAGAAGAAGGAGCGGCGCGGCTTATCAGGAGTCTGAGGTTCGGAATGTACCTCAGCAGCCGAATCGCGGCCGAAGTCCTAAAAAGAAAAAGCCTGCATGGTTTGCCATGGCCGTATTTATTGCCCTGGTTATACTGCTGGTGATGATCTGCCCCAAAGATCCCATTTCCCGTGCCACCAAAACAACAGGTACGGCGGATGGAACCGTGGATCAGACTACGGGGGAAAAGGACAGCGCTTATGAGGGTCTGGTCATCAGCGAAATTATGGCTTCCAACAGGTCCTCGGTGCCGGATGAAAACGGCGAGTACCACGACTGGGTGGAAGTGTGGAACAGCACGGATCACGACATCAACCTGAAGGACGTGGGTCTGAGCGACCGCGGCGATTCTATTCGCTTCCTCTTCCCTGACGTGACCCTGGCCGCGAATGGCCGTGTTATCGTGTTCTGCTCCAACACCAACGCCAACGACGCGAATGGCACCTATCACGCGAAGTTCAAGCTCTCCAGCGTGGGCGAAACGGTGTATCTCTTCGACCCTGAAGCCTATCAGCTGGATTCGGTCACCTTCCCCATCATGGGCAGCGATGAAAGCTATGCCCTGCAGACGGATGGCACCTGGTCATCAACCCTGCTCTACAGCCCTGGCTTTGCAAACTCTGAAGAGGGCTATCAGGCGTACCTGGCATCCACCACGGTAATGGACGGCGCGATCATCATCAATGAGGTGATGGCAGACGCCAAGAGCGGTCTGACGGATGCAGATGGCGAGTTCAGCGACTGGATTGAGCTGTACAACACCACCAACCAGACCATTTCCCTGGAAAACTATGCGCTGAGCAACAAGGAAAACAAGCCCCTGAAGTGGCGCTTCCCTGAAGGCGCAACCATCGCCCCAGGCGGATACTACGTGGTTTTCTGCTCGGGCAAGGATCAGGTGGACGAGAGCACAGGCGTGCCTCACACCAATTTCCGCATCAGTGCCGAGCATTCGACGGTGGTTCTTTCCGACAGCCATGGCCGACTGGTGGATCGTGTCACCATCGACAATCTTGGCGCGGATTGCAGCTATGGCCGCGATTCTGACGGCAATTTCAAGGTTTATCAGCTGGCAACGCCCGGTCTCCCGAATACGGAGGCCGGCGCGTCCCAGATGGACTACAACATGCGCCAATGGAACACCACAGGCGTGTATATCTCCGAGGTTATGGCATCCAATGATTCCACCAAGGTGTATGATGATGCGGATGCCTGCGACTGGGTGGAGCTGTACAACAGTACGAACCAAACGGTGGACTTGAGCAACTACGGCCTGACCGATAACGTGAATCGGGCACGAAAGTGGCAGTTTCCCGCAGGCACAACCATCGGACCGGGAGAATATCTGGTGGTGCTGTGCGATGGCAAAACGGAGCTGAGCACATCCACGGAGTTGCATGCGTCCTTCAAAATTTTACGTGCTGGGGGCGAAACGGTCTGCCTGTCGGATTCAACGGGAAAGATACTGGATAAGCTGGTTATGCCGCTCGTTCCCACCGATAAGTCCTATGGTCGCACCTGGGGCCTGGCGGGATTTTTTTATTACGATACACCAACGCCGAAAGCGTCCAATGGCTCGGGATTCCTGGGCTATGCGGATGCACCCACGTTCTCCGTGGATCCTGGATTGCACTATGAAACCGTGTATCTGACCATCTCCATTCCGGAGGGCTGCACCGTGTATTACACCACGGACGGCTCCATTCCCACGTCAGCATCCACGGCCTATAACGGCGAGACCCTGGAGCTGAATTACACCACCGTCATCCGTGCGCGGGCGTATTCCGCGTCCACGGGCATTCAGCCCAGCACCACGACCACGGGCACCTATTTCATCAATGCCTATCATTCCCTGCCGATTGTGTCCCTGACCTGTGACCCGGATGTATTGTGGAATTCGGAAACGGGCATGTTCGTCACCGGCGATAACGTGACCAAGGTGGCAGGCGAGCTGCCCTTCAAGAACACGGTCTACCGCGAGTTCGGCAAAATCCGTCAGGAAGGCTACATCGAGTACTATAAGCTGGATGGCACCCAGGTGCTGAGCCAGGGCATGGGCTTTGAACTTTCGGGCGACTTCAGTCTTGACCTGCCGCAGAAATCCATCAAGCTGCGTGCCAAGTCCATCTATGGCGAGAAGTACTTCAATGCAAAGCTCTTCGATGATCGAGACTACACCCAGTACAAGTCCTTCGTGCTGCGCAACAGCGGTAACGACGGCGTGTGGACGCGCCTGCTGGATGGCTTCCAGTCCCGTTTGATGGACTTCTACGGCACATCGGTGATTCATCAGGCGTGGAACCCTGTGGTGGTTTACATCAACGGCGTCTATTGGGGTCATTACAACATGCGCGAGCGTGTGGATCGCTACTTCGTTGCTCAGCATGAAGGACTGAGCCTCAATGAGGCTGATGACATCACCATCCTGCACGGCAACGGCACATCGGACTATGGCTCCAATAAGGAATACAAGGCCATGATTAAGAAGATCAAGGCCTCTGATCCTGCCAACAACGCCGAAGATCTGCAGTACATCCTGGATAACGTAGATGTGGACAACTATCTGGAGTACATCGCGCTGGAAATGTTCTTCGGCAACAGCGATATTGGTAACATCCGCTTCTACAAAACCGGCCAGGAGGGCAGCAAGTGGAAGTGGATCATCTACGACCTGGACTACGGCATGTACAGCTCCAGCTTTAACAGCCCGTGGAGCTACACCAAGTCGACTGGCATGGGTCAGCAGAAGATTGACAACACCATTCTGCTGAAGCTGCTGGAGGTGCCGGAGTATAAGGACAAGTTCCTGCGCAAGCTGGGCGACATCTTCCAGACGCTGACAGTGGAAAATATGCTGTCGGTGCTGGAGCCTCTGGTGGATCTGATTGAGCCTGAAATGACCATCCACTTTGCCCGCTGGGCGGAGGAGCATGACCAGTACGTGGTCAGCGAGTGGCCGACGACTCAGGACGCGGCCTACCGATACTGGCAGAACCGTATCGAGCGTCTGCGCACGACCATCAAGAACAGACCCAACAAGCTGTGGGGCTTCATTCAGGAAGCCTTCAGCCTGTCCAATGAACAGATGCTTGAGTATTTCGGCGAACAACCCGTTGTGCCGGAATAATCGGGAAAACAAATTGCGCATATGGCGTGAATGCTGTATAATGCCACGTGTGAATACGTTTACAGCAATGTATGTGATACAGGAGGATTGAATCATGCAGACTGCTTTGGCCGATACCATCGGTGTAACGGACCTTGTGAAGAACAACGCCAGCCTCTCCACCTATTTCGCGGAACAGTTCGCGTCCCTGACACCTATGAAGGTGATCATCGCTCTGATTCTTGGCTGCGTGGTGGGTCTCATCATCGCTTTTGTCTACCGCAAGTGCTACCGCGGTGTGCTCTATAGCCCTTCCTTTGCCATGACGCTGATGATGCTGACGCTCATTACCACCCCCGTGGTGATGTGCATTAAGAGCGACCTGTCCCTGTCCATGGGCATGGTGGGCGCTCTGTCCATCGTCCGCTTCCGTACCGCTGTGAAGGATCCGATGGACACGGCCTACATGTTCTGGGCACTGACCATGGGCATCCTGCTGGGTGCCGAGCTGTACGTGATTTCCATCGTGGTGGTGCTGGGCATCTCGGTGGTGATGTTCGGCATGACCTTTGTCCGCTTCCGCAATCCCGATGCGTATCTGCTGGTGCTCCACTACGATGATGACGCAGAGGCCACCATTCTGCAGCAGCTCCGCCGCACGGTAAAGCAGCAGCGCCTCCGCTCCAAGACCGTGACCCGCGCCGGTGCTGAAATGACCGTGGAAGTTCGCCTGTCCGATAAGCAGGATCTGGTGGCAACCATGCTGAACATTGACGGCGTGCATGATGCAACCCTTGTTGCCTGCCAGACCGAAGCAGGCGTGTAAGGCTTTGATGGCGCACGGAGGTGTTGCGATTTGGGTACCACTTTGCCCCTTCGGCACGAGCTGAAGTTTTTCATCAATGAAATGCAGTACATCGTTCTGTCGGGCGTGCTGGATCAAGTCCTCCAGCGCGACCCCAACGGTGACGAGTACAACGAATACCATATCCGCTCCCTGTACTTTGATACGATTTACAACAACGCCCTCTATGATAAAATCGATGGCGTGCAGAATCGTGATAAGTACCGCATCCGCATCTATAACATGAGCGACCGTATCATCAAAATGGAGTGCAAAACCAAGATTGGCAGTCTGATCTCCAAGCGCTCCATTTCCATCCCGCGTGACCTGTGCGAGCAGATCATCGCTGGCGATCCTACGGGGCTGGAAACCACCCGCTCCGGCCTGCTCAATGACGTTTATCGGGAAATGACGGTGAACCTGCTTCGCCCTGTGGTGATTGTGGACTATGTCCGCGAGGCGTACCTGCATCCCGCAGAAGAAGTGCGCATCACCTTCGATAAGCAGCTGCGGTCAGGTATGCGGTCTACGGATTTGTTTGATCCGTTTGTGCCCACGGTGCCTCCCTTTGATAATGGGGAAATCATTCTGGAAGTGAAGTACAATCGGGTGCTTCCGCCTTACATCCGCGATATTTTGTGCACCTATTGCCCTGGCGCGGTGCAAAGCGCCATTAGCAAGTACACCTGGTGCCGCAGGTTTGAGGATTTGGAGGCATAAAGAAGACCATCGTCCCGTCTTTGGGGCGATGGTCTTTTCACTTGGGAAGACACAAGACTGCGCAATACCAAAACGCAAAAAGAAAAACCGTCAGCGCTCAGCTAACGGTTTTGACGCACCTCCGATGGGATTCGAACCCATGTTTTCGCCTTGAGAGGGCGGCGTCCTAGGCCTCTAGACAACGGAGGCAAATGAGCTGGGGAACTAGGATTCGAACCTAGACAATACGAGTCAGAGTCGCAGGTGCTGCCGTTACACCATTCCCCATCGCTCTTGCAATCAGCTCTCGTCGATTGCAGGAACAAGTATATCAAAAGAAAGGCATTTTGTCAACACCTTTTTGCAAATTTCTTTGAGAAATGCTTTTTATGCTCCATGACGGTCTTTTGCAACCTTGCGAAATGCACAGCCTCATTTCAGAAAATCATGTAGATGATTTTCTGAAATGAGGCATGAGGATGGCAACATTCGGCGAAGAGCTTTCTGCAGCGCGCAGGGCAAAGGGTTACACGCAGGAGCAAATTGCGGCAATACTGGCCGTTTCGCGCACAAGCGTTTCACGCTGGGAAAGCGACCGCGTTCTGCCGAGCCTGGTGACCATCAAGCAGCTGTCTGCTTTGCTGGAACACGATTTCTTCGCCACGGGAAATATCACCGCTGAGCAAATTCCAAACATCCCGGAAGAAGTTCCTGAGCAGACGGTTCCTGCGCAGCCTGTGCTTATTGCGGAAGAAATCCCGTCCGGCGTTCCTGCGGACGTGCCTGCTCCTGCTCCGCAAAAAAAGTCCCGCAAGATGTGGATCATCGGCGGCATTTGCCTGCTGGCAGCGGTTTGCCTGGCGTTCCTGGTGCCGGTGCTTCTGCGAATCCCCAAGGCAAACATTGTGGTAGAACCCCTGGAACCTGTCGCTTATTTGCAGGAATATGAAGATATGAACGCCACAGGCTGGGAGATGACCTTCTCCTTTACCAACACAACCGATGTGGGCTTTACGCCGGATCGTGTGGTGATGAGGTTTTACGAGAATAACCGCATTGATAATAAGGTCACGCTGAGCTATGATGATATCCGTGTCTGGATGGACAGTGACAAGCTCCTGAAGACGGATTCGCCCCTGCAGCTGCTGATGGGAACGGATCACACCTACATGACGCGTATGGAGTGCGAGATATACGGCACCGATGACAACGGTCACGATCTCCAGTTCAAGAACAGCGTTGATCTGCTGAAGTCCGCCGAAGAATAAGTTTCCATCGATTCATTTCACCCCTTCAAGGGGTGATTTTTTTGTTATGTGCACGAAAAAATGGGAAAATGTGCACGATATGCACTTGATTTTTGACCTGTGCACGCATACAATAAAATCAAGACACAGGCGAAACAAGTTTGAAAGAAGGGAGGAAGCATGCTCTATCTCGGGTGGATTGTCGTGTCTTTTCTTGCCGGTTTTCTGCTGTCCCAAGGGCTGAAGCACCGCACCAAACGCACCACGCTGCAGGAGCGTTTCTCCATCGTGGATGTTTTCCGCGGACGGAGCTACCGCGAGGTGCTGGCCATTGCAGGCGAAAAACCCCGGCGTGCCATCTACTTCACAGACGGCGGCACCCAGCGAATCTGGCAAGAAGACGGGTATTCCATCACCCTGGCGTTCAATCGGTGGGATGTGTGCCTGGGAGTGGTGGAGGAAAAAGGGTAAACGGGTTGATAAAGAAAAGGAGATGTTCACATGAAAAAACGGTTGGTGGCAATGGTTTTGGCGCTAATGTTACTGTTTAGCTGCATAGTAGCACGAGCAGAGGGAGATTCTGGATTAATCAGTTCAAAATACATTTGCAACCTTGCTGAAGCTGTGAGTGCTGGCAACTGGCATGACAATCCTGAAATCGGCGCAATTCTAACGATATTCGTTTTCCTGGAATATACAAACGAAACAGGAGTTGATGCTGAAGATCTGTATGACGGTGGTGATGTCTATGTCTGCAGTTCGGATTCGTGTGTGATGGAAATCTATCTCTGGAAATCGAACGGTCACTGCCTTTGTCTGTCCGTGCTCGATGAGGAAGCTAGCATGATTTTTTATTACGACTTTGGTGAGTATACTCGCTCTACCGTGGAAAAAGTCATGGATACTTGCTATTATAAACTTTCTGCTTCGGATCTAGTTGATGCAATAGACACAATTAGTGAGAAAGTGCAGTAAGCACAGGGGTAACAAATTTCAAACATTCAATAATATGGAGGATAAAACCATGAAGAAACCCACCATGAAGATGCCTACCATGAAGAAGTTTACTGTGAACGGCGCTATGATTGGCGCCATCGTCGGCCTTGCGATCATCGTTGTTGGTGTGGTCATGCTCTGCAATGCTCCTGCAAGC
>CAVEUM010000017.1:0-46249 GCA_963618735.1 bacterium | reverse complement strand
GTCGAAGACCCTCGACCCTGGAACCCTTCGCTGTCTTCACCCCAGCACGTTGTCATGCCATTCTGGTCACATAAAAAGCGTGACCCATGATTTTCTCACAGGTCACGCCAAATTTTACGCTCTTCCCTCTATTTTCATGTGATGAGCAAAGAAACCTTCCATGGTGTGGGAGCGCATTTTCAGGTCATAGTCAGCATGGCTTTCCAGGTAATCCTGGAAGTTAGCGCTGCCATAGACCAGCCGAGCAAGCGTTTCAACCGGCAGAGACAGATCGTAATCACGGTCAATCTCTGTCACCTTTTTGCCTTCTGCCCCGCAGGTCACACGGTAGGTCTCATTGTTCTGCTGAATGGACGAATCCGTAATTCTCAGCACAAAGGAACCTTCCCGTTCCGTGTTGGGCATCAGGCGAAGCATTTCCTTCGCATCGATAATGCGAATCATAGCCGTTGTCTTGCGCATTTTCGTCTTCTTTTCGCCGCAATCGATGGACTGTTCAGAATTTGGGCATGGGACATACCCCACGGAGGCAAACAGCATGGGATTTTCCGTGCGCACGAAGGATACAGCCACATGCTGCTGGTAGAGCGTGGTCAGCATCTCCTGCAGCTTCTGCTCCTGAGAGCGGTTCTTGGCATAGAGGAAAACAACGATCATGCTGACGCAAGCCGTACAGGCTTCCAGAAGCACTGTGAAAAAGCGCAGACGGAGTAGTTCCGGCGTGCGGAATTCGATGGTGGTTGCCGACGTCTGCCACACATTCCAGAAGGCCGTTGCGATGTCATCCCATTCCACCAGAACAGTGGGAACCCATTCCGGGAAGGTATACACGGGTGAAATCAGATAATTCACTAAGAGTGCCAGCGCTCCTGCACACAGCATATAGCCGATCGCATACAGGACGATATGACCCACCAATTGCGGCATCAATCGGCTTGCATAAACGTTCTGCAGCTGCGCGTGGTAGCTCTTGTGATACATGGTAACTTCCCGATTCAATCGCTTGATTACGCGGAGCGTCACCACAAATCCCATCAGGAAAAGGAAGAATCGGAGCCACAGCGTAGCCGCCATGGTTTCCTTGCCCAGGTCAATCACAGTGCCGCCCTGATGCCATTGCTTCATCGCGTTGGTAAAGGTCACATTGGCGCCTGCGCCGCTGATAGGCGTTGCTTCTACCACAATTGCGGTGGGCTGAATATTCTGGCTAAGCAGGCTCATCAACGGGATATAAGCCCCCATGTCTGCAAAGTCACCTACCTGCTTGGTATGGCGGACAATGCCGACAATGCGGTACTCCTCCTCATTGATAATCACCGTGCGGTCAATAGGGTCCGCCACGGCATACAGCTTCAGCGCCAGCTGCTCATCCAGCATGACGACCTTATCGCCATTTTTCAGTTCCTCATCATAAAACGCACGGCCATAAAGGAGGTACCGCGGATGCACAGTAAAGGCATTTTCCCCAAGGAGGTCAATTCGGGCATCAGATGAGTTTTCCCCCTTCGCATCGGTAACGGTTGTGCTCTGAATTACGCCGCCCATTGTCCACGCGGAAACACCCTGCGACAGGTCATCTTCCAGGGAATCAAGAGATTCCTTCCACTCCTTCAGGCTCTGGTTAGGCTTGACGCCGGCGGCGGTGTTTTCTGATTCACCAGCACTGCCGCCCTGCTGCAGCGCCGGCGAGGCGACCACGTACTGCAGATTGCTTCCCACGCTTTTGACCTGAACAACGCCATAGGTCATCACACCAAGGAAGATGATCAGCAGCACGATGAGACCTCGGAATTTTCTTTTCATTCCTGCCGCCCCCCGTCAGTTGACATATTCCATCACAGACATGTTATCGTTCAACGCACGGTCTTCCTGATAGGCAATCTGCTGATAGGAGAAATCCTCCTGCACAGAATACTGCTTATCATTCTTTTCAATCACAGTCACAGAGGTTTTCACGGCCTTCTTGCCATTGCTGGAAAGGAAACTGCCATTGCTGTCCTGCACAACGTAAACGTAATAGCTTGTGCCATCGCTGCGCACGGCCGACGCGGGGAGCAGCGTGGTAGATTCCTTGGCTCGATAGGTGATGGTTGCCTGCACGCCGCCGTCATTGATCGCCTGGCGGAGAGACGAGCTGCCTGCCTTCTGCATGGACGCAGGCATCTCGATCAGCAGATATTTTTCACCATTGCTGTCTGTGCGGGTGGCTGTTACGGTCGTCTTTTCCGTGCCGGAATCACTGTCACCAATGGTCACCTTGGTGCCGTCAGAGAAGGTACGTTCTACGCCCGTCAGAGATGCCTTCAGGCTGGGGGTTGTGCCTTCCTTCGTTATGGTATATGCGGCCTTCGAGCCATCATAGGTGTCCCCTGCGGAAACATTCACCGACACAATCCAGCCGTCATGCGGCGCTGTGATGGTTGCCATGGACGTAACGCGGGTATCCAGCTCCAGCATCTGGTCGCTGATATCGTTCATTTCGTCCTGCAATGTGTTGCGCTTCTTGATGTAATCAAAGGTATCGGAGCTGACGCGGAGCTTCTTGTCTTCATACGTAGCATAGAAAGCTGTGCTGGCCTCTTCGTAGGCAGATTGAGCCGCCAATGCCTTGTTCACCGCATCCGTAACATCCTGAGGAACATCTTTAGCAGCGGCAAGCTGCTTTTTCCAGTTGGAAAGATCCGTGCCGAGAGAAATGCCATTCTGCATAGCGATTTTGCGTGCTTCGTAGGTCTTTCTGGTCAGATCGCTTTGCTTTTCCAGCATATCGCTGTACAGCTCGTTTTGGCGGCTTTCCTTGGATAGTTTGCGATTGGTAACATCCAGCTCCAGCAATTCAGATGCCTTGCTGTCGTAGGACTCCTGCAGCTTTTCCAGCTCCTCTTCATAGGTGGATACGGTGGTGGTGAAGATGGTATCGCCCTTCTGTACATAGGAACCTACCTTCACATTCACCTTGCTGACCGTCACGTTGGTCTTCTTCGCATCCTCCACGGTAATGTCTTCCGTGTCCGGGAAATAGACCTGCGCCGTCAGCTTATAGGACTGCTCCAGACGTCCCTTGGTGGGTGTATACAGGCGAACCTTCGGCGTGGTGATGGTCTGCACCGTGCGTGCAAAGAACATGCACAGTGCCACTACAACCGCGAGAATGATAAGTCCACGAAGGGCAAACCGCTTGAGTTTCATCGAAATTTACCTCCATACGGGCATATTAAGATGGATCACTTCAGCTCGCTGAGCTGAATGCCGGCCACAATGTCTTCCTGGAAATACAGGTAGATGAGCAGCGTCGGCAAGATGTACAATGCGGAGCCCGCGAAGGCCACTTCCGCGCCATCGGTTGAAATTTGGTTGAACATGGTAGACAAGGGCTGAAGGGATGATGCGTTGGCCAGATAGACCAGCGGCTGTTCCACCATGTTCCAGCAGTCTGCGAAGGAAAGTGCAGCGGCAGCACCCAGAATGGGACGGCACACCGGCAGAATCACATGAATAAATCCACGGAAAGCGCCCACGCCGTCTACCATGCCAGCCTCCAGCAATTCATTCGGGATGGATACCATGAACTGCCTGAGCAGGAAGATGTAGAAGGGTGAAAAACACATGGGCAGAATCACCGCCCACACCGTGTTCATCAGTCCCATCCAGCGAAGAACCATGACGCTTGGAGCCATCGTCACCTGGAAGGGAAGAATCATCAGCACAAGCACGCAGAAGAAAATCACATCGCGCCCGCGGAAGGTGAAGCGGCTGAGTGCATAGGCCGTCAAGGGAATGATGAGCGCCTGCCCGAAAAGAATCGCCGCTGCGTACATCACGGAGTTGCAGAAGTACTGCAGGTAGGTCGGATTCTCAATCAGAATGGTGTAATACTGTCGGAGGGAAAATACCGCCGGCGAAAAGATCACATCCATCCACTTCGCGGCGTCATAATTATTGCGCTGATTAAGCCAGGCAGTAATCTCGCTCTTCGGGAAGAACGAGTACAGGAAGGTGCAGATAATCGGAATCAGAATCATGGCTGACAGAATCGTCAGCAGAATCATCGCAATCCATCCGCCAAAGGAAAGGCGGTTCAGGCGATGTCGACGGCGGTGTGCCGCATGCATCATACTCACGCTCCTTTCCCTTACGCCTTGTCAGGCGAGCGGACAGCCTTCGAGGCATACATCAGGGCGAACAGCGCCATCACGCCGATTGCGAAAATATAGGCGGCACTTGTCACGTCCTGATAGTCCAGCTTGGCATACTTATTGTTCATGAAATGCTGAAGGGTATAAATCGCATCCGATGGATACGAGCCGGAAATGAAGTAGACTTCTTTGAAGATCTTGAAGGCGTTCACCCAGCTGAGCACGAACACCAGAAATGCCGTTGGCAAAATCTGCGGCAAAGTGATCTTGAACGCCTGAGTGAACCATCCTGCGCCTTCCAGGGAGGCATACTCATACAAGGACGGATGCACCGCGCTTAGTGCTGAAGCGAACAGTACCACAGAAAAGCCCAGGTTCTTCCAGATATACAGAAGCACAACAGGCACGCGCAATGCCACGCCATCCAGCCACAAAACACGTTCAAACCCCAATGCCACCACCAGGCGGTTAATCACGCCGCCATAGTCGAACATGGTCAACCAAATGAGCAGCATGGCAGAAGATGGCATGAGGTACGGCAGAAGCAGAATGTTGCGGAAGGCAGTCGAGCGCTCTTTCAGCACCTTCAGCATGGCTGCCAGCAGGAAGGACAGCAGCCAAATCACAGGCGCGCAAAGCATGGACAGCTCCCACGTATTCTTCAATCCCAGCTGAAACATGCTGTTTTGTATCACACGGCGATAGTTATCCAGTCCAACGAAATTGTTCTTAAAGGTGCCATCCAGCAGGGAATAATAAATTCCGCCGATGAAGGGCGCCACGTAGAACAGCAGGAGGCCTGCCATGCCGGGTAACAGCAGCAGCCACACAATCTTCTTCTTGTGAAACACAAGAATATCCTCCATCAAATGCCGCAGGACAGAGCTGACTATTCATCAGCTCTGCCCCGGCGTAATGTCCACAGGGAAAGTTTATTCATCTTCCATGCGCATCATACGCATTTTGTTGTCCATCTCGCGAACAAACTGATCCAGGGTGATCTGCCCATCACGATAGCGGCTAATCAAGCTGGTCAGCTCGCTGGTTGCATTGCTGGAAGTGCTGGCTGTGAAGGTAGGCTTGATGATAAAAATCTTTCCTACCACATCCGCCTGATACTTCTGAATTGCATCTAAGGAGATTTCAAACTCATAGTTAGCCAGCGTATTCGTGATGTAGTCTTCCTCGGAATCAATCGATTCCTGGATCCAGCTCTTATCCGCGTCATCCGCCTCTTCAAGCTGCTTCTTCAGGCTTTCCAGATATTCTGTCTCGCTTGATACCATGCGATCGTAATAGGAATTGCGGACAGGCTCCGTTTCATCGGTATAGAGGATGTGCTTGTAGACATCGTTCATGCCTTCCAGCTCGCAGGCGATGAAATCAATTGCAGCTTCCATGTTGGACGTGTTGGGGTTAATGAACATCACCGTCAGGTTTGTAGCGAACGACGCATCGGTGTCAGCCGTCAGGGTCATGGGCAAGTAGACCTCATAGTTGCTGCTCTGTCCGCTCAGCCAGCCGAAGTCACCAATCGTAGTATAACTGCTTGAGAAAAGAGAGCTGTGATAGCTGTCATTGGCCATATCGTCTGCCATCATCTTGTCAATCCGGTCACACTCAATGCCTTCCCATGCCTTCATCAGTGTGCGGAATTCTGCAGTATCAAAGGTCAGATCTTTTCCCTGAGAAGTGCACCAGTTGATGTATTCCTGCATCAGGTAGGTCAGCATGGTGTTCTTCAAGCCCGTGGTCATGCTATCAAGGAGCCAGTACTCGGGGTATTCATCCGCATATTCATCATTCCAGCGGGTGATGAATTCGCACAGGTCCACATAATTCGTGGGCAGGTCGTCTACTGTCAGTCCTACTGCTTCCATCACGTCCTTCGTATAAAACCAGCCGGTACCATATGCTTCCTTCGGAATTGCATACAGCTTACCGTTCAGTGTCACCGCATCGGTAAACACAGAATACATGCGGCTGGTATAATCCGTGATGGCGCTATAAGAGGACAAATCCGCGCAATAGCCCTTCTTCATCAGGTTAGTAAAGGAACCGTAAGACATGCTCATCACAAAAATGTCCACAGCATTGTCGCCGTTCACCATTGCCTGACCAATGCTCTCCATATCGCTGTAGTATTCATTGTCGTAATACACAGGAATATCAGGATACCGTGCAGCAAACAATTTTGCACCGTCATCCATGTAGCCCAGGTTACCAATGGTCAGATGCTTGCCGGTATTGAAATTCAGGTTCAGCTCGCAGGTAACTGTTTCGCTTCCGCTGCAGGCAATAAACGTCTGCCCAACAATGGCGGCATAGCTGGTATAGCTAATCGGCACATAGCCTACCTGCTTTTCCTGGCCGTTAACAAAGCCAATGAGCCTTGTGGAATCCTGATAGAAAAGGACATCCAGTGCATCACTGTAGTACATGTTATTTACAGATGTGCTCAGCTTTGCAAATTCCTGAGCCGTATCCGTTGCAGGGTCATAAATGGATACCGTGCCATAATCGTTCGTTCCTGTTTCTTCGTCATAGCTGTTTTCTTCATCGCAAATGCGAAGCGCCAGCTTGCCATCCTTGTATCTTGTCAGGGCAGTCACATATTTCACCGCAGACAGCTTCACTTCGCCGGTGGTAAGATCTGCAATATACAGCTCGGACTTCTGGTAACCCGTGCTGCTCCAATCGTTGGGAACGAAGTACAGCTTGCCATCTGCTGCAGTGACACTGCGCATGTTTACCGCATAGCGATCCCCGTCACCGTACTCATGAAAAAGGGGAGTTGTATCCTGCAGGGTCACGATATCGTTGTAGGTAACAGCTCCGCTCTCATCTACCACAATCTCAAACACCAGGCCTGTATGAGGGTTCACCGTCATCAGCCGATTGCCGTCTGTGAACAGAGTACCCACAGCATGGGAACCATCTACCGGATCGCCATTGCTATCCATCAGGTTTTCCAAAGTGGCTGCATCATAGAACTGGTCAGCAAAGACCATTCGGGTCATCGTCTTTGTTTCCCCGTCCAGCACATATTCGTGCATGTCTGCACAGGCATAGCGCTCCATGCCGGAACGCCAGTAGCACAATACCTCGCCATCATCAGTATCTGCTACGGCATAAATCGTATTTCCAGCCACCACCATATTGGTAACATAGTAGTAACTGCCGGAATCACCATCGGCCGCAAAAAGGTTTGAAGGAATCAAGGATGCTGTAAGCTGCTGTTCCTCCTCCGCCATTGCTCCCGTCACTACACCGCAGGAGCAGGCCATGATCAAAGCACACATCAGTGACATGAATCGCTTTAGCATTACGTTTGTCTCCTTTCATCAAGCATGCCTCATCGCACGCTTCACTTATAAGACGTGAAATGAGGCACTTTTGTTGCATCGGTTGGAATATTGTTTGAAAAAATTACTCAATGCCAGACAGCTGCTGAGACAATGTCTGCAAAGCATTATACAGAGATGTTTGCTGCTCGGAGGTATTCATGCCCGTCATTAGCTGGCTGGCGTAGGAGTCAATGATGTTGTAAAGATTGGTAAACCAGTCTTCCGAGATGATGTATCCGCTGGTGCCGTCCATGCCCACGCTAAGGGAATTGATTGTTTCCATCGCATACACACAGCTGCGGATACGGGACAGCGTTGTCGTAGAGCTTGTGCCTGCCGTTCTGCTCAGGGACGATGAAAGATCCAGCGCGTTGCTGCACTCCAGCTGAATGCGGGCAAGATACAGATCCTTCGCCTCGCTCTTGAATTTCACTGCAGGAACGCCAACAATCAGCCCCGCCACAATTGCTGCCAGCAGGATGATGATCAGCAGTGTCTTGGCTCTTTCCTTCATACCCGGTGCACCGGTATTGCCTCTCGCACGGTTGGTGGAATATCGATACATATCGGTGAAACCTCCATATCTTCGTAAATTGGTTCATCAAACCAAGTTTCATCCTTCATCTTACCACAAGTCTTCCATTGTAGCAAGTTTGTGAACAAGCAATAAAGAAAGATCGTCAAAAAAGGGAGAGACCTTGCGATCTCTCCCCTGTTAATGCAACTATTCCGTTCGCTTCTTGGTACCCACATAGATAATCTGGTTTTTCGCCTTGTATGTGTCAGTATACAGCAGCGTTTTTTCCACCACCGTATCCCCTTCATACTTGACGCGGTAGCTCTCCACCTTGTAGCCCTCCGCCGCCTTTTGATACACATATTCCTCATCCGTGTAGGTAACGTAGGTCTGCTTGGTGTCCTTCACATATTCCGGCTCGTCCGACGGCTGCAGAACCTCCACCGTTGTGCTTTGCAGCTCGTAGCGCACATCGCCCAGGCTTTCGCCATAGATTGACACTTTAGCAATCAGACGCTTGCGGTTGCTTGGGTCACTCTGCACAGACGCCACAAAATACAGCTTGCTGCCTGTATTATTTCTGAACACCAGGTCAATCTTGCGATTGCCTTCCCAATATACGGTAGCATCCTCGCCATATTTTGCATAGGATACAGCCTTCGAGTGCGGTTCGCGGGTCACGATTTCCAGTCCAGCCACCACAGCCGCCTGATAAAGCGTTGTGCTGGCCTGGCAGGTGCCGCCGCCAACGCCCATAACCTCCGCACCATAGGCATACTCAAGTGCCTCGTAGAAGCCATTGGCCGTTGTACGCTTGCCGACCACGTTGTTGAAGGAGAACTTGCTGCCGGCATCCAGCACGTAGCCGGAAATCATTTCAAAGCACCGACGAATGTTATTGGTACGGTTTTCCGTAGACTTGGTGCTGATAGGCGTGTACACCGAGGCGCGCAGTGTATACTGCTTCTTGAGATCTTCCGTTGTCACCGTTGCCGCAATGACATCGGGCTCAATCTCCACATCGCCGCTCTCCATGGAAGAAACCATCTGGTACAGTTTGGCTTTCAGCGGCTCAATGTCAAGGGTGCGGCCTTCCTCTTCATCCTGGAAGGTGAAGGGGTACGTCAGGGAAGGATCGAAGCTTACCAGATACGCATCCGTTGGTGCGCGGTAAATCAGGTTCTTGATTTCGTTCAGCACGCTGTCAACCACCGAAGTGTCGCCGCCCGGCGTGGCAGTGTAGCCCTCATAGGGTGTCACCAACAGCTGTTCCATCGCCGCCTGACGATCGTAGACATCCCCCGTGTGACCTTGTGCCCAGGCTTCGTTCATCACATCCGCCACGTCGATGGTCATGCCAAGCTGACTCGCCGTCAGAGTGGTTACTACTTGTCCCTGATAGGTCAGATTTACATACCAGGAGTCATTGCGATTCTGTGCCTGCGCCGTTACAGCGTTGACGCCCTCCTCGGCCGTCATGCCGCCCAGGCTGATGCCATCCACATAGACGCCCTGACAGAACACGTTATCATAGGCGTTCACCGCCGCGCGAACCTGCGCGTCCTGGTGATAGTAATAGCCGCCCACTGCAATGGCAATCACCAACACCGCCGCCACAAGGATCACAATCCAATTGCGGTTGCCCATCGGCGGTTCATTTCCGCCGCCCGCGCCGGTAGGCACTTTGGGCTTCTTTGGCGGAACGTATCCGCTGGTCATTTGGAATCCTGCTTGCCTTCCGCGTTGGTTGGCTCCAAAATTCGGTTGCTGTATCGGCTGGTAGGCAGGCTGCTGGTTAAATCCGTTGGGATGACCCTGTGCCTGATTCACGGGTGCAGACTGCGTATAAGGCTGCTGCTGATAGTACCCGCGAGATTGTGTCTGATGCGTGCTCTGATAGTTCGCCTGAGGCTGATAATACGGCTGACTGCTTGAACTCGTCGCATGCTGCCGCACAGGCTGTGTCTGCGCGGCCCGCTGCATGGGCTGCTGCGTTTGCTGCATCTGTGCCTGTCTCTGCACACCCTGCTGATTTTGCGTCTGCTGCGGCATTTGCACAGGCTGTGTCTGCCGTTGCGAAGTCTGAGGCTGTGTACTCCGCTGTGCATTTTGGCTGGATCTTGCCATATAACTGCTTTGCGGCGGATAGGCAGAGGTGCTGTTCACCGATGTTCCCTGACGGGCAGGCGGATAAGACGTGCTCCCCTGCGGCACCGATGATGTTACCTCTTCGCTGCTGTTCAGCCGCGCGGATTGCGTGCGCCGTCTCGGTTGGGAATAATTGCTGTTCGTCAAGCCTCTGGCCCTCCTTTCGTTATGCAATCATACTTCTGCTTTTGCTGCTCCATGCACTGGAGCAACGCTTTATAATCGTCTTCGCGGTTTGCCCAGGCGTCGTTTGTGCATCCCGGCAGGCCATGGTTGTCGCCCTCCTGGTGGAAATCGCTTCCGCCAGTCACCAGCAGACCCATACGGCGAGCCATATGATCCATCGGAGCGTATCCCTTGGCTTCTGCTGATGGATGGTACACTTCAACGCCCATCAGCCCCTGCGTTTGCCATTCAGCAAGCAATACAGACAGTGCCTGGTCGCCCAGACCCATGAGTCTTGGGTGAGCCATCACAGGGACAAAGCCGCTTTCGAGCATGAGGTGCAGTGCGTCCTTCAGGTATAGTCGTTCCCCTGCCACATAGCAGGAGCGTCCGTCTCCCAGATAGCGCTGAAATGCCTCGGTCACGCTGTGCACATAGCCTTTTTCCACCAGCATGCGGGCAATGTGAGGACGTCCCACGCTGCCGTGGCAGGAAGAGAAAAGCTCCTCTTCGTCCAGCGGCATGCCCTTTTCACGCAGGAGTGCCAGCATCTGACGTGCCCGATCAATTCTGGCAATAGAGAGCCGTTCCACTTCGTGATGCAATGGCGTATCTTTGGTGAAACCATAGCCCAGCAGATGCATGTTTTTTCGATCCGCCATGCTCATTTCCACCCCTTGCAGCACGCGCAGGGGATACGCTTGCCCCGACAGCTGCGCATAGCCGCCAAAGGTATCATGATCCGTGATAGCCATGACGTCAACGCCCATGGAACAGACTTTTTCCACCAGCTCCGATGGTGAAAGCACACCATCAGAGCCAGTGGAATGAAGATGAAGATCAATCTTCATAAGTTACTCTTTTCGGGACAGATGGTCAAAGGACATGACGTCCGCAGGGATTTCCTGCTTTTCGCCATCGGACACTGTTTCCTGTTTTTCTTCCTTTTCAGGCTG
Source organism: bacterium (assembly GCA_963618735.1). Lineage (GTDB taxonomy): Bacteria > Bacillota > Clostridia > Christensenellales > Aristaeellaceae > CAKUFA01. The sequence goes on along the minus strand of CAVEUM010000017.1, from coordinate 34,980 downwards.
AGGAATCGGTGCCTCATGCTGAGGCTTGTCATCGTCCAGTCCTTCAGGGATCGTGCCGGTTTCCATCAACGCCACAAATTCAGCACGGCTCACCGTATCCTGCTTCAGCAGCGCGTCTACCAGCTGATCCATGCGGTCACGATGTTCGCGGAGCACCTGCTTGGCACGCTCGTAGCATTCGGCCAGCATACGGCGAACCTCTGCATCGATTTCAGCAGCTACCTGCTCAGAATACTCACGGTTCTGGCCAAATTCCATGCCAACGAACACTTCCTGGTCACTTCCCAGGTAGACCGTTCCCAGCTTGTCGCTCATGCCGAACTGGGTCACCATCTTGCGGCACATTTCCGTAGCACGCTTCAGGTCAGAAGAAGAGCCGGTGTAGATTTCCTCCAGCACCACTTCCTCTGCCGCATGGCCGCCCAGCATCATGCACACCTGATCCATCAGCTGAGAGCGACTCAGGTTGTCATGCTCCTCTCCGGGCAAGGCAAGGGTATGACCTGCCGCCTGGCCGCGGGGCACGATGGTGATCAGATGCACTTCATCGCAGCCCGGCAGGAAGTGCCCCACCAGTGCGTGACCGCTCTCGTGAATGGCCACCATGCGCTTGTCAGCATCGCTCACCTTATGGCTGCGCTTTTCAGGACCCATCTGCACACGGGCAATGGCATCAATCAGCAACTGCTGGGTGATTTCCTTGCTGCGTGCGCGGGCTGCCAGAATAGCGGCCTCGTTCATCACATTTTCCAGCTCGGCGCCCGTAGCGTAAGGAACGCGCTTGGCAATGTTGCGCAGATCCACGTCGCTTGCCAGGGGCTTGCCCTTGCTGTGCACCTTCAAAATTGCCACACGGCCGTCAATGTCAGGATAGTTCACCGTCACCTGACGATCGAAGCGGCCGGGACGGAGCAGAGCAGGATCCAGAATATCGCGGCGGTTGGTAGCTGCCATAACGATTACGCCTTCATTGATCGCGAAGCCGTCCATCTCCACCAGCAGCTGATTCAATGTCTGCTCCCGCTCATCATGACCGCCGCCAAGGCCAGCACCGCGATGACGGCCCACAGCGTCAATTTCATCGATGAATACGATGGAAGGCGCCGCTTTCTTGGCCTGGTCAAACAAATCACGCACACGACTGGCGCCAACGCCCACGAACATTTCTACAAAGTCAGAGCCGGAAATGGAGAAGAAAGGTACGCCCGCTTCACCAGCCACAGCCTTTGCCAGCAGCGTTTTGCCCGTGCCGGGAGGTCCCACCAGCAGCACGCCCTTCGGGATGCGGGCACCCATTTCGATGTAGTGCTTCGGATTCCGCAGGAAATCAACCATCTCCTGCAGCTCTTCCTTCTCCTCATCTGCACCGGCAACATCTGCAAAGGTAACCTTATTTTTGCCGGGCTCCTGCATGCGGGCACGGCTCTTGCCGAAGTTCATCACCTTGCCGTTGCCGCCAGTCTGGCTGCGCATAATCATGAACCAGAACACCAGGAACAGCACGGAAACAATGATCGTAGGCAGGAATTCCACCCACCAGGAGGTCTGCACAGGTGCACGGTATTCCACCGTAAAGCTCAGGTCATTGACCGTCACTTCATCCAGTGCCTTGCCCTGCTTGTTGGCCTCCATCTGGCGCACCGTTTCAATAAAGTCGCTGCCGATGGTGGTTTCAAAATCGTACTGCCTGTCAGGGAAATATGACGACGGCACGGTGGTGTTGGTCTTCAAGCCCACCAGAGACGTGCCTCGAATGGCAACCCTGCCAACCTCACCATTCTCAATCATTTGCAGCAGCTGTGGATACTCGATGCGCTTGTTTTCTTCCGCCCCCATGCTGTTGTTCAGCAAAATGGCAATGATCAGAAAAGCAGCAATGACGATCACATAGCCCATCAAGCCCCGTGAAGATTTCTTCAAAATACTGTCCTCCTTCAGTCAGACAAGGTTTGCTTATTCCTCGCCGCCGTAGATACGGGGGCTCAGCACGCCGATTTCCGGCAGATTGCGATACTTCTCATCGTAATCCAGGCCATAGCCCACCACAAACTCATCAGGAATCTGGAAGCAGGAATAATCTGCCTTCAGATCAACGCGGCGGCGAGCAGGCTTGTCCAGCAGGGTTGCAATCCTGATAGACGCAGCGCCGCGCTCCTGCAGCATGTTCTTCAGATAGTTCAGGGTAATGCCGGAGTCCACAATGTCTTCCACGATCAGCACATCTACACCGGTAATGTCGACGCTCAGATCCTTGATGATCTTCACCACGCCCGTGGTCTCCGTGGAACGGCCATAGCTGGAGGCAACCATGAAGTCCGTCTTCAGCGGCAGATCAATTTCACGAATCAGGTCGGAGTAAAACACCACAGCGCCCTTCAGGATGCCGACAAGCAGCGGCTCCTTGCCCTGGTAATCCGCAGTGATCTGCTTGCCCAGCTTCTTCACTGCCTCGTGGATTTCCTCACGTGTAACAAGTACCTTGCTCAAATCCTGATAAATCTTAGCATCCTGTTCCATGCTGTCATTCTCCTTTTTTATGATGGATAAGCCAGGGAATTTCCCCTGACCAAACCGCGTTAACAAATCCCTTCTGCCACCTTGGCAGATTGCCCGCCCCTACGCCGCAAACCAGGAGCACCTCCTGCCCGTCGCAAAGGAGCGGCACCTGATCCCGAAAAGGCGCGTCGATCTTGTGATTCACCAAATAGTCCTGCAGAGACTGCCTGCCCTTACATCCAAAGGGACGAATGCAGTCTCCTTCTCTGCGTGTACGCAGCGTACACGTCTGCACCAGTTCGGCAGGAAGTGCCTGGCAGGTCTTTCCATTGCCTGGCGTGCACGCATCCGGTGCAAGGGTCAATGTAATTTTTCCCAGTGCATACCGCCCCATGCCGCTTACAGAAACAGACTCCGGTCTTTTTTCCGTCCTCACCAGGTGAAGATGGGTATAGCCCCGATAGCCTGTCACGCCTTGCGGCAGTGTGCACCTGGTGCCCACGGGCGCATCCGGCAAGGACGCAAGCAACGCTGTGTGAAACGCGTCCAGCACCGTTTGCTGATTAGCCTGCCACCACATCCGCAGCATTCGTGTCCGCACCGCAGGCAAAACGTCTGTGAGGGACGAAAGCTGCAGATCACTCCTCGCTTGCTTGGGCAGCGCCTGACAGGCCAGCATGTTCAGCGCATCCCCGTCTGATGCCAGCAGCTCCGCCGATTGGGCAATGCGCTCTGATGCACCAGGGGCAAGGTTCTCCATCAGGGGAATCAGCTGGTGCCGTACACGGTTGCGAAGATACGTGTCTTCCGCGTTGGTGGCATCCTCGCGCCATGATTGTCCATCGTCGCGAAGGGCTTCCCGAAGCTCTCCGCCCGATACCTGAAGCAGCGGACGAAGAATCTTCATGCCCTCCACCATGCTTTCCGGCCGCATACCGCACAGACCGTCCAGGCCAGCGCCGCGCATCAGGTGCATCAGCACCGTTTCCGCCTGATCATCACGGTGATGTGCCAGTACCAGCGCATCTGCACATGTCTCCCGCATGGTTTTGCGGAACGCTTCGTATCGTGCTTCCCTCGCCCAGCCTTCCCCGGGATGGGGCGGCGGCGTCAAATGGCAGACGATACACGGAATATCATGATTCCGGCAGAACTCCCGAACAAAATGCTCATCTTCATCAGAAGCCCGGCCGCGAAGCGCATGGTTCACATGAATGACTGAAAATGTCAGCTGCCCGCGTTCCCGCAGAATCAGTAAGCATCGGCACAGCGCCATGGAATCTGCGCCGCCGGATACACCAGCCAGCAATGTTCCCTGCAACTCGGGAAGGCTGTCCGCCAGCTTTTCAAGCGTCATGCTCTCTTCTCCCTGCATCAGTTGCGGAGAGGGGCATTGCACACATTGCAGGCATCAAGGTCTTTGTAGTCATCATCGTTAATCTGACTGTACGTAAAGCTCTTGATGTAGGAATAGTAGTTCTTATCAATGCTTCTGCAATGTTCTTCGGCATGATACTTGGAGCCGCCCTTGGAATTGTAATACAGCACCGTGCTGGGGTCTGTGTTGCTTGAGTCGTTGGCGACAGGTGTTGCCGTGGGTGCAGGCGTTGCGGTGGAAATATCCTCCAAGGTGGACAGAGACTTGGGATCCACATACCATGTCTCATTTTCCTTCACCATCACCACCGAGAGACGGTAAACAGAAGGATCCTTGCCGTTGTTCTTGTTGATGGTTGCCTTGACCGTCACCGTACGGGTCGTGTCATTGTCTGTGCCGGAAATTTTCTCCATGGTGTAATCTTCCGGTGTGCGGTTGGCAAGAATCTGATACAGCGCCTTCTTCGGCTCGCTCACGCTGCTCTGCCAGGAAGGAGAGCACAGGGACACCATGTCATCGTGATGGTTCACCTTCCAGAAATAGAAGAAGGATTCCAGCTGGGTAACTGCCTCGCTCTGCATGCCATCATCTTCAGGTGCAGGCGTTGCAGTGGGTACATCGGTTGCTACCAGAGCACCCAGCGAGTCAGGGTCATCCCAGTCCGTACCGCCATTGGAAGTGAGCGCGGTACTGCCTGTATCTGTAGTAGCCGTTGTGCCCGATGATGCAGGAGGCGTTACGCCGCGGGAACGGGTGGAATCCGCCGGTGCGGAGGAAGTCAGGGCACTTACCAGTGCCACCACGGCCAGCGCCGCATAAACGAACGAGAGAGTTGTGCGCAAATTCGTTGAAACCACCGGACGCGCCCAAATCAGCACCACGCCCACCACTGCAAGGCCAATGAAGACCCACTTCAGCGGCGTCACGGACAGTACCATGCCCAATACGAAAAGCAACGGCAGCACGCCGAACAGCAGGATTTTGATCAGCAGACTGGGATCAAACTGCTTTTGCTGTGCCTGAGGCTGTGCTCCCTGATAATTATAGGCATTCGCCCCTTGCTGGGTATAGCCTTGCTGCGTGTAGCCATTCTGCTGCGGTTGGGCGTAACCCTGCTGGGTGTAGCCACGCTGCTGGGCGTAGGCTTGCTGCCCTTGCGTGTAGCCCTGCTGCTGAGGCTGGGCATAACCCTGCTGCCGAGGCTGCTGCGCGTAACCCTGTTGGCTGTATCCCTGCTGAGATTGCGCATAGCCCTGCTGAGGCTGCACATAACCCTGTTGACTGTAGCCTTGCTGAGACTGCGCATACCCCTGCTGCTGCGCGTAGCCCTGTTGGCTGTAGCCTCGCTGGGGTTGTGCGTAGCCCTGTTGAGTATAGCCCTGCTGTTGGGGTTGTGTATAACCCTGCTGGGCATAACCCTGCTGTTGAGGCTGCGCATAACCCTGCTGGCTGTAGCCTTGCTGAGACTGTGTATAGCCCTGCTGCGGTTGGGCGTAACCTTGCTGCATATACCCCTGCTGAGGTTGGCTGTAATTCTGCTGACCGTACGTCTGCTGAGGGTTTCCTGCCTGACGTCCGTAGTAGTTGTTCGTATTGTTGGAACGGTTGCCGTTCATCCTCAGACCTCCTCTCTCCGCGCTCGTTCAGAAGCACCAATAGCCGCCGAACTGTCAAAGAATGATGCAATCGCGTTTCATCGGTAAAAGATGAAATGATAAATAAGGAATGTAGACAGACATTCCTCCGCTTATTATGCGGTACTTTCAAGTCTCTTGTCAAGTAATCCAATGAAAAAAGGGACGAAACGCGCTGAAATTTACAACTTTGCGCAATTTTCGTCCCCATGTTGCATAAACAGGATGTTTATTCTGCTGACTGATCAAACGGGAGCACCAGTCGGTTGGAACCATCCTCCCAAAGCCGTTCCAGATTGTAGTACTCACGTTGTTCCTGATGGAACAGCTGCACAAGAATGTGGCCATAGTCCATCACAATCCAGTGGCCTTCGTTTTGGCCTTCAATGCGGCGCAAAGCAAGTCCTTCCTTCGCCATACACTCATCCACATCGTCCGCCAGTGCCTTCACAAGGTTCGTGTTCCGTCCGGAGGCAATCACCATGTAGTCCGTAATGACGGTCAGGTGTCCTACGTTGAGTGCCACAATGTTCTGTGCCTTGTGGTCGTACAGTGCCCGTGCAATCTCCTGCACCAATGCGGTATCCTGCATATTCTGCCTCCCTGGTCTGTTATTTTTCATTTGCCTGAAGCTTTTCCTTCAGCCAGGCAATGGTTTCCAATGTCTGAGGATGCATAGGTTTGTCGCCCTTGCGAACATAGTCCCGTGTGCCTTCCATGCTGGCAAGCATCGCCTTTTCCAGACTCAGCTTTGAAAGAATCCGCACCTTTTCCAGTGTCGGATAGCTTTCCCGAGTGGGCTCAATCTTATCTGCCAGATACACCACCATGTCCAGCGGTGTCATATCTACCTTGCCTGTGGTGTGGCAGGCAATCGCCCGTAAAATGTCCGGGTCTTCCACGCCGTACACCTCGGCTGCCATGTAAGCACCCACAATGGAATGCATCAAGGCGCCGCTCTCCAGCACCGTTTTGTCATCCGTCAGCTGATGTTCCGCGCAGATGCGCTGCATCTCCTTCACAGGCAGGCACTTGGCACAGTCGTGCAGCACCGCCGCATCTTCCGCCTTGTGAACATCTACGCCGTGAATCCTGGCTAGATGACGCGCTGTGTGTGCCACCGCCAGGGTGTGAGCAAACCGCTTCACCGAAAGATCCTGAAACAGCCGCCCAAGCCATTCTTCCGGCGTATGCAGTCGGGCGGGCATGCCATACAGTCCGCGCAAGGCTGCGTATTCCCGGCAAACAATCGGCAATTCAGGCGTTGGCTTTCCTTCCTGCAGAGCCTTGCGAATCTCCGTAGAGGAGACATCCACCGTCTCCATGTTCACCATCGTAAACGTTCCGCCAAGCTTTGTGAGCTGCTTCAGCTCCGCATCGGTTGCCTCTGTTCGAATTTGTCCTTTTCTGGGACACACAAGGAAGGTGCACATGCCCAGCACACGGGTATAATCCTTCCAGTTTTTTAATTCAAACAGCGTATCCAACCCGATGATATAATAAAAGTTCGCCTTCGGATAGTTTTCCCGCAGGGCCGTCAGGGTATCCACGGTGTAAATCACGCCTTCGCGGTCCATTTCCATGCGGCAGGGTTCCAGACCCGCCTCGCGCGCCGTTGCGGCACAGACCATCCGCCAGCGGTCATCTGCCGAGGAAATATCATGCTTGTGAGGAGGGTTGCCCGTGGGTAAAACCAGCAGTCGATCCAGCTTTGCAGTATTGATGGCCGCCCGTGCCATCGCGATATGCCCGCAATGGATTGGGTCAAATGTGCCGCCAATAATGCCGATCCGTTCCTTTGCCATTCTCGGCCTTCTTTCCGCAACCAATCATTTTTCTGTACTCCGCATTTTTATTATAAACGATTTTTTCCCATTTAGAAAGAGGAAATATTTTTCTGCTCCATCTATTCCGCTCTTTTCGTCCAAACATACCAAAGTCTTTTTTCTTTGTCTTGTCACACGTCTCTTTTTCATGGTACAATGCATACAGGAGGTGATCCGTATGGACGCATCGGATGCAGTTTTCATGCAAAAGGCTCTTGAGTGTGCCCGTGAAGCACTGGCGCAGGGCGAAGTCCCCGTTGGTGCGGTGCTTGTCAGGGGCGGACAGATCCTTTGTGCATTCGGCAACCGCCGTGAAGAAACGCATGACCCCACTGCCCATGCAGAAATACTGTGTCTCCGTGAAGGTGCCCGACAGCTCGGCAACTGGCGTCTGCAGGATTGCACTTTATATGTTACGCTGGAGCCCTGCCCCATGTGTGCCGGCGCCATGGTAATGAGCCGCCTGGGCAAATGCATCTATGGAGCCCCGGATCCGCAAAAAGGTTGCTGCGGCTCCGTGTATGATTTGCCGGATGACCCTGCCCTGGAAGGAACCACCCAATGGGACAGCGGACTCATGCAGGAAGACTGTCAGTCACTGCTGAACGCTTTCTTCGCCAGCAGACGTCAGAAATCCGATTTTTGAACATTGCAGGGATTTTTTCGGCCACTTCCATCTCCCCATTTTTCAGACATCTTTCCCGTGTATTCTTGATAAAATTTCTTTCTGAAATCAGCAAAATTCTTTTCATCCATTCTGCCGCTTTTTGCGGCTGTTTTTTTCTTCTAGATTATTGACATATCTAATATGAAGAGATAGAATATTTCGGTATGTTTTCGAGGGGCAACTCAGCCCTTCTGAGACGCTTCGGAAAAGGGTTGCGCTAATCAAAAACGCGCTGTCCTGCCGCGTTGCGGGGCTCTTTTCCATCAAAGACAAGGGAGGTTAACCCATGTTCTTCATTCTTTTTGCGTTCTGGATCATCCTGAACGGGCAATGGACAGGTGAGATTGCCATTGTAGGACTGGTGCTCTCGGCACTGCTGTACCTGCTCATGTGGAAATTCATGAACTTCTCGCCGAAGCGGGAATGGGAAGTTGTGAAGCGCCTGCCGAGGCTCGTTGCCTACTTCTTCTACCTGGTCAAGGAGATCTTCAAAGCCGCGTGGGGCACCATCAAGTTCATCTGGTCACCGTCGCAGGAAGTTGATCCCGAGGTCACTTCTTTCCACACAAAGCTGAAAAGCGGCTGGGGAAAGGTTGCTTTGGCTAACTCCATCACGCTGACGCCCGGTACCATCACCGTTGACATTCGTGATGATGTTATGCTGGTGCACTGCATCGATCACTCCTTCGGTGAAGGCCTGGAAGACAGCGACATGGAGAAGCGTATTCTCAAAATCGAGAATGGAGGACACAAGGCATGACGGAAGCATATAACCTGATGTATAACATCGTGCTGGGTCTTCTGGGCGCCATGCTGTGCGCCTGCCTGGTGCGTGCCATCATTGGTCCCCGCATTGCAGACCGTATCATCGCCATCAACATGATGGGTACGCTAGTGGTCATCATCATCTGCATTCTGGCTTTCATCATGGATGAAGGCTACCTGGCTGATATCGCCATGATCTACACCATGTTGTCCTTCCTGGCCGTGGTGCTGCTGACGAAGGTGTACATGGGTATCTACCGTGAGAAGCGCCGCCGCCAAAACGAAGCAAACAAGGAGGCCAATGAGCATGCTTGACACCATCCGCTTTGTGATCAGTCTGTTGCTGACCTTGGCCGGAATGTTCGCTTTGCTTTCCGGTATCGTAGGCATTTTCCGCTTCAAGTACGCGCTGACCCGCATCCATGCCGCCGCCCTGTATGATACGGTCGGTATTCTGCTGATGCTTGCCGGCGTCATTGTGGGACAGGGCTTCACCATCGCATCCCTGAAGATGCTGCTGGTGATTGCCATTCTGTGGATGTCCAGCCCTGTATCCAGCCACTTGATTGGCCGACTGGAGGTCACCATTAATGACAAGCTGGACAAGGACATGACCGTGGCTGACAAGGACATGATCGCCCACGAAAAGGAGGGTGACTGATCGTGCAGGCTTTGAACATTATTCTGCTGATTTTCATTCTCGGTTGTGCGCTGTCTGTTGCGCTGAGTAAGAACCTGCTGCAGGCCATTGTTATTTTCATGGGACAGAGCACCGCCATGTGCGTGGTGTGGATTCTGCTGGAATCCCCCGACCTGGCCATTACGGAAGCCGCTGTCGGTGCAGGTATCACCAGTCTGCTGCTGTTCGTTACGCTGAAGAAGATTCACGCCATTGATGTAAGCAACGAGCGTGAAGAAGGCGCTCCCGTCGCTTCCCATGCGGAGCAGAGCTTGATTAACCAGGAGGAGGACAACAGCGATGGCACACATCAGGAATGATTATGAAAACAGCTGGTGGCCCCGACTGAAGCGCTGGCTTCAAAATGGTTCCACCAAGCTGGACGAAGCCATGGCACACGAGTACGATGAGAGCCGTGAAGGCCACCTCATCAGCTCCATTGAAGAAGCACAGGCACAAGAGGACGCCCGTGATGAGCGCATCCGCCAGCAAATGATCGAAGAGCAGACCACCTATGCCCGCGCGCACGTTTGGGCAACCACCCGCGGTCAGAAGACGGCACGATTCCTTTATGGTCTGCTGGCCGTTATCATCTGCGTTTCCATCATTGCGCTGCTGCTTACCACTGCCAGCAACCTGCCGCCCTTCGGTAATGCTGACAATCCCGTAAACAACGAGGTCAGCCAGCGCTACATCGAAAAAGGTCAGGAAGAGACTGGCATTGTCAACATTGTAGCCGGCATGATTCTGGACTACCGTGCTTTCGACACGCTGGGTGAAAGCAACGTGCTGTTCATCGCCGCCTGCTCTGTGTTGATTCTGCTGCGCATCAGCCGCGACAAGAACGGCGGCGTCAGTGCCGAGCAGCTTGCCGTTGAGGCAAATGACCGCATGTACGAGCCGAAGAACGACATCATCCTTCAGCACATCGCCAAGGTGCTGGTGCCGATTATCCTCATGTTCGGCATGTACGTCATCATGAACGGTCACATCTCCCCCGGCGGCGGCTTCTCCGGCGGTGCCATCATGGGTGCCGGTCTGATCCTTTACCTGAACGCTTTCGGCTTCAAGAAGACCGAACAGTTCTTCACCTTCAAAACCTTCCAGATTGTCAGCTTGTGCGCGCTGAGCTTCTATGCCCTCTCCAAGGCGTACAGCTTCTTCACCGGCGCCAACCATCTGGAATCCATCATCACCACAGGCACTCCCGGTGCGCTGTTCTCCGCAGGCCTGATTCCTTATCTGAACCTGGCGGTGGGTCTGGTGGTATGCTGCACCATGTACGCATTCTATACCCTGTTCAGAAAGGGGGATATGTGACCGATGAATTTCACCAACTATGAAGAAATGGCGGCCATGATCCTTTTCGGCATTGGCTTTACCACCCTGCTGCTGGACCGGAACATGATCAAGAAGATTCTTGGCTTCTCCATGATGGACAGCGCCATTTATCTTTTCCTGGCTGCAAAGGGCTTCATCACCGGACGGAAAGCCCCCATTATTGTGAACGGTGTGCAAAGCATGGATGCCTACATCAACCCCATTCCTGCCGGTCTGGTGCTGACGGGCATCGTGGTCAGCGTCTCTGTTACTGCACTGATGCTGGCACTGACCGTTCGCCTTTATCGCCGCTATCACACGCTGGACATCGATGAAATTACGGCACTGAGCCGAAAGGAGGAATTGTAAGCATGACGCTGGAGCTTTGGAAGTCGATCCCGTTTGCCTGCATTATCCTGCCCCTTGGTTCCGCCGCTATGACCAGTGTCCTCAAGGGGAAGTTTGCCCGCCGCTGGGCCTGCTTCGTGCTGACCGCGGTCACCGTGCTGAATGCCATTCTCACCGTGATTATGACCAAAACCGGCGGCTACTACACCTACATGATGGGTCACTTTCCCGCTCCCTGGGGCAACGAGCTTCGCGCGGGACAGCTGGAAGCCGTCACCGGTTTCTTCTTCGCGCTGATCATGCTTTTGTCCATCATCGGCGGCATGAAGAAGGTTGAGGAGCACATCCTGCACGACAAGCAGAGCCTGTACTACGTCATGCTTCTGCTGCTGACCGCCGCCCTGATGGCGCAGGTATACACCAACGATATTTTCACCGCTTACGTTTTCCTGGAAATCATGACCATTTCCGCCTGCTCGCTGATTACAGCCCGCACCAAGGGACGTACGCTGGTTGCCGCGACCCGTTACATGATCATGAACCTAATTGGCTCCGGTCTGTTCCTGCTGGGCATCATCCTGCTGTATGACCTGACGGGTCATCTGCTGATGAGCAACGCCAAGGAATCCATTGCCCAGCTCATGGTCACCGGCGAATATCATCAGCCTCTGACGGTTGCCGTGGCAGTCATTACCATCGGCCTTGCCATCAAGAGTGCTCTGTTCCCCTTCCATTCCTGGGTTCCTGATGCTTACAGCTACTCCACCCCCACTTCTTCCGCGGTGCTGTCTTCCCTGGTCAGCAAGGGATACATCTTCCTGCTGCTCAAGATCTACTACCGCGTGCTGGGTCTGGATGTGATTGCTGAAACCGGCGTGCTGAACGTGCTGTTCGTCTTTGCTCTGGTGGGTATGATCATGGGATCCATCTCCGCTATCCGTCAAAGCGACATTCGCCGCATGATCGCCTTCTCTTCCGTGGCGCAGATCGGCTACATCTACATGGGCATGAGTCTGGGCAACGAAGAAGGCATGATGGCTGCAGTTTTCCACATTTTTGCCCACTCTGTGTGCAAATCCATGCTGTTCCTCTCCGCAGGCGGTTTGGCAGATGCCTCCGGCAACTCCAAGCAGTTCCGTGACCTTCGCGGCGCGGGCTACCGCAGCCCCATTGCCGGTGTTGCTTTCACCATCGGCGCACTGAGCATGGTGGGCTTCCCCTTCCTGGGCGGCTTCTCCAGCAAGGTGAATTTTGCCATGGCGGCTATGGACGCCGGTGACCTTCGCATGATGCTCACGCTGATTGTGCTGGCCATTTCCACCTTCCTGAACACCGTCTACTTCATCAAGACGGTCATCACCCTGTACCGCAAGCCGCTGGACAATGTGGTTTATCCTGTGGAAAAGGGTCGCCGCGGCTTCTGCTTTAACGCCGCTCTGATTGGTTTTGCTGCCCTGAACGTGGTGCTGGGCCTGTTCTCTCAGCCCCTGATTCAGGTCATCACTGCCGGTCTCGCCACCTTTGGCTGATAGAAGGAGGAGAATACATGATTGGCTCCTGGTATCTGCTCGTGCCAATTCTGCTACCCATTCTCTCAGGATTGGCGGTGTACTTCCTAAAGCCCTTCAATGAGGCAAAGGCTCGTAACCGCTTCACCCTGTGCGTATTGGTGCTGAATGTGCTGGCACTTCTGCCCGTACTCATTGCTCCGGATACTTCCCTGACGCTCTTCACCCTGTCAGATGCCCTGCCCGTTTTTCTCCGCACGGATACCACCGGCAAGATTTTCGCCGCGGTGATGTGCTTTGTGTGGGCCGCGGCAGGTGCTTACTCCTTCGAGTACATGGCACATGAAGAGAATCAGCGCCGCTACTACACGTTCTATCTTGCAACACTGGGCGTGCTGATGGCGCTGTGCTTCTCCGGCTCCATCGTCACCTTCTACATGTTCTACGAGGCCATGACCCTGCTGACAGTTCCTCTGGTGATGCACACCATGACCAAAGAGGCCGTCGCCGCCGGTATCAAGTACCTGATTTACTCCGTGGTGGGTGCTTCGCTGGTGCTGCTTGGCATCTTCCTGCTTTCTCCCTACGTCACCGAGTTTTCCTTCGTTGCCGGCGGCGTAATGAATATGGAGCAGGTTGCCGGGCATGAGGGCTATGTGCTCACGGTCGTTCTGCTCATGCTCATCGGCTTCGGTGCAAAGGCTGGTATGTTCCCGCTTCACGGATGGCTGCCTACCGCACACCCTGCTGCCCCTTCCCCTGCCAGCGCCGTGCTGTCCGGTGTGATCACCAAGGCTGGTGTACTGGGCACCATCCGATTGATCTTCTGCTTCGTCGGTGCTGACTTTTTGCGCGGCACCTGGGTGCAGACCGTCATCATGAGTCTGTCCCTGTTTACGGTATTCATGGGCTCTCTGCTGGCGCTCAGAGAAGGTGGGCTGAAAAAGCGTCTGGCCTGGTCCTCTGTCAGCCAGGTCAGCTACATTCTCTTCGGCCTGAGTACCCTGCATCCTCTGGGCTTTGTGGGCGCTTTGCTTCACGTCGTTGCTCATTCCCTGATTAAGGATACGCTGTTCATGTCCGCCGGTGCAATCATTGAGAAGACCGGCAAGACCCGCGTCAGCGAGTTGGATGGCATCGGCAAGCAAATGCCCGTGGTTATGTGGTGCTTCACCATTGCCAGCCTCGGCCTGATTGGTATTCCTCCGTGCCTTGGCTTCATCAGCAAGTGGTATCTGGCTGAGGGTGCCCTGAGCATGGTGGGCGTAGCTGATTTCTTCCGCTACCTTGCCCCTGCCGTGCTGCTGGCCAGCGCCCTGCTCACCGCTGCTTATCTGCTTCCCATCAGCATCCACGGTTTCTTCACCGGCAAGGATGCAAATGGACAGGCCAAGGTTTTCACCAAGTGTGAACCAAGCTATGTCATGCTGATTCCGCTGGTGCTTCTGACCGTGCTGATGGTTGTGCTGGGCATGTTCCCGAATGCCTTGACCAACCTGTTTACGAGCGTTATTGGACTGATGATGTAAGAAAGGAGGCGTTCCGATGTTGCTGTATCTCGCGCTGCTGTTGCCGCTCATCGGCGGTGCAGTTCTTCCGCTGTTTCACTTCAAGACATTAAAGACCCGCGGACTGTATGTGGAGGCAGTTGTTCTGGCCACCTCCGTACTGGTGTGGACCATGCTGCTCAACCGCACGGATGCGACCTATGTGCTCTACCACATGACGGACACCCTGGCGCTGTCCTTCAAAGTGGACGGCATGAGCTGTGTCTTTGCAGGACTGGTTTCCATCCTGTGGCCCCTCGCTTCCCTGTATGGCTTTGAGTACATGACCCACGAGGAGCGGCCCAACAGCTTCTTCGCCTACTACACCATGACCTATGGTGTGACGCTGGCCATTGCCACCGCCGCCAACCTGTTCACCCTGTATGTATTCTACGAATGCCTGACCATGATCACCCTTCCCCTGGTGATTCACAAGAAGGATGCCCTGAGCATCCACGCAGGCCGCAAGTACGTGTACTACTCCATCGGTGGTGCCGCGCTGGCCTTCATCGGGCTGATTTTCTCCATTTACTATGGCATGAACAGTGACTTCACCCTGGGCGGCATTCTGAATCCTGCCCTGGTTGCCGGGAAAGAAGACCTGCTCCGCGTGGTGTTCCTGCTGGCCTTCATCGGCTTTGGCACCAAAGCTGCTCTCTTCCCCATGCACGCCTGGCTGCCTGCCGCCTCTGTCGCTCCCACCCCCGTGACTGCTCTGCTTCACGCTGTGGCTGTGGTGAACGCTGGTGCTTATGCGGTGCTTCGTGTCATCTACTACGTTTTCGGCACCGATCTTCTGTACGGCTCCTGGGTGCAGACGGTGGTGCTGGCACTGAGCTGCTTCACCATCCTCTATGGCTCCGGCATGGCTGTGAAGGAGCAGCACTTCAAGCGCCGCTTGGCTTACTCCACCATCAGCAACCTGAGCTACATGCTCATGGGCGCCTCTCTGATGACGCCTGACGGCATGGTTGGCAGTCTGAGTCACCTGGTGCTTCACGGCCTGATGAAAATCACGCTCTTCTACTGCGCCGGCGCCATTTTGGTGAAGACCGAGCAGGAATACGTGCAGGATCTTCGCGGCTTTAGCAAAGTCATGCCTTTCACCTGTGCCATTTTCACCATCGGCTCGGTCGCCATGGTGGGCATTCCTCCGCTGTGCGGATTCGTAAGCAAGTGGAACCTGCTGACTGCCGCCGCAGGAACGGGTCTTCCCATGGGCATTGCAGCGGTGGTGGTGCTGATCATCTCCGCCATTCTGACGGCCATTTACCTCTTTGGCGTGGCCGGTCCCATGTACTTCCGCCCTGTGAACCCTGAGCTTTCCTCCCTCACCACAGCCAAGCATGACCCCAGCTGGATGATGAAGCTGCCCCTGACGGTGCTGATTCTTCTGGTCATCGGTTTGGGTGTGTACAGCCAGCCGCTGGTAACCTTCCTGCGCAACATCGCCTCTGGTTTGATTTTCTGACGGAACCGTAACTCCCCTGAAAGGAGATTTTTCCATGGCTCTACTGCCTATTCTTTGCTTCGGACCAATGGTGATGGCGCTGGTTTGCTACATTGTTGGCCGCAATTCAAAGCCGGTACGCGACAACCTGGTGGCCATCGTTGGCATCGTCACCTGCGTCGCCTGTGCCTTCCTGTGGAACCAAACCGGTAGCTTCACCTGGGAAGGCTTCTGCGGTTTAGGTTTGCATCTGCGTGTGGACGGCTTCCGCAGCCTGTACGCGCTGGTGGCTTCCTTTATGTGGATGATGACGGGTATCTTCTCCAAAGAGTACTTTGCTCACTATCACAACCGCAATCGTTACTACTTCTTCAACCTGATGACCCTGGGTGCAACCCTCGGCGTCTTCCTGTCCGATGATTTGTACTCCACGTTCATCTTCTTTGAGATCATGTCGCTGACCAGCTATGTATGGGTTGCCCACGAGGAAACCCCTGGTGCCATGCGTGCCGCCGGTACCTACCTGGCGGTGGCTGTTCTCGGCGGTCTGACCACGCTGATGGGTCTGTTCATGCTCTGGAATGAACTTGGCACCCTGAACTTCGATGGGCTGCGTGCCGCGCTGGGCGACACCGCTGTTTCCCCCACCGTGACCGTAGCAGCATGGCTGGTCGTCTTCGGCTTTGCGGCAAAGGCTGGCCTCTTCCCGCTGCACATCTGGCTGCCGAAGGCGCACCCTGTAGCTCCTGCCCCTGCCAGTGCGCTGCTGTCCGGCATTCTGACCAAGTCTGGCGTATTCGGCCTGATTGTGGTCTGCTCCCGCCTGATGGCCGGCAATGCCGCATTTGGCAATGCACTGCTGGTGCTGGCCGTCATCACCATGTTCCTGGGTGCCCTGCTGGCGCTGTTCTCCGTGGATTTGAAGCGCACCCTGGCCTGCTCCTCCATGAGTCAGATCGGCTTCATTACCGTCGGCCTTGCCATGATGGTTCTGCTGGATCGTGAGGGCTCCCTGGCCGCCTACGGCAGCGTCATGCACATGGTGAACCATTCCCTCATCAAGCTTTGCCTGTTCATGGCCGCCGGCGTGGTTTTCATGAATCTGCATCAGCTGGATCTGAACGACATCCGCGGCTTTGGCCGTGGCAAGCCCGTGCTGCATGTTGCCTTCCTGCTGGGTGCGCTGTCCATCGGCTGCATTCCTCCCCTTGGCAGTGGCTACATCAGCAAGAGTCTGCTCCACGAAAGCATTTTGGAGTACATCAATGTGCTGAAGGAAGCCGGACAGGCATGGGGCGCTTACAAGTTTGTTGAAATTCTGTTCCTGATCAGCGGCGGATTGACCATCGCCTACATGACGAAGTTGTACATCTGCCTGTTCTGGGAAAAGCATCCCACCCGTCAGGCAGAGTTCGACGCCATGAACAAGAGCTACATCAGCGTTCGTTCCTCGATTGCCCTGCTGGGCAGTGCGATTGTGCTTCCCCTCCTGGGCGTTCTGCCTCAGTGGCTGATGAGCCCCATCGGTGCCCGCAGCGCTGCTTTCTTCGGTCAGGAAGCACTGACAGAATCCATTGCCTACTTCTCCGGTGAAAACCTGCTGGGCGCCGCAGAAAGCATCATCATTGGTGCTGTGGTGTACCTGCTGATTGTCCGCCCGCTGCTGATGCGCAAGGAAGGCACGACGCGCATCTACACGAACTGCTGGCCTAAGTGGCTCGACCTGGAAGACAGCTTGTACCGTCCCGTGTTCACGAAGTTCCTGCCCGAGGTTCTCACGGCTGTTATCCGCTTTATTGGCGAGCTGCCTGAAAAGCTGGTGCTTCTCACCAAGGATACCCTGCTCCGCAAGCGCCGCAAGAAGTCCGCTGTTCCCGTCGGCAATCGCTTCACCTACGGCTTTGGCCGCTTCCTGGATGCCATCGCCCGCGGACTGAATGCAACGCTCTGCCGCCGTCATCCCGTGCGTACAGACTTTGAATTCGTACTGGACGCCAACTGCAAGGAGATCACTCGCGGCACCGTCCGCATCACTCGAAGCATTTCCTTCGGTCTGCTGATGCTCTGCCTGGGTCTGTTTATAACCTGCATTTATCTGGCGCTGCACTAAGAAAACTTCCCCTCAAGGCGATGATTCCTTTGCGAGTCATCGCCTTCTTTTTGTTCATAAGCGTCACTCGCATGCACATTTTCTCCAATCTGTGCCATAATGACCCCAGCGTCTTGAAATAGTCATGACAAACTGATAAGATAGATGCATGACACAGCTGTGTCATATCGTATCTGAAAGCGAGGCCGTTGGCCATGACACTTAAAGAAAAATTCGTTCAGTTCAATCAGGTTGCCCCTGTTCAAACCGCAACCATTCTCGGTCATCCCTTTTCCTATCGATATTACAGGAACCCCGATCCTTCCAAGGACGTGACGCTGGTCATGCTTGCAGGCGGGAGCGGCCTGGCTGACGGCTTCTTCTACCTCTATGACTATTTCATGCCCGAATATAATTTGCTTTCCTTCAGCTATCCCATGGATTTCCGCGATAATGCCTCTCAGGCAGACGCCATCGCCGCGCTCATCAAGGAACTAGGCGCCACGAACGTCTATCTGATGGGTCAATCCTACGGTGGTCTCATTGGGCAGATTATCGCCAAGCGCCACCCGGAGGTCATCAAGGGTATGATCCTCTCTGGCACATGCGGCCTTGGAAAAGGCACGGACGCAGAAGGCATGGCCGTCATCAACAAAATGCTGGACCCCAAAAAGATTGCCAAAAACGTCAAGATGGACAAGCGCCTTCCCGTGGGTCTTCTGGTGCCTATGTTCAAGCTGATGGCCGGAAAAGTCATCAAAGACAAGAAAATGCGGCAGGATTTCAAGGACATCATCGACATCTGCCGCGACTCCATGTCCGGCGAATATTTTGCCTTGATGGACACCCTGTTGGGCGATATTCTCCCCTATGCCAATACGGAAACCAAAGAAGATTTTCTGCCCTATGACAATGAGGTTCTGATCTTTTTCTCCAAGGAAGACACCATTTTCTGCGACAGTTTGAAGCAGAATCTGGTGGATCTCATGACGAATCCCACCGTTGTGTGGGATTTGAAGGGCGGCCACCTGGCTATGATGGCCAGCATTGATGAATACGTGGAAACACTGGCCAAATTCATCCGTGAACGGAATGTGAGCTATCAATGAAAGAGGAAGAGCGCAACAAGATCGCCGAATCCATCCGCATCGCTCTGCTGGAGCTGCTGAAAAAGAACGATTACGAGACTGTCTTCATGACGGAAATCGCAAAGCACGCGCATGTCGGACGCCGAACGCTGTACCGCTACTTTCCCACCAAGGATGATATTATGCGGTACGAAGCAGACATTCTGATGGATGATTTTGCCCGAAAGGTGCTGGAGATGCAAAGTGCAAGTCTGGGCACCACCATGCTTGCCTGGTTCACTTTTTGTGCGGAGCATCTGGAGTCCCTGACGCTGCTGAAAAAAGCGCATTTGCTTTACTTCATTGAGGATAACCTGCCCAACCTGATTATGAAGGTTGCCCTGAAAACCAAGTACCGCGGCATGGACATTGACCTGGATGCCGCCATTGCCGCAGCACCCATCAGCGACATGTATGAATTCTATTTCGAGCTGGCCGGCATTTGGAAACTGACCGTTTTGTGGATCGACGACCCGCACAAAAAATCCCCGGAAGAAATGAGTCAACTCATCGTGAAAATCTGGGAGCAATGAAAAAGGGCTGTGAAAGGATTTTCCTCTCACAGCTCTTCGCTTACTATTTTACTTTTCTGCCTTGACAGGCTTGGGTTCGTGGTATTCCGCCTTGGGATCGTACTTCACGCTTTCCGGCGGTGTTTCCAGAATGCTGGGATTATTGAAGCACTCCATGATGGTGGCAAAGAAGCCCGCATAGAAAGCGCCAGAGCAGACGCGCTCGTCAGCCGTGATGCCCATAGGCAGCCAGCGCTTCATGCGCGTGTTGCCCTTGTTGTCCATTACCACAGAGCGTTCAATGGTTCCCATGCCGAAGAACAGGCTGGTGGAACCGAAGTTGTAGATGTGGTGATTCACGTGGTGCAGACCAATAGAGGCGTTGTTGGTGATGAACATGCCCGTGTGGAAAGGAAGCTCATCCAGCAGTGCCCCAGGGCACAGGCCATAGCGATCCAGCAGACAAACCAGGGCAACAACCAGCGTGGCCAGGCCTGGCACAGCCAGCACAAAGCGCGCCAGTTTGTCGGCAAAGTTCTTGTTTTCCACACCGCGGTTTGCTTCCACCACAGCGGCCATGCGGTCACGCACGTCGTAAATGGTGTCCGTGGGGTCAAACTTAATCTTCACCGCGGTTTCACCCTTCTCCGCGTCATGGGGATCCTTCAGCATGGTGAAGGACACGGTGCAGTTTGTGCGGGAGTAGTACTGCTTGTTCATGATAAAGCGGTTGACCTCCGGGTGCTGGCTCACAGCACGCACGTAAGCCGCAACGATGATATTCATGAACGTGATCCGCTCGCCCTTGGCGCTCTGCTCGGCAATGTAACGAGCCAACAGCTCGTAATCCAGCTTGTGCTGCAGGAAAACCTGAGCATCGCAGCGCATAGGCATCAGGTAAGGCGTGATGCGAACAATGGGGTCAATGGAGGACAGTCTGCGACCATCCGGACGGCGACCAAACATAGAAAACCTCCTTCATGTGGGTCCGGCGGCTCGAAAATGATGACAAAATGAATGAAAAAATATAAAAGCCGCTACGATACCATTTTATTCATTTGTTTCATGTTGTCAAGAAGAAGTCATCATTGCGGATGTACCGCAAATGTGATAAAATAGATTGGTAACTACTGAAGCGAGGAGCGCTAAACGATATGGATATGATGACCCGAATCGCATCCCTGGCTGCGGATGCGCTGCATGATACATGGCCCAATGCCGAAGGCCTGCTGACGGCGGAAGAGATCCGTCCCCTGCTGGCTGTGCCGCCGGATCCCAACATGGGCGACTATGCCCTGCCCGTGTTCCGTCTGGCCAAGGCACTGCGCATGGCTCCGCCCGCAATTGCGAAAACGGTGGCAGAAGGCTGGAAGCACGAGAATGTTGCCCGTGTAGAGGCCGTGAACGGCTACCTGAACTTTTTCCTGAACCGTGTCAGCTTTGCTGAGGAAACGGTGGAGGCTGTGCTGAACGCCGGCGAAAAGTATGGCGCTTCTGATCTGGGCAAGGGCAAGACCATCTGCCTGGACTATTCTTCCATCAACATCGCCAAGAGGTTCCACATCGGCCACCTGTCCACCACCATGATCGGCCACAGCCTGCGCCGCATTTATGATCACCTGGGCTACACCACCGTGGGCATCAATCACCTGGGCGACTGGGGAACCCAGTTCGGCAAGATGATCTGCGCCTACAAGAAGTGGGGCAGCGAAGAAGAAGTGGAAAAGGGTGGCATCGATGAGCTGGTGCGCCTGTATGTGAAATTCCACGAGGAAGCCGAAAAGGACAATAGCCTGGAGGATGAAGGCCGTGCCTGGTTTAAGAAAATCGAGGACGGCGATGAGGAAGCTCTGCGCCTGTGGAACTGGTTCAAGACCCTGACCCTGCGTGATGCAGAGCGGGTGTACAAGCTTCTGGGCGTCACCTTCGACAGCTACGCCGGTGAAAGCTTCTACAACGACAAGATGGATCGCGTGGTGAACGAGCTGAAGGAGAAGGGTCTGCTGACCATCTCCGAGGGCGCTTCCGTGGTGGATCTCACCGAAAAGGATGCCAATGGCAAGGAAACCAAGAACAGCATGCCGCCCTGCATCATCCTCCGCTCCGATGGTGCCACGCTGTACGCCACCCGTGACCTGGCTGCTGCCCTGTACCGTCAGGACACCTATCACTTCGACAAGTGCCTGTACGTGGTGGCTTATCAGCAGGATCTGCACTTCCGCCAGTTCTTCAAGGTGCTGGAGAAGATGGGCTACGACTGGGCCAAGAACTGCGTCCACGTGGCTTTCGGCATGATCTCTTATGAAGGTCAGGCACTGTCCACCCGCAAGGGTCACGTGGTCTACCTGGATGATCTGCTGACACAGGCGCAGGAGAAGGCACTGGCCATCATTAATGAGAAGTCCCCCGACCTGCCTGACAAGGAAAACGTAGCTCGTCAGGTGGGCATTGGTGCTGTGGTATACGCTGATTTGAGCAACAACCGCATCAAGGACATTGATTTCTGCTGGGATCGCGTGCTGAACTTTGACGGCGAGACAGGTCCCTACGTGCAGTATACCCACGTTCGTTGCTGCTCTGTGCTGCGCAAGGCCGAAGACATGTCCCTGCCCGCCCCCGACTGGAATGCCCTGACCGATGATGAAGCCCAGGCTTGCCTGCGCCTGATCGGCCGTTTCCCCGATGTCATCCGCGAAGCCGCCGAGAAGTACGAGCCCTCCATGATCACCCGCGCCGTGACGGACATCGCCCAGAGCTACAACAAGTTCTACTACGAGCACCGCATCCTGGACGGCGACCCTGCCGCCATGGCTGCCCGTGTTGCCCTGACCCGCGCCGTGCGCAACGTGATCAAGACAGGACTGTACTTGATCGGCATGGAAGCGCCGGAGAGGATGTAAAGCAGTGGTATTCAAAAGAAGCTCCCGCTGAATGATATGTGCCTCCAATGCTGTGTATCCAGTATTGGAGGCACTTGTCGTTTTGCACCATTGTCTTTTGCCCACTCAGTGTTTCCTCCGCTGCGCATTGGGTACAAAAGATCACTGCATTTTCATCGTTTTCTATCCTGCATGGTACCCTGATCCTGCTTTTTAGCAGGAAAACCCCTCCCCCGTATCGAACAAACTACTTGTAGGATTTTCAAGGAGGACGGTAGGATGGATATTTCAGTCATTGGTCTTGGTTTAATCGGCGGTTCCCTCGCACGCACCATCAAGCTGCACACGGATCATCACGTTTATGGCTATGATCTGAACAGCGCCACCATGCAGCAGGCAGATCTTCTTGGGGCAATTGATGGTGTGGCTGATGATGATGTCATTGCCCGCAGTGATTTGATCCTGGTTGCCCTGTACCCTGGTGCGATCGTTGAATGGATCACCTCCCACGCGAAGCTTTTCAAGGCGGATAGCCTCGTTATCGATTGCGGCGGCGTGAAGCAGGTCATTTGCGACGCCATTGCGCCCCTGTGCAAGGAAGCTAATTGGCACTTTATCGGCGGTCACCCCATGGCTGGCCGCGAGTTTTCCGGATTTAAGTACACCCGTGACGACCTGTTCGACCATGCGTCCATGATTCTCACTCCTGCTGTGGATGAAGACCCCGCGCTGTTGCAGCGTGCCCGCGATTTCTTTCTGGACATCGGTTTCCGCCGCGTGCAGTTTACCACGCCGCAGACCCACGATGAGATGATCGCTTACACGTCCCAGCTCGCGCACATTGTTTCCAGCGCCTATGTGAAGTGCCCCCTGGCCGACAAGCATCGCGGCTTCTCCGCTGGCAGCTTTGCGGATATGACCCGTGTTGCACGCCTGAATGAAGACATGTGGACGGAACTTTTCTTCGATAATCGTGAGGCGCTTTTACCCGAGGTAGAAGGCCTTGTTGAACGGTTGACCGCCTACCGCGATGCCCTGCGGGACAATGACCGTGACGCGATGAAAGCCCTCCTCAAAGAAGGCCGCGAGGTCAAGGAACGGTTGAGTGAATAACAGCATAGAAAAAACGTGCCATGCGATTCATCAGAGATTCGCACGGCACGTTCTTTTTTACTCGATATCGAAATCAAAATAGGTCTCCGGATAGGGCTCACTCATCAAGCGGTAGTGCCACCATTCATTCTCGTAGGGGGAAAATCCTGCCCACGCCATCACGCCGCAAAGCAAGGCACGATTGGCTCGCTGCTCCTCCGTCAATCCCTTGGCGCCGTGATGAGACAGGTCACTCATGCGATCAAAGCATGTGCCCATATCCACCGGCTCACCGTCATGGGTCAGGGTTAAATCGACGGTGGATCCACGGGAATGGCCAGACCGTCTGGCAATGTATCCCATGGGGAACAGGTCTTCCTTGTTCAGCTCGGGATAAAATTCTGCCTTCGTTTCGCCGTTTTCCGCTTCGCCGCTCCAGATCACAAAATCCGTTACTGCCTTTTGCGGACGATAAGCATCGTAAATCCGCAGGCCATAACCCATATCGCGAAGCTGATCCGCTGCCCTGACCAGCGCTGTTGCAGCTTCCACGGTCATGAGCGCCTTCGGTGCGCGATAGCCTGCCAGCGGATGGCCTGTCAGGTTATGCGCCGTTGCGTAGCGAATTTCCGTCTGAATATCCGGAATCAAATCCGCCACATTCACAAAACCATTTTGCATAACCGTTCTCCTTTGCATCACTCAATCTGTGATGCGATACACCGCCTTTGCGTTTGCCATGGTGTAGGCCGCTACTTCCTCTGCGTCTTCCTGACGGAGCGCGGCAATCTTCTCGCACACATAGCGCACGTTCGTCGGCTCATTCCGCCGTCCGCGGACAGGTTCGGGTGCCAGATAGGGACTGTCCGTTTCAATCAGCAGCCGATCCTTAGGCACATTCACCGCTGCTTCTGCCAGCTTAGGCGCCTTCTTGAAGGTCACAGGACCCGCGAAGGAAATGTAATAGCCTAGCTTCAGGTATTCTTTGGCGATTTCCCAGCTTCCGGAAAAGCAGTGGATGATGCCGCCCGTCAGCAGCTGCTTATGGGCTTTCATCATGTCCAACATATCCTGATGGGCGTCACGAATGTGAAACGCTACGGGAACATTCAGCTTGTGCGCCAGTTCCATCTGCATGAGGCACACCCGCATCTGCTCTTCTCTAGGCGAAAGGTCATAGTAATAATCCAGACCAATTTCGCCAATGGCCTGCACCTTGTCTTCCTTCAGCCACTCGGCCAGCAGCTCCAGGTCGCCATCCTTGTACCCTTTGGCTT
This sequence comes from bacterium, assembly GCA_963618735.1. Taxonomy (GTDB): domain Bacteria; phylum Bacillota; class Clostridia; order Christensenellales; family Aristaeellaceae; genus CAKUFA01. Next base: position 10,386 of record CAVEUM010000017.1, on the reverse strand, counting down.
CATGGGGATGAATACCAACAGCCGCGTAGCAGCCTTCGTGGGCGGCAGCAAAATCTGCGCTGTGACGGGAGGTTGCCATGTCTGAGCCAATCACCGCGTACCTTGTGACGCCGCCCTCTGCCATGCGGCGGAGCACCTCATCCCGATCTTCATCGAACTTAGGCTCATCCACATGGCAGTGGGAATCAAACAGCTCCATCATCCTACGATTGCGCCATCCTCAACGCCTTCACCAACGGACATCAGGCGCAGGTTGCCGTTATCATCCAGCGCAGACAGGATCATGCCGTGGCTCTCAATGCCAGCAATGGGACGGGGCTTCAGGTTGGTCACCGCCACAATCTGCTTGCCGACCAGATCTTCAGGCTTATACCACTGGGCGATGCCGCTGAGAATCGTGCGCTCGCCATCCTTGCCAAAGGACAGGCGGAACTGCAGCAGCTTCTTGCTCTTTTCCACCCTGGTGCACTCCAGCACGCGGCCGACCTGCATCTTGCTCTGGCAGAAGGTATCAATGGTGATTTCCTCAGGGAATTCAGGGGTTTCGTGCTTCTTCTCGGGCTTCTTTTCTGCCTTGGGTGCTTCTTTCTTTTCCTCGGCAGGCTTTGCGTCCCGCTCCAGCTCCTTCTGCACATCGATGCGGGGGAAGAGTGCTTCTCCCTTGTGTACATTCAGGCCTTCAGGAAGCACGGCAAAGCCCTTGAGCAGAGAATCCCACGTCTTCAGCTCTTCTGCTTCCACGCCCAGCTGTGCAAAGATGCGCTCCGGGGTGCGCGGCATCACGAAACCGATCATCACAGCCACGCGGCGCACACACTCAGCCAGCGTATACAGCACGGTCTGCAGGCGGGGCTTAGTCTCTTCGCTGCGACCCAATACCCAGGGCTGGGTCACATCGATGTACTTATTGCACTCGCCCACCAGCTTCCAAATTTCCTGCAGCGCATTGGAGAACTGGAAAGCATCCACCTGTGCCTCCACAGCGGCAGGGGTATTTTCTGCCAGCTGCCACAGATCGCGGTCGACATCCTCCAGGGTAGTGGGAGCGGGTACCTTGCCGCCGAAATACTTTTCAATCATGGCCACGGTACGGCTGACCAGGTTGCCCAGGTCATTGGCCAGGTCTGCGTTAATTCTCATCAGCATGGACTTGAGGGTGAACTCACCGTCAGAGCCGAAGGGCATCTCACGCATGAGGAAGTAGCGCACAGCATCGGAGGAATAACGATCGCACAGCACCACAGGATCCACCACATTGCCCACGGATTTACCCATTTTTTTGCCGTCGATCACCAGCCAGCCATGGCCGAACACCTGCTTCGGCAGGGGCAGACCCAGCGCATGCAGCATGATGGGCCAAATGATGGTATGGAAGCGGACAATCTCCTTGCCCACCAGATGCACATCTGCAGGCCAGTACTTTTCATACAGGTGCTGATCATCGCTGCCATAGCCCAGGGCAGTGATATAATTGGTCAATGCGTCCAGCCACACATACACCGTGTGCTTCGGATCAAAATCCACCGGAATGCCCCACTTGATGGAGGTACGGCTGACGCACAGGTCATTCAGGCCGGGCTTGAGGAAGTTGTTAATCATCTCATTGGCGCGGCTGGCGGGCTGGATGAACTCAGGATGATCGTTGATGTACTGAATCAGCCAATCCTGATACTTATTGAGCTTGAAGAAGTAGCTCTCCTCACGGGTCTTTTCCACAGGACGTCCGCAATCGGGGCACTTGCCGTCCTTCAGCTGCAGCTCCGTCCAGAAGCTTTCGCAGGGCGTGCAGTACCAGCCTTCGTATTCACCCTTGTAGATGTCACCCTGGTCATACAGCTGCTTGAAAATCTTCTGCACAGCCTTCACGTGGCGCTCGTCCGTGGTGCGGATGAAGTCATTGTAGCTGATGTCCATGAGCTTCCACAGATCCTTGATGCCGTCCACGATATGATCCACATAGGCCTGCGGCGTTACGCCCTTATCTTTGGCCTTCCGCTCGATCTTCTGGCCGTGCTCGTCCGTGCCGGTCAGGAAGTAGGTATCGTAGCCCGTCATGCGCTTAAAACGTGCCATGGAATCCGCTGCCGTGGAGCAGTAGGCATGGCCGATATGCAGATTATCACTGGGATAGTAGATAGGGGTCGTAATGTAGAACGTCTTCTTTTCGGTAGGTTGTCCGCAACCGCACAGTTCACACATGATTTTTTCCTCCTTGCTCATGAAAAAAGTCCACCCCTTCGGCCTGACCGAGGGGCGGACTGAATCCGCGTTGCCACCCTGATTTATCACTTTTCCTACGGATAACGGCGTGACCCGTCGCGGCTTAAGATTTCAGCCGCAAAGCTCCGGAGCCATGTTCCCAGGCGCTCAGCGGCTGCTTTTCACCATCCGCAGCTCTCTGCATCGCATCCTGCCTGGTACTCTTTCCTTCATTGCCTGCTAAAGATTATTATACCTTCTTTCATAAAGAGATGTCAAGGGGCGGTTGCTGCCGTTTGCATTTTTCAGCGGAGTGGGCTATACTTTGCTGTGCAGAAATCCAATAGTATCCTTTAGGTAACTACAGCACATTATTGTGCTTACTTTACTGTGCAGAGCTACGGTGTTATCATACCTTTTGCAGAGAAATGCTCCGCAATGAAAAACCTGGAGGTAACTACCATGAACAAAGTTGTTGAATTTCTGAATGCCAATCCCGTGCAGTATCTGGCGACTGTCGGCCGTGACGGCAAGGCAAAGTGCCGCCCCTTCATGTTTGCCTGCGAGATGGATGGCAAGCTCTGGTTCTGCACCAACAATCAGAAGGATGTTTACAAGGACATGCAGGCCAATCCTGAAGTTGAGATTTCTGTTTCCAGCCCGTCCTACGCCTGGATTCGTCTGCACGGCAAGGCTGTGTTTGAAAACAACATGGCGGTCAAGGAAGTGTGCATCCAGAATCCCATCGTGAAGGGACAGTATGGCGAGGCCACCAATCCCATTTTTGAGGTATTCTATCTCGAGAATGCCCACGGCGTCATCGCTGATTTCTCCGGCAATCCTCCCTACGAATTCTAAGCCACGCGAGCATCGCGAAGCAAGGCAGAAAAGCGAAAGAAAGAAAAGAGTTTCTGAAATGAACCAGAGTGAACGCAGACTGTCTCTCATTCAGTCCCTTTTGAAAGAAAAAGCGGAGTACCAGAACATCGGGATACCGCAGGACGCGGCGGGACAGAGACAGCTGCTGCGTTCCCTCATGAATCTTCGCCTGCCGAAGGCCATCGATGAAGAGTTTCTGAAAGTCCAGGACGCATACCTGAAGCAGGAGCTTGAAACATCCGGTGTCACAAAGCTTGACGATTTAACACCCATCAGCGGCGAGATGTACCTCTGGCAAGGGGACATCACCAAGCTGCAATGCGATGCCATCGTCAACGCAGCAAATTCCGGCATGACGGGATGCTACGCTCCCTGCCATGCCTGTATTGACAACTGCATTCACACCTTTGCAGGAGTTCAGCTTCGTCTTGACTGCGCAGAAATCATGAAAAAGCAGGGGCATGAAGAGCCCACAGGTCAGGCGAAAATCACCTCGGCCTATAATCTTCCGTGCAACTATGTTCTTCACACTGTAGGGCCAATTGTTCGCGGCAAAGTGACGGCGGAAGATGAGCGTCTTCTTGCCTCCTGCTATCGTTCCTGCATGGAATTAGCCAACGAGAATCGCGTTGAGAGCATCGCTTTTTGCTGCATCTCAACAGGCGTGTTCCATTTTCCCAATGAACGCGCAGCAGAAATTGCGGTTCAAACGGTAACGGATTGGAAGGCCGAAAACCACAGCGGGATGAAGGTGATCTTCAATGTTTTCAAGGATAAGGACAGGGAAATCTATGAACGACTACTCGGATGAAATTCGCCGCCTGAAAAAGGCACTTGCAGATGCTGACACCGTCATCATTGGCGCTGGTTCGGGTCTTTCCACCTCCGCAGGCTTCACCTACAGCGGTGACCGATTCAAGCAGCACTTTGCGGACTTCATCGCAAAATACGGCTTTCAGGATATGTACTCTGGCGGGTTCTATCCGTTTTCTTCCCTTGAAGAGCATTGGGCATACTGGAGTCGGTACATTTTCATCAACCGCTATATGGACGCGCCGAAGCCTGTTTATGAAAACATCCTGAAGCTGGTTTCCGGCAAGGATTATTTCGTGATCACAACCAACGTTGACCACTGCTTCCAGAAGGCTGGTTTTGATAAGAAGCGGCTTTTCTACACGCAGGGCGACTACGGCCTGTTTCAATGCAGTGCACCGTGCAGCCAGGAAACATTTGATAATGAAGATGTGATCCGTCAAATGGTTGAGCAGCAAAAAAACATGCGAATTCCGACAGAGCTTGTGCCGCACTGTCCGTACTGCGGAAAGCCGATGACCATGAATCTCAGAGCCGATGAGCATTTTGCTGAGGATCATGGCTGGCATGAAGCTGCCGAGCGCTATGAGAATTTCCTGCGCACACGCACGGGCGGAAATATTCTTTACCTGGAATTGGGCGTTGGGTATAATACCCCAATCATCATCAAATACCCATTCTGGCAGATGACCGTAAAGAATCCCCATGCGACCTATGCCTGCATCAACTTTGGTGAAGCCATTTGTCCGGATGAGATACGCAGGCAATCCATCTGCATCGATTCCGACATTGGACAGGTCATTGAAAAGCTTCTCTGAAATTCAAAAACATTCAACTATATCAAAGAGGACGGTGGTTCATTTAGAAACCATCGTCCTCTTTTAGTAGAAATGTATTCTGTTATTTAGTCGCCCAAGGAAATGCCCATCATGCGCGCCGTGGCAATCATCTGGTCATCTTCAGGCACCAGCTTCGGCACACCGGCGATGTCCTTCAACCGGTTGTGGGTAATGGTGTTGTTCTTCAAGGCCACGGTAACACCGTAAATATCGTCACGAATCAGTTCTGCCGCATGCACACCGAACTGGGTGGACAGCACACGGTCATAGGCGCTGGGAGCACCGCCGCGCTGAATATGGCCAGGCACCACATTGCGCGCTTCTACGCCAACCAACTCGCGGAGCTGCTGTGCCACTGCTGCGCTGGAGGAATAATGCTCTGCTGCGCGCTTGGCTTCCCGCTCCTTTTTCTTCATCTTGGCTTCTTCCTTATCCATAGCGCCTTCAGCCACTGCAATGATCGTAAAGCCCTTGTTCAGCTTGGCGCGGGCTTCCACCACCTTAGCGACTTTCTTAATATCGTAAGGAACTTCAGGAATCAGGATAGCATCTGCGCCGCCAGCCACGCCGGAATACAGCGTCAGCCAGCCAGCCTTGTTGCCCATGATTTCAATCACCATGCAGCGGCCATGGCTGGCAGCGGTGGTGTGAATGCGGTCAATCACATCGGTAGCAATGTCCATGGCCGTATGGAAGCCAAAGGTGAAATCAGTGCCATACAGGTCGTTGTCGATGGTCTTGGGCAGACCAATCACATTCAGACCTTCCTCAGACAGCAGGTTAGCCGTCTTGTGGGTGCCGTTGCCGCCCAGGGTCACCAGGCAGTCCAGCTTCAGATCTTTGTAAGTCTTCTTCATGGCGGCAACCTTGTCCACGTTGTCGTCGCCAATCACGCGCATGTTGCGGAAGGGCGTGCGGGCAGTGCCCAGAATCGTTCCACCCAGAGTAAGAATGCCGGAAAACTGCTCGCGCTTCATCACCTGATAGTCGCCCTCGATCAAGCCCCTGTATCCATCATGGATACCGATGATTTCTGCATCGAACATTTCATATGCCGCACGGGTCACGCCGCGAATTGCCGCATTCAGGCCGGGGCAATCGCCGCCGCTGGTCAGGATACCGATTCTCTTTTTCACAGAAAAAACGCCTCCTCCTCTTGATTCCAATCGTAATCAGATTTATTATAGCATGTGAGGAACCAATTGAAAAGAGCAGAAATGCATTTTTTGTTCTTAAACCGTGCCAAAATGCTTGTTTTTGCTTTTTACGATAGGAAGAAGGAATGCACCATGTCCAACAAGGCCGCTGTTCTGGAACGACTGAACGCCATGAATGTTCCCCACGATGTATGGGAGCATGAGGCTGCGTTCACCATGGAAGACTGCCTCGCCCTGCCCTTTGCAACCCCGGATGTTACCATTTGCAAGAACATTCTCCTCTGCAATCGCCAGCAAACCGAGTTTTACCTTTATTTGACGCTGGCCAATAAGCATTTTCGCACTGCTGATGTGAGCAAGATGCTCAGCACATCCCGCCTGAGCTTCGCCCCTGAAGAATGCCTGATGGAAAAACTTCAGCTCCACAGCGGCAGCCTGAACCCCATGGGATTGTGGTACGATGCCGACCACCGCATCACCTTTGTGGTGGATCGTGCGGTGCAGCAAACGCCCCGTATTGCTTTCCACCCCTGTGACAATACCGCCACCGTGGTTTTCGATCAGGATGTGTTCTGGAAGCAGGTTGTTCCCACCCTCGGTGCCGTGACCATTTTCCTTTCTGTGCCGTAAACCGCCACCATATGATACATGGAGTTGATGCGCTTGGATACATACAAGCAGCTTTACCAGGACAATGCAGAGCTGGTTCTCTGCTTTCTCACCCGATTAACAGGGGATGACAATCTGGCAGAGGAGATGACACAGGAAACCTTTGAGTATGCCCTTCGCAACCTGAAGGATTTCCGCGGAGACTGCTGTGCGAGCACCTGGCTTTGTACCATCGCCAGGGATCTCTGGTACGCGCACTGCAACAAGCGTGTTTCTCTGCCCGATGAAAATCCATCCGTCAAAGCTTCAGACATTGCAGAACTGCTGCTGGAAAAAGACAGGCGTTCTTTCGCCTATCCGCTGTTGCAAAGTCTTCCCAATCCTTTTCATGAAGTCTTCATTTTGCGTACCTTCGGTGACCTGAGTCATCGCGAAATCGGCCGGCTTTTTGGCAAATCCGAAAGTTGGTCCCGAGTGACCTATTACCGTGCACGTCAGATACTGCATCGTATAGCGGAGCAAGAGGAGGATTTTTATGAAGAAAGATAAATGTGAAATTGTCCGTGACCTGATGCCCCTGGTGATCGATCACGCAGCCAGCGAATCCAGCTGTATGCTGGTGGAAAAGCACCTGATCAAGTGCAGTGAATGCGCCGCTGTCTATCAGCAAATGGGCGCATTTCCCTCCCCCACCAATGATACTCACGCGCAGGATCAAAAGATGTTCCGCTACCTGCGCCGAAAAAGGCGTCTTCGCCGTCTCCCTGTGATTCTCGTTGTTCTCCTGGTGGGTATTCTGCTCGGTGTCGGTGGATTCTATGGCTGGCAATACGAAACGACCCGTCTTGAGCAAGTCATGCCGCTCCAGCAATACACCATGACCCTCGCTGCCTCGGAAAATGGTGACGTCCTGTTGCTGACCTACGCTGCCGATGATCAGGTGCAGAACGATTTGCATTTTTCCTCCTGCGTGGAAGACGGAAAAAATGTGGCCTATCTATGGCTGACGGAAGCCAATTTCCCGCAGAAGTCCACGATATCCAGCACCTCCTGCTATAGCGTTGCTTCACTCTTCTGCGTTGCAGGGGATCAGCAAACGCCCAGCGTGTTGGGTAAAGATAGCCAGGCCGCTGCTTTCCTCTCCTTCGGTGCAACGCAGGGCTTCTCCCTGCAGTTTGGTAACCTGCCGACTACGGACGCTGCCGCATATCTTGCTGCCGGCACCGCTCCCATTATGGACAACGCCACGCCAACAGATCTGGCTACCGCTACAGATGTAGCCACCGCCACAGACATAACCGAAGACAGCAGCGTTTCTGCCGCTGTGGTGGAATATGATGAAATTCGTCAAGGCACCCCTGCTTCCTACATAACCCTGTGGAACAAGGGAGATGCGTTGCCTCAGTGCTCCAACGCATTGGCGGACTATTTCCAGTCCGAATCGGTGCCCGCATCCTCGGTGGAATATCTGTTTGACCATGAAACCATGGATCCGATGACCATTCCCGAATTGCAATAAAAGGATCTCAAAAACGCCTATAACAAAGAACAGGCAGGCTCGGAGCAACATCCAAGCCTGCCTGTTTGATTATGAAAGTTTCGTGAAAAGGGATGATCGCGAGATGCGGTTGCGCCCCTCTCGCAATATCTCAGCACTCCCCCATTACACTTCAACCTGCTGCTGAGCGGCGGCGTGATAGCCGAGGATTGCGCGCTCCATGCCATGGTAGAAGTTTTCTTCGCCAATGACTTCTGTGAGGCCGCAGCGGTCAGCCATCGTCTTGGCCTTTTCAGGCATGCCCGTCAGAATCAGCTTGGTTCCCCGTGCATGAAGCGTCTCTGCCAGACGAATCATGGCCTGCGCACCGCTAATGTCCAGATCATTCACACCGCGGAGAGACATGAACACCGTGTGCTGATCCTTCAGCTTGTCCGCCATGCCTTCCACCGCCTGCGCATTGGCAAACATGATGGGGCCATTCACATAGCAAACGGTTGCACCTGCAAGGCGCTGACGAGCGCTTTCGTCATGGATGTCCAGACGGTCGCAGTCCACCTTGTCATAGCGGATGTCCAGATGGCTCATCCGTGCCAGCAGGAAGATGATCGCCAGACCAACGCCAATCAGGATAGCCACCGTCAGGTCAAACACGATGGTTGCGATCATGGTAGCAAAGAACATCACCAGACTGGACTTCAGTTTCCGCTTCATCATAAAGCGAATGACGCTCCACTCATTCATGCGCCATGCGGTAACCATCAGCACGCCAGCCAGCGCACACAGCGGAATCTGGCTCATAACCGTAGACAATGCCAGCATGAACACCAGCAGTGCCAGAGCATGGAACACACCCGTCAGGCGGGTCTTCGCACCGCTCTTGATGGCCACAGAAGTACGTGCAATAGCCGCAGTGGCAGGAATGCCGCCGAAGAAGGGCAGCACCATGTTGCCAATGCCCTGAGCAATCAGCTCCTGGTCACTGTCCAGCGGAACGCCCGTCATGCGTCCTGCGCTGGCACCGCACAGCAGGCTTTCAATCATGCCCAGAATGGCAATGGAAAACGCAGGAGAAATCAGTCCCTGAATCGTTGCGAAATCCAGTCCGGAAAGTGTCAGGCGATTATCCGGCAGAAGGGTGGTAGGAATCGTGCCTACAGCCTTCACATCCAGGTGGAAAATCATCGTCACCGCCGTAGCCAGAATAATAGCAATCAGGCTGGAAGGCACCACAGCGTTCCACTTTTTCGGGAAGAACACCATGAACAGAATCACGGCCAGACCCATGATCACTGCCGTCCAGTTCGGCGAAAAGCCCAGCGTACCATAGCTGAACAGCTTGGCAATGGCCGTGTCACCCTGGCTGGTGACGCCGAAGAAATTATCGACCTGTCCCAGTGCGATAATAACTGCAATACCGCTGGTGAAGCCCGTAATCACAGGCATGGGGATGAAAGACGTCAGCCGTCCAAGCTTCAGCACACCGCAAAGCACCAGAATCACGCCTGCCATAAAGGTGGCAATGAACACGCCCTGCATGGAATACTTCGCCACCACCGACATGAGAATGGCCGCCATGGCGCCTGTCGGGCCGCTGATTTGGTAATATCCGCCGCTGAGCAGGGAAATCACCACGCCTGCAATGATGGCCGTAATCAGGCCCGCCGCCGCATCCGCACCGCTGGACACGCCGAAAGCCAACGCCAGAGGCAGTGCCACAGCAGCCACCGTAATGCCGCTGAGCAAGTCAGCCGTCAGGCTCTTTGCATTATATCCCTTGAATTCCTTTTTGAGCAGTCGCACAAACCGCACGCTCTTCACTCCAAACCTTCCTATTTACGCATAATGCGCAGCAATTTTCTATTATACGCCTCTGCCGCACTCGCTGCAAGGCCTTTCCGCATGTTTCACGGCGTGCAGACGCATGTTTTACGCAAATTTTATTGAGTTGCATCCAGCCATTCTTTTTTTCTGAGCATTGACGTGCTATAATGATGGCAGCGTCATAGAAAAAAGGAGTGCTTTCCATGCAGTTCGAATTTCCCATTCAGCCTGATTATGCGCGTGCTGACGCACAAGGTCCTGAAGGCGGCGTAACCATGTCCTGCTACTTGCTGCAGGCTTCTGATCAAATGCCCGGCATGAAAGAAAAGCCCATGGTCATCGTCTGCCCCGGCGGCGGCTACCAGTTCCGATCTGACCGTGAGGCTGAACCCATTGCTACACAACTGATGGCGGCAGGCATTCATGTGGGCATTCTGAACTATTCGGTGGATACCTATCGTTATCCCGTGGCCGCCCTTGAAGCAGCACAAGCGGTGCGCGAAGTTCGTCGGCACGCAGCCGAATGGCACGTGATTCCCGATCAGGTGTACATCATGGGCTTCTCGGC
>CAVEUM010000016.1:0-46436 GCA_963618735.1 bacterium | reverse complement strand
CCTTCAGCCTCGCCTGAATCTCGTCCTGATTGCGCCACATGCCTTCAGGCGCTGAGAGCTTGCAGGCTTTTTCGGCACCCCATACCTTCGTAAGGGTGTAGTCGCCCTTTTCGGTTGTCAAAGTCAGCTTACCGTCAATGGAATCGCCCCCTTTGGGAAAATAGCGATTCCCGAACACCTTGTCGTTTTTTCTTGTATCCTGAAACAGGGTGCTGTACAGCAGATTCACCAGGGTGCTTTTGCCGCTCTCATTCTTGCCGAAAATCACATTCACGCCATCCGTGAGGGCTACGGTTTTATCTCGAATGCCTGCAAACTGCTCACAGGAAATCTCCGTAATTTTCATCTTACTTGTCCTCCTTCAAGGTTTGCAGAAGATCATACGCCATCTGGGCTTCCTTCGGGTCATCCAGCAAAGCAGTCAGCAGCTGCGCTGCAAAAGACATTTCAGGAAATTCCTCTTCGATGTTTTTCCTGGTAATCTGCCTGCAAACTTCACTGGTATCGCACTTTCCTTCCACAAAGCGCGCCACCGCCTGAGAGGCTATCGCTTCGCGATTCTCATATTCTTCGTCCGTCACCGCGCCCTGAAGGATCAGTTCCACAACGCTTTGCTCATCGTACTCCTTCACTGCGCGACGAATCTCTTCCTCCATGGTGCCTGCGTGAACGTTCACCGTCTGGCGGTAAAAGCGCATGTTTCCCGAAACAAACTTTTTTGCCCTCAGCTGCTTCTGTTCATCAATCTCCACAATGAAGCACAGGCCATCAGTGTTGCAGTTCACATCCGTCTGCACATGGGTGCCTGGGTTCAGAATCTTCTCGCAAGGCTCGAATTCCTCCGTCAAATCTTTCGGGAAGGGCACATGGGTATGGCCGAGAAGCCACACATCCACCGGAATATCCCCCAGCTCCTTGCGGTTCATTCTGAAATACTTGCCCTCGCTGTCGATGGTTTCACCTTCCACCGCGCCGTGGGCAATGCCGATATGGTAGGCGCCGTCCTGCGGGATCGTGGCAGCTTTGATCCAGCCGAGGTTATTTTCACTGGATGTTCCCGTCTTGCACAGCGCAGGATAAAGTACAGCCGTTTCATCGCCCACAGGCACATTGTACGCCCTTTCTTCCTTCAGAAGCAGAACGTTATGCCCGCACACTTCCTCAAAGTCCTTCCAGACCTTTGGGGCTTCCGCATCATAATAATCGTGATTTCCCGGAAGAACAGCAACCGTGCCCTGAAAATCTGCCAGCTTTGTCATCACGGCCTTGATATCTTTCTTCGCAATGCCCGTTCTCTTTTGAAACAGGTCGCCCGTGATCACAAACAGGTCACACTCTTCCTGATTGGCCTTTTCCACCATGCTGTCAAAAGCATCGATTCGGCACGCCGCAAGCTTCTCTGCTTTCTCCTCATATTTTCCGTATTTCAGGCCGATGTGATTATCCCCTGTGACAAAAATTTTCAACACGTTTTCTGCCTCCTATGTCAACCGCTAGTTGCTCTTCCTTTTGTATACGCCGCGGTTAATGGCTTTTCCTGCCATGTTATACGCATTTTCCTGCTTCTCTTACCGATGGAGCACATCGTATTCACCAAAGGCATCACTGTCCATATTTCAGCTTATGGCAACCTGCATATTCATTTTACTTGCCGCTCTTTGGCCAGCGGATGTCCTTGTAATCATTCAGGTAAAAAGCATGCAAATCATGCACATTTTCGTTTTCAACGCAAAAAAGCAGGCAGAATGTTGCATCCTGTCTGCTTTTTGACGAATTATTTTATTTGAGATTAAGCTCCCATCTGCAGCACAATACCCACCACAGCAGATGCTGCAATGAACCACACGGGGTGGAGCTTCTTCAGCTTCGGCACCCAGCGCGTGCAAACCAGCACCGCTGCGAAGAGGAGCAAACCCTTCAGGCTGATTTGCATTTGTGCGATGTTCTGAATGCTGCTCACCTGGAACAGCGCGTAGAGCATGATGTCAATGCCGGCGGCGGTGATCAATGCCACGGAGGCAGGGCGCAGGCCGTAGAGCGTGTTGTTGACAATCTTGCTGGTGCGGAACTTGTCCAGGAAGTAAGCCACGAGCAGAATCACGACGATGGAAGGAGTGACCAGACCCAGGGTTGCGATGAGTGCGCCCAGCAGGGAACTGCCGACGCCGCCCACGGTGCCGCCAACGGTGTAGCCCACATAGGTGGCCATGTTCACGCCCAGAGGGCCGGGGGTGCTCTCGGATACGGCAATCATGTTAGCCAGGTCACCGGCATTGTACCAGCCGGTCTTTTCGGCAATATCCTGCAGGAAAGGTACCGTGGCCATGCCGCCGCCAATGGCGAACAGGCCGGTTTTGAAGAATTCCCAGAACAGCTGAAGGAATGTCATTTGCCCTTGATACCTCCCATTACCAGCAGATTGCCCAGCACGCCGGCGATCACCACAGACAGCACGGGAGAGAAATCAAACAGCACTGCCGCCAGCAGCAGCACGATGTAAATGGCCAGGGTGGCCTTATCCACAATGGCCGATTTAATCAGCTTGATAACCGCGTTGAGGATGAACACGCACACGCACACGCGGATGCCGGCAAGGGCATTCTGCACCCACTGGATGTCCGCAAAGTTGTTAATCAAAGCGGCAATGATGGAGATGATGACCAGAGACGGCGCTATAACACCCAAGGTTGCCGCAATACCGCCGATGTTGCCGGCGCGCTTGCGGCCGATGAAGGTCGCCGTGTTCACGGCAATGATGCCAGGGGTGCACTGACCGATGGCATAGTAGTCAGTCAAGTCTTCTTCAGTCGTCCAATGGCGATTTTCCACCAGCTCACGCTGGAGAATGGGCAGCATAGCGTAGCCGCCGCCGAAGGTGACCGCGCCAATGCGGAAGAACACAACAAACATTTCCAGGAGATCCTTCAGGGTTGATTTCTCTCCATTCTTCTTGGTATCAGGCAATGGTCTGACTCCCCTCTATACAATTTGCAGCAAGCATTAATAGCAGGCGATGTTGCTGTCCGTTCGTGACTCGCAGCCGCCCACCAGCACGCCATTTTCCAGTCGGACAATCATCTGTCCGCGGCCGAAGATGCTCCAGTCGTGCTGAACGGTGATCTCGTGTCCCTTGCGGGTCAACTGTCCCACCACTGCGTTGGGGAAGGAAGACTCCACCGTAAAGGATTTGTCCTTCATCCACTGCCAGCGAGGAGCATCCAGCGCCATCTGGGGATTCATGTGATAATCCACGTAGTTCATCACCACCTGCACATGACCCTGGGGCTGCATGTATCCGCCCATGACGCCGAAGGGGCCAACCGCCTTGCCGTCCTTCGTCAGGAAGCCTGGGATGATGGTGTGGTACGTGCGCTTGCGGGGCATGAGGCAGTTGTAGTGATTGGGATCCAGAGAGAAGTCCGCGCCGCGATTTTGCAGTGCCACGCCGTAGCCTTCCACCACAATGCCCGAGCCAAAGCCCATGTAGTTGCTCTGAATGAAGGAAACCATGTTGCCCTCACCGTCAGCCGTGCACAGGTATACCGTGCCAGACTTGGGCGGCTCGCTGAATTCAGGCATCTTGGCTTCCGTGCCGATTTCTGCCGCGCGCTGCTTGCCGTATTCCGGCAGAATCAGGCGGTGATAATCCAGCGGCATATAGTCGGGATCGGTCACATAATGTTTGGCATCCGCGAAGGCCATCTTGATGGCCTCAAACTGGCGGTGATAGGTTTCCGTGTCACCCTGCTTGAAATCATCGAAATTTCGCAGGATGTTCAGTGCCATCAGCGCCACAATGCCCTGGCCGTTCGGCGGAATCTCCCAAACGTTGTATCCATGGTACTCCACACCGATGGGGTCAACCCACTTCACATCGAAGTCCGCCAAATCAGCCTTGGTGAAATAGCCGCCATCGCGCTGGCTCTGCTTCACGAAAGCATCCGCAATTTCGCCCTCATAGAAGGCTTTCGCGTTGGTCTTCGCAATCAGCCGCAGACTTTTGGCATGATCAGGCAATTTCACGATATCACCGAAGTGATAGGATTCGCCGCCTTTGGTGAATACGCGGAACCACTCATCGTACTCATGCTTGCCGTCAAACAGGCCATGATATTTTTTCGTGGCTCGCTCGAAGGAAGAAGCAATCATGGGCGACAGAGGATAACCTTCCTCCGCATAGCGGATGGCAGGCGCAAGGTCTTCCTCCAGGCTCAGCTTGCCGAAGCGCTCGTTCAGCGCTGCCCATGCCTTGGGTGCGCCGGGCACGGTGACAGGCGTCCAGCCGTAAACGGGCATTTTGCCGTCAGGGGACTTTTCCTTCACCTTTTCCAGAGAAATATTTTCAGGGGCATAGCCGGTGGAATTCAGGCCATACATCTGACCCTTCATCCAAACAATGGCGAAGGCGTCCGAACCCAAACCGTTGCAGCAGGGCTCCACCACTGTAAGGCAGGCCGCTGTGGCAATGGCCGCGTCCACCGCATTGCCGCCCTTGCGCAGAATCTCCAGACCTGCCGCGGTTGCAAGGCTGTTGCCCGTGCAGACCATGCCGTTTCTGGCCGTGACGCAGTAGCGGTTGGACGCGAAGGGTTGATACATGGGATCAAAGGTCGTGTTCATTCCCGTTTTTCCTCCTGTTCGTCGTAGAGATGGCAGGCGACGAAAACGGATTACTTCAGCTTCGCTCCATCGCTGAAAGCCTTGCCGACCACTTTGCCCAGACCCACATAGGTGTTGTTGACAGGATCGTAGGTGATGGGCTTCAGCTTTGCAGGATCAATCTTGCCATTCGTCAGCACACTTTCATCCGCCGTGACGTTCACGATTTCGCCCACGAGGATACCGTTATCAAAGCTCTTCACCTTGCATTCCAGCGCCATGGGAAGCTCGTCAATCAGCGGTGCGTTCACATGGGCGCTCTTGGTGGCATGGAAGCCGGACTTTTCAAACTTATTAGGAACCTTGCGGGCGGATTCAACGCCCACGTAGTCGCAGGCAACCACATGGTCTTCCGTGGCCATGCTAACCGTGAACGCCCCTGTTTTGGCCAGATTGTCCGTGGTCTTGTGGGAGCTCATGCTGATGGAGATTTCGTTGGCATCTGTAATGCAGCCCCACGCAGCATTCATAGCATCCGGCTGGCCATTTTCATCATAGGTCGCCACAATCAGTACGGGCATAGGATACAGCATCGGCTTCGCGCCAAAATCAACACGACTCATTTAACGTCCTCCTCATTTATCCAATGAATTCTATTCATGTCATAGCGATCCTGCTGCACTTTTTCTACTGCAGGATAGCCGCAGGCAACCAGTGCAAAGGGTTTCAGGTTTTCGGGGATTTGCAGTGCATCCCGCACACGCTGCATATTTTCTTCCTGGGGTGCAATGCCAATCCACGTGGCACCCAGCCCCAGCGCATCCGCCTCCAGCAGGAGATTTTCCACCGCAGCGCTCATATCAATCTGCGCGTAGGATGGTGCAGGAAGCTCGGTACGATAGCATGGAGCAAAAATCAGCGGTGCAGCCTTCGCGAACTTCGCATACGGAGACGCTTCCGACAGCTCTTCAATCTTCTGCCTGTTGGTTACCACATAAAACTCCCAGGGCTGCTGATTATGCGCAGACGGCGCGGCCATGGCAGCTCGCAGCATCTGCTCGATTTTCTCCGTTTCCACGGCCGTCTCGGTAAATCTGCGAATGCTCGTGCGGTGAAAAATGCTGTTCATTTCGCGTCCTCCGCAATTTCTGCCTGGATGGTGTCCTCGGTAGCCGCCATCGCTGCCAGGGTCTTCGTCAGCAGGTCGTCCAGCGTCCAGCCCAGCTGCTCTGCGCCGCGCTCGATGACCTCGCGGGAACATCCAGCCGCAAAATTCTTGTTCTTGTACTTCTTCTTCAGGGACTTCAGCTCCATGTCCTTGGTGCTCTTGGAGGGACGCATCAGCGCCGCTGCCCAAATGAGTCCTGTCAGTTCGTCTGCGGCGAAGAGAACCTTTTCCATTTCATGTTCGGGCTTCACATCGATGGTTTTGCCGCACGCCACGGTAATGCCGTAGCCATGGGAGCAAACGGCATGAATCATGTCCTCCCCTGCGCCTGCCTCGCGGAGAAGCTCAGGTGCCTTCAGGCAATGCTCCTCGGGATACAGCTCGAAATCAATATCGTGCAGCAAACCCACCAGACCCCAGTATTCTTCATCCGCGCCATAGCCCAGCTCATTAGCGTACCACTTCATCACCGCTTCCACGGTATACGCGTGCTGGATATGAAAGGGATCCTTGTTGTACTTTTTCAGCAGCGTCAAAGCTGCTTCACGAGAAATATGCTCCATCAATCCTACCTTCTTACTTACTCGTGATGATGTCCGCCGCAAGCGTGTGCCTGCTCGGAATAAACCAAGGTGCCGTTCAGATAAGCCTTCACAGCATCCTCCACACTGCCCGTCACATTGCCGCAAACCTGAATGCCCGCTTGCTTCAAAGCGTTCAGCATGCCCATGCCAAGGCCGCCGCAAATAGCTACATTCACGTGATTTTCCACCAGTTGCTTTGCCAGCGCACCGTGCCCGGCTTCGTCCGCAATGAGCACTGAAGTGCTGACAATCCGGCCATTTTCCACGTCATAAATGCGAAATTGCTTTGTGCGGCCAAAGTGCTGAAAGATTTGTCCGCTTTCTTCATTCACAGAGATTCGCATACGTCAGTCCTCCTTCAGCACCTCTTCTGCCTGCACGCTGCGGAATGCCGCTGCACGTCCCAGCCGATTCATCACAGCCAGACCCATGCCTTCCGGCGGCACCACTTCGCTGAAAATGGCTTCCATCTTTTCTTCGTCCATCTTCCGCAGGGTATCAAACAGGCGATGCGCCACCTCTTCGGGCTTTTCCTGACTGCCGATATCGTGGGGATGACAGGCGGCCAGCGCGTCCATATGCTCGGTGAAGCACATGACGCAGGTTCGGTGACCTGCCGCCACTGCGTGGTCGTAGAGCTTCTGCATGGCCGCGACCACGCTCTTCTCCGCGCCTTCCACCAGCGTTACCTGACCATCAGGGGAATAATGCTTGTACCGCATGCCGGGAGACAGGGCTTTTTCCCCTGCCTGCAAGGGACGCAGGACGCTGCCTGCCACTTTCACCTCGCCGACAACCTTCTCCAGCATGTCCTTCGTCACTCCGCCGGGGCGAAGAATGCAGGGCGTTCCGTTGCAGATGTCCAGCACGGTAGACTCCACGCCCACGTCACAGCTGCCGCCGTCAATAATCATGGGGATGATGCCGTCCATATCCTCCAGCACGTGCCCGGCGGTGGTGGGGCTGGGCTTGCCTGAGCGATTGGCGCTGGGCGCCGCAATGGGCAGGTTGCACTTTTTCAATAGTGCCGCCGCCACGGGATGGGAGGGCATCCGCACCGCCACAGTGCTCAGTCCTGCCGTTACAGCGTCGGGGATGGTGCTCTTTCTAGGCATCAGCATGGTCAGGGGACCTGGCCAGAAAGCGTCCATCAGCTTTGCAGCGATTTCCGGCACATCGCAGATGTCCTTCAACTGACTCCGATCCCAGATATGCACGATCAGCGGATTATCCGCCGGCCGTCCCTTCGCTGCGAAAATGTTCAGCACCGCCTGAGCATTGAACGCATTGGCGCCAAGGCCATACACGGTTTCCGTGGGGAAAGCCACCAATTCGCCTGCACTCAGCAGGTCGGAGGCCTCTGCCAGGGTTTGTTCGTCAGCAGACAATACACGGGTTTCCATGGGAATGTTCCTTCTTTCCTGAGATAAAAGGCCGATCATTGCATTTCTTTCAACAATCGCGCCTGCTCTTCCATGCGGAGAGCGTCAATGATTTCATCCAAGTCGCCGTCCATGATTTCGTTAATCCTGTACAGCGTCAGCCCAATGCGGTGGTCAGTCACCCGTCCCTCGTGGAAATTGTAGGTGCGGATGCGCTCACTTCGGTCACCTGTTCCAACCTGCATTTTGCGGTCTGCCGCATAAGCAGAATGCGCCTCTTCCCGCCGCTTTTCCAATAGGCGGGAGCGCAGAACCTTCATGGCCTTGTCACGGTTTTTGATTTGGCTTTTCTCGTCCTGGCAGGTCACCACCATGCCCGTAGGCAGGTGGGTGATTCGCACTGCAGAGTCCGTGGTGTTCACGCACTGGCCGCCATGGCCTGTGGAACGGTAGACATCGATGCGCAGCTCCCTGGGGTCAATGGTCACATCCACTTCTTCCGCCTCAGGCAGAACCGCCACCGTGCAGGTGGACGTCTGCCGCTTGCCTGTCGCATCAGTCACAGGGATTCGCTGAACGCGGTGGACGCCGCTCTCGTATTTCAGCTTAGCGAACCCTCCTGTTCCCACCACAGAAAAGACCGCTTCCTTCACGCCGCCAAGCTCGGTCTCGTTGGCAGAAATGTACTCCACCTTCAGGCCGTGCCGCTCCGCGTAGCGGGTATACATGCGCAGCAAATCCGCACCGAAAAGGCAGGCTTCCTCGCCGCCGGCACCAGCGCGGATCTCCATCACCACGCTTCGGTCATCATCGGGATCTCGGGGCAGGAGCAGAATCTTCAATTCGCGCTCTGCTTCCTCTTGGGACTGCTTCAGCTCCGTCAGCTCTTCCCTAGCCATATCCGCCAGCTCAGGATCCTGAAGCATGTCCTCCGCTTCCTTCACGTGATGGATTAGCGCGTTGTATCTTTTCCATGCTTCCACAGAAGGCTCCAGGGCAGCACGTTCCTTCAGCACAGCACGATAGCGATCCTGATCGGCAATCACCTCGCTGTGCACCATTTCTTCGCTCAGTTCATCATAGCGGTCGCACATCTGCTCGAATTTGGCCGCCATTTCCATCACGCCAGTCACCTCGCCTTCCGTGCCATCACCATGCGCGGGATATTCTGAAAGTCCATCTCGCAGCGGACATCCTCCATGCCGGCATTCTGCAAAAGTTCCGCCACCTGCTGTGCCTGGTTCCAGCCGACTTCCAGCATCAGCGCACCGCCGTCGGTCAGATGCTCCGGTGCTTCCGCGGCGATTCTGCGGTAGAAGTCCAGTCCATCATCCCCGCCGTCAAGGGCCATATGCGGCTCGCGGCGCACCTCCGGCTGAAGCGTGTCGCACTCCTCTCGGGGAATATAGGGCGGATTGGAAACGATCAGCTGAAACTGCTGACCCTGCAGTTCTTCAAACAAATCTCCCTGCATGATCGTCACCTTCGCGCCCAACCGTTCAGCGTTGGCCCCGGTAACCGCCAGAGCGTCAGCTGAAAGATCCGACAGGGTAACAGAGGCATCCTCCACTTCCAGTGCCAGGGTCACACCCAGGCATCCGCTGCCGCAGCACAAATCCAGCGCTGTTCGCGGTGCGGAGGATTCCTTCAATGCCTGCACGGCATGCTCTGCCAGCAATTCCGTTTCCGGCCGCGGAATCAGCACCCTCGTATCTACGCAAAAGACCCGACCGAGGAATTCCGCTTCCCCGGTCAGGTATTGCAGAGGCTCACGCTGAAGCCGCCTTGCCAGCAGCGCATTGAAACAGGTGACGATTTCTTCATCCAGCTCCGTATCCGCATCGAGCCGAAGCTCCAGCGGATGCCGTCCCGTCAGGTGGGACAGGAGCAACGCTCCATCCACTTGGGGATCAGGGATTTCCGCATCCTTCAATTGCCGTGCTGCAGTGAGCAGCAGTGTCCGCGGCGTCATGCCTGAGTCTCCTCGTTTTTCGGCACATAGTTGGGGTCGGCCTCCTCATAGCTGTGCAGCACAGCGTAGCCTTCCTCCGTCCTCTGCGCATGCTTGGGCATGCCGTACAGTGCCACATTCATGGCCACAATGGCGCACTCCAGCATCTTGGCATCGGGCTGACGGGTAGTCAGGCGCTGCATCTGCAGTCCGGGCCAGCGGAGGATTTTCGCCAGCTTGCTTTCGCTGTGTGCCAATCCCTTCAGCACCTCGTAGCTGAGTCCGGCCACCACAGGCAGCAGAGCCAGGTGCATCAGGAAGCGCCAGAAAAATTGCTGCACGTGCTGTCCCACCAGCAAGGCCACCACCATGCTGATCACAAACACAATCAGCAGGAATGCCGTGCCGCAGCGAGGATGCAGGGTTGTGAACTGCTGCGCGTTATCAGGGGTCAGGGGCAGATCTGCCTCGTGGCAATACACCGTTTTGTGCTCAGCACCATGGTACTGGAAGGTGCGACGCACATCCGGTACGCATCCGCAGAAAATCATATATCCAATAAGGATGAGGATCTTCACAATGCCGCCCACCAGCGTAGCGCCCGTAACGCTCATGCCCAGGGCCAGCATGCCTCTTTCCACTGCCGTCGGGATCAGAATGAACAGACCCACAGAGAGAATAACGGCCAGCACCACGGCAACCGACATAACAATTTTGTCAATGCCCTTGCCCAGCTTTGCAGCCAGCCACTTTTCAAACTTGGTGGGCTCCTCGTCCAGCACGCCCAGCATTTCGGTAGACTCCTGCAGGGTAGTCATGCCCATCACCAGCATGTTCACCATGTTCACAATGCCGCGAAGGAAGGGATAACCCATCCACTTGTGCTTGCGGCTCAGGGGCGGACAGTCGCGGCGCTTCACCACGATGGTGTCATCAGGGCGGCGCACAGCAATTGCCAGTGCCTCCGGTCCCTTCATCATCACGCCTTCCATAACCGCCTGGCCGCCAATATCCACCCGGGGTTGTTGCTTTTCGCTCATTATGTCCTCATTTCCGCGCCCATGAATGAGCGCTGATCTTTTTCATCCGGCATGGCGGAGATAAAACTCCCCAAATGGTTTCATTCGCCTAACAGAGCTTTTTTCCCTGCCTGAAATTGAAGAAATATGACAAATGCGGAGATCGTCCTTTTGCTGCTTCGAGTCTTCAAAAACCGTGTCCTCTTCGTGCTTACACGTTTTCTCCGCGAAATAAACAAAACAGTGCACCGCATATGCGATGCACTGTAAATGGACTCACTCCATGCCGAAACGCTTCTTGAAGCGATCGACGCGTCCGCCGGTGTCTACCAGCTTCTGCTTGCCGGTATAGAAGGGGTGGCACTTCGAGCAGATATCCACCTTCAGTTCCTTCTTCGTGGAACCGGTCTCAAACGTCTCACCGCACACGCAGCGAACGATGCACTTGCCGTACTGGGGATGAATCTTTTCCTTCATTGCTTTTTCACCTCTTTCGCGTATGCAATGATCGGCTCTATGCCGCGTAGACCATTGTACCATAGCATCGCATAAAATGCAAGAGTTTTTTTGCGATTCGTTCTGTCTTTGCCGACTTTCTCAGCGGTTCTTTTGCATAAGGGCGGCCCAATCCTTAATTCGGCTCAGGAAAGTGGCGTTGGAATCCACCTTGTCCATCATGCTGAGCAGCTGCGGAATGGCCGTGGTAGACGGTGTGGAGCCCAGAATCTGTCGGGTGAGCGCGATGCCCTCCGCCTGTTCCCTGGTGAGCAGTGCTTCCGCACGCTTCGTTCCGCACTGCTGCAGGTTAAAGGCAGGATGTACGCCCGCCTTGGCCACTGCCTGATCCAGTACCAGCACCATGTTGGCCGTGCCGCGGAATTCTTCCACAATGGTATCATCCACGCGGGATTCCGTTTCCACATTCATAGCGCCGATGACCGTCAGGCTGCCGCCCTCCTTCATGCAGCGTGCCGCACCGAAGAGCTTTTTGGCGCGGAACAGGCTGGTAGGATTCACCATGCCAGGGGTGCCGCGTCCCTGTTGGGCAGCGGTAGTGGTGTAGGTCTTGGCCAAACGTGTCAGGCTGTCAACGATCATCACCACGTCCTTGCCCTGCTCAACCAGGCGTTCTGCCCGCTCCAGCACCAGATCCGTCACCCGCAGGTGTGCTTCCGGCGGCTGGTCAAAGGTGGATGCAATCACCTGGCAATCCACTGCTTCACGGAACACGGTAGCGTCCTCGGGGTTCACATCAATCAGCACCACCATCACCTCTGCATCGGGATGGTTGGCGTGAATCACGTTAGCGAAGTCCTCCAGCAGCTCGGTTTTGCCGGTGTTGGGCGGGCACAGCACCAGTGCGCGCTGGCCGAAGCCCAACGGTGCCATCAGATCCACCATCCGCATGGTATCGATCTTTTCGCCGTTATGGCAGTCCAGATCGATGCGCCGAGAGGGATACACAGGGGTCAATTCGTCATACAGGGGACGATTCATCGTCTCCTCCACGGGCATACCATTCACCGTGGTAATGTACAGCATGGCGGCGAACTTGTCGCAATCGCGCTGCGGACGGGTCTTGCCCGTAATGTAATCGCCGGAGCGCAAGCCAAAGCGGCGAATCTGCGCCATGGAAACGTAGATATCCTTCACGGAAGGCATGAAAGACTTTGAGCGCAGGAAGCCGTAGCCGTCGGGATGCATTTCCAGAATGCCTGCAGCATCAGGGCAATCACTGGCTGCAAGCATATCGCTGACCGCCATGCTGGGCATTCCCGTGTCCGCCATGGACATGTCCTGTCGGGGTGCGCCGTAGGAAGGACGGGAATTGTAGCCGCCGCGATCATAATTTCGATCATAGCCGCGGTCGTTGTTGTAATAGCCGCCCTGGTTCTGATTATCGTAGCCGCGATTGGGACGGTCGTAACCGCGATCCTGATTATAGGGACGGCTCTGGCCATAGCCGCGATCCTGATTGTAGCCGCGATCCTGACCATAAGGACGGTCGCTCTGCACAGGACGATCCTGCTGACCGTAAGGAGCGCGTTCTGCCCGATAGCCGCCGCGGTAGTCATCATTCTGGTTAACGGGAGATGGCGTTTCCTGCGCATTCGGTCCGAAGCGGGGCGTGAAATTGTTGGTGCGCACCGTCTGGCGGAAGTTCGGCGCATCGCTCTGCTGATAGCGGGGCGTATCATCTCCGTTATCCTTCGGGGCAGAAGAGCGATTCTGCCAGGAGGAAGCGCGGCCATACGTCGGTGCCTGGTAGGCAGGACGAGAGCTATACTTCGGCTGCGTGCTCGGTGCGCGATAAGCCTGACGGAACTGCGGCTGAGCAGGCTGTGCAGGTGTTCCTGCCGCACTGCTTTCCACTTTATCTTCCGCCTTGGCTGCCGCTTTTTCCTGCACAACCGTCTCGGTTTTCTGCTCTGCAGGTGCCTTTTCTACGGGCTCCTGGGCTGCCTGTTCGTCCGGGCAGGCCTTGGCGGCAATGCGCTCCACAATTTCTGCCTTAGAAATGCCGGCACTCAATTTCACACCGTATTCCTTGGCAACCTTGCGCAATTCAAGCACCGTTTTTGCAGAAAGTTCGCTCCTGGTCACTTTGTTTTCCTCCTCGATCTAAGAAAAAAATACGCGAAAAAATATTGAATTGAAAAGATCGATCCATAGAAATTCGTCAACAATAGATGAAGTTGTTGATCCATCGATCCTGATGGCCATTATTGAGAAACTCTGGCAATGAGTACATCCCGTGTAACTGCCTGTTCAACGAAATGAGGAATGGGACCGTAGGGTTTTTCCTCCATGGGAAGGAAGCCGGCTTCTGTCACCAGCTCCGTCAGCTTTTCCCTTTTCAGCGTCAGGGTGTTGAAGCTCAGCGCTATGGCGCCATCGTCCTTCAACGCCTTTTTCCACGCAGGCAGGGCACGCTTCATCAATCCGATAAAGCTTTCAGGCTTTCGCCCGTCCTGGGGTGCATGCTGGATGCCGTAAGGCAAGTCCGCCACCAGAATATCGGCACGCTGCTTCTTCACAAGGTCCGGTGCCAGTGCCGTATCCCCCTGATAGAGGCGCATCTGCCGCGTATCTCCCGCGGCGTAATGCTCTTTCGTGTCTGCCAGGGTGTAAGCCGCCCAGGGAATCGCCGCCCTGCCGCAGGTTTCCGAGCCTTGCTTCAGACTGTGCTTCAGGCGATGCATGGTGCAGTAGCGTTCAAAATAATTGGCAGCTTCCTGCAGATCCCTGCGATCCACCTCCACGCCGACGCCATTCATGCCCATTTCCAGTGCGCAGTAAAGGGTTGTTCCCCTGCCGCACATGGGATCCAGCACCGTGACAGGCGTCTTGCTTTCCAGCTTGCCGGACGCGGCGCAGGCCATGTTGATCATCATCCGTGTAAAGGTAGCGCTGGTTTTGCCCTTGTACTTCAGCACCTCGGCCAAATCCCTGGGCAAATAATCCGTCTTGTTAAACGCAAGCGGCCGCAGAAGTTCACCCTCCTGCGTGCACATCATCAGCAGCGCTGAGTGCCGACTCAGCACATCGAGTTGATCCCTGGTTATCTCCTCCGTGTCAACAGAAAGAAAATCCGCGCCACCCAAGTTGCACGGTTCTACTTCTCCGTGGAGATTCATTGCTTGAAGCATGCTCCCTAATTCAGCCGAACCCAATTGTGTCTGACAGGCACGATAATGAAGATTCGCATGAGGCAACAATTGAAAAAGATATCGCATAAAACCCTCTTTGCTTCTTTTTCTATTGGTATAACTATTATACAGAAAAAGCTATGCGAACACAAGAGAACACCCGTGTTTCCCCGTGATTTTCACGTTTTCTTCACATTTTCATGGTTGATTGTTTATTCATTGTCAAACGCCGAGCAAACTTCCATGTAATGCTTCATTGTATGCGATATGTTGTTTGGCTCAGGTGAATCAACCAACCTATCGTTGAACTTTGAGGCGGTTCGCGGTACCGTGAATCCATCGGCCAAAAAACGGAAACACAAATGAATTTGGCACTTGTTTTTTTCAAGGTCGTCATTGCCATTGTACAGGTCGTTCTTGCATACAGTTTGTACAAGGAGCACGAGAAATGAGATTGACACCGCGCAAGGCAACGGAGGTCACATCACCGCATTCTTCGCAAGCATCGGCAGCAAGGAAGCACGAAACGCAGGTTTGATCCGTGAAGACAGGAAAGCCGCATCATGAAGAAGGCCGTCGTCCCATCCATCAGCTGAGAAAAGGACATGCAAAAAGTCCTCGAAGCTTATCGCCTCGAGGACTTCATTTGCGCTTATTAGCGGCATTGAACTACCAATCTTATCCCAATTCCAAAATGGAACTGGTGACACGAAAATCAGTACTTGCGCTTGCGGGCAGCTTCTGCCTTCTTCTTGCGCTTCACGCTGGGCTTCTCGTAATGCTCGCGCTTGCGAACCTCCTGGAGAACTCCGCTGCGGGCGCACTGCCGCTTAAACCGCTTGAGAGCGCTTTCCAGGGACTCGTTCTCACGGATGCGTACCTCGGACACTGTTATCCCTCCTCTCGCTCATCTCGCCTTGATACCGGCAAGACGGACGGATAGCGAACCGTATGACTATTATACGGCTTTTCCTGCTACTCGTCAAGCTCTTCCGTCAAATTTGGCTGATTTTTTCCTGAATTTTTCCCAAGAGAACTCTCAGGCCATGTTTTCTGCCAGTTTTTTACCGCCCAGCACATGGAAATGCAGGTGATGGACACTCTGGCAGGCGTCGTCGCCGCAGTTGGAAACCACGCGGAATCCGCTTTCGGCCACGTTTTCCAGCTTGGCCACCTTGGCGCAGGCCTTCAGGCAGGCAGCCAAGGTCTCTGCGTCCACATCTTCAGCGGCGCCCACAGAGGCAATGTGCTCCTTAGGAATCACCAGCACGTGAACAGGTGCCTGAGGATTGATATCGCGGAAAGCGAATACCTTGTCATCCTCATAAACCTTATTGGAAGGGATTTCGCCATTGATGATTTTGCAGAACAGACAATCTGCCATAGCCATCGCTCCTCTCAATGCATTCAACGATTCAAGGTTGTACTTTCATCCCTGAAAGAAAAATCTTTATAAAATTTCGCCCTTCATGCCCTCACCGTCAAGCTCTGTCAGCCGTACGGGCAGGGACACGCCCTGAGCGCAAGCGGGGCAATCAGGCACCGTCACGCGGATGTACTCTGGTGTGTAGCCCACCCAGCCTTCCGACAGGTGCTCCTCCAGCAGAACTTCGCTTTCCCTGTGAAGCCATTGCGTCTGGTAGGCCACCGACAGCTTTTCTCCCAGTGCAATCAGCTCACGGGCGCGTCTTTCCTTCTCCTCACGGGTCAGCTGATGGGGCATCACTGCCGCCTTCGTGCCTTCCCGCTGGCTGTAGGGAAACACATGAATCCGCGCGTAGGCCATCTTCTCAATGAACGCGCGTGTTTCCTGATATTCTTCCTCCGTCTCCCCCGGGAAGCCCGTCAAAACGTCCGTAGTGAAGGCCGCCATGGGGAAAACTGCCCGCAGATGCTCTGCAGACTTCAGGTACATGGTCGTATTGTAGCGCCGCGCCATGCGAGCCAGCACCGTATCACTGCCGGACTGAAGCGCCAGATGGAACTGGGGACAGACCTTGCTGCACTTTCCCAGCCGCTGAGCAAATTCCTCCGTGGCAACGCCGGGCTCCAGACTGCCCAAGCGGATGCGCTCCACCCCATCGATGGCCTGCACCGCCTCGATGGCGTCAATAAGGCCAATCTTCTCCTGCAAATCACGGCCATAGCTGGTCAGGTGAATGCCTGTAAGCACCAGCTCCTTGTACCCTGCCGCCGCTAGCTTCTGCGCCTCGCTCACCACCTCATCCAGAGGACGGGAGCGGATTGGTCCGCGCACGCTGGGGATGATGCAGTAGGTACAGTGATTGTTGCAGCCTTCCTGAATCTTCATGATGGCACGGGTATGATCTTCCTGATCAGTGATATTCAGCTCTTCAAAGGGCGTTTCTGCTGTCAGGGTGTCCACAGCGCACATCTGGGTGCCGTCTTTCACGGCCTGTTCCAGTAAAGTCACCACTTCGCCGCGGTGTTGGGTGCCCAAAATCAGCCGAGCGCCCGTATCCAGCAGCTCCGCACCCTTGCGCTGGGCAAGACATCCGCACAGCACCACCTCGCTCAGGGGATGCTCTCTGCGGAGGCGGCGTGCAATCTGCATGGACTTCTTGTCCCCGGTGCCCGTCACGGTGCAGGTGTTCACCACGTAAACGTCTGCATCCTCATTCCACGGCACCACCGCATATCCTGCCTCGCGGAATTTTTCCAGCATGGCCTGCGTATCATATTGATTCACCTTGCAGCCCAGTGTATGGAAAGCAACAGTATTCAAAAGACGTTCTTCCTCCTTGCGGCACTGCCGTCAGCATCCGTTATTGCATTTCGCCGAAAAGGCACATCAGCATGGCAATGGATGTAATGGCCGCCGTTTCTGTGCGAAGGATGCGAGGTCCCAGCGTTACCGCGCGGCAACCGCTGGCCTCCATGGCCTTCACTTCCTCATTGGACATGCCGCCCTCGGGGCCAATGACCACCGCCACATCGCCGCATGCGGGATTCTCCTCGCGGAAAGCGTTCAGGCTATAGCCGCCAGCCTCTTCCCAGGGAACCAACGCCCGTTCATGCTGTCCAAGTCGGCTGTACAGTTCCTTCATTGTAATTGGTGCTTCCACCTCCATGGTGGCGCACCGTCCCGATTGTTTGCTGGCTTCTCTGGCAATCTTCTGCCATCGCTCCTGTTTGCGGAGGCCGTCTTTTTTGTCCAGCTGCACCACGCAGCGGCTCATGGCCACCGGTACCACACAGCTTGCGCCCAGCTCCACAGCCTTCTGCACAATCCATTCCATTTTTTCAGCCTTGGGCAGACCCTGATACAGTGTCACCTTCAGTCTGGTTTCCGTGCCTTGCAGCTCATGGTCAACGCGGCATGCCAGACCGTTTTCCGTGGTTGTGAGGGTTCCCGCATAGCGCTTGCCCTCCGCGAAAATTTCCACCGCATCCCCGTCCTGCAGGCGAAGCACACGGGTCGCGTGGCGGATATCCTCCTCGCTCAGCATGGCGAGACCATCCATCAGCGCCCCTTCTGCATAAAAGCGGTGCATGTCACGCCCTCCGTGCGCGGATGGCGACCCACTCGCCCTTGTGACGCACTTCCTCAATGGCGTAGCCAGCCTTGTCCAGCGCTTCCCGCACGTCATTCTCCCGCTCCTTGATAATACCGGAGCAGATGAAGCGGCCGCCGGACACGATGTGATGAGTCAGCGGCTCCGCAAAGAAGCAAATGACATCAGCGATGATGTTGGCCACACAGACCTCGCAGTCCTCGTCCGTCTTGTCCAGCAGATTGCCTTCCACTGCGCGGATTTTATCCGACAGGCCGTTATGCTCGATATTTTCCCGTGCCACTTTCACAGCTGTTGGGTCGATATCGATGGCCAGCACGCTTTTCGCTCCCAGCATTGCCGCGCCAATGGCCAGAATGCCGCTGCCCGTGCCAACGTCAATGACGCGCTCGTTGCCCTGCAGCGTTTCTTCCAGCAGCTCCAGGCACATGCCCGTGGTTTCGTGAGTGCCGGAGCCAAAGGCCATGCCAGGGTCGATTTCGATAATTCTGTCCCCTTCCTGCGGCTCATAGTGCTCCCAGGTGGGCTTCACCACCAGGCTCTTACCGGCGTGGAAGGGCTTGTAGAATTTCTTCCACACTTCCGCCCAGTCTTCGTCCTTCACGTTCTGGGTGGAGATTTCCAGAGTGCCCAGGTCAAAGTCCAGCCCCAATGCCTGCAGCTCCGTCATGCGGGCCGCCAGTGCGCTCAGGCGATCCGCAAAGCTCTGCGGCTCAAACCATGCATGCACCAGCACATCGGTCGGCATATCGTCGATCAGCTTTTGATCGATCATCTCCCAATAGCCATTGGGCTTGGAGGGATCCGGAATGTCTGCCCGATCCTCTACCATGGTGCCCGTGGCGCCTTCCTGCATCAGCTGTTCAGACACGATGTCCGCGCCAGCCGTCGTTGTATGTACAGTAATTTCAACCCAATCCATACGCTCACCCTTTGCAGCTTGATCGCTTCATTATATCGCATTTACGAGGGCGACGCAAGATTTCCCGCGACTTTCTTCCGCCTTTCAATCATTTTCCCTTGACAGTTGCGTGAAATCGTGTATAATATTCTTTGTGTCAACGAGAATGCCTTGACAGCGGAGAGTATCAAGCGGAGGGTATCATGGCACAGGAGGAATTGTCCCGCAAGGTCGAATTAGCCTGGCTGATGGCCTTCTATGGCGGCATGCTCACGGAGAAGCAACAGCAGGCGCTGCGGCTCCACTGCGAAGAGGATATGTCGCTGGGCGAAATTGCCAGGGAAACAGGCGTCAGCCGTCAGGGTGTGCACGAGATGCTCGCCCGTGCCGCGCGGAACCTGTTTGAAATGGAAGAAAAGCTTGGTATGGCCAAGCGATTCAGCAGAATGGATGACGGGCTGGAAAAGTGCCGTCAACTCATGCAGGATAAGCGATATGACGAAGCTGAGCAAGTTCTGACGAACCTGATTCAGCTTGATCGGGAGGAAAACGATGGCCTTTGAGGGCTTGAGCGAGAAGCTTCAAAACGCGCTGCGGAAGATGACCGGCAAAGGCAAGCTCAATGAGCAAACCGTTAAGGAAGGCATGCGGGAAGTTCGCATGGCTCTTCTGGAAGCCGACGTCAACTACGCTGTCGCCAAGGATTTTATTAAGAAGGTAACCGAGAAGTGCGTTGGTCAGGAGGTGCTTTCCTCCCTGACCCCCGGTCAGCAGGTGCTCAAGATCGTCAATGACGAGATGACCGAGCTGATGGGCGGCAGCAATGCACGTCTGACCTGGTCCAGCAGTGTTCCTACCATTTATATGCTGTGCGGACTTCAGGGTGCCGGCAAGACCACCATGGCCGCCAAGCTGGCTGGTTACCTTGTCAAGCAGGGCAAAAAGCCCATGCTGGCCGCCTGTGATATTTACCGTCCTGCCGCTATCAAGCAGTTGCAGGTGGTGGGTCAGCAGGTCAACGTTCCCGTGTTTGAAAAGGGCACGCAAGATCCTGTGAAGACCGCTCAGGAAGCCATTGAATACGCCCGCTACTACGGCCGCGACGTGCTCATCATCGATACCGCCGGTCGGTTGCATATTGATACCGAGCTGATGGATGAACTGGCACGCATCAAGGAAACCGTCAAGCCCCAGGAAATTCTGCTGGTGGTGGACGCCATGACCGGCCAGGACGCTGTGAATGTGGCGCAGGCTTTCAACGATAAGCTGAATGTGGACGGCGTCATCCTCACCAAGCTGGACGGTGACACCCGCGGCGGTGCTGCACTGAGCGTGCGTGCCGTAACCGGCAAGCCCATCAAGTTCAGCGGCATTGGTGAAAAGCTCACCGATATCGAACCCTTCCACCCCGACCGCATGGCCAGCCGAATCCTCGGCATGGGCGATGTGCTGACGCTGATCGATAAGGCCACCGAAGCCTTCGATGAGCACGAGGTGGAAAAGCTCGCCCGCAAGACCCGTGTGACGGATCTGACCCTGGAAGACTTCCTGGAGCAGATGCAGAGCATGAAGAAAATGGGCGGCATCAAGTCCATGATCGATATGATTCCCGGCTTGTCCGGCAAGAATATCGATGTGGATGAAAACGCCATGAAGAAGCCCGAGGCCATCATCCGCTCCATGACGCCGCAGGAGCGCCGCAATCCCGGCATCCTGAACGCCAGCCGCCGCAAGCGTATCGCCGCCGGCAGCGGTACTTCCGTGCAGGATGTGAATCAGCTGATCCGCCAGTTTGAGCAGGCTCGTCAGATGATGAAGCAGGTGGCCAACATGAAGGGCAAGGGGAAGATTCGTATGCGCTTCCCCGGCATGTAACATCGCGTGGACTCACGGTTCTGCCGTGATCTACATATACATTACCAACCACAAATTTGAGGAGGAAATCCAATGTCTGTCAAGATTCGTCTGAAGAGAATGGGCATGAAGAAGAAGCCTTTCTACCGTGTTGTCGTTGCTGACATCAACAGCCCCCGTGATGGCCGCTTCATCGAGGAGATCGGCTACTACAATCCCATGGAGAAGCCCGCTGAGGTGAAGGTGGATGGCGAGCGCGCCAAGTACTGGCTGCAGTGCGGTGCTCAGCCCACCGATACCGTTCGCGTACTGCTGAAGAAGACCGGCGTCATCGAAGAGAAGTAAGCCGCTTTCTTCCATGGCAGAAAGGATAACCCATGCAAGAACTTGTGACCTTCGTGGCGAAGTCTCTGGTGGATCATCCCGATCAGGTTGTCGTTCATGAGACCGAGGGACCTGAGGCCATCATTCTTGAGCTGAATGTGGCTGAGGATGACATGGGCAAAGTCATTGGTAAGCAGGGACGCATCGCCAAAGCCATCCGTACGGTGGTTAAGGCGGCTACTGCCAAGAACAGCAAGCCCGTCTTCGTCGAAATCCAATAAATTCTCTGGCGGGTGAGGCCTCGTGCCTTCCCGCCATTTTTACAAAGGAGACCGTGCATGAACGATTATTTGATGATCGGTGAAGTCTTGAAGCCCCAGGGCGTCCATGGCGAGGCAAAGATTAAGCCCTACGCCGCTGACCTGAATGACTTCTGCCGCTGGACAACGCTTTATCTGAAAAAGGGTGACAGCTATGAAGCCATTGAGGCCAAGTGCTCCCGCGTGCATGATGGCTTCGCTTATGTGACCCTTGGTGCATGCACCTCCCCTGAAGATGTGGACAAGCTCCGCGGCTGCCAGCTGTACGTGGACCGTGCCCATGCTGCCGAGCTGGATGAGGATGAGGTGTACATCAGCGACCTGATTGGCTGCCGTGCCTATGACGAGCAGGGTCAGGAAATCGGCGTGCTGACCGATGTGCTCCAGCACAGCGTGGTGGATGTGTACGTCTTCAAGACTCCTAAGGGAACCATGATGGCTCCCGCCCTGAAGGAAGCGTTTCCCGTAGTGGATGTTCACGCGGGACGCATCGAGGTCAACAGTCGTCGGCTAAACGAGGTGGCGGTTCGTGAAGATTGACATCCTCACCATTTTTCCCGAAATGTTTGAAAGCGTGCTGAACACCAGCATTCTCGGACGTGCACGGGAACAGGGTCTTCTGGAGATCAACTGTGTGGACATTCGTCCTTTTTCCGACAGGAAGCACAAAAACACGGATGATTATCCCTTCGGCGGCGGTGCGGGAATGGTCATGCTCGCCCAGCCCATTATGGATGCCATGGCTTCCGTCACAGGCGATGACTTTCATGGCAGGCGCATCTACATGGGTCCCCGCGGCACCACCCTGACCACCGCTAAAGCAAGGGAGCTGGCGAAGGAAGAGCATCTCGTTCTCCTCTGCGGACATTATGAAGGGGTGGATCAACGGGCACTGGACACGTGCATTGATGAAGAAATCAGCATCGGTGATTACATTCTCACTGGCGGTGAGCTGGCCGCCATGGTGCTGACCGACTGCGTGTCACGGTTCATCCCCGGTGTGCTGGGCTCCAGCGAAAGTGCCGAGGAGGAGTCTTTTTCCGATGGTTTGCTGGAGTATCCGCAATACACCCGCCCCAGCGAGCTGCGCGGCATGAAGGTGCCCGATATTCTGCTCAGTGGTGACCATGCCAAAATTAAAGCCTGGCGCCGTCTGGAATCCCTGAAGGCTACCAAACGCTTCCGTCCTGACCTGCTGGAGAAAGCCAGTGTAACCCCGAAAGAACGTGCGCTGCTGGAGGTGTCCGACGAATGTTCCTGCGAAAGCTGACCGTCATGGTCGTTCCGCTGCTCCTGTGCCTGGGGGTATGCCTCCTGTCCTCTGCCCTGAGCACCATGGGATTTTTCCTTTGGGTGATCGGCGGATGTCTTCTGGGCATCGCGCTGGCGCTGCTTCTGCCGCTTTCCGGTGCTTCTCGCATGCGTGAGCCTTTCGGCAATCTGCTGTGGGTTCCCGCGGTGATCCTTTTGCTGATTGTGGCCTATCAGTATCTGCACAGCATAGGACGGCTTACGCTGCCGTTATTGAGTGCCCTGGCCACTTCCCATGGTTCCGTCATTATGACGGAATGTGCCTTCATCGGCTTCATGTTCACCACCGTGATACGGACGAGAACATCCGCCCTGTGAGACACTGAGTCTTGCAATAACCAACCATCAACGAAAAATAATCGGCAAAGAAAGCTCCTCATCACTAGAGATTTCCAGTGGTGAGGAGCTTTTTATCACATTTTCTGATGCATCACGTTGCCCTTCGAGCGAAAAGCCCGGTTTCGCTGAATGAAGCGTACCTTTTCGTTAAATCCCTTGACTTTATGCAGAAATTATGGTTTATAATAGGTATAGCATTTTATAAGATACTCCCTGAGACAGAATTCAGGAAGCGTCGTTTCCCTATAAACATGTGGAACATAGGCAAGGCACCTGGCCTTTCAGATTCCGCCCTGCCCAATGCCGAGTGACGGGACATCGAAATTTCCCGCGCGGGTGTTGCATAAAATGAATGAGAATAGGGTGAGAATCATGATACGAGTAGCTATTGTGGATGATGAAGCAAGCTTTTCTCAGGTTTTGGAGCATTTCTGCGACAGCTACCAGCGGGAGCATGGTGAGGAAATATCCGCAACGGTTTATGATAATCCCATTACGTTTCTGGAAAAATACAAGGCAGATGCAGATGTTATTTTCATGGATATCCTCATGCCGCAGATGAATGGAATGGACTGCGCAAGACGACTGCGCAAGCTGGATGAAAACGTCATTTTATGCTTTGTGACCAGCATGGCGAAATATGCCGTGCAGGGCTATGAAGTGGGTGCAATTGATTTTATCATCAAGCCCGTCAATTATGACGAATTCTCCATGAAAATGAACCGCATTGTCCGTATTCTGCGGCGACAGGCCACGGCGACCATTGTGGTCAGCGGCCGCACCGAAGTGCGCAGGATTGACCTGCGCGACCTGGTGTATGTTGAGGTCTATAATCATAGTCTGATTTATCATACCACAAGTGATACTTTTGAAGCCTATGGGAAGCTTTCTGCACTGGAAGAGGATGAACGCTTCTGCAATTTCATTCGCTGTTCTGCCAGTCATCTGGTGAATTGCAGCATGATTTCCTCTGTGCAGGAGGATTTTGTCACCGTTCGAAATGAGCAGCTTCCCATTTCCAGACGGCGCAGAAAAGATTGCCTTGAGAAGATGGCTGCCATTTTAGGAGGTGTATGTCGTTAATGTGGTACATCAATTATTTTCACGTTCAGCTTCTGATTTTTGAGCTGCTTTTCTGCATGCATCTGCCGCGCAGGAAGTTCTTTCTTGCGCGTCTTTTGCCGTGCACAGCTTTGTATCTGACCCTGCCTGCCATCATCCCGGGCGGCTATTTTGCTTCTTTCGTCGTATGGGGCTGGTTCACCTTTGGCTTTATAGCGATGTTTCTATTGTCCGGTCTGCTGATTGGCTTTTGCTTTCAAATGAATGTGCGGCAGGTTGTTTTCTACTGCTGCGTCGGACATACGCTGCAGCACATGGTGCATTGCCTGTATCAAATCATCAAAATAGCTTTCCCGCTTTCCGATGCAGCCATACAGCTCTTGCAGCTGGTCGTGATGCTGCTGGCATGTATTGTCACGCATTTTTGTCTCTGCAAACGCTTTCGCGGCAGCGAGACGGTAGACTTTCAAAACAATTATCTGCTTATGTTCGCGCTGGCGTCTACGCTGATTATTTATGTGGTAAGCTATTGGTCTTCCACCTGGGAAACGAGAACCATTGGCTTATACGCATTTGATTTTTTCTCCTGCTTTCTGCTTCTGGTGCTTTTGCTGGATGTGTTCCGCATCCGCAAAGCAGAGCGCGACCAGGTGATTATGCAGCGATTGCTGCATCAGGAGCAGGGACAGCACATGGTCAGCAGGGCAACAGCCGACGTGATTAACCGAAAATGCCATGATTTGCGCCATCAGATTACGGCTCTTCGCCATATGGATGATGCGGAAAAGGAGCAGAGCATCCGCGCGCTGGAAAAGGCCGTGCTGATTTACGACTGCTTCCCCAAGACAGGAAATCCTGACCTGGATGTGATTTTTGCAGAAAAATGCCTGTTTGCAGAAAAACAGCATGTCTCTGTCCGCTGCATTGTTGATGGCGAAAAGTTCTCCTTCATGTCTCTGGAGGATCTGTACTGTCTGCTCGGCAATGCGCTGGATAACGCCATTGAAGCAACCGCCGGCGAAGAAAACGAAGCCAGGCGCATTGTTTCCATTCATGCCATGGCCAAAGATAAGCTCTATTCCGTTCACATTGAAAATCCCTGCGAAAAGCAGCCTGTATTTATGGACGGAATGCCCATGACCAGCAAGCCGGACACGGACAATCACGGCTATGGTATGCGCAGTATGCGTTACCTGTGTGAAAAATATGGCGGTGCGCTTTCCACCGGCTGGGAAGACGGCATTTTCAGTCTGAACATGATTTTCCCGCTTGAAAAGTGAATCCTCCGCCCTGTCTGCTGCATGGCGCCCCCGCCCGGAACAAACGGCTGCATCAGCACCAATGACCAATTACGCTAAAATGATGCCACTTACGAAGTAAATCTTTCAACACATGTGCAAATCTCCTAAAATGTGTTTCAGTATCTGGAGGTCTATGAACAATGGTGGGATCTTCAACAAAAGGGAGGAGATACTTTGAAACACTCAAAACGGTGGGCTGGTTTAACCTCGATCTTTGCAGTCATTTTGGTGATTGCACTGATTGGCAACACGCTGGCAACAGCCAATGCAAGCTATATCAACAGCGCATTAGGCGTCAGCACAACCAAGGTAGTGGAAACCGCATCCGGTGACACGGACACTACCTACTACAAGAGCCAATTCGGTGACTTTACAGATGCCGATGCTCAGTCAAAGGCCATTGCCGCTGCACTTGAGCAGAACGTGAATGAAATGCGTGAAGGCGCTGCACTGCTCATGAACAATGATAGCGCTCTTCCCATGAAGAACGAAGTCAAGATCTCCGTGTTCGGTCATGGCGCGGTTGATCCGGCATATCAGGCATCCTCTGCCGGCACCAAGGTTTCAAACGGTGCGGTTAATTCCATCGACCTGAAGACTGCATTGGAAAATGAAGGATTCCAGGTGAATGAAACACTGTGGACCGGTCTGCAGAACGGAACCGCAGCTCGCGGCGAGCTGAAGGAAAGCTGGGGCGGCATGACCGTTGCCGTTACCGGATCTGCAGCCGGTTCTGAAGAAAATCTTGCCTTCTATGAACAGTATGCCGATAGCTTTGCGGATTACAATGACGCGGCCATCGTCGTGTTCACCCGTGAAGGTGCAGAAGGCACAGACCTGCTGATGAAGGACGTCGACGATGAAGGCGGCGTGAGCGGCAACATCAGCAGCCTCGCACTGCATAAGAACGAGCGCGACCTGCTGGAGCTTGTTCGTGCAAACTTCAAGAAGGTCATCGTGCTGCTCAACAGCCCGAACCAGATGGAAGTACACGAAATCAAGGAATATGCTGATGCTATTCTGTTCATCGGCTATCCCGGACATCAGGGCTTTACCGGCGTTGCTGAAATTCTGCGCGGCACGGTCAATCCCTCCGGTAAGCTGGCGGACACCTATGCAACAAGCTCTCTGTCTGCCCCCTCTGTTGTCAACTCCGGCACGGATACGCCTCTGTTTGCCAACGTGGATGAAATCAACAACACCATCGGCTCCGACGAGCGCGCCGAGTACATTTCCTTCCAGGCAGAAAGCATCTACATCGGCTATCGCTATTACGAAACCCGTTATGCTGACTGCGTGATGGGTCAGGGCAATGCCTCCTCCGCTGTCGGTGCGCTGGACGGCGCATCGGAATGGAGCTATGCAAACGAGGTGCAGTATCCCTTCGGCTACGGCCTGAGCTACACCACCTTTGCACAGACCCTGGACAGTGTGACGGTGAATGAGGATGAAATCACCGCAAAGGTTACCGTTACCAATACGGGTGATGTTGCCGGCAAGAGCGTTGTTCAGCTCTATGCACAGACTCCTTACAGCACCTACGAAATCGAGCATGGCGTGGAGAAGTCTGCCATCGCCCTCATCGGCTACGGAAAGACGCAGACCCTGCAGCCCGGTGCTTCCGAAACCATCACCATCACGGCCGACAAGTATCTGCTGGCCAGCTACGATATGACAGCCTCCAACGGCGAGGGTGGATACATCCTTTCTGAAGGCGACTACTACCTGGCAATCGGCGATGACGTGCACAGTGCCCTGAACAACGTTCTTGCCGCCCAGGGCTACACCGCCGCAAACGGCATGACCGCTGATGGCGACGGCGCAAAGAGCTACAAGTGGACTGAAAAGTTCGATGACGAAAA
Organism: bacterium; assembly: GCA_963618735.1. Classification (GTDB taxonomy): domain Bacteria; phylum Bacillota; class Clostridia; order Christensenellales; family Aristaeellaceae; genus CAKUFA01. The sequence goes on along the minus strand of CAVEUM010000016.1, from coordinate 19,273 downwards.
GTATCACTGCGGTGAAAACGGCGTCGCCGTTACCAATCAGTTTGCTGACTGCGACCTGAACTACTGGGTAAAGGATGCCGGCACCTATCTGACCCGCAATGACTGGGCAGGCACGTTCCCTGTCAGCCAGACCACGGTGGAAGCCACTGCTGAAATGATGGACATTCTGGATGGCGAATGGTACGTGAAGTCTGACGATGCACCGAGCTTTGAGGAAGTTGCCTCGAAATTCGGCGTAGACAGCGGACTGAACCTGGCCACCATGAAGGATGTTCCGCTCTCCGATACCGAAACATGGGAAAAGTTCATCTATCAGCTGAAGGTTGAGGATTTGCCCAACGCTACTGCTGAAAGCTTCACCTGCCCCGCTGTTGGTGAAATTTCTCCCTCCTTTGCAGTTGGCGACGGCTGCGACTCTGTTGGCGGCAGCTATCCCATTCCTGTGACGATCGATGGCGTGGAAGTCACCGTTCCTACCACTCGCTACTGCTCCAACGTCATTCTGACCGGTACCTTCAACAATGAAATCATCGCAAACCGCGGCACCATGATGGGTGAAGATGGCCTCTGGTCCAACTTCATGATTAACTACAACATCGGTAACGACCTGCACAGAACGCCTTTCGGCGGACGTAACTTTGAGTACATGTCCGAGTGCCCCACCATGAACTACCTGGCAGGCGCTGTTGAAGTCGAAGCCATGGAAAAGACCGGTTCTCACGCTGCACCTAAGCACTTCGTTGGTAACGATCAGGAATTCTACCGCGACGGCGTGTGCTGCTTCTTCAATGAGCAGGCTTTCCGTGAAGGCAACCTCCGCGCGTTTGAAGGCTCTGTCCGCGTAGCAAACGCAGGCGGCGTCATGCAGTCCTTCTCTCGTCTGGGTCTCAAGTGGAATTCTTCCAGCTATGCACTCAACACGCAGGTTCTGCGCAACGAGTGGGGCTGGAACGGTGCCATTGACACGGACGCTGCACCCTGCTTCGGTGAATACGCAGACGGTGGTTTCCGCAACCATGCTGTTGAAGTGCTGACCGCCGGCACGCAGGAATGGTGCCTGGATGGCGTGGCTGGCCACGGCAACTGGGTGCTGAACAAGGCAAAGGAAACGGATGACGGCTATCTGCTGGAGCTGCTCAAGGAAGCTGCCATCAGCTGGGAGTATGCCATCAGCCGCTCCGTCATCACGAACGGATACAGCTCCACGGCTGTCATCCTGCATACCACGCCGTGGTGGCAGACTGCCATTCAGGTAACCGAGATTGTCTCCGCCGTTCTGGCCGCTGCCTGCTTCGTGATGCTGATTGTCTCCAAGACAGTCAAGGCAAAGAAGAAGCAGTAATCATCGAGGAAGGAGAGAAAACCATGAAAAAAGTGTCTGTTGGCAAGTGTTTTTCCGCAATCACCTGCATTCTGGCGATTGTCACCCTCATTCTGCTGTGTGTCTACGCATCGAAGGGCGGCATTGTGCAGACGGCCGTCTATGTGGCGCTGGCTGCCGGCCTGATTTGTGAAGTCGCCGGACTGTTTGGCGAAAAGGTATGGACTGATTTCACCTGCATCATTGCAGCTGTTGCATTGGCCTTCGTTGCAATGACGGTGTTCTCCGATGGTATCTGGAACATTGCTGAATCCATGAGCGGCATCAAGATGGTTGGCCTTCCCGAGTTGGCCAGCATGAATTACCAGCTTGCCGGAATCGGCATCATCTCGGTCATCACCGCGATTGTGGCAAGCTTCACCAAAAAGTAACCCCTGGCAGGAAACCCATGGGGCAGCAGATGCATTTAAGCTGCTGCCCCTCCTTTTCATTGATACAGTTAAAGCAAACGCCATGCAAGCGCAGTAAACGGAGGTACAATCATGAGATGCACATCGTTTAATGATGGCTGGTATATCCGCCATAAGGAAGATCAGGGCATTGGGACGCCCGTCAGCATCCCCCACGATGCCATGCTGTGTGAGCCGCGTTCGGCGTTTGCCGAGGGCGGACTGAATGTCAGCTGGTTTGAAGGACGGGACTATGTCTATACAAAGAAATTTGAAATGACGCAGGATGCGCTCTCGATGCACAACGTGCTGGAATTTGAGGGTGTTTACCGCAGGGCGGAAGTTTATGTCAATGGCCAAAAAGCGGCTTTCCGTCCCTACGGCTATACCAATTTCTATGTGAATCTGGATGAATTTCTTCATGCAGGCGAAAACGTGATTGAAGTTTTCGCTTACAATGCGGATCAGCCGAATTCCCGCTGGTATTCCGGTGCCGGCATTTATCGTCCCGTGAAGTTGTGGTCCTCCCCTGCGGAACATATCGAGATCAATGGCGTAAAGGTACGAACAGTTTCCATTGATCCGCCTGAAATCGAAGTCAGTGTCAAAACCTCTGCGTCCGGAAAGGCAGACGTTCTGGTTTTGGATGAAGATAAGACACTCGCGAAAGCAAGCGGTGAAGGAGTGCTTCGCATTTCTCTCCCCGGAGCAACGCTGTGGAGCCCCGAGCAGCCGAAGCTCTATACGCTGCAGGTGACCTTTGGTCAGGATACAGAAACACTTACCTTCGGTATCCGCACCTTGGCCTGGGGCAAAGACGGCTTTTTAATCAACGGAAAGCGCACAATCCTGCGCGGTGCATGCATTCACCATGACAACGGCCTTTTAGGCGCCGTGTGTCATCCCGATGCTGTAGAGCGCAAGATTCGCATTCTGCAGGAAAATGGCTATAACGCCATTCGTTCTGCCCACAATCCATGCTCCAAAGCAGCACTGGAAGTATGTGATAGACTTGGCATGCTGGTGCTTGATGAGTATATCGATCACTGGTATATTCACAAAACGCAGTATGATTATGTCAACTACTTCAACGAATTCTGGAAGCAGGATATCACGGACATGGTGGAAAAGGACTATAACCACCCCTGCGTCGTCATGTATTCCACCGGCAACGAGGTTGCAGAAACCGCGCAGCCCAAAGGAATTGCTCTGGCAAAGGAAATGACGGAGTTGATCCATGGTTTGGACAATACCCGTCCCGTTACCTGCGGAATTAACATCTTCTTCAACTTCCTTAATTCCATCGGCTTTGGCCAGTACAGTGACGAGAAGGCCGCCAAAGAGGCCGAGCGTGCAGCCAAAGCAAAGGCTGCCGGAAAGAAAGCGAAGGAAAGCTCCACTGGCTCGAAATTCTTTAATGATATGGCCGGCATTATGGGCGCGGACTTTATGAAACTCGGCGCAACGCTCCATGGCAGCGATGTTACCACCCGCAAAGCCTTTGCCAACATGGACGTTGCCGGCTATAACTATGGTGAAAAGCGTTATCGGAAGGATTTGAAAAAATACCCTGACCGACTGATTCTGGGCAGTGAAACCTTCTGCTTCGATGCCTACCGTTTCTGGGAGCTGGCAAAGAAGAATCCCCGCTTAATCGGTGATTTTGTCTGGTCAGGCTTTGACTACCTGGGGGAGGTCATGGTTGGCAGCTGGGAATACGAGGAATACGCGAATAATACGGATGCCGGTCCCGGTTGGATCAGTGCCGGAAGCGGACGAATTGATTTGACGGGCAAGCCGCTGGGAGAAGCGCTTTATACGCGTGTTGCGCTTGAACAGAGCAAGGGGCCTTACATCGCAGTACGTCCCCTGTGCCATGCGAAAAAGCGCCACTCCCCTTCTGCCTGGAAGATGACAAACGCCATGCCGAGCTGGTCCTGGCGCGGATATGAGGGCAAGAAGGCGCACGTAGAAGTCTACGCACGGGCAAAGTCTGTTGAGCTTCTGCTCAATGGAAAATCCGTTGGCAAGAAGGAAATGACCAACGATTGCCTTTTCACCTTCCATGTGCCCTATGAAAACGGTCTGTTGGAGGCTGTCTCCTATGACGCTGATGGGCACGAAATTGGCCGCTGCGCACTGAAAACCGCCGCAGAAGACACCATGCTTCAGCTGGCGCCTGAAAAGGCCTCCGTTCCGGCAGGGCATCTCAGCTACATTCGCATCAAGTACACGGATCATGATGGGATTGTGAAGCCTTGCTGCCGCGGCCTGCTTGATGTCAGTGTGACGGGCGGCAAACTCCTTGGCTTAGGCTCTGCATGCCCCTACTATGAGCTTGACTATCGCGGCACAAAGTGTGATACTTATTATGGTGAAGCGCTGGCCATTGTAGAATCAACAGGAGACCAGCCCATTCGCTTAACCGTTACGGATGGAACCTGTACCGCACAGGCAGAGGTTCAAAAATAATTTAAAAGGGGTTATGTTTTATGAGCAAGAAACAAGATTCCTTCTGGAGCAAACCACTTCTGCGTTCAGCAATTTCTTCACCCAATGTGAAATTGCCTGAGATGCTTTTGGGCTATCTGATTGGCCCATTTGGCGCGCTTCTTTCTTCGGGAATCTTCACAAGCATTCTGCAAAATTACTTCACGGATGTCTTAAAGCTCAGTCTGGGCTTTCTGACAGGTCTGCAGCTGTTCTCCACCATTCTCATCGTTGCGGCAAATTTGATTGTGGGTCAGCTGATTGAAAGAACAAGAGTGCTTGCCGGAAAAGCGCGCCCGTGGGTGCTGCTCTCTGCACTGGTGCTTTCTGTAGCAAGCGTGCTGATGTTCATTGTCCCGTTTCAAAGCGAAACAGGGAAAATGGTGTGGGTCGCAATCGCATACAATCTCTATTATGCCGTGGCCTATCCCATTTACAACACAGCAAATTCCACGCTGATTCCTGTTTCCACGCGCGACAGTGCACAGCGTTCAGCGCTTGCGTCTTTTACGAACATTGCAGGACTCGGCGCTATGGGCTTTGGCTCGATGGTATTCCCCATGCTGGTTTCCTTTGCTTTGAAGGAAAATCAAAGCCTGTGGTTCCTTGCAATGCTGGCTGTGGCCGTCTTTACTGCACTGACTGTTTTCCTGCAATATAAATTTACCCGCGAGCGCGTCACCGAGGAAGGTGCCCTTAGCAACGGTGAAGGACAAAAGGTTGCACCGCCGCTGAAAAAGCAGCTGAAAGCCGTCGCCAATGAAAAATGGTGGTGGATCACGATCATTTTTTATCTGGTATTTCAGTGGGCTGGCGCCATGAAGAATGGTTCAATGACCTATTTCTGCAAATGGGTGCTGGATAATACCTTCTTCGGTTCTGCAGATGCCTGGGGCGCTTCCCAGTCGCTGTTGGCCGTGCTGGGTGCTATTCCAATGGCAGTCGCCGCCGCATTCGTTGTTCCGCTTGCCAATAAAATTGGAAAACGAAAGCTCGTCTTCATCGGCATGCTGCTGGGCATGGCAGGCGGCATTGTTGCAGGACTTGGCAACGGAAAGATCATCCCCGTTGCCATTGGCGTTGCCCTGAAATGCTTCGGTTCTGCTCCCGCATGCTACCTGATTTTGGCTATGCTGGCCGATGTCATTGATCACATCGAATATACCAGCGGCATCCGCACAGACGGTCTCACCATGTCCATCTACTCCTCCATCATGGTCGCTGCAACGCCGATTTGCAACAGCATATTCAGTGCTGTCCTTGGCGCCAACGGCTATAACCAGGCTGCTGATGTGGCGCTTGGGGTGACCGCACAGACGCTTGCAGCACAAAATGCCATCACGATTGGTTATATCTGGATAGAAACCATTGCCTATGGCCTGTGCGCAATCTTAGTTTTCGCATGGACTGTGGAAAAGAATCTTTCCAAAGAGCAGGCTGCCATTGCTGAAAGAGAAAATAAACCTGCGCAATAATGTAGATCATGCTTGTCTGCCTGAGGGGGCTGTTGCATAAATTGCAGCAGCCCTCTTTTGCAACACCGCATACTATGGTCATAGGGTGAAGAAAAAAGGAACCATCCGACCTTCAAGACAGTCGGATGGTTCCTTAAATTTACTTGGCAGCAATTTTGAAAACAGACACAAGTGTGTTTATGCCGTTCTCAATGTCCCCGCTCCTTCGCCTCCACATACGCTTTTGCAGCGGCTAAAATACCGCCCTTCTTCAGATAATAGACAAGCGTTACCAGCTTCTTTGCAGGGCCTTTGTACCGCAGCATGGCGGGCAACGGCTCGGGTGCAGGCTGGGCAGCTTCTGCCGGTGCGGCGTAGGGTGCCACTCGGCTTGCATACATGTCGCTCATCATCGTTTGCATCATGACGCTTTCGGGCGTGTTGCCAGGCTTCCACATGGGAAGTTCCTTTTCAAAGGCCGAAAAGACATCCCTCCACGCAGGCTGAAGGGCTGCATTATCCAGAATGCTAGCACTCTCTTTTGCCTCTTTCGCCAGATGCTGAAGTTCATCGGGGTTTTGCAGCAGGGAAATCAATGCATTCGCCGCTGCAGTATTGTCATTTTGGGGAACGATGATAACGCCTTTGTTCTGCTCGGCAAAAGTCAGGTATGGCATGTCAAACATGACGCAAGGAAGGCCGGCAATCTTGCTCTCTGCGATGGAAATGGGAAAGCCTTCGTAAGAAGAAGTACACAGGTAAACATCAGAGGCCATATAGAACTTTGCGACGTCGGTTTGAAAGCCTGCAAAAGTAACTGCGTCTTCCAGCTCGAGTTCCTTCACACGTGAAACGAGACGGGCTTTGTATTCTGCATCGCATGTATCTGCTTTGCCGACAATAATAAGCGTTGCATCTTTCACTTGCTCGCGGACAAGGCTCAAAATCTCAACCGCGTGGATCATATTCTTTTCCGGGGAAATGCGGCCGACGCACAAAATGGAATGAGGAATGCGTTTGACTGGGGCTTCCGGCAGTTGCATCGAGCACGGGTTATGCATGGTATAGACTGTGCCGGCGAAGTTTTTCCAATAGGCTTTATCGGCATTAGAAAGCGTGATCACAGCATCAACCAGATGATAAATATGCTGCAATTGAAAGAATTGCCGATGGTAATATTCGCTGTCGGATTTGAACAGGCTTGAGAAAACGCCATGGGTATGCATAATCACAGGAATCCCCTGAACCTTCGCTGCAAGAATGTCCCACAGCAGGCATTCGGACAGCCACGCATGATGAACCAGAACGTCCACGCCGTCCTCCTGCAGGCACTTGCTGAACTTTTCAAACCGATGAATGTGCTCTTTTGAAGAGGGCGAAAATGAATCTGGCAGAAGCACCGTCTTGACTTTCGGGTCGAGGAAATAGGTGTCCTGCGTCACAGGATAGTCCATGTAGAAAACCACGCGGTAGCCCATGGAGACCCACATGTTTGCCAGGTGCGCAGCAACACGCTCCAGGCCGCCGTTATAGGTGCGATAATAAAAGAGGCCGATGGTTTTTACCTTACGAGGCGCAGCATGCAAAGATTTTACGCCCACAAGCATATCTGCAATGGCAGCCTGCTGATCCAATCCGTGATTGTTCTCAATCAGATAACGGAATACACGGGAAGCCCCCCATGCGCGCTGGAGCACCTCAAAGGTGGCGGCCTTCATGGACGGCTCGGCAAGATCAAGCCACTTGTGCAAGCAATCACTGAACATCATGTTGCTGTATATATTCCAGGCATCCTGATAGATGTCAAAGCATTTTTCATCTTCCAAGAATGCACGTACCTTTTCAACGAGCACTGAAACCGAGCAAAAGGTTTCCATGCGCTGAAGGGTTACACCCGTCGTGGTAGAAATGCCGCTGCCGACACTGTAACGATAGCAAACACGATCTTCGCAGATCATTCTTTGGGCGTGGTACATGCACAAGAAGGTGATAAAAACATCCTCACCATACAGGAACCGACCGCTTGGCGCACATGCATAGGCTCTTTTGACGATTTCCGCGCGATAAATCTTGTTCCAAAGGTTCATGCTGATATTCTTGCGGACAAAGACCTCATCCAGCAGGGATGTGTTCTCGTACAGACCCGGTACGCTGCGCAGAACCTCTTTGACGCACATGATGGTAGAATCACTTACGCCGGGCATCGCAACCAGTTCTGCAGCGAAATTGAGCACATCCGCACCTGTGGACTGCATCCTTTCAGAAAGGTAGGCGCAGGCGTCATCGGTCAGGCAATCGTCGCTGTCCAGAAACATGATGTACTTGCCGTTGGCTGCTTCCACGCCGTGCTTTCGTGCAGCCAACGTTCCTTCGTTCTGATTGCTATAGATCACCTTGATATTCTGGGCAAAATCTGCGTAACGCTTCAGAATGGCTCGGCTGTCATCCGTCGAGCAGTCATCGACGCAAATGATCTCCGTCACATCTTCATCCTGCCGCAAAAGACTGTTGAGGGTTGCTTCCAGTGTCTTTGCTGTATTATAGACAGGAACAATAACAGAAACTAGCTGATTGGCCTTTTGATTCTTCAAGGTTCTTCCTCCTGCTTACGATGAAAAAGCTCATAGACAAGCCTCTGCTGATCTTGTGTGTCCATCATAGGTTGAAACAGAAAAGTGGATGGCGAAGGGCGATATGCTGGTCGCGTAACCACTTCTCGTATCATACATCAGACGAGCTGTTCTTGTCAATCATTGTCAATTATGACCTGTTTTCAACCGAATTGTCTGCAGAATAATTCGCGGGCTTGCGCCGCGATGACTTCCAGGACCTACACAACTGGAGGATCCCCCCGCGGATGAAAGGGCTTCATCATGAGCGATAGAATCATGCGTTTCACTGGTACGAATATTACGACCGCCGAAGACTGGTAACAACATTCAAGCGGCATGATCATCTTCAACAACAAAGGCGGATCCGGAGCATCGACTCCGAACCCGCCTGATTCTTTATGCGTTGCGTTTGTTTCTCTTGGTCTTCTTAACATCTGCGGTGATAACAATAGCACCCCAGATGATGAGGATGACACCCAGCACGATGTCAACGATGTACATGATCTCCGTCCACAACGGAATCTTGTAGCCGATCACCTCAGCATTCATAACATTGCTGTTGACGAAGGTGTACAGGATATTTCTGATCGCGTTCATCAGCACAACAGCATCGCCCGTGGAGGACATATCGCAGTCTTCCCACATGCTCGTCTGAAGCGTGGCGAGGTCAAGATCTCCGCCTGCGTAGGCCATCTGCCGCGGGTTCATGTACTGAGGAATCGTATTGAAATCGCAGATAACCGTGCCTTTAAAGCCCCATTCGTTGCGGAGGATTTCCGTCAGCAAGCGATAGTCGCCGCCGGTCCAGCGTGTGCCGATGCGGTTGAAGGAACTCATCACGCCGCGGCTTTCACTGCCCTTGATTGCGATTTCAAAAGACTTCAGGTAGATTTCACGCAGGCTCTGCTCCGTTAGCCAAGAGCTGTCGCCATTGATGGAGCGGTGCGTTTCCTGCTCGTTAGCGGCGAAATGCTTGATCATGCAAATAACGCCCTTTTCCTGCAGTCCGCGGACTTCAGCCGCCGCCATCAGGCCGGTCAATACAGGATCTTCGGAGAAGTACTCTGAGCAGCGTCCGCCGAAAGGACTGCGATGGATGTTCACGCCAGGTGCATAAATGGAGGAGTACGGCATGCCTGTACCGCTATCGCCGAAGATGCCCTCTTCGCCCATCGTGCGGCCAAGCTCTTCCATCAGTTCAACATTCCATGTTGCAGCCATAACCGGTTCGCTGACGAACTGACATGTGCCATTAACCTGCGTGCGATTCATGAAGGACGTGAAGCCTGCAGGGCCATCACCATGCAGTGTTGCCGGCATACCAATTGTGTCGAGAGCCATGGTGCGATATGCGCCGTAGTTAAAGGCGTTGATCATCTGCTCCTCGTCACATGCCTCAAGGATAGCATCCCATCGTTCGTCATCATAGGAAACAATCGCCTTATAGGTTGCCTCAGGAGCTTCATCAGGCAGCAAATCTCGCACCGTGATGGTTGCTTCTTCACCGAACCACGGGTACTCATAGTCGCTGTCGTAGTCAGTGGGATTATTGGTCTCGGTGTCCTGCAGTTCCGCATAGAGTTGGTCGCTGCCTGCGCGTTCCTCATCGGTTGGTGCGCTCGGCCATGTACCTTCCCAATCCGTGCGGGAGAGAACAGTGGAAAGCTGTGCATCGCTATCCATGACGCCTTCACGGTCTGTGTAGCGATTTTCAACCTCGCTGCCTGTTGTCGGGTCGGTTTCATAGCGGATGTCGGATGCAAGCTGGCAGATCACTTCGCCCATGCATTCATGCGCGTTGCGGCTCACTGACAGGATGTACTCACCCTGTTCAAGCTCGTAACCACTAAAGCCGTTGCCATTCGCGTCACGGTAGTCGTAGCTCGCGGCATAATACGGATCGAAGGACACGGAAACGGTCTGCGTTTCGCCAGGCTTAAGTTCGTTTGTCTTGGCATAGCCGACAAGCACCTTATGTGCCTTTTCAATGCCGCCGGTGGTATATGGTGCGGTCACGTAGAGCTGAACAACGTCCTTGCCTGCGACGCTGCCGCTGTTTGTTACATCGACAGACACGGTAATTGTGCCATCTTTGGTGATGTTCGTGTCAGACGGCTGATTGATTGTCCAGTCAAACGTTGTGTAGCTCAGACCGTAGCCGAACGGGAACACCACGTGCTCGTTGTACCAGTCCTCGCCGTCGGTGTAGCCGCGGGTCTCATAGTAGCGGTAGCCGACATACACGCCCTCTTCGTAGTCCACGAAGTAGTACATGCCTTCATCGTATTGATCGGAATCATTCGGGGTGGAACCTGTGCCAAAGTTCACAAAGGTCGGATCCTGCGTGAAGTCAGCAGACCACGTGTCAACCAGTCGACCAGACGGGTTAACCTCACCGTTCAGGATTTCGCCAAGCGCCATAATGCCTGTGCTGCCCGTAAAGCCAACCCACATGGCAGCGTCAATCTTGTCGGCATATGCCGCAATGTCAGAATTGACAAGGAAGCCAGCCTCAAAGCTGGACGGGATGTTGAACAGCACAATCACGTGCTCGAAGCCTGCATCACAGACAGCGGCAAGCAAGTCCTGCTCATTTTGGTCAAGCTCGAGGTAATGGCTGTCCGCACTTGATGCGCCTTCCGTATTTCCCTGGTAGCGCGGCAGGTCAAAGCCTTCACCGCCGATGCGCGTGATGACAACAATAGCTGCATCGCTGTAGCCTGCATAGGAGCTCTTAACAGCATCGGTGTACTTGCTCTGAGGGGTTTCGGCCGTGCCGATGATCTGATTGCCGCCGCTGTCGAGATCGCTGGAGTTTGCAGCACGGACAGGACCGGATGCACTCGTGTCTTCATAGAACTTCTTCAGTGTCTGATTCGTTTGAAAACCAGCAGATTCAAGGCTATCGTACAGATCCTTGTTATTGCTGGAGTCAAATCCGCCGGAGCCTGAACCGCCGTAGGACAAATTCACGCTGTTCTTTCCGAACACACTGATTTTCGCGCCCTTCTTAAGAGGCAGTGCGCTGTCGGTGTTTTTGAGAAGCACGAAACCTTCTTCGGCAACCTTGATATTGAAATCCTGCGAATTCTTCAGTGCCTCTTCTTTGCTGGTGGCGTTTGTTGCAGGATACATTGAGGCGGTATCCTCATCATACACGGGACGCTGCCCGCCAAACATCGTATCGAGAAAGCCATTAAAAGTCGTTGTTGCCAACGCGTTGGCCACGATGCCCACAACCAGCACCAGTGCTGTCACAACTGCCCAAGCTTTTACCGCGCGATGCTTCTTCACTTTTTTCGGTTTCTTTTGTTTAGCCTCGCTGAACTGGTTTTGCATTTCTGACATGACGTTACCTCCTTTTGGAAATTGCAGCCCTGCAAGCAATTCATGCAGGGCTGCAAATGCATTTTTTACTTCTGGTAGTTGCCCGTTGCGGGCTCACCGAAGTTTTCGTCCCATGTCAGCACTGCACTGGTCGTTACCTTCACACAATCGACCATGGGAGCGTTTGCCTTGAAGGTTGTACCCTCAACAGCATTGTTGTTGTTCGTCTTAAGCTGAATCAGGTTTGCGCCCTGCTTCAGGCTGACGTTCTGAATGACAATGCGATCTTCACATTGTGCAGTAGCCTCCTGCGTTGCCTCAATGGTCACGCGCGGATAGGTCTTTGCTTCGCCATTGACAAGCACCTGGAAGTCATTGCTGTCGTAGGACATATTGACATATTCGCCCGTGATGCTCAGCGCAACGGTCGCGTCATCCACATCCACATCGGAAGCAATGTAGAATTCAAGCGTGATACCGCTGGAATACAGGTAGCCAACAAGACGATTGCCGCTTGCATTGATGGCATCGTTATAGATGATCATGCTTTCTTCCTGTGCGGAACCAGAGTAGCTGGGGCCAATCTTGCCGGTCAGGTCAGTATCTTCCGCCTCAAAAACGTACGTGTTCATGCCGGAAGCCGTCTTGTTCCAGCTAGCCTTGATAGTGGTATCAGCAGCGATTGCCTGCGTGAAATCAAACGCATTGCCATTCTCGTCCACCCACTGATCGAACGCATAGCCTTCGCGTTCAGGGTTGACAGACGGCTGCTTCACCTGCGTGCCAGCTTCAACGGGGTAGGAATACTTATTCAGCAGTACGCCGTAATAGTCATAATCGAACGTTACGGTCACATAGTCCGCATCTGTCTTCTTCCAGAAGGCATACACGGTCACATCGCCCGTTACAGAGCTTTCAAAGTCATAGGGATGCGTGTAATCAGCATCTGCGTACCAATTTACGAACTCATAGCCATCGCGAATCGGCGTTTCGGGTGCTGCTGCCGTTACGCCCTTTGCAACTTCCTGCGTCTGCGTTTCTGCACCGTCATAATTCATGTCGAACGTCACGACGCACATGCCGGCAACAACTTCAATTTTGAACACCGCGCGCTTCTTGCCGATTGAGGCCGTCACATTCTTCGTGCTTGCAGTATTCATTGTGGGCTTGGAGAGCTTGACAGAGCTATCTGTCATCGCAACAGTTTCTGTCGAACCATCGCTATAGGTCACCTTCAGCGTACCACCTTCAGCGGAGAATTCCTCTCCCATGGTGTACACCGTCTTATTGGGCATGGTTTCAACCTCAACCGAGGTCACCGTCTTGTCATCCGCCAATGCTACGTCTGCCTGTGCCAAGATGCACAAAGATAACAGCATAGCAAGACACAAGGAACCGAGCTTTTTCAGCCAATTCATCTTCATTTTTTGCTTACTCCTTTCACAAGCAGGCTGAATCCAAAGGACAAATCCACCGCCGAACTGTCGAAGCTATTCTCGACAGTCCGGCGGCGTTTTCCTGCCTCCGTGCCTTCATCCATTCGGAGGATCAAGGACACGGAGACAGGATTTTCAAACCTTAGAGAAGATTACTCGCCGATGGTCAGCGTGAAGGTACGGGTCACTTCGGTCGCCGTAGGAGAGCCTACATGAACGTTGTTCGGGAAGCGAGAGCCGAAGCCGCGCACCAGCGGAATCTGCAGCGTCACAGTGATTTCAACCTCGCCAGCCTTCGTGGGTGTACCAGTGATTGCCAGTGCGGAGTTGTAATCATACGTGATGCCCTGGTAGGCCGTCACAGGCGTCATAACCTTTTCTGCGGTCAGGCCATATTCTGCCAGCTTTGCAGCATCCTCATCGGAGATGCGGAACTCATAGAGGTAAGCCTGATAGTAGTTGCCCGCTTCGACATCAGCAGTTTCGAGGTAACGGGTATCCGTGCTTTCAGAGTCTGCATAGGCCAGTGCGCCAAGGCCATCGTAGTTATTGCCCTGCACCTGAGAAGCGTCCTTCCAGTACCAGTTCTGGATACGGAGGGTGCCGCCAACACTGTCGCCAGTGCCAGGGAGAACCGTCTTTCCGCCGAAGCCTTCCATTTCGCTCTGTGCAAGAGGCGTGCCGTCCGTGTGCTTCACCGTGCTGACGAAGCGTTCGTTAACCTTCACGAGGCCTTCATATGCATAGTACGGAGCGTTAACAGTCACGTTTGCTGCTTCGCCAACCTTAAGCTCGGTCGTGCTGACATGCATTGCGTCAACCACGCGGATGATCACCTGTGCATCAAGGGCGATGTAGCCATCAATGCCGTTCAGCTGGACATCAATCGTCCATTCACCTTCAGACACAGAACCGTCAGAGGTGATGACGCCATTGTCAAGGGTAAAGCCGGCAGGCAGCTCTACGCCTTCTGCCAGAGAGATGGAAGCGATATCAACATCGCCGTAGGAAATCTGGAGAGACTGTGCGGCATAGCTGTCGAATTCAAGGACGCAAGGCTCAAAGCCGATGTAGCCGTTCTTGACCGCATTGCCATTGGCGTAGTTCCACAGCATTTCCTGTGCGCTGCGACGAACTGCTGCGTAGTGAGTCTGGGACAGGAAGGTGCCCTCAGCGCCGTCGCTGACGCGGACGCAGTTACCTTCAACATCCCACGTGCCGAATTCCAAACCGATTTCAGGCAGCGTGGAGCCATCGCCCAGCACCTGGTTGTCGCCCTGGCGAACCATCAGGTCCAGCGGGCAGTAGGTGCCCTGCCATGCGTCAGTTTCAAAGATTGCGCGGTTAGACCATTCGTTGCGAACCAGCTTATGCATAGCAAGGTTCAGCTGGCTGTTGACAAGGCCAATACGGTTGAAGGAGCTCATGACACCCGTGGAATGACCAACCTTCAGTGCGTATTCGAAGGGCTTTGCATAGATTTCACGGATGACCTGCTCGGTTGCCCACGTGGACACACCGCCGTTCAGGTCGCGGTAGGATTCCTGGTCATTCAGCATCATGTGCTTAATCTGGCAGGTAACACCCTTGGAGGTGACGCCTGCAACCACAGCTGCTGCGAACTTGCCGCCATGCACACCATCCTGGCTGTAGTACTCAACGTTACGGCCGGACAGCGGGCTGCGGTGGATGTTCATGGCATTGCCCTGCCAGTAAGCAGTACCCTTGAAGAGTGCTTCGTTGCCGATCATAACGCCGACTTCTTCAGCAAGGTCGAGGTTGAAGGTTGCTGCCAGAATCGGCGGGCATGCCCACAGCGTGCCGCCGCTGAGCTGCAAGGGGGTTTCATTTGCGCTTGCGCCTGCAACGTCAACTGCGTCAATCGGCTCAACGCCGCCGCCGTTATTGACGAGGGTTGCCATTTCTTCCCAGGTCAGCTGATTCATGAAAGCTTCCCACTTCTTGGAGCCTTCGTCGTCGCCCTGCACGACTTCGCCGTCTTCAATCTTCAGGGTGAAGTCGATGCCTGCCATATCCATGATGGAGATTTCAGCCTTTTCGCCTTCAGCACGGGTGGCCGCCTGCGTCCAGGTAGACGGGATGCCGTCTTCGTTCACGAACCAGTCTTCATAGCCCTGATCCATGTAGCTGCGGTAGGTGTACTGGTTGTCCAGCGTTTCCAGCGTTTCATCAGAGATCTCGCGATCTTCCTTAGAAGACGGAACGGG
Source organism: bacterium (assembly GCA_963618735.1). Taxonomy (GTDB): domain Bacteria; phylum Bacillota; class Clostridia; order Christensenellales; family Aristaeellaceae; genus CAKUFA01. Next base: position 3,956 of record CAVEUM010000016.1, on the reverse strand, counting down.
CTGGGTCAGACCGGTTGCGCGGCTGATCATGCCAGACAGCAGGGAATCATTCACAGAGGTGAAGTCATCCACAAACAAGGACTCAATCGTGTTGCCGGTGATGTAGTCTGTGGTGCAGTTCATACCGGTTGCCACGTTGTAGGTCTCGCTCAGCTTGATGTCATGGGAGTTGCTGCGAGCGGTGATGACGTAGTCGCCAGCCTCCAGCTCATAGCCGGTGTAGCCGTTCGCGTTCGCATCGTTCCAGTCGTAGCTTGCCATATCCTGTGCAACCCACTCGATGGTCACGTTCTGGGATTCGCCAGGCTCCAGCAGGTCAGTCTTTGCGAAACCGACGAGGTTCGCGCTTGCCTTTTCAATGCCGCCCTTGGTGTACGGCGGATTTGCATACACCTGCACGACTTCCTTGCCAGCAACGCCGCCCACATTGGTAACCTTCACGGTCATGGACAGCTTCTGGAAAGGATCAGTGATGGCGGTGCTTTCAGCCGGGAACAGTTCCCACTCAAAGTCGGTATAGCTCAGACCGTAGCCAAAGGGATACAGCACCTGAGATTCGTACCATGCATCGCCGGAACCAGCGTTCTCAGCATTCATGTCATCCGCTGCAGTCTCATAGTACTTGTAGCCAACATAAATGCCTTCGCGATACTCGACGGTCGCGTACTTGGTTGCTTCGCCATTGTGATAGTAATAGGCGTCCATCGTTTCGCCGTTTTCATCAACATTCTGCGTCTGGTTGCCGAAGTTGGTGTAGGACGGGCCCTTGGTAAAATCACGTTCCCAAACTTCCACCGTGTGGCCGCTCGGGTTGACTTCGCCGGAAATCAGCTTGCCAATTGCCTCGATGGCATTGTTGCCGGTGTTGCCAACCCAGAAGATTGCATCAACACCGTATTCGCTGGAATCCTTGGGCTCTGCAAGCTCAGGGATCTGCAGAATATTGGAGGAGTTGATCAAAACGATGATGGGCTTGTCTGCATAATACTGCTTGACATGCTTGACCAGCGCCTTCTCATTATCGTCCAGCATCAGCTCATGATCCGTAGGATCAGAGTGATCCGTTACATTGCTGACCTGCTTATCAGCGCCTTCAGAGCCAGTGCGTGAGAAGACAATAATAGCAGCATCGCTATAACCATTGTAGGAGCTAATGGTTGCCTCCGAATAATAGCTCAGCGGCAACTCATTCGTGGTGGTGCCAAGGGTGTTATGCTTGGTGTAGAAGTCGACCAGCTTGGCGTTCACACGGTAGCCGGCTTTTTCCATAGCCAGCTGCAGCGTGCTTTCTTCAATGCCGTTTGCACCGGTTGAACCGCCTGCAGAGCCGCTGGTGGACGCGATCAGATCCACAGAGTGCATGCCGAACAGGGACACCCTTCCGCCTTTTTCCAGAGGCAAAGCATCATTTTCGTTCTTCAACAGAACGAAGCCCTCACTTGCCACCTCAATAGCCAGATCTTTGGCGATCTGCTGCTCCTCATCGAGCGTCATGTAGTCAGTGTAATATCTGCCGTTTTTGCCAGCGAAGCCATAGGTATTGCCGGTGGGCGTCACCGAATCAGCAATTGCGAATGTAGACGTCAATCCAACAACTGCGCTCAGTGTCAGTGCCATCAAGCGGCGGCTTTTCTTAGTTTGAAACACGTTTCCTTTCCTCCTTATCCTTTTGCGCTTTCCTTACGGAATCATATGCTGACCCATTAACCAGTTTCACCTCCATGTCGGTCGGGTCAAAACCTGTTTTCCTCTATGTGAGCTTTCCTGGAAAAGATAATTTCTAGGAAAGACTCATTGCAGTAGATGCTGATCAGCTCAGCTCAAACGTGAAGAAGTTCATCACGCCTTGGCCGTGAAAGCGGAAAAACAATGCGCGGACACCGTCCTCCATGCGGAAGGGAGCGGTCGCACTCGTCATCTCATGATTCGCCTCGATGGGAATCGTTGCGGCGAGTTTCGCAAAGCTGCTCGTATCGCTAACCTCAATGACGCCGCTGCATGGTCCGGTCACCGTGCAGCAGATTGCAGAAGCGCCATCCATTTGGAAGTACTTAAAGCCGCAAACGCTGCCGTCGCGCATGTTTGCAATGTACTGCACTGCGCTCGGATCACCATCCTTACCGGTCTGCGTGAAGTACGGGTGCTCCTTTTTTGCGAAGGACTTGTCATACCGTGCGGTGCCATGCTTACTCCACAAATTGCAGGCGATGCGCGCCTCATACTTGCCTCTGCCCAGCAGCGGGCCACCATTCAAGCCGCAGCTGGTTACTTCTGCTTGCAGAAAATCACCGTTTTCTGTCCGTCTTAGCGGCTCTGCGCATGCCTGACGCGAGTACGAATGCTGGTTTGTTTGCCGATGGTAGAAAATATACCATTGGTCATTCAGTTTTGCCATGCCGCCGTGCGTATTGCCCAGATAATTGCTTGCCTTGTGCTCATCAGCGTTGCCATCCAGGTAAAGGTCGCCAAGGTCAACGAGCGTTCCTCCATAGCGGTAATTTTCAAGAGGCTTATCGCTTTGTGCCCAGCAAAGCTCGTGATTGTTTTCCGAGGAATACACGAAGATATACTTGCCGTCTACCTTGCGAATGGAGCTTGCCTCGAAAAATGCATGTCCCGCAAAATCCTTCGGCGGCTGATGATCCTTCTGCGGGAAAATTAACCTGATATCGCCTTTGATGGTGAGCATATCGCTCTCCAGTTCCATTCCGACGCCTCCGGTGTTCTTCAAGTTGTGGAAGCGGCTCGTAATAAACGGAACCTTCGTGGCAAAGCCAGAGAACAAATATACTCGGCCATCATCATCGACCAAAGCACCCGGGTCAAACGGGAATTCATCACCAGAGCGGCTCCCCCACTCACGGCCGTCGGCAAAATGCACATGACCATAGTATTCATAGGGTCCCTGCGGCTGACTGCTGACTGCAACACCCATTCGGCCGAGAAAATCAAACGCATAATAAAGATAATAGCGTCCGTCCGTACCCTGCACAACATCAGGTGCAAACAGCAACCGAATGCCCAGTGGATTCAACGGATCCTGATTTTTTCGATAAATAACGCCCTCGTACTTCCATGCAGACAGATCGTGAACTGGCGCGGAATAGCAGACATAGTCATTTACGCAAAAAAACGGCGCATTGAAGCGATCATGCGAGCCATAGACATACACACGATCGCCAAAGACGTGAGGCTCCCCATCCGGAATATATTCGCCGGACGGAAGGTACGGGTTAAATACCTGCATGGTGTCTCTCCTTTTCTATTCATTATTCTTGCAATCATCGAATCACTATAGGTGATCGTTATTTTGAGTGTTTCCGAGTCTCCCTCCTTCTCGTTGAAATTTTCTCCTTTATACGCACAGCGTATATCCTAAAATAGATTTTAGGTAAATTCTCTAAAGTTAAAAGATTTACTTCGTAAGTGGCGTCTTTTTCGCGTAATTGGTCATTGGCGCAGATGCCATTTCTCTTTTTTCTGAAATCCGCCTCACTGTGCCGGTTGGTGAATGCCGATTCGTGCAGCAACGATATCCTATCGAAAATGCTGCAGAAGTCCGGTATGGATTTTACCATTAAGTGAATAGAAGAAATCCCTCCGCCTGGGGCTTGAGGCCTTGAGCAGAGGGATTTCTTGTGCAATGATTGATTTGACGTTGGTTCGCCAATTCTATAACGCAGCAAAAGAGCCGGCTTTTCCTTTTTTGGGGATTAGCCGGCTCTCCTCTATTAGGGCAACACCGCACAATTCAGCGGCACCGCTGAATGCGCCTTTTCTTCCCAAAATCTCGATTTACATCCAGTAAACCTTCGATCTCTGCAATCTCATCTGCCGCAAAATTCACTATTCATCGTACCACCTCATTTGTGCAGCATTGCTCTAAAAGGTCATCCTACGTGATCAATTTCAACCTCGATGTGATTTCCGACGATTGTGATGGTTCCATTGAGCGA
>CAVEUM010000015.1:40959-56034 GCA_963618735.1 bacterium | reverse complement strand
CGATATGACCACCTTTGACGCGATGCTGGCACAGGTGCATTTGAGATTCTCGGGAGATACCTACTTGGGTGCCGAACTGGATCTGATTCCTGTGCTCACCAGCAGCAGCGCACCCTACAACGATTTCTGCCCAAAGCTTGCAGATGGGGAAGACGCATTGCGGATCCTTGCAAAAGTACAGGCAGATAGTGATATTCTCATTCAGAACAGCATGTACTTCCCGGCAAAATAAAACGAATTGCACATCGAACAAGAGCACTCATGCGCGGCTTGCTGCGGCAGGCTATGCATGGGTGCTTTCTTTTTCTATGACGGCAGCTCTTGCGTGGAATGCCTCCTGGTATAGCCATAGGGTACCATGCTTTTGCGTGCTCCAAGACAAATTACTCCGGGCCAATATCCAACAGTGGCATTCGATTTGCGAAATAGGGCACCGCACAGCATGCAGACAGGTTATGACACACTGCGGAGCTTCGCATCTGATTGAGCTAAGCATCAGCAGCTTATGCATAAAAGAAAGTCTGCCTGTAGGGTACATCAGATATTGTGTTTTAACATGTCAGGGAAGACGGATGCTTTCAAGTGTGTAAAGCAGACTTTAGTTTATATTTAAGTAAGCATACCGGCAACATACCGCTGTGCAAATAAACATACCGAAGTTTGTTTTGCACTCGCACAAGGATTAGCAAAAAGGCCAGCCGAAAGCATGTTGCTTGGCTGGCCTTACTATTTTCTAAAGATTCTGCGGCAGCACCGTAAAGATGTCCGTCAGAAAAGCAACTCTGTACGCAGACATGATGTCACTTATCTGCAATCAGCTGCTTGCATGCGCAATCGACGAGAGCGTCAATGCCTTCATGGTAGTGGTCTCCAATGCGGTCTGCATTGACAAGTGAAAGCATCAGGATCATGATGGCTGCAGCAGCTGTGTGATCCGGAACGGTTAGCACAACGCCTACCTGGTGGATCATACTGATGATGAATTCTTCCTGGCTTTGGTAGTGCTTCTCTAATTCATTTTCAGGAATTCTGCGAAGCATGATGGGTACTTCTTCAGCCAAAAACTTGCCAATGGGCTGTGCAACGATATAGCGGAATGCGGCACGAAATGCGGCAGAGGCTCTGACGGGTGCGGGTAAATCCGCCTGCTCCTCCAGTACCTTTTCTGCAGCGGCGTAGGCGTTCTTTTGCCAAGCTTCCAGCATATCGAGAAACAACAATTCTTTACTGGGATAGAAGTGATAGAATGCGCCTTTGGAGATGCCTGCTTCTTCAGCAAGCATCTCCACGGAGGTCTTACGCATTCCTTCATTGCAGGCGTGATTCCATGCAGCCTTGCGAAGGTGATTGATGATAGCTGTTTTTTCCTGGTCAGTGAATGCAGCGGACATACGTCATCCTCAATTCTTCGGCAGGTAAATGGAAGCGCTGGCACCAAGAGAGGCCGTCTGGTCAATGGAGACATGTACGGTGTAGTAAGCAGCGTTCTGGCGGGTAACACCAAGGGAAGAAATTTCTGTTACGGTGCCGTAGAACACCATGGACTCATTGGTATCCAGCGTGCAGGGAACTGTGTTGCCAACGCGCACCTGAGTCAGATCCATCTCATCGACCTGTGCAACAATCTCCAGCTTGTCCGTCAGATAAATGCGAGCCAGCAATTCGCCCTTCCACACCTGCTGGCAGGCGGAAACAGCAACGGAAGCCACAACGCCTGTGCTGGGCGTTGTAATCACAGAAGAAGCATCAACATCCGCGTCCTGGGACATAAAGGTCATCAGTGCCTGACCGCGGGTTACGGTATCGCCTTCGTTCACCAGCACCTGTGCTACACGGCCGCTTCCAGCCAGCAGGACAGGGTCACGACGCTTGACGGCGCCCTTTCCGACGCAATCCTTGTTGCTGTAGCTATCATCGCGGTAAAGAGAGAGGCTGGTGTTACTGTCAAAGGAACCCTTGGTGATATCCACCACGTAGTTCGTTCCGCTGACGGACACGACCTGGCCTTCGCCCTTCTCGTCCTTTGACTTGAAGTACAGCGTTTCGCCGATGTGGATGGTACGGTTCTTTTCGTCATTGTAGGCGCCGGTGGTGGTCGCTACGACCTGCTGAGTCACGGAGCCTTCTAAGGCAATCACGGCACCGTAGCGGCTGGCAACCGTCTGCGCATCGTCCCCCGCCTGAGCGAAGACCTTGGCAACTGTGCCGTCCTCGCTGGCGTACAGGGTGTTAGTCATCATGGTGAACAGAGTGTCGCCGGCTGTTACCGTGTCGCCAGCCTCCAAATCAAAGGATTCCAGCGTGCCGGAATAGGGTGCGACAATATCTACATGGTTAACGGCAGACACATTACCATTGGCAATGGCGTAGTTAGACAGGTCTGTATCTGCCAGGGCAGGCACAGCTGCCAGCAGGGAGAGAGCAAGCACAAGAGAGGCAATTCGTTTCATTTCAGGTCAACTTCCTTTCCATACTTTGGTCTGTTTTACTCAACACTCTTCAAAGCTTCTACCATATCGATGGAGCGAACCTTGCGCGTCAGCACCCATTCAATGCACCAGGTGAACGCGAAGGTAATGGCGCTGGCCAGCAAAATGGATTGAATCGTGATGTTAGAGGCAAACACCATGGAGTCATACTCGCAGGATTTCAGAATGACATTGACCAGCAAAATTCCAGGCAGGACTCCTAAAATTACGCCCAGCAGAGCAGTGATGTCATTCTCGTGAAGCATCAGCCTCCGAATTTCCTTCTGATGATAACCGAGTACCTTCAACGTGGCATAGTCACGTGTCCGTTCAGTGAAGTTCATCAGACCCATATTGTAGCAAATGACGAAGGCAAGACCCAACGCCGCGCCGGAAAGAATGGTGAAAGCGGCGGATGTGGCATCCATGATGGTCATGGTTTGCTTAAACTGCTGAGTTGGATACTTAATGGTACTTACTTCGTCCATTTCGTTCAGGCGATGAACGCAATTGTCTGTGGGGTTAGTGATGAGCAATGCGGTAACAGAGAAGCTGCCCTTGCGGAGCTTTTCCCACGCTTTTTTGCCCATGAAAACGCCCTGGCCAATGTTTGTGTCGGCTGTACCGATGACCTGCAGGTGAAGCGTATCATCATCGCCGGCCAGCACCATGTCGACCGTGTCGCCCACAGAGATGCCCATCACTTCGCACTGCTTGGCGCTGACAATGATGCCTTCCTCGGGCATGGTAAGCAAAGTGCCGCCTGTGCCAAGATACAGAGAAGTCTGATCATCAGGCATGACCGTCAGCAGCATGGAGCGGCTTTGCCCCTGAAAACGCAGGCTGATCGTCTGCTCCATAATGCCGTCGATCTTCTCGGCATCGCTGCCAAGCCGCGATTGATAGCTTTCCAGCGTGCCTGAAGCAGTCGTGTCAAAGTCAACGCGCATATCGTACTGAAGCGTATTGTTGTAATACTGGCCGATAAAGTAGTCGAACGAATCCAGCAAACCGAAGGTGCAGATGATCAGCATGTTGCAGCAGATGATGCCTACCAAGGCGATCAGCGTGCGTCCTTTGTTGCGCAGCAGGTTGCGGATGATCATCTTTGCATTGAAGGAGAAATGGCTCCACAAACGTGGAAGACGCTCCAGCAAAATGCGGCTGCCGGATTTTGGCGGCTTAGGACGGAGCAGATTGGCAGTGGTTTCACGTGCGGCCTTGTTGTAAGCATGGAGACAAATGACCAGGCTGAGCACCACGCTGAGCACCATCATGCCCCAGCTGAGATAGGAAATGGGCGCACGCAACTGGTACGGGTAGCGGGAATTGTGGGTAACAATTTGCCAGATGACGTCTGGCAGGGTGTATTGGCCAATGAAAACGCCCGCCAGGGAGCCGACCAGCGATGGATAGAACGCATAGGACAGATAATGAGAACGAATCTGTCGATCACGATAGCCCAGTGCTTTCAGCGTACCCATTTGAATACGCTGATTCTCAATCATTCGCGTCAGCGTGCTGACGACGATCATCGCGGCCACAGCAAACGCCAGCACAGGGAAAACATAGCTCAGGTTTTTGAACATGCTGGTGAAATTTCGAGCCATCATGGTGGACGAGTGCGTTTGCTGCGTCAGCACCAGAGCTGTTGGCAGCAGCTCCTGAATTTCTGAAATGACGGTCGATTCATCGGCTCCGTCATCCAACTTGACCAAAACGTCATTCAGGGGCATTTCGGTTACAGCCTGAGCAGAAATCAGTGCAAATCCGTAATGCTCAGGATCAGCAGTCACGTCCTTGGTGGTAACCATGTACTCAGCGCTCATCACAATGCCGCGGATGATAAAGCTTTTGTTGATGCCGCTGTAAGACAAGGTGATGGAGTCGCCAACAGTCAGATTGTGTGCCTGTGCGAATTGCTCTTCAATCAGGCAGCCTTTCAGGTCAGTGGAACGAAGTCCGCTCCCTTCGCGGATTAGCGGCGTATTGATTTGCATGTCACCGTCATAGGCGTGCACATTCAGTGAAACATCAGTGCCAAGATCTGGCGCATCGTATTCCAATGTGGAACGTGCCTGAATTTGGCTGACACCGGATAGATTCTTCAATCTGGATAGATCCTGCTTGCTAAATCCAGAGGATTTCACCCACAGATCGGCCAGATTGCATTCTTCAAAGTAGGTTTCGGCAGACAGTTCCAGCATGCGCCACGTAGCATCCAGTCCGCTGAAAACCCATGTACCCAGCGCGCACAGAAGCACAATGGCCAGAAATTGCATGGCATTTTGCTTCATATCCCGCAGCAGCTTTCGCGAAAGCATATTGCGGCGTCTGCGTTCAGTGGATTTTTCTTTTACCATGTGATGTCCTCCACCTTTGCGGGATGTTCGTTTACTTCCACCGATTGCACCGCACCATTGCGGATGCGGATGACGCGGTTGCCCAGCGGAGCAATACTGGCGTTGTGGGTGATGATCACCACAGTGGTCTCATAATCGCGGCACAGCTGTGTCAAAAGATCCAGCACCTGTTCACCCGTCTTGCTGTCCAGTGCGCCAGTGGGTTCATCGCACAGCAGCAATGCAGGATTTTTGCAAAGCGCGCGGGCGATGGATACGCGCTGCTGTTCGCCGCCGGAGAGCTGGGCAGGGAAGTTGTTCATGCGGTCTTTCAGGCCAACTTTCTCCAGCACATCCCGCGGGTTAAGGGCATTGGGGCAAACCTGCTGTGCAAGCTCCACGTTTTCCAGCGCCGTAAGATTCGGCATCAGATTATAAAACTGGAACACAAAGCCTACATCCAGCCTGCGATACTCCGTCAATTGCGGCGAGCGCATGCCGGTGATTTCTTTGCTGCCCACCAGAATATGGCCGCTGGTGGCTTTATCCATGCCTCCGAGCAGATTTAGCACCGTGGTTTTGCCAGCGCCGCTGGGGCCAAGCACCACACAAAATTCGCCCTTTTCAATGCCGAAAGATACATGGTCGGCCGCATGGACGACCGTATCGCCTGTGGGATAATCCTTGCACACCTGATCAAAAGTGATATAGCTCATGATTACCTCCTTATCGCTGTGACTCAAATAAGTCATTCAGTCACATCATACGTCACCAGAAGACTTGCGTCAAGTATTATTCTGCAGGGAACACATGAACTTTTTGTGAATTGCAAAGAGCATCTCTTCCTATAATGAAAGCGGAGAGAATGAACGCTCACTCTCTCCGCATGATTTCTTCAGAACTTCTTACTGCACCGCTGACGCAAATGCTTCAAAGAATTCAGGGCAATCCCAAGTACCGCAGGCACTGAAGCGATCATCCCTGACAGCCAGCTGCACGGTGAACCCATTATCCAGCGTGAACAACAGGGACTGACTGCCGTTCACAGAACTGCTGGACTTGTAGGATGCATTGTCAAACAGCGTACGAAGCAGGGAGGCAATGGTACCACTGTCGGTCACAGTACCAACATCGCTGAGCTCAATGGCGGTGACGTGGTTACTGATCTGCAGCACATCCGCCAGAGATTCGCTGCTGGTTAGTGCCGTACCATTGAAGCTCACGCGCTGGAAGGCACGCATGGTCCCGTCTACACTGGCAGCCACAAGTGTTCCGCCCATGCCGCTGATCTCATAAACGGTAGAGCCGGCTTCACTGCAGTTGCTGAGGATCACGTTCGCATCAGAAAGTGCAGGCTCTGTGGTGTACTCAGCGATCGTACCGAGGCTCGTGCCGAGGCTGCTGTCGCTGACAGATGAAGGCGTGGACAGCATCCGATAGTATTTTCCGTTTACACCAACGAGAGGGAAAGTACCACTGGCACTGCTTTCCCAAATGGTGCGATAGGAGGGGGTGCTATTACCAGAGGCCAGGTTGCCGCCGCCGATGCCCGTATTGAGCGCGGTCAGTGCAGGTGCTTCCGTTGCTTCGCCAGCGGGCTGACTGACGATCAGTGTATTTCTGCGGCGAGTGATGGCACCGGGAAGGAAGATAGCACCGCAAAGCACCAGCACGAGGGCACAGCATACAGCAGGAACCCACGCACGCCGTGCCTGACGGGGAGCTTTTTCCCGATCGGATGCCGCATGCAAAATGCGATACTTTAAGGAAGCATCAGCATTCAATCCGGCAAGGCCCTGCTGTGCCGCTTCAGGCAAATGCACAAGCTTTTCGGGACAGACTTCCCGGAGAATATGGTGCTTCAAATCTTCGCCGGCATTTAATCCGGCAAGACTACGCTCGGCTACTTCCGGCAAACGTTCAATCTCTTTCACCGGGCGTCGCCTCCTTTCAAAATGGATTCTAGTTTCTTACGTCCGCGGGACAGACGGCTGGAAATAGTGCCTTCGGGTAAGTTCAGCATCTCAGCGATCTCTGTAATGCCATAGCCCTGATAGTAGTGCAGCAGGATGATTTCCTTAAAGGTTGCCGGCAACTGATTGACAGCAGCCATCAACTCATGCTGGTCAGTCAGCTTGTCGATCTCATCCGGGGCAGGCACCAGTTCAAAGGCAGGGGAACCAAGCACGACACGCTTGAGCCAGGAACCGCGCCAGATATCCCGGCAGCGATTCAGCGCGACCTTCAACAGCCATGCTTTTTCATGGCCGTCTTCCAGAACGGGTGATGTGGTGATGAGCTTGACAAATACATCCTGGCAGACGTCCTCGGCCTTTTGACGGTCACCAAGGTAGAAGTAACATACCCGCAGCACGTCCGTAGCATATTTCTCATAAATCTCTTCAAAATACGCTGAATCGTTCCGCTCGCTTTCCTGAGCTTGCTGCACTGCACAACCCTCCGCTTCATATTGGGACTGTACATCCATTATAACGCAAGAGTCCCAGCTTTTCTTCCCTAAATATTATAACGTTTTCAAAAATAAAATGAAACAGAATAATGGAGAAAATGTTACAAGAATGAAACAAAATGAAATCAGGGAAGACGGCAACACACCAACACGAACAATTTGAAAAAAACAACATCGTGCAAATGCAAGCCATGTATCAAATGGCAGTTATAAAACAATTATTATTCCTTATCGTCATGACAAGATTGACGAATTTGTGTCATTTGGTCTGTATCCAGAAATTTTGTACAAAAAGTAGTTGACATATGACGCCATGGTGAGTATAATAATCTCGACGCTAAGGTAAGACAAAAACGACAGAGGGTATTCTGATAAGAAAAGTCGTGCTTGTCGTCCGTGTGTTCATTAATTGGTTCCTTAACAGGCAGGTGCCTGTTAAAATAAAGAAAGAGGTGTTTCCCTATGAAAAAGCTGGTAGCTGGTATCCTGGCTGCGTCCATGGCATTCTCCATGGCCGGCGCTGCACTCGCAGAGGGCGAGACCTATGTTTCCTGGTATACCTATGGTGACGTTTACCTGACCAGCGTGCGTACCGCTCTGGACGCTGCTCTGGAAGCAAAGGGCATTACCTTTGTTGACAAGGACTCCAACGCTAATCAGCAGACCCAGACCGACGACATCAACACCGCTCTGGTGACTGGTGCAAGCGCTCTGGCTGTGAACATGGTTGAGTCTGGTTCTATCGGCACTGCTGAAACCCTGATGAACGCCGTCAAGGAAAAGGATCTGCCCGTTGTGTTCTTCAACCGTGCAGTTTCTACCGACAATGAAGAAGCTGCTAACCTGTTCAAGAGCTATGAGAAGAGCGCCTTCGTTGGCACCGACTTCACCCAGGCTGGTAAGATGCAGGGCAAGATGATCGGCGAGTATGTGCTGGAGCACTATGACGAGCTGGATCTGAACGGCGACGGCAAGATCTCCTATGTTATGTTCAAGGGCGACGAAGCAAACCAGGAAGCAATCTCTCGTACCAAGTATGGTGTTGAGTGCGCTGACGAAGTGCTGACTGCCGCTGGCAAGCCCGCTCTGGAGTTCTATGACGCAAGCAACGAGAACAAGTACCTGGTTGACCTGAACGGCACCTGGTCCAACACCGCTTCCTTCGACTACATGCAGACCATCCTGTCTCAGTACAACGAGGCTAATGGCAACATGGTCGAGCTCGTTATCTGCAACAACGACGACATGGCTCTGGGCGCTGTGAACGCTCTGGTTAACGCTGGCTACAACCTGGAAGGCGCTGTGGACTGCAAGACCATCCCCGTGTTCGGTGTTGACGCTACCGATACCGCTAAGGGACTGATCGCCAACAAGCAGATGACCGGTACCATCAAGCAGGACGCAGAAGGCATGGCTGACGCTGTGGCTACCATCCTGGACAACATGATCAATGGCCGTGACAAGTTCGAAGGTCTGAACGAGAACTACGAGCAGGTTGATGGCTGGACCGTTAACATTCCTTACTCTGTGTACACTGGCGAGTAATTCTAAAGTTTAATTTCGAATGACTCAGTGCGGAGGGTCTCAGTAGCATGAGTCCCTCCGCCGTTTCATTTGAAAGGCAGAACCTGTGTTTTCGAACGCAAGGCTTTCTGCCGGAAAGGAGAAGCGCAGTATGGGTGACAAAGTACTTCTTCAGAACGAGGGGCAAGCCGCTGCAAGCGGTGATGTGCTCCTTCGCATGGAGGGTATCTGCAAAAGTTTCCCCGGTGTGAAAGCCTTGGATAACGCTCAGCTCTGTGTGAAGGCCGGTTCGGTTCATGCCTTGATGGGCGAGAACGGCGCTGGTAAGTCCACGTTGATGAAGTGTTTGTTTGGCATTTATCACAAGGACGCCGGGCATATTTATCTGGAGGGCAAGGAGATTGACTTCAAGAACTCCAGAGAAGCCTTGGACAACGGCGTGGCCATGGTTCACCAGGAGCTGAACCAGGCACGTAAGCGTTCTGTTATGGATAACATCTGGCTGGGACGTTATCCGAAGGTTGTGAAAGGTCTTCCTTTCGTTTCTGACAAGCAGTCCTACAATGATACCAAGAAGGTTTTTGATGATCTCGGCATCAATGTTGATCCCAAGGTCATTCTGAATAAGCTTCCTGTGTCGCAGCGTCAGATGGTGGAAATTGCCAAGGCCGTTTCCTTCAATTCAAAGGTGATCGTGTTCGATGAGCCTACTTCTTCTCTGACAGAAACCGAAGTTGAGCATCTGTTCCGCATCATCAACATGCTTAGAGATCGCGGCTGCGGTATTATCTACATCTCTCACAAGATGGAAGAAATTCTCCGCATCTCTGATGATGTGACCATCATGCGTGATGGTCAGTGGGTTGCTACCAAGCCTGCGAAGGAACTGACCATGGACGAAATCATTCGTCTGATGGTTGGCCGTCCGCTGACGAATCGTTTCCCGCCGAAGGATAATGTGGTGGGAGAGGAGAATATCCTGGAAGTTCAGGGCTTGACGGGAATGTATTCCAACCTGCGTGATGCCAATATCAATGTCCGTAAGGGTGAAATTGTTGGCATTGCCGGTCTGGACGGCTCTGGCCGTACCTCCATGCTGGAGTGCATTTTCGGCAGCGCAACCAAGAAATCCGGCAAGATCTACAAAGACGGCAAGCAGGTTGCTAACAAGACGCCTCGTGAAGCCATCAAGAATGGCTTCGCTCTGGTGACTGAGGAGCGCCGCGCTACGGGCATCATGGGTATTCTTGATATCCGTGCCAACACCGTCATTGCCAGCTTGAAAAAGTACAAAAATGGCCCGTTGCTGAGCGACAAGAAGATGGCAGAAGCAACTGACAAGATGATCAAGGCCATGAGTATTAAGACGCCTACCCAGCAAACCAAAATCAACACGCTTTCCGGTGGTAACCAACAGAAGGTTATCTTTGGACGGTGGATTTTGACGGAGCCCGAAGTGCTTCTGCTGGATGAGCCGACACGTGGTATCGACGTTGGCGCCAAGTACGAAATCTACCAGTTGATTCAGAACCTTGCAAAGCAAGGCAAGGCAGTTATCATGGTTTCCTCCGAGATGCCTGAGCTGCTGGGCGTGTGCAATCGCATTGTTGTCATGTCTGGTGGCCGTGTGGCTGGCGAAGTTGACGCCGACCATACCTCTCAGGAAGAAATTATGACCCTTGCTGCAAAATACGTATAAGGAGGGCGACTGATATGCCCGGAAAAATGGAATCTTTCAGAGCGCTGTCCGCGAAGGATAAGCGTAGTTCTGTGGTCAATTGGGTACTCGACCATGCCATGATCATCATCATCCTCTTGCTGGCCGTTTATGTACAGTGCATGCGTCCCCAGTTCTTCGGCGTTCCTTCGCTGGTGAACATCATCTCCCTGACGGCAGTTCGTCTGCCCATGGCTTTGGGTGTTGCAGGCTGTATCGTGCTGGCTGGTACCGACTTGACCGGCGGCCGTGTGGCTGGCTTGACCGCTTTCGTTGCAGCTATCCTGCTGCAGAAGGTTGGTGCAAACGGTCGCTTCATTGCAGACGGTCTGCCGCAGAATGTGTTCCTGGTCATCCTGCTGGTTATGCTGATCGGTGCATGCGTTGGCTTCATCAACGGCTTTGTTATGGCAAAGTGGAAGCTGCACCCCTACATCATCACCCTGGCTATGCAGATGATCACCTACGGTGTCTATCTGACGCTGTCTAACTCCAAGCAGATTTCCAGCTTGGACACCAGCTACACCACCGACTTCGTCACCAAGTCTCTGGTGAAGATCGGAACCACTTCCGTGCCCATGTACGTGCTGATGGCTGTTATTGTAACGGCAATCATGTGGATTATCTGGAATAAGACCACCTTCGGCAAGAACATGTTCGCCATTGGTTCCAATGAAGAAGCCGCTCGCGTGTCTGGCGTTAACGTCATGGCAACCATCATCGGCGTGTTCATGCTGGCTGGCGCTCTGTATGGCTACACCGGTTTCGTGGAAGCTGCTCGTCTGGGTTCTTCTACGGCTACTTTGGGTCTGAACTACGAAGCTGACGCTATCTCTGCTGTGGTTATCGGCGGCGTATCCTTCGTCGGCGGCACTGGTAAGATTAGCGGTGTTGTTCTCGGCGTGTTCATGATGCAGCTGATCATCTCCGGCATGACCTTCTTGGGTATCTCCGGCAACATCACCTACATCATCAAGGGCGCTGTTATCCTGATTGCCTGCATTCTGGATATGCGCAAGTACATGAGCCGTAAGTAATTCAACAAAAATCAGACCCGCTATCCTTGTGGTGGCGGGTCTATTTTTCAAGGAGCTACAATGGACGAAATTAAGAACGATCTGAAGCCTGAACCTGTCAAAAAAGACGATGTTCCCCACAACTGGATCACCAATATTTACGATAAGCTGAACATTCCTGTTCGCGTGCTGGACATTCTGCTGGTGATCCTGTGCGCTGTGGTAGTCTTCTGCTTCATCTACGGCGCGAATGTGCAATAACGGTTTTCCCCTGGCAACTGATGAGCCTGTGCTTTTCAGTTGCTTTTTTCGTGTCCATTTCTTGAATTTGCAGAGCAATATGGTATACTTGTGCTGATCATGTGGAAGGGGTGATGGCCGATGGACCTGCACCAAATGGCACAGAATGCCCGTGAAGCGGCATGGACGCTTGCATCTGTTTCCTGCACGGATCGCAATGCGGCGTTACTCGAAATGGCGTCTTGCCTCCAGCAGGATGAGAATGAAATTTTCGCGGCGAACGAGGCAGACATTGCTCAGGCTCAGCAGGATGGCCTCTCTGCGCCAATGCTTGGCAGGCTGCGCTTTGGCAGCGAAAAGCTGGCGCAAGTGGTTGCTGGACTGAAAGCCCTAGCGGAGCTGCCAGATCCTATCGGCCAGACGACCCTGGCACGCGAAATTACTGAGGGATTGAAGCTATATCGCGTAACCTGCCCGATTGGCGTCATCGGCGTTATTTTCGAAAGCCGCCCCGATGCGCTTGTGCAGATTGCATCTCTTGCACTGAAAAGCGGAAATGCCGTACTGCTGAAGGGTGGTCGTGAGGCGATGCTGACCAATCGTGCTCTGTGCAGCAGTCTTCGCCGTGCGGCAAAAAATACGGGCTTGCCAGAATGCTTTGCGCAGCTTATGGAAAGCCGTGAAGATGTGGCGGCCATGCTGAAGGAGGATACGTTGATTGATTTAATCATTCCTCGCGGAAGCAACGCTTTTGTTCGGTACATCATGGACAACAGCCGCATTCCTGTGCTGGGGCATGCGGATGGCATCTGCCATGTGTATGTTGATCGCACGGCGAATCTTGATATGGCTGTCAAGGTGGCCGTGGACAGCAAAGCACAGAATGTATCCGTTTGCAATGCAATGGAAACTCTGCTTGTGCATCGGGATATTGCATCAACATTTCTGCCCGTGCTTGCAGAGGGCATGCGTGCGGCGAATGTGCGGCTTAAGGGCGATGAAGCCACCTGCTCCGTAATCAACTGCGAAACCGCCGCAGAAGAGGATTGGCGCACAGAATACCTGGATCGGATCCTGTCCATTCGCGTGGTAGACTCGCTGGAGCAGGCCATTGAGCACATCAACCACTATGGTTCCCACCACACGGATTGCATTGTGACCGAAGATGACGCGGCGGCATCTGCGTTCATGACCCGTGTAGATAGCGCAGGTGTTTACCGAAATGTCTCAACACGGTTTGCTGATGGTTTTGTTTACGGTTTTGGTGCAGAAGTGGGCATTGCTACAGGAAAAATCCATGCTCGCGGCCCTATGGGACCCGAGGGACTGACGACTTACAAGTACAAGTTGCTGGGAAACGGTCAGCTGATGGCTGAAATGAAACGCGGCGACCGTCACTATACCCATCGGCAACTGAATGAAAATTGTCCTCTGTGACTGTGAAAGTGAGCGATCATTTGTGCAAGATCTTCCGTTTGCGCTTTTCGACTTTGATAACACGCTGGCGAAAGGGGACTCTATCGTTCCTTTCCTGATGTACTGCATTCGCCGCGGTCAGGCACCATGGTATCAGGTTTTCAAGGCTTTGCATGGTTTTCTGGAGCAGAAGCGTAACCCGGAGAAAATCAGCACAGCAAAGGGAAGAACGCTCTCTTTTCTGAAGGGTAGAAAGCAAGATGAAGTGCACGATCTGGCAAGATCCTTCTGGCGTGACTCCCTCAGCAAGCGGCTTTATGAAGCTGGCATAGCGGAAATGAAGAAGCTGAAGTCGCAAGGTTATTATGTGCTGGTGGTATCGGCTTCGCCCTCTGTTTATATGGACGTTTTGCCAGAATTTTTGCCGGCAGACGGCGTTATCTCCACGGTATGCGGCCTGGATGCGCAGGCGTGCTATAACGGCTTGGTGGGCGAAAATTGCAAGGAGCTCCAAAAGCCTCTGCGAATTGCCGAATACCTGGCAGCCAATCATCTGGTACTGGACCCGCAGCAATCACGTGCCTATGGCGATTCCAAGAGTGATGCCCCCATGTTGAGCCTGGTAGCGACTCCGGTTGTGGTCAATGGTAATAAGGATTTGCAGGCATTGGTTCCAACGGCAACGACTGTTTACTGGCATTAAGTCGCACGTTTCATCATTTTTGTTGAAAGTTTACAAAAAATTCGCGTTTTCGGCCAGTTTTCCCTTTCCATTATCCGCGTAGCTGTGCTATAATGACAGTAGCCGTTTTACTTTCGGCTGGATCAGTTGGAAGGAGCGATCTTTTTGGTAGATAAGCAACTCATGGATCAAATGGAGAAGGTACTGGGACGGTTGTCTGTTCCGGTAGCCATTTTAGATAAGGACACAGAAACAGGCTTGCCCGGGAACGCATCGCTGCCCCTGAGAGAACTGACGGATGGCGTTTGCCAGTCGCTTGGCGGAAGACTCTATCTGCCTGTGAAACAACCTGCGGTTGTGCTCGCGTGCCATGAAGACATTCCTGGCGCGAGGGACGTATTGACCTTGGCGGAAGCACTGTTGATCAGCCTGGGCAACAGCGATACGCACACCGAAAACTGCTTTGATGTCTATCGTCGCACGCTGCGCGGTGAATTGACAGGCGCCGAGTTGGAAGCTGCGGCGCATGAGCATCAGTTGCCCGAAAACCTGTCACGTTGCGTGATGGTTTTCCATATCGTGCAGACGGAAAAAGAGCGCGCCTTCGAGCTGCTGCGTGATTTAACGCCTATGCAGGAGAAGGATGTGCTGATCGATATGGATCGGCATACTGCGGCACTCATCAAGGACGTTTCGGATATGGAAACCTCGGATGAGCTTATGCAGTTTGCCGAAGCATTGCAGGAAACGCTGATGGGCGAGACGGCGCATCAGATGACCGTTGGCATCGGCGGAACGCGGAATACACTGGACGAAATCCGCGATAGCTACAAGGAAGCCAAGCGTTCCATTGAGGTTGGACGTATCTTCCAGCCGGAAAACAGCATTTTCCTGTATAGCCGAATGATTTTCGAGCGCTTCCTGATGGAGTTGCCGCAGGATATCAGCGCTTACTATCACAACCTGCTCTTCAACCGCAAAACAGCAAGGCTTTTCAATGAAGAAATGCTCTATACCATTGAGATGTTCTTCAAGAAGGACCTGAACCTGTCTGATACAGCTCGCCAGTTGTACATTCATCGCAACACGTTGGTATATCGTCTGGACAAGGTGCAGCGTCAGACAGGGCTGGATCTTCGTCACTTTGAAGATGCGGTAACCTTCAAGCTGCTGATGGAGCTGAAGAAGTGCAGCGGCGAC
>CAVEUM010000015.1:19846-40855 GCA_963618735.1 bacterium | reverse complement strand
CTTGGCAATGAAGAAGAAATGGTTGCTTGTTTTATCACTGCTGCTGGCGCTCTGCGTTCTGAGTTCCTGCGCGTATCTGCCCCTAATTAGCCTGAACATTAGCGGCTCGACTGATACCGGCACGACGACAGCAACGGATGAATCCTCTGATACGGTCACAATCTCCAAGGAGGACTATGAGCGCTATCAGCAGTTTGACACGCTGCTGCAGATGATGGATTACGTGGAGCAGGGTTTCTACGAAGATGTGGATGAAGAAACACTGCTGCAGGGTGCGGCATCTGGTCTGTTGTCCGCAACGGGTGACCCTTACACCTTCTACTACACCCCCGAAGATTACGCATCTCTTTGGGAAGACGATGAAGGTGAGTACGCAGGCGTTGGCATTCAGATTTCCGCATCGTATCTGACGGGAATTTGCACCATCAGCCGTGTGTTTGATAACAGTCCTGCCAAAGAGGCTGGCGTGCTGAAAGGCGATATCCTGTACAAGGTGGAAGACATGTATGTGACGGCCACCAGCCTGCAGGATGCTGTGAATATCATGCGCGGAACGCCTGGCACTACGGTGGAGGTTGTTTTCCTGCGCGGTGAAGAGGAAATTACTTTGACGCTGGAGCGCCGTACCGTTAGCGTGAACCGCATTGATTCCATGATGCTGACGGACGACATTGGTTATATCTATCTGTATGAGTTTGCCGGCGACTGTGCTGATAAGTTTTCTGAGGCACTGACAAATCTGCAGAATCAGGGCGCAAAGGGCTTGATTATCGACCTGCGTGATAATCCTGGCGGATGGGTCAACGATGCGCAGTCGATTGGCGATTTGTTCCTGGATGAAGGCATTCTGTGTTACCTGCAGTATAAGGACGGCTCCCGCGAATATTATCGCACCAAGGATGGCAAGGTGGACATGCCGCTGGTCATTCTGGTAAATGAGAACAGCGCGAGCTCTTCGGAGATCCTGACAGGCGCGCTGAAGGATCGTGCAGATGCAACCGTCGTTGGTGTTACCAGCTACGGCAAGGGCATTGTGCAGAGTGTTATCCCGCTGAGCGGCGGCGCCGGCATGCAGATGACCGTGGCACAGTATTACACGCCCAATGGCAATGCCGTCCATAAGGTTGGCATCACGCCGGATGTGGAATGCGAACTGGCAGAAGGTGACAATGGCATGCATGAGCTTGGTGATTTGGCGGATGCTCAGCTGGCCAAGGCATTGGAAGTTATGCAGGAAAAGATGAAGTAATAACCATAGGCGCAAAGATGCGCAGGCTGCACGAATGACGGCCTGCGCATCTTTTTGCTTAAACGCTGTAGGAGAAGAATATTCTATGAAAAGGAAGCAAAATCTCTTTGCACTGCTGCTGTTGGCATTTTGTCTGACGCTTGCATCGGTAGCAAGCGGCGAGACAAATACATTTTATCAGCCTTCGGAAAACGCTGAAATGGACTATTCGGATGCATCTTCGCGCTGGTCGTTTACACGATGTCTGGAAACGAACCATTACTATATTTTCTGGGAACCCGACTTTGGCAACGACCCGGGAAGTGATCTTGTGCCTGAGGAACTTCGCGTGGATGTACAGGATCTGGCTGAAAAGCTGGAGCAGTTCTACGAGACGGAAACGGCATCTCTCGGCTTTGATGGCATTGAATCCATCAACGGTTACAAAATGCAGGTTTATTTACTCTACACAGAAGATTGGGTGGCAACCGGCTCGGGCTATGATAATCAAATCGGTGCACTGTGGGTTTCTCCGTCTACGTGCCATCCAGTCGGATCAGTTATTGCGCATGAGGTCGGTCACTGCTTTCAATACATGGTGTATTGCAAGCAGCTTGCAGACGGGCAGGATGATGTGAGCACCAGTGGATTCCGCTACAGCTATCAAAACGGCCTTGGCAACGCATTGTGGGAGATCAGTGCTCAGTGGCAGTCCTGGAAAGACTATCCGGAAGAGCAGTTTACGGATTATGAAATGGATACGTGGTTCCAAAACTATTTCCGTTCCTTTGAAAACGAGTGGACACGCTACCAGAATTATTGGCTCATCACTTACTTCTCAGAGAAATATGGTGATACCTGGCTTAGTACCATCTGGAAGGAGAGCAGGAATCAGGAGGATGCTCTGGCCTGTCACTTGCGGCTCTATCTTCACGGTGATTTGAATCAGCTGTATCAGGAACTGTATGACTATGCCGCCCATGCGGTAACCTTTGACTTTGCCTTTTCCGCGCCTTACGCGGCATTATGGCAGGGACGATATGATGCGACGCTGTACGATGCTGGCGATGGCTGGCAGCAGATTGCATATGCCAATACGCCGGAAGCCAATGGTTTTTCTGCTGTGAAGCTGGACATACCGAAAGGCGGGATCCTGCGCCTTGAATTTGAAGGAATCAAGCCGGGCACAGCTTTGGCAGAAGAAGATCCAGGCCAATGTAAAACCAACGAAGATGGCAGTACAGAAACCGTGAAAACCTACAATGCCTGGAATGGAACTGCTGGTTGGCGATACGGCATTGTTGCACTGCTTTCTGATGGCAGCCGCGATGCCAGTCCCATGTATGACGCATCCCATGGCGTTATCGAATATGAAGTACCGGAAAACACCGAGCTATTGTATTTGGTGGTGCTTGGCGCCCCTGAAGAGTACGTGACACATGTGTGGGATGACGCCGAAAAGACTGATGTGCAGATGCCCTATCGATTCCGAATTCCGGAATAGCAAAAGAGCGTGGGGGATGATTGATTCGTTTCCTCCACGCTCTTTTAATGTGCTTTCCAAAAACTATGAGGCAGCATGATTCACTCCATGCCGCCCCATAGGCTTCTTTATTTTTGGATTACTTGCGGTTGACGATTTCGTCCTTGATCTTAGCGGAGAAATCTTCCAGAGACATCACGGTGGTTTCATCGGTGTCGCGGTCACGGACAGAAACAGTCTTGTCGGCAATTTCCTTTTCGCCGATGATCAGCATGTAGGGCACGCGATCCACCTGACGTGCATAGCGGATCTTGTAGCCGATCTTCTCGTTGCGATCATCCAGCGCAACGCGCACCTTCTGGTCGCGGAGAGCCTCATACACTTCCTTGGCGTAATCCATGCTCTTATCGGACACAGGCAGAACCTTCACCTGCACAGGAGCCAGCCAAGTGGGGAACTTGCCTGCAAAGTGCTCGGTCAGGATGCCGATGAAGCGTTCGATAGAGCCGAAGCACACACGGTGAATCATGATCGGGCGCTTGCGGGTGCCGTCCTCAGCCACATATTCCAAGCCGAAATTCAGGGGCATCTGGAAGTCCAGCTGAATGGTACCGCACTGCCAGGTACGTCCCAGACTGTCACGCAGGTGGAAGTCAATCTTCGGACCGTAGAATGCGCCATCGCCTTCGTTAACGATGTAGTCCATGCCCAGGCTTTCCAGAGCAGTCTTCAGGCCATTAGTTGCGTCTTCCCAGTCCTCATCAGAACCCATGGAGTTCTCAGGACGGGTGGACAGTTCAACGAAGTAGTCGAAACCGAACTTGCTGTATACCTGATTGATCAGGTGCACAACGCCGGCAATCTCTTCAGGAATCTGCTCACGGGTCATGAAGATGTGCGCATCATCCTGGGTGAAGCAGCGCACACGGAACAGGCCATGCAGTGCGCCCTTCAACTCATGACGGTGCACAATGCCCAATTCGCCGACGCGCATAGGCAGCTCACGATAGCTATGGGGCTGGCTGCGATAAACCATCACACCGCCGGGGCAGTTCATGGGCTTAATGCAGTAATCCTCACCGTCGATCTTGGTGGCATACATGTTGTCCTTGTAGTGATCCCAGTGGCCGCTGGTTTCCCACAGATGACGGTTCATGATCAGGGGAGTGGAAACCTCCACGTAGCCAGCCTTGGTATGAATATCACGCCAATAATCGATCAGGGCATTCTTCAGTGCCATGCCATTGGGCAGGAAGAAGGGGAAGCCAGGGCCCTCATCGCACAGCATGAACAGATTCATTTCCTTGCCGATCTTGCGATGGTCACGCTTTTCAGCTTCTTCCATCATCTTCTGATACTCTTCCAGCTCTTCCTTGGTGCGGAAGGCAATACCGCTGATGCGGGTGAGCATCTTGTTGTTCTTGTCATTCTTCCAGTAAGCGCCAGACAGAGCGGTGAGCTTGAAAGCCTTCAGTGCCTTGGTATAGCACAGGTGAGGGCCAACGCACATATCGGTGTAATCGCCCTGCTGATAGAAGGTAAGCACAGCGTCTTCGGGCAGATCGCCGATATGCTCTACCTTGTAAATTTCGCCCTTTTCCGTCATCAGCTTCACAGCCTCTTCGCGGCTGAGTGCGTAGGGCTTAATGGGCAGATTCTGCTTGATGATGGCCTGCATTTCCTTTTCGATGGCAGGCAAATCCTCATCAGAGAGCTTTACATCGCCCAAGTCGATGTCATAATGGAAGCCCTTTTCAGTAGCGGGGCCGTAGGCAAAGTGCGCATCGGGGTACAGATGCTTCACAGCCTGTGCCAGAATGTGCGCGGCGGTGTGACGAATGACATGCAGTTCCTCGTCAGCGGGGCATTCATCCACGTGACCATCGTTGTAAATGACCTTCATTTGGTGTTCCTCCTCTGTGGTGTATGAATCACAAGCCCAGGCCTTGGAGCTTTTCTCCCATAGAAAAAGACACCCGTCCCTTATGCGGGGACGAATGTCTGTGCATCCGCGGTTCCACCCTGCTTGTCTTGTAACCACTCTTCATGCTCTATCGTGCATGAGCCGCCCAACGTCCATGGATGGTACCCATCGGCGACCTGCGGTGCGTGCTTCCAGCCTGCGACACACACTCTCTTACGCAGCCATTCCGTGGACATGTTCCACTTCATCCATCAGGATACGACCAGTATACGCCTTTCATAAGGCATTTGTCAACGGGATTTCTCAGAAAAATGTCGAATATAAAGGAGGAAGCACCGATGGCGGCACTTCCTCTGTGCAGACAACTTTTCGATCAGGGCTCTACGACCTTTGCAAGTTCAGGATACACATCGTTGCAAACATTCACAAGGCGCGCCATGGCCTCGAAGCAGATCTCGCCGATCTCGAATCTGCGGAAGATGCAGTCGATGGTCGCATGAACGGCCTCATGATCCGTGTCCACAAAGAATTTGATGTAGCGATACTTGCCGTTTGCCGCATTTGCAGCAGTCAGCATGGCAGGAATCTTTTCTGTAGGAACCTTCAACAAATTGAAGGCCTGAAGCGTAGCACGTTTTTCATCACTGTCAAAGAAAATTCTGATACCAATCTTCGTGTTCTTCTCTGTAAATCCAATGTCCACCACATCAGGCTTGTCGCTGCCGGGTGCTTCATGAACCTGTGAGTAACGAACAGACTTTTCCTTCAGGTAGTCAATAAATTCGCTGGTGGAGTAGTACATCTCAATCACCTTTTCTAATAAATTTTATAATTTTTCCGTTAGCATCAGGAATGTCAGCCCCTGGCCATAGGCAGTGGGTTGAATGGGAACTGTACGGTAGAAATCCTGTGTTTTGCCCATGGGCGTGCCGTAAGAAACACCTTGCACAGTGCCGTCCTCGGCCACCTGATTCAGCACAGCTTCCAGCGCCTTTTCGCCTGGAGCACGATAGCTTTCGTCCAGCAGCCCCAAACGGACGCCCTTTAGCAAGCCATAGGCAATGGCCGCAGAAGCGGAAGTTTCCAGATAGCTGTCATCATGATCCAGCAGCGTGTGCCAAAGCCCGGAAGCATCCTGCAACGCCGCAAGTGCTTTGCATTGCTCTTTCCATGTAGCCAGAATCAGCTCGCGAACCGGACCTGCAGGAAGCCATTCGATGAAATCAACCGCACCGGCAGTGAACCAACTGTTGCCGCGCCCCCAGTAGGCTTCTCCAAAGTGATGGCGGCCAATGAAGCAGAATCCGTGATACCATAAGCCCGTCTTTGGGCTGTGCAAATACTTGATGTGGAGCAGAAACTGATACTCAGCCTCCTGCTTCAGGTCTTCCCGTTTCAGGGCAACGCCTGCCTGATACAGGAAGAGTCCTGTCATGTACAGCGTGTCATCCCATAGCTGCTGGGTATTGTCTTCCAGATAGGTTATGTGCTGCAAGCCTCGCTCTTCCGTGCGAGGCATTTCCCTCATGACCCACTCAGCCCATTCTTCAATGAGTCCGCGATACACGGGATTGCCATTTTCCTGATAAAGCAGCGCCATGGTCAGCATAGGGGCTACCGTATTGACGTTTTTTCCCGGAAGCCCCTTGGTCAGATGCTTTTCATACCAGTCTGTGATGTCCTTCAGCACCTCTGGATCACCTGTGGACTTGTAGAGCTTATACATGGCGTAGATCGCCACGCCCTGCGGCCATTCCCATGTATCCATGGTCATGTGATCGCTGGCGGCTCCATTGCCGTGACAGCCCTGCAGCCGATGAAGCACACGGTGGTAGATTTCCTGATAATCCTTATTCAAACAGAAACCTCCTCTCTCACGGAATTTCACTGAAATCAGTATAGCAAAAGAAGTGAATAAAATCAACATGACAGCAAAATGTTGCAAACATGATTCAAAAAATTAGCCAAATCGGATGAGCAGAGCTGATAACGATCCAATTCGTATTTCATTAGGAGAATTGTAAACTCTCACTCGCAGTGGTTGACAATTCAGCTTTTCTGTCATACCATATTCAATGGCTTATTTTGCATGAAGAAACCAAAACGGCAGTTGCTTGCCGTGCGGAGGTAATGAATGATGAAGACCTGTTGGACGAAGCTTGCCGCTTTTCTGCTGGGATTGATGATGATCACGGCAGCAGCATGTGCGGAGAATGCTGTAAACCTGACGGGGACATCCTCTCTGGATGTAACGGTGTTCATTGATGCGAATAATAACGGTGAACAGGGCAAGTATGAACGTCTGCTGTCCGGAACGCAGGTTAGCGTAATGCTCAAGGCAGCAGATGGTACGCTGACGGAAGCAGCGCAAGGCGTGACGGACGAAGAGGGAACGGTCAGCTTTGCCAATCTGCCGAAAGGCGAATACGTGCTGGACGTCACCCTGCCCGGTGGCTATGGCTTCACGAAGCGCGGCAAGACAGAAAAGGCGTCTTCCAACTTTATGGAAGAAAACAGCGACTGTCATGCCACCAGCGATGCCTTTGAGCTCGTTGAAGGTGAAAGCCGCAGCATCGGCATTGGTGCGAGACAGGTGGCATCCATCAGCGGTATCATCTGGCTTGACGAGAATGCTGATGGCATCATGAACAATGGTGAAGGCGGCCAGGCAGGCGTTCAGGTTCAGCTGGAAGGCACAAAGAATGGCATGCTTTATGAGACGGTTTCTGCAGAGGACGGCTCATATTCTTTCCCGCAGGTGAAGCCTGGTATGTACAAGCTTCGCGTAATTACGCCTGATGGCATGGGCTTTACGCGCTACAGCGAAACAGGGCGCGAAAACCGCTCTGTCATCACCGCCGAGGGCAAGTCCGTAGGTGTGAAGCAGTATGAGCTGAAGTCTGGTGATTCAAAGCCGCTGCAGCACGTGGGTCTCATTAAAAGCGCATCCATCAGCGGCACCTGCTTCCTGGATGCAAATTACAATGGTCTTCCGGATGACGGGGAAGAAACTCTTTCCGGCGTGAAGCTGGAGCTGATTAAGGACGCAACCGGCAAGTCAGTGGCTACACTGACAACCGGCGATGACGGCACGTTCTCCTTCACAAGTCTGCGCGGCGGTGAGTATCGTCTGCGCGCAGTTGTTCCGGAAGGCGCAGCCTTCACCTGCACAGCGGAAGGCGGCAATCAGTTCAAGGCTCGTACAGGCCGCCGCGAATACACGGTAAGCGGTATCACCGTTGAAGATGGCGCTTCTGTAGAGATGGTCGTCGGTGCCATCAAGCCTGCAACCATCAGCGGTACTGCTTATCTGGATGACAATTTTTCCGGTACGCAGGATAAGAAGGAATCGGTCGTTTCCGGCATTGTGCTTCAATTGGTAGATGAGGAAGGAAACACGGTTGCCACAGAGCGTACCAACGCTAAGGGTGTCTACAAGTTTGAAGACGTGGTTCCCGGCCGCTACCGCATTACGGCAACGGCGAAGAAGGGCTATGCTTTCACCAAAACGACCGGCGGAAGCGTCATGCTGAACCTGAATGACGGCGAGGGCGAAAGCGAATGGTTCGATGTAGAGCTTGGCGCAGCCTTGACGGGCATGGATGCAGGCATGATTCTCCCTGGCACCGTGCGTGGCACCGTGTTTGCTGATGCCAATGACAACGGTCTCATGGATGCTGACGAAACGGGTCTTGTCGGCGCAGTGGTTCGCCTGATGAGTGACGAGGGTGAGCAATTCTCGGCCACCATCGGTGCAGACGGTGCTTTCGTGTTTGACGCGGTTATGCCCGGTAAATACTATCTGCGCTATGAGCTTCCTGAAAACGGTGTCATGGCCAGCGTAGTCAAGGGCGGAAATACAGTATCCGGTGATAACATCGGTGCCTCCGACTGGTTCGACTTTGCAACCGGCGATGACTATCAGGCCTCCCTGGCAGGCGGCGTCATTCTGGGCTCGATCAACGGACAGACGTTTGCAGATCATGACGGTACCGGCGAAAAGACTAACGGAAAAGAGGCACTCAGCGGCGTGACGCTGACATTGCAGCCCAGCCGCAGTGATCTGGAGTCTGTGACGATTACCACGGAGGAAGACGGTTCTTTCAGCTTTGATAACCTGCATCCCGATACTTATCAGCTGACAGTTTCCTGGCCTGACGGCATAGCCATGTCCCGTGTCAGCGGGCTGGCTCTTTCCCTGCAGCCTGGCTATGCGGAGCAGACGATTGCAATTGACCTGGCTATGGGCGATCGCTATGACGATCAATTGCTTGGCGGCGTGGAGCCCGCAACGCTGAGCGGCTATGCCTGGCTTGATGAAGACAACAACGGCACAAGAAGTGCAAGCGAAGCCATGGCAGCTGATGTAAACATTACGATCATTGATGAAACGACAGGCGAAACTTATGCCGTCCTGACCAGTGGAGAAGACGGTGATTTCTACATCAGCGGCATGATTCCCGGTATGTACCGCATTGAGTGCAGCCTGACCGATGGCCTGACGGCACCCAAGAGTGGTGACAGCACCTTCACAGAAACAAACGGCAAACTGGTGATGGAGCACGTTCAGCTGACAGAGGGCGGCGTGAAGGAAGATTTGCTGCTGGGTCTGGTTAAGCTGAACACTATTGGCGGCCAGGTTTGGGTGGATCGCGGCGGCGAATACGGTGCCCTGAGCGGTGCAATAGTCTCTCTGACCAGCACGCAGGGAATCAGCTACGGCAGCGTTACCACCGCGGAAGATGGCACCTACACGTTCACGGGGCTGCTGCCTGATGATTACTATCTTTCCGTTCAGTTGCCCGAGGGCTACCTGGTGGTGGAGCCTGATGATGAACGTCTCGCGGACGGTACGCAGGTCAGCGTGGTGGCACAATGCAGCGGACGAACGGGTCAGAGCGGCGCCATTACCGTCAAGATGACAGAAGCCTATCAGGACATGAACATTGGCAGCGTGCTGCCTGGCAAGCTGGGCGACCTGTGCTGGCTGGATGAAAACGGCGATGGCCTGTGGGACTATGATGAGCAGGGCCTTGCCAATGTGAAAATTGAACTGATGCGCGATGGTCAGGTTGTGCAAGAGACAACTTCTGATCAGTACGGCTACTGGCAGATGGAGGAAGTCTATCCCGCAACGTATACGCTGCGGGTCACGCCTCCGTCAGAAGTGAAACCCACCGTTCCCAATACGGTAATTCCTGCACTTACCTCCATTCTTCCTGAAACAGATGACAGCACCTGCGTTTCCGAGCAAGTGACCGTGGTCAGTGCGAAGAATAACTACAATGCTGACATGGGATTTGTCCTGCGCGTAAGCGGCGTATATCCTGCAGGCTTTGGTGTTAAGGATACGCAGAACTGGACAAAAACCATCCTTGGCGAATAAGAAGCGATTGGACATCAGGAGAGAAGAACACTGTATCTTCTCTCCTGAATTTTTTTAAAATAACGGGAAGAAAAGTGATTCTTTCTCCGTTTTATGGTTGTAGAAATGGTAAAGCAGCGAAATGCCTGCTTAGAGGAGGGGATGGCAATGGCAAAGCTCAAGCGCGCGTTGGGATTGGTGCTGGCAGCGTTGCTGCTGCTAACGGGGATTCCTGTAAATCATGCGAAAGCGTACAGCACGTCTTTTGGCGTGATCTATCAGGAAGACAATGTGAATCTCCGCCAGCAGGCAACGCAGTATTCTGCCAAGCTTGGCAGCTACTCGCGCGGTACGTGGGTGTCCATCACAGGTGAAAGCGGCAACTGGTACTATGTGACCACACCTGACGGCAAGTCCGGCTACATGAGCATGAATTATGTGGAGGTTGTTACACCGTCTGTAACAGCGATTGCCAAGGTAACAAACCCCAAGAGCAACGCCTTCCTGAACCTTCGCTCCTGGCCGAGCTATACCGCGACGGTTCTGGGTATTTATTACAATACCGCCCCTTTGATCATGCTGGATCTTTCCGACGGCTGGTATCATGTTCGTGTGAACGGGCAGGAAGGGTATCTCCGTGAAGAGTACGTGACCGTGGTTGGCGCAACGGTTGCCTACAGTGAACAGTATGCGACCATTGTAACGCCTAACAATTCCGGCTTGAATCTTCGTGTTGGACCCGGCATGAGTTATGCCAGCCTCGGTATGTACTACGGCGGCAACTACGTCATGGTATTGCAAAAGGGAAACGGCTGGAGCATGGTATCCATTGACGGCCAGGTAGGGTATATGAACTCCACTTATTTGAAGGATGGACTTCTTTCGCCCAGCGAAGTGAAGAAGGCAAGCAGTCAAAGCAGCGCCTCATCCTCTGGCAGCTCCTCCACGACCAACAGTTATGCGATTGTCACCAATCCTCGTTCAACACAGCTGCTGAACCTGCGGGAGAGCCCTTCCAAAACCGCGCGTGTGGTGGGGCAGTTTGCTAATGGAACCAAGGTGACCATGCTTCACCAGGGAACGGAATGGTGCAAGGTACAAGTAGTCAAGACAGGTGCCGTGGGTTACATGATGACCAGCTATTTGAAGCTGTATAATCTGCCTGGGGTTCCGGTTAAGACAGTGAATCATCCGCAGAAAACCTTTGTGAATCTACGCAGTGCACCATCCCAAACATCCGGCAAAGTCTTAACGCGTATTCCGCACGGTGCGACTGTAACTGTTTTAATTCCCGGTGACAGTTGGGTCAAAGTTCGCTATAATGGCTATGAAGGCTATGCGATGGCCATTTTCCTGAAGTGAGTATCAAGCGGCAGAGGTCAATATTTCTGCCGCTTGCTTTTTCATCAGGCAGAAGTATCGCAAATACCTTGTCCATGCTTGACTTGCCATCCTGTTATGTTTATAATTTTCTTAGAACCTTTTTGCTTCAAATGAGGCGAAGAATGGGGGCTTTTGCATGTTTATGATTGGCGATGACCGAGTGGCACTCGTTACGGATACATCCTGTGACCTTGGCGATGATCAGCTGGCCGAATACGATATTCGTCTGGTTTCTTTGCGTGTAGCGACCAGTCAGGGGGAATTTCGGGATCGTGTAGAAATCTCCCAGGAGGAGCTTTATGAGGTGCTCAAAACAGAGGTTCCCAAGACTTCACTGCCCCTGCCGGAGGACGTATCTGCCCTCTATCGTCAGCTTCGCGAAGAGGGGTGCACCCGTATTCTGCACATCTCCATGAGCTCTGGCCTCAGCGGCACCTACAACATGGTGCGCATTCTGGCGGAAGATTTCACAGATATGCAGATTGACGTGTATGATTCGCACACGTTGTCCTGCGGTCTTGGCTTGCTGGTGCTGCAGGCTGCAGAAGATTTGACAAAGGGCATGACGGTGGAAGAAACGATGGAGCACCTGGATCATGTCCGCGGAACACAACTGGGCACGTTTGTCATCCGCACACTGGAATTTCTGCGCAAAGGCGGCCGAATCGGCATGGTGGAAGGCGTTGTGGGCACCCTGCTTCAGCTGAAGCCCGTTATTTTCGTGAATGACGATGGCGTGTATCAGACGCTGGCAAAGGCACGCGGTTTCAATAATGCACTGACCACCATGTGTGATGAGTTCGGCAAACGTTACGCCAATTGCCGTGTTCGTCTGGCTGTTGTTCACGGCAACGCCTATGAAGATGCCGTGAAACTCCGTGATCGCATGTGCGAGCAGCTGGACGTGGTTACGTCCTTCATTAGCCCGGTCAGTCCTGCGCTGGCCATTCATACAGGTCCTGGCTTGCTGGGTGCGATTGTACAGTTTGCTGATTAAGAAATTGACGCATCTCGCGCAAATGGATTGAAAAAACAGTTGTTCATTTCACGGAAACTATGCTATAATATCTTGATGTGCACATGTCCGAAGGCACGGTGCAATCCATGGTCATGGGAGGCGAATCGATGTCCTTAATGGAATTTCCGGCGTCATTGCCCGAGGAGGCGCGGTTACGCAGTCCTCTGCAGTTAGCGCACTTAGGGGACGCTGTATGGACGTTGCTGATTCGCACGCGGTTAATTGCCAAAGGAAAGAATGCCCATCACATGCATCAGGATGCAGTCGCAGGAGTGAATGCTCACGCGCAGGCGATAGCAATGGACAAGATCGAAGCACTCCTGACAGATGATGAGCGGGATGTGGTTCGCAGAGGACGCAATGCGCATGCCCGACACGCAGCACCCAGGCATCAGGATCCGGCGGATTATGCAAAGTCCACGGCACTGGAGGCTCTGTGCGGCTACTTATATCTGACAGGTCAGGAGGAGCGGCTGCTTCACCTGTTTGCTGTCAGTCAGGAGGAAAATGAATGCCGGCAGTAAAGCAGCATGTGGCTCTGATTCGTCACACGCTTTCCCCGGAGGAGGTTGTCGCGTTAGGCGCGCGGCTTTGCTATTCACGCGCCACAGTGGATGACCTGCTCCAGCGTGTGACCGCTAAAGATCAAACCGAATTTTGCAATCGCATCCTTAACATGGGACACGAATCCGTGATGGAGCATGCGTCCTTCACCTTCGCCATTGAAGGGGTTAGCCGTGTTCTGCTGGCACAGCTGACAAGGCATCGTCTGGCTTCCTTCTCTGTGCAGAGCCAGCGCTATGTTTCCTATGAAAAGGGCTTTGGATACATTATTCCTCCCAAAATTGAGGCGTTGGGCGAGGATGCTGTGGCAGAGTACGAGGCACAGATGGATCAGATGCACGCATGGTACGTGGCATGGCAGGAGAAGCTCGGTGCTTGCGGCGAAGGCGCTAATGAGGACGCTCGTTTCGTTCTGCCGGGCGGCTGCGAAACCCGCCTGATGGTAACCATGAATGTCCGTGAGCTGCGGCATTTCTTTAGCCTCAGGATGTGCAACCGTGCCCAGTGGGAAATTCGCACTCTGGCGACAGAGATGCATCGACTGTGCATGGAAGTGGCGCCTGCGCTTTTTGCGGACGCTGGTCCCGGATGTCTGCACGGCGCTTGCCCGGAGGGCGAAAAATGCTGCGGCCATCAAAAGGAGATCCGCCAGGCACGGGCGGCAATGATCGAAGAATTGAAGCAATCAGAGCAGTAAGGAGAATGAACAATGGCTTTCTATAAAGACGCACCGAATCACCATCCTCACAAGACGAATTATGCCGCGCAGGGCTCCTGGGATGACGAAGGAACCCACTACCGCGGAAACAACAACAGCCGCCGTTTCGGCCCCGAGCAGGGCGAAAAGGACGGTCAGCATCGCACCGGCTACAAGGCAAGCAACTACCGTGATGGCCGTGCCAGCTTTGGCGGACACGATGACCATCGTACGCAGTATGGCAACAAGGGTGACCGCCAGAATAGCCGTTTCGGCAACGATCGCCCTGCCAATAAGGGATCTTACCGTCCTGCTCGTCAGGAGCAGGGTGCAGGCCGTAACTATCGCGATTTCGAGCATCGTGCACCTGAGGCTCCTCGCAAGCCTGCAGTTCCTGTTGCAAAGCCCGTTCCCGCTCCTGTGAAGCCTGTTCCTGTTCAGGCAGAATTGCCTGAGAATCTGCTCAGCGGCCGTAATCCGATTCGTGAAGCCATCCGCAGCGGCCGCGATATCGAAAAGCTTCTGGTGCAGCGCGGTGAGCTTTCCGGCTCTGCCCGTGAAATTGTGCAGATGGCACGGGAAAACCATATCATCGTGCAGGAAGTTGAGAAGAGCCGTCTGGATGAAATCACCCTCCACCATCAGGGCATGCTGGCCTTTGCATCTGCCTATCAGTATGCAACGGTGGAATCCATGCTGGAAGTAGCACAGGAGCGCGGGGAAGATCCCTTCCTGATTCTGCTGGATGGTGTAACCGACCCTCATAACCTGGGTGCTATTATTCGTACAGCTGAGTGCGTTGGTGCTCATGGCGTGATCGTTCCTGAGCGCCGCAGCGTGGGTCTGACCCCTGCTGCCGTCAAGGCTTCCGCAGGTGCCGTGGAGCACATGAAGGTTGCACGTGTGACGAACCTGAATCGCACCATGGAGGATCTGAAGAAGCGCGGCGTCTGGACCTATGCAGTTACCATGGATGGTGCTGATTATCAGACGGTTGATTTCCATGGCGGCGTGGCGCTGATCATCGGCGCAGAGGGCGATGGCATTTCTCGTCTGACGCTGGAGAACTGCGATTATCGCGTTTCTCTGCCGCTGGAAGGCAGCATCGACAGCCTGAACGCATCCGTTGCCGCAGGCGTCATGATGTATCGCGTGCTGGCTTCCCGCAAGGCATGAAACCGCTCCTGATTGTCGATGGCTACAATGTCATCGGCGCATGGAAGGAAGCCGAAAGGCATGCGTGGAGCCTGGATGAGAGCCGGGATAAACTGCAGCATCACCTGGAGGAGTACAGTGGCTACTCGGGTGAGGAAATCGTCCTTGTTTTTGACGGATACCGTTCAGGGCGTCGGGTTGCCACCGAAGAAACCTATGGCAATCTAAGGCTTGTGTTCACCAAACAGGGAGAAACGGCTGACAGCTACATTGAACGGCTTGTAGCGCAGGTGCCGAAATATCGGCAGGTGCGTGTCGCGACAAGCGATGGCCTGGAGCAGTCGCAGGTATTGTCAACAGGCGCAATCAGGCTTACATCCCGCGAGCTGCTGCTGGAAATGCGGCAGGCGCACAACAGCGGTATACAGGCGCATCAGCAGCAATCCACCCGACGGAAAAGTTCCATTGCCAGTCGGGTTGGTGATGAAACGCTGGAGGCCCTGGAGAAAATGCGAAGGGGCTAATTACTTGCAAGGCAGGAACCAAACGATGGAAGACCGTGACATGGGCTTTACAGAGGAAGAGCTGGAAGCCATGAATGCCATAGAACGTGCCCGCAATGCGGATGATGAACAGGAAGCAGCGATCGTTCTGCCTGAGCTAAATGAGCAGGCACAGGACGATGGTGCTTGTCCTGAGCATCTGGCAGAAAAAACGGATGAGGAGATTGTTGCCCTGTGCCAGGCAGGCGATTCTGTAGCAACAGAATACTTGTTGGGACGGTACAAGAACTTCGTTCGCTCCAAGGCCAGAAGCTATTTCCTCATTGGTGCGGATCATGAAGACATTGTGCAGGAAGGCATGATTGGCCTGTATAAGGCCATTCGGGATTATCGGCTGGATAAGTTGAGCTCTTTTCGTGCCTTTGCTGAATTGTGCATTACGCGGCAGATCATTACGGCCATCAAAACAGCGACGCGCCAAAAGCATATCCCGCTGAATAGCTATGTATCGCTGAACAAACCTCTGTATGACGAAGAGTCGGATCGGACATTGCTGGACGTGATTATCGAAGGGCGTGCCACCAATCCCGAGGATCTGATTATCAGCCAGGAGGATCTGAAAAATATTCATCACAAGATTGGTGAGGTCCTTTCTCCACTGGAGCAAGAGGTGCTGAATGCCTACCTGGACGGAAAGAGCTATCAGGAAATCGCCGAAAATCTCGATCGCCACGTCAAGTCCATTGATAATGCACTTCAACGGGTGAAACGCAAACTGGAAAAATATTTGGAGGACACCAACGCCGGCTGATAATTTTTTCCCGAATGCTATTGCCAACCAGCAAGAAATGGTGTATGATATGACCATAAAGAAAGAAGGAGGATGCATGTCATGAATAGCAGTCGCTTTGGCTACTATTATTACGTGCTGTACAGTTTGTGCAGGGCGTAAGTTGACGTGGATTCATCCATTGCCCTGCAGCCCTGTGCTGTGGGGTTTTTCTTTAGTAAGATTTGTAGGACGGAGGAAACACAACCATGATCGTTATTTTGAAGCAGGAAGCACGGCAGGATCAGATTACCAAATTGCAGGATTTTTTCACGGGTCTCGGGTTAAAAATTCACATGTCGCAGGGCGAAAGCTGCACAATCATGGGCTTGGTCGGTGATACCACCAGAGTGGATGAGGACATGATTACATCGCTGGATGCGGTGGAAGCGGTACGCCGTGTGCAGGAGCCTTACAAAAAGGCCAACCGCAAGTTTCATCCAACAGACACCGTGGTGGATGCAGGCGGTGTGAAAATCGGCGGCGGAAATTTCCAGATTATCGCCGGACCATGCTCTGTAGAGAATGAGGCACAAATCATTTCTGTGGCGAAGTCCGTGAAGGCAGCCGGCGCAACGCTGTTGCGCGGTGGCGCGTTCAAGCCCCGCACGTCTCCTTACGCTTTCCAGGGATTGCACGATGAAGGTCTTCGCCTCTTGCTGAAGGCAAAGGAAGCCACTGGTCTGCCGATTGTTACCGAAATCATGGATGCGGCAGATTTGCCCCTGTTTGAAGATGTCGATGTGATTCAGGTGGGCGCACGCAACATGCAGAACTTTGAATTGCTGAAGAAGCTTGGAAAGATCAACAAGCCCATTCTGCTCAAGCGCGGCTTGGCAAACACGATTCAGGAATTGCTGATGAGCGCCGAATACATTATGGCTGGCGGCAACGAGCAGATCGTGCTGTGTGAACGCGGCATTCGTACTTTTGAAACGGCCACCAGAAATACGCTGGATTTGAGCGCCATTCCTGTGCTCCATGAAAAGACGCATTTGCCTGTTATCGTTGACCCCAGCCACGCTACAGGCGTCAGCCGTCTGGTAAAGCCCATGGCTGTCGCAGCAGCTGCTTGTGGTGCAGATGGATTGATTATCGAGGTGCACAACGATCCCAAGAATGCGCTTTGCGACGGTGCGCAGTCCTTGACGCCTGAGGAATTCCAGGATGTGTCTAATCGAGTTTTTGCCGTCAGAAAAATCATAGAATAATAATATTATTATTAAAGGAGGCTGCCGCACATGCGCAACAGCCTCCTTTTCTATTACAAAACGATATCACCCGGACGATAACCCTTTGGCAGAGGCTCTTCCTCCACAAACTTGAAGTCTTCATCCATCAGCACGGGCAAAAATGCCTCGAAGGGAAGACGATCAAATTCGCCCGCATAGCTGCTGGCGCCGAACCAGCCGCCTTCTTTTGCTTTCAGGTTCAAGTCACGGGCAAACTTGGTGTCGTTGGAACAATCATGGATGACAAAGGGCCACTGCTCTTCATCTGCCATGCGCATGAGCTCCAGCGTCATTTCGCGGCTGCAAACAGGGGACAGATAGCCCTGTCGGCACTGATACATATTTTCACCCCAATAATTGCCCAGATTATTGGCATTGAGATGCAGCTCAGCGCAGTTCATGAAATCCAGCCCGGTGGCCATAATAGCCTCTTTCTTCTTCATGAAGCTGCTAAAAAATTCGCGGGTCATGGGCGTTTCAATGCCTACCATGGGGATGTACTGCTTTGCAATGCGGATGTTCTCAATCACCTTATCAGAACAGTTGGATGCGCCTAGGTTGAAACGGAGCTCATTTAGGCCTGCATCCGCAAGCATCTTCAGTGTTTCTTCAGTGGCCAGAATACCGTTGGTATACATGTGCTGGTACACGCCGGCCTCATGGAAGATGCGGATAATGTTCTCGTAAACCTCGATTTCCATAAAAGGTTCAAGGTACACATAGGCGATGCCCGTGGGCTTTTTCTGAATGGACATCAGCAAAGGAAGATCCTTCTCGTAGAATTTCGTTCCGCCAATCTCCCACATACCTTCGCCAATGGGGGGAATGCAATCCAGCACGCCGTAATCATAGCAGAACGGACACTTTGCATTGCACTTGTTCGTCTTGCGGATTGCGCTCAGGCCTGTGCCAAACAGGCAGGACTTGCACCCCTTGGGGAAGTGATCATCAGGGCCAACAAACATGGTTCGTCCCTGCAGGGATTTCAGGTGGGGAATGCGCTGCTTGAGCACATCACGGCGGGCATCAACTGCACGCTCAATCTGTGCAAGCGTGGCTAAGACAATTTCCTGCTGGTGACACATGAGCGGTTCATCTTCCGGCAATTCCGCAAAGAACTGAAACCACATGAGGGCATCTTTTTTACTAATCTTCACAAGGATGACTCCTTCGTTATTGTTTCTAGCTACGAATCCATGCCATTATAGCATGAAAGACTCCGGAAAAGCAACCTCGGATGTTTTAGACACCTGCCTCCAGGGAAAGAGACAGGTGTCTTGAACATTACTTTGCAATTTGCGTTGCTTTCTTCTTTTTCGCCTGATCCCGCACAGCCAGCAGGACCATCATCAGCACCGTTCCGACATAGGGGAAAATCTTTGTAAGGGTCGGGTCGACACCAACACTCTGCAGCCGAGTCCCAAGGGCGTCAATAAAGCCAAAGAGAAGCGCGGCCAGGAAAACGAAAGGCGGATTGGCACGGCCGAAAATCACGCAAGCAACAGCCACATAGCCCTTGCTGTTGGTCATGTTCTCAGAGAACATGGTCAAATATCCCAGAGACAGGTGGGCACCCGCAATGGCACTAAGTGCTCCGCAAAGCACGGAAGCGAGGTATTTCATCTTTTCAGGACTTTTGCCTGCGGTGCGCAGGGATTGAGGATGCTCGCCCGCTGCACGGAGCCAGAAGCCTGCAGGCGTCCGATAGATGAACAGCCAGCACACCAGCACCAGCACCCAGCTGACATAGACTAACAGTGTGTTGTTGTTTAGCAGGGGGCCTATCACAGGAATGTTCTCCAGCCAGTCAACGCTAAGCTTTGGCAGGGGAACGATCGCAGGATCTGAAAATGCACCCTTCACATTGAAAATCGTGCGCAAAAGGAAAACCGTCAATGCACCTGCAAAGATGTTCAGTGCAACGCCGATGATAAATTCATCGCTCTTAAACTTGACGACGAACAGACCATAGAAAAGCCCAAGCAAAATGCCAGCCAGCAGCGCACACACCAAAGCCATGATCCAACTGCCAAGAAAGTAACTGGCCAGCACAGCAACAAAGGCACCCACAATCATCATGCCGTCAATGCCGATGTTCATCATGCCAACATGTTCTGTCATCAGGCATCCAAGGCCTGCCAAAATCACCGGCGTTGCGGTGCGCAGGGTGTTCTGCATCAGGCCAATATTGAAGATACTTGACCAGTTCACTTTTCCGTCGCCTCCTTCGCAATCCCTGATGCGGCGTTGCGCTTGATTCTCCATGCCTGAATGGAAGCAAGAATGCCTTCCTCTGCCGCCATGAAGAAGATAATAATCGACTGCACGATCAGGATCAGTTCACTGGAGATGCCCACACGGGACTCCATGGCGGTGGCACCGATTTGCAAAATGCCGAAGAAAAAGCTCATCAGAATAATACCCAAAGGCTTGTAGTGGACGATCATGGCCACCAGCATGCCATCGAAATAGAACTCTTTAGAAACAGACTCGATAAAGCGCCCATGCTGCCCAAACACCTCAAACATGCCCACCAGACCGCAGATGGCACCTGACAGGATCATGCTGCCAATGGCCAGCTTGTCTGACTTGATGCCGCTGTACCTGGCAAACCGACTATTCTGACCCGTCAGCTGCATTTCATAACCGACAGTGGTGCGGCTCATGAGATACCAGACAAACAGCGCAATGCCCGCTGCGAGAAAGATGCTTTCTGTCAGAGAAGACATCTTGATCAGCTTGGAAAACATGAAGGATTTGTCAATGGCGTCCGTTCCGGCAGATACGCCTTTTTCAGCGGTTTTCAATGGACCATTGGCAAGGTAGGAGCAGAAGTAAATGGCTGCGGAGTTCAGCATGATGGTCGTAATCACTTCGTTGACCTTCAGCTTCACCTTCAGCACTGCAGGGAGCAACGCATAAATGCCGCCTGCCGCAATTGCAGCCAGCAGGCACAGGGGAATGGCAAGCCAGGGGGACACTCCTGTCAATTTAGCGCCCACGTAAGCGGAAGCAATAGCACCCAGATACAATTGACCCTCGCCGCCCACATTAAAGATGCCTGCCTTTGCCGCAACGGCTGTTGCAAGGCCTGTAAGGCAAAGGGTAGCGGTTTTTGCCAGGGTGTTGCCAATACCGCGCTTTGTCCCAAGTGCTCCTGTGATTAGGGCGCCGTAGCCTTCCAATGGATCATGCCCTGTAAGCGCCATAATAATGCCGCCAAGCACCAGCGCCAGAAGCACGCTGATCATCAGGCTGATCAAGTACTGAATTTTTGCCTTGGATTTCATGCCTCTTGCTCCTTTCCGGCGTTGGTCATGTAATAGCCGAGCTCCGCTTTGCTGACGGTTTCAGGATTAAACTCGCCAGTGATCTTGCCTTCAAAGATGGTCAGCAAGCGGTCAGACAGGCGATACAGTTCATCAAGATCCGCACTGACAAGCAGAATCGCACAGCCGGCGTTGCGTTTGCTCATAATCTGCTGATGAATAAAGTCCATGGCGCCGATATCTACGCCGCGGGTAGGTTGGGCAATGATCAGCACCGGCGTGCCAAAGGAAAATTCCCGTGCAACCACAACCTTTTGCATATTGCCGCCTGAAAGGGAGCCAACCTCTGTATCGATGCC
>CAVEUM010000015.1:0-19836 GCA_963618735.1 bacterium | reverse complement strand
ATTTGTCTGGCGTATTTTTTAATTGCACGCCGCTTCAAATGAATTTTTGCCACGGAGAATTCAGGGAGTTTTTCTTTGCCAACCAGAAGATTATCCGTGATGTCCGCAGATGCGGAAACGCCTGTTGCAATGCGATCTTCAGGCACGTGCGCCAAACCAAGCTCGCGAATCTTTCCAGGGGTGAGGCCCTGAATGTTTTGGCCTTGAATTTTCACAGATCCGCTCTTGATGGCACACATGCCCGTAATAGCTTCGATCAATTCGCTCTGTCCGTTGCCTTCCACGCCTGCAATGCCAAGGATTTCGCCCTTGTGTACCTTCAGTGAAACGCCGCGAACCGCCGGGAGACCACGCGCATCCGATACATGCAAATCCTCCACATCGATGACAGCTTCCTGATCAGATGCCTGGTTTTCGCGATTCAACGCGTCCAGCAGAACTTCTTTACCGACCATCATCGAGGCAAGAATACGCTCATTCACGTTCTTCGTTTCACATACGTCAATAAGCTTGCCCTGACGCATAACGCCCACACGATCGGAAATGGCCATCACCTCATATAGCTTATGGGTGATGATGATCACCGTCATTTGCTTCTCATGCACAATGCGGCGGATCACTGCGAACAGCTCATCCGTTTCCTGGGGCGTCAGCACGGCAGTAGGCTCATCAAGAATCAGAACGTCTGCACCGTGATGCAATGCCTTCAGAATCTCAACCCGCTGCTGCTGTCCGACACTGATATCCTGCACACGATCCTTCGGATTAACTCGCAACCCATACTCCTGCACCAGATCCTCAACGATTTGATTGGCCTTGTGAAAATCGTAGAAAATGCGATGATGACGCGGCTCGCCGCACATGACGATATTCTGTGCCACAGTAAAGGACGGAACAAGCATGAAATGCTGGTGAACCATGCCAACGCCATGTGCGATGGAGGTGCTGGGCGAAAAGCTCTTGATTTCTTCACCTTTCACA
The DNA here is from genome assembly GCA_963618735.1 of bacterium. Classification (GTDB taxonomy): domain Bacteria; phylum Bacillota; class Clostridia; order Christensenellales; family Aristaeellaceae; genus CAKUFA01. Next base: position 18,855 of record CAVEUM010000015.1, on the reverse strand, counting down.
TAAACCTGGCCTGCTGACGGCGTGTTAATGCCATACAGAATGTTCATCAGGGTCGATTTGCCGGCACCATTTTCACCGACCAATGCAAACACTTCTCCTTTGCGAATATCAAGAGAAACGTCATCATTGGCCAGCACGCCGGGAAACTGCATGGATACATGGGAGAAGGACACAATTGGAGATTGGGCATTGCTCAAGCGGGAACGCCTCGCTTTCTATGGGCATGATATGGAAAAAGGGCAGCAATGCCCAATCTTCTGTGGAGCATTGCTGCCGTGTCGTACCTTAATTCATGGCAGTGGGAACAACAATTTCACCGCTGATGATCTTTTCACGCAGCTCTTCGACTTCTGCCTTCAGTTCATCGCTGACCTGCTGGGTCATGGTGTCATCGCCATAGCCTACGTCAATGTAGCCCGTAGCCATGTCAGCAGTCCAAGTGGTGCTGGGCTGGAAGCGAGTATCCATATTGGCTACAATGTCAAAAACAGACTTGCCAACTTCCTTTACCATGGAGCAGATAATCACATCAGGGTTGATGTACTTCTGGTCGCTGTCTACGCCGATGGCATAATTGCCAGTGTCCTTGGCGGCTTCAAACACGCCATTGCCTGTTTTGCCTGCAACAGCAAACACAATGTCGCAGCCGGCATCATACAGTGCCAAAGCGCATTCCTTGCCGCTGGCAGGATCTTCATAGCCATTGGCATAGCGGGTATCAACCTTGATATCGGGGTTGGCGTATTTTGCGCCAGCTTCATAGCCTACCAAGAAGTCATTGATGGTTGCGCAATCCTGGCCGCCGACAGCGCCAACAACGCCCGTCTTGCTCAGCTTGCCGGCAATGTAGCCCACCAGGAAGGAGCCCTCATTCTGTGCATACACCACAGACATCACGTTGTCGTAGGTGTTGTTTTCCAGCTCATTGTCAATCCACACAAACTTGGTATCCGGATAGCCTTCAGCGGCTTCGGGCAGTGCATCGACAAACTGCCAGCCCACTGCAAACACCACATCGCAGGTTTCGGCAGCATCTGCCAAACCGGTCAGATACATGGAGCCATTCTCCTTGCATTCAATGACCTTGGTGACATTGCCATAGGTGCTGGCCAGCAATTCCAATCCTTCATTGGAGGAATCGTAGAAAGAACGGTCGCCCAGTCCGCCTGCCGCGACAACGGCAACGGAAGGAACATCATCTGCCATAGCAGACACGCAGATCAAACTCAGGCACATAGAGATACAAAGGAGCATTGCAACGATTTTCTTCACTTAGATCAACCTCCTGATCCAGCTCAAAATGTTTCGCTCACGGATTTCCGTGGGCATTTGTTGTTCCTATTCGCCTTTTTGTCGCAGAAATCCTGCAATGCATGCGCAGAAATGAAAATATCCGCGGCAGGAATTTTGTCTTTCCTCTCGTAAATAACAATACATCAAGCGATGAAAGGAATTTGAATGATGAAAAAAATGTTATTTGTGAATGCCTGCCCCAGAAAAGAAGCGTCCCGCACGCTGAAATTGGCATCAAGCTTCCTTGACCATTTTCGAACGGAAGACTGGGAAATCATCGAGCAGGATTTAACGGAAATGCATCTTCAAAGCGTTGACATGCAAACACTGGAGATGAAAGAAGCCCTGTGTGACGCGCAGGCATGGAACGACTCCTTCTTCCGCTATGCCTTGCAGTTTCAGCAGGCGGATATGGTGGTTATTGCCGCTCCGTACTGGGATCTTTCTTTTCCTTCCATCCTGAAGGTGTGGGTTGAAAATATGTATGTGCGGAACCTTACTTTCCACTACGTAAACGACCAGTGTGTCGGCATGTGTAAGGGAACAGAAGCCGTGTACGTGACCACCGCAGGCAGCCCGATTCGCGACAATGACTGGGGTGCGCTGTACATGAAGGCGGTTCTTCAGGCGCTTGGAATTGCAAACTTCACCTCCATTCGTGCAGAAGGCCTAGACCTTGATGGCAATGACGCACAGGCACTTATGCAGGAAGCCATGGCAAACGCCGCAAGCGTTGCGCAGACTCTTCTGACAAAATAAAAAATCAACGTGCCGCAAGCCTATTCTGCGGCACGTTGATTTCATGTTACTTCACAACCTCGAAACTGTAGGGATCATCTTTGGTGCCGCTGCCAGAGGCATTGCTCAGCATGCTCAGGTCTAGCTTGCAGGCACAGCGCACGCCGCCGTAGCGGTTATTGGCCGCCGTGGAGGTGTGTCCGTCATAGCCAATCAGATTATGATAGCCTCTGCGCGGAATGCCCGTGGAGAAATACCAGGTGCAGTTGTTGCTCTTGTCCTGCCAAGCGTTGGGGTGCGTCATAGCATAAGGTGTCGGCAGACAGCAGCGTTCTTTTTGCGGCTTCAGCTGCCAATGACGGAAGCCGTAATCCGTGTTGCGGTAATCCTCGTTGTCCAGATAATACAGCCATCCCTTTTCCTCGGAGTAGCGTACAGCGGTAAGCTCCTCATCGGTGAACATTTCCGCGCGCATGGTATCATTCAGCGTGTGGTAAATGGTGTTGCCCTTCCACTCGTAAATGTTGACCTTTTCCGTGTTGTACATGGCAAAGTCAATCACATATTCCGTCAGAAGCAGTGCCCAACCGTCTTCATCAACGCCAAGCACACGCCAAAGGACAGGAGCAATGGCACCGTCTGCTTCATAGGGATAGCGACCGTAATTGACGTAAATATATCCTGCATCGGCATCATAACCGCGAACCAGCTTCTGCGCATCGGTAAGTTCATCGGTTTCTATTGAAAATCCACCTGCCAGAGCAGAAGTGGAAGAAAGCAGAAGCAAAGCAACACACAGCAGGGCGAATATGCGTCGAGACACAAAAAACGTCCTCCTTTCATCAGGCGTTTCAATCATAGGTATTCTATGCGTTTCCATTGGCTTTGTCAAGGAAAGAAGGAAGCCGCAGGAAGAAAGTCAAAAAAAGAAACGTTGATTTTTTGAACGAACTGTGTTAGCATGTGCCATGACTCCTTGAATGTGTTTTCTTTAAGGAATTTGCATCATCATTCCTTTTGCTTTCGACCGCAAACGCCAGGGAGGTGGACAGACATGCGGTACTCACGGGAAGACGGATGCATCGCATGGCTGGCAAATGGACGCCTGTCCTACGATTGCTTCAGGACTCTGATGGATGAGTTCGGCAGTGCAGAAGCGGTATACGAAACTTTGCTGTCAGATGGCGTGGAGGCTTTTCAGGGCTTCATTCCGTCTGAGCCATTGCAGAAGCTTGCAGCAAATGCAAACCGTGATGCCATGCATCAGCTTATGCTGACGCTGCAAAAGCACAACATCGGCATTCTTCAGCAGAAGGACAGTCACTACCCAGAGCTCCTTCGCCAGATTTCCGATCCGCCAATGGCCCTGTTTTATCAAGGGAATCCTGATTGCCTGGATGGCAAGTGCATCACCATGGTAGGCTCACGGAAAGCTTCCCCTGGCGGCATACAAGCCACAATCAGGATCGCCAGAGAGCTCAGCGAAGCAGGGGTGACCATCGTCAGCGGCATGGCGCTTGGCATTGATGCCGCCGCGCATCAGGGCTGCCTGGATGGCGGAAGCCCAACGGCTGCTGTTCTTGGCTGCGGTTTGGATATTGACTATCCCGCTGAAAATGCACCGCTGAAGAAGCGTCTGCTGGAGCATGACGGTGTTCTTCTCAGTGAATACCCGCCGGGAACGCCTGCACTGCCGCATCATTTTCCTGTGCGAAACAGAATTCTGTCAGGGGTCAGCAAAGCTGTCATCATGATGGAATGCAGGAAGCAGTCCGGCAGCATGCATACGGTACAGCACGCGCTGGATCAAGGGCGCGAAGTATACGCCTATCCCGGGAAAATAGACACTGACTGGGCGGATGGCGCGCACCAGCTGCTGCGGGAAGGTGCCAATTATTTTACGACCTCTGCCGATATTCTTGCAGATATGGAATGGGCAGGGGACACACGGGCGAAACAGGAGGAAGCAAAAAAGACGCTTCCTCCGCTGACAGAAGCGCAGCGGGCTGTCTTGAAGGCTGTTACCGGTGAAGAAAAATCCTTCGATCAGCTTGCCGAAGAAACAGGCTTTGCCGTTTCGGAGCTTTCCGGAACGCTGACTATGCTTCAGCTCATGGGTCTTATTCGCCCATTGCCCGGAAAAATGTACATACGCATATAACATCTTTATTTGGAGGCAGGATAACCAATGGCAACCACAAAGCAGAAACTTATCATTGTGGAGTCTCCAGCAAAAGCGCGAACCATTACCAAGTTTCTTGGCAAGGGCTATAAAGTGGAGGCTTCTCAGGGTCACGTACGCGATCTTCCTAAATCGCAGATCGGCGTTGATGTGGACAACGACTTTGACTTGAAGTATATCACCATCCGCGGCCGCGGCGACATCTTGAGCAGAATCCGCAAAGAAGCAAAAAATGCTTCGCAGATTCTGCTTGCAACTGACCCTGACCGCGAAGGCGAAGCTATTTCCTGGCATCTGGGTCAGATTCTCAATGTGGATACGACCACACCGTGCCGTATCGAGTTCCACGAGGTTACCAAGCAGGCTATTCAGAACGCCATCAAGAACCCGCGTCCGTTGAATATGCAGCTGGTGGATGCTCAGCAGGCACGCCGTGTTCTGGATCGTCTGGTTGGCTACAAAATCAGCCCGCTCCTGTGGGCAAAGGTGAAAAAGGGACTTTCTGCCGGCCGTGTGCAGTCTGTCGCTACTCGCATGGTGGTCATGCGTGAAGAAGACATTGAGGCGTTCATTCCTGAGGAATACTGGGATGTCACGGCGAAGATGCTCATGCCGCAGGCTCATGGGCGGAAGCAGCATTTCCAGGCCAGGCTCTCGGTGCTGGATGGTCAAAAGGCTCAGATTACCAATGCCGTGGAAGCAGAAGCGGCGGTTAAGCGTGTGCAGAATGCAAGCTTCACGGTCACAGGAATTAAGAAAGCAGAAAAGCGTAAAGCTCCTGCTGCACCCTTTACTACCTCCAGCCTGCAGCAGGAAGCCAGCCGCAAGCTGGGCTTCACAACGTCCAAGACCATGCAGGTAGTGCAGCAGCTTTACGAAGGTGTGGATATCGAGGGCGAAGGTACGCAAGGTATCGTCAGCTACATTCGTACCGATAGCGTGCGTATCAGTGAGGAAGCCATGACCGCGCTGCGTGCTTATATTCCGGAGCGTTTTGGCCCCGAGTATCTGCCTGAAAAACCTATTGAGTACAAGGGCAGAAAGAACGCGCAGGATGCCCACGAAGCCATCCGTCCTACGGATGTTCGCCGTACGCCTGAAAAAATCAAGGCATCCCTGACCAAGGAGCAGTACAACCTGTATCGACTGATCTACAATCGATTCCTGACCAGTCAGATGATGCCTGCTCTGTACGAAACCATGACCATGGAGCTTACCGGCGACAACGTAGGGCTGCGCTTCTACGGCGAGCATAAGAAGTTCGCCGGCTTCACCTCCGTTTATGAGGAAGGCCAGGACGATGAGGTCAGCACCACTGAAACCAGCCTGCCTGCGCTGAAGGAAGGCGACAAGGTTGTGGTGGATGATGTGGAAAGCGAACAGCACTTTACGCAGCCGCCGTCCCGCTACACAGAAGCCTCCCTTGTTCGTGCCATGGATGAAATGGGCATCGGCCGTCCTTCTACCTATGCGCCGACCATCACCACCATTATTTCCCGCGGCTATGTCAGCCGTGAGAAAAAACGTCTCTATCCTACAGAGCTTGGCCGCATGGTTACCAGCATGATGGAAGAATACTTTGCGGACATTGTGGATACCGAGTTTACGGCGAAGATGGAAGAACAGCTGGACGAGGTGGAAGAGGGCAAGATCCAGTGGAAGGAGATTCTGCGGGAGTTCTATCCGCCCTTTGAAGAAACGCTGGAAAAAGCAGAACAGCAAATCGAAAAAATCGAGGTGCACGACGAGGTTAGCGACGTGCAGTGTGATAAGTGCGGCGCCATGATGGTCTACAAAATGGGACGCTTTGGCCGTTTCCTGGCTTGCCCCAATTTCCCTGAGTGCCGCAATACCAAGCCGATTATCACCTACATCGATGCGCCATGCCCCAAATGCGGAGCGCGGCTCATGGAAAAAACCAGCAAGAAAAATCGTAAGTTCTACGGCTGCGAGCGTTATCCCGAGTGCGATTTCGTATCTTGGGAGAAGCCCGTGGTAGAAAAGTGCCCGCAGTGCGGCAGCTTTATGGTCGAAAAACGCGGCCGCAAGGGTGAAATCTGGCACCTGTGTGCCAATGAAACCTGCCGCTGCAGGGTAGAAGTCCATTCGGAAGAACAAGATGACGCAGGGGATGAGTAAGATGGCAGAATTGCACGCAACCGTTGTTGGCGCGGGTTTGGCTGGCAGCGAAGCCGCATGGCAGCTGGCCAAGCAGGGGATTCATGTAACCCTCTATGAAATGAAGCCCAACAAAATGAGCCCGGCGCATCATTCGCCGCTGATGGCAGAGCTTGTTTGTTCCAATTCTCTGCGGTCGGATCGACTGACCAATGCAGTGGGTCTTCTGAAGGAAGAAATGCGTCTGTGCGATTCCCTTGTGATGAAGGCGGCTGATCAGGCACGCGTGCCTGCCGGCGGTGCGTTGGCTGTGGATCGTGATGCGTTTTCCGGTTATATCACCAAGGCACTGACGGAGCATCCTTTGGTGGATGTGGTTGCTGAAGAAATCACTGAAATCCCTGAGGGACCCGTGATCATCGCCTCAGGGCCGCTGACATCGGACGCACTGGCGCAGTCCATTGCCAAGCTTCCGGGACTGGGCACGCTGAATTTCTACGATGCAGCCGCGCCTATTGTGACCCTTGAATCGCTGGACATGGAGAAAATCTTCCGCCAGTCCCGCTATGATCGGGGAGACGATTATCTCAACTGCCCGATGACCGAAGCGGAATACAACGCTTTTGTGGACGCACTTCTCGCAGCTGAAACCGCGGAGGTGCACGGATTTGAAGAAACCAAGGTTTTTGAGGGCTGCATGCCTGTTGAATCCATGGCACGGCGTGGCCGCATGGTGCTGGCCTTTGGCCCGATGAAGCCTGTCGGATTAAAGGATCCCCGCACAAACAAAGAAGCCTTTGCCGTGGTACAGCTGCGGCAGGATAATGAGCAGGGGACACTCTTCAATATTGTAGGTTTCCAGACCAGGCTGAAATTCCCGGAACAGAAACGCGTCTTTGGCATGATCCCCGGCCTGGAAAATGCCGTTTTCGCCCGGTATGGTGTGATGCACCGCAACACCTTTCTGCAGTCGCCAGGCTTCCTGAACAGCCATTTTGAAATGATCACAAGGCCGCAGACTTATTTTGCCGGCCAAATGACAGGCGTGGAAGGCTATGTTGAGAGCGCTGCCAGCGGCCTGCTTTGCGGCCTGTCACTGGGACGGGATCTTCGCGGACTCGGTACCGTGGATCTTCCCAGCCTGACGGCGATGGGTGCTATGGGGCATTACATTAGTACACCAAACCATAATTTCCAGCCCATGAATTGCTCCTTCGGTCTCATCGATAGCCTGCCTATTGATAAGGAGCACAAGAAAATCCGCAACAAAGCGCAGCGGTATGAAGCTGTTTCTGCACGGGCACTGGACTATATGAAGCAGTGGCTGGCAGACTTGGAGGCCTGAGAGCTTCACTCGTAGTTCATATTGCGCTGCTACAATCAGTCTCGTCAATGGCTGCAAGAAAGCCACTGATGAAAAAAGGAGAGAATGAAATGAGCGTAACGTTTCGCGGCACAACCATCTGCGCTGTGCAGAAGGACGGCCATATCGCTATTGCTGGTGACGGTCAGGTCACCATGGGAGAACACACTGTTTTCAAGAATTCTGCCCGTAAGGTTCGCCGCATCTTTGGCGGACAGGTCGTAACCGGCTTTGCAGGCACGGTTTCTGACGCATTTACCCTGTGCGAAAAATTTGAAGAGAAACTGACCCAGTGCGGCGGCAATCTGGAACGCGCAGCTGTGGCCGTGGCTCAGAGCTGGCGCGGTGACCAGGCCATGCGCCAGCTGGATTCCCTGATGATTGTTGCCAATAAGGATACCATGTTGATCCTCAGCGGCACGGGTGAGGTGATCGAGCCTGACGGAGGCATCGCCGCCATTGGGTCCGGCGGAAACTATGCCCTTGCGGCAGCACGGGCACTGAAGGACAATACTGATCTGTCTGCCCACGACATTGCAGAGAAGGCATTGCATATTGCCGCTTCCATTTGCGTGTATACGAATGACAACGTCATTGTTGAAGACGTATGAGAGGAGGAAACACCATGGCAGAGCTGAGCCCCCGTCAAATTGTGCGGGAACTTGATCGTTATATTATCGGCCAGGATGAGGCCAAGAAGTCTGTTGCCATTGCACTGCGCAATCGTTATCGCCGCTCCCGTGTGGATGAGAAGATGCGCGAGGAAATCAGTCCCAAGAATATTCTGATGATCGGACCTACGGGCGTAGGTAAAACAGAGATCGCGCGCCGTCTGGCAAAGCTGGTTAATGCACCCTTCATCAAAGTGGAAGCCACCAAGTTTACGGAAGTCGGTTATGTCGGCCGTGACGTAGAAAGCATCATTCGCGATTTGATTGAAAACTCCATCCGCATGGTGAAGGATGAGTACACCAAAAAGGTGGAGCCCCGCGCGAAGGTGCTGGCGGAAGACCGTTTGGTAACCCTTCTGGTTTCTCCGCCGCAAAAAGCTTCCAGCAATCCTCTCGATTTCCTTCTGGGCAAGAAGAAGGAAGAGGAGCCCAGCGCAGAAGAGCAGCAGAAGCTTTCCGGCAAGCGTGAAGACATTCGTCAGCAGCTTATGCGTGGCGAACTGGAAGAGCGTGAGTTGGAAATCGAAGTCGAGGAAGCCATGCCTCAGTTGGAGGTTGGCGGCAATTCCATTAGCCTTGGTGATATGATGGGCAACATGATGCCTAAGCGCACCAAGCTGCGTCACGTGAAGGTGAAGGAAGCCCGCAAGCTGCTCATGCAGGAAGAAGCATCCAAGCTTATTGATATGGATGCTGTGCAGGAAGAGGCCATTTCCCGCGCTGAACAGAACGGTATCGTCTTCATTGACGAGATTGACAAGATTGCCGAGCGCGGAAGTCACGGCGGCCCCGATGTGAGCCGTGAAGGTGTGCAGCGTGATATTCTTCCCATTGTGGAAGGCTGCACGGTCAATACCAAGTATGGTCCTGTGAAGACGGACTTCATGCTGTTTATTGCGGCTGGCGCGTTCCATGTTTCCAAGGTCAGCGACCTGATTCCCGAGCTGCAGGGTCGTTTCCCTGTACGTGTTCAGCTGAAGAGCCTGACGCAGGAGGATTTTGAGAAGATCCTGACCCAGCCTGACAATGCGTTGACGCTGCAGTATCGTGCATTGCTGGAGGTTGACCATGTTCTGCTGAACTTCGATGACAGCGCCATCAGTGCCATTGCTGAAGCCGCCTATAATGCGAACGAAGTGCAGGAAGACATTGGTGCTCGCCGCCTGCATGCTGTCTTCGAGGAACTGCTGGAAGATATCTCTTTCAACGCCGGAGACGAAGACATGCCGCCTGTGGAGCTGAATATCACGGGGGATTACGTGCGTCAGCACCTGCAGGGTGAAAACGCAACAAAGGATATTCGCCGCTATATTCTCTGATTCATTTACCGTCTGCTCTATTTTGGCAGACGGTTTTTTCATGAAAATCTTTCTTTTCACTCCCATTCATGATATAATGCCTCTTGTAATCATGGAGAGCTAGGGAGGCTGACAACAATGCGGCAGATTGGCTTGATTGGCGCTGGAAATATGGGCAGTGCGATTCTGCACGGCGTGGTAGCAGATGGTTCCATCCGCGCTTCACAGTTGATGGTCTATGATACCAATCAGAAGAAGACGGATGATTTAGCCAATGAGTTGCCGGGACTCCGTGTGGCCATGGATGGCAATGATTTGGCACGCCAGTGCGATGTGATCGTCCTGGCTGTGAAGCCTCATTTCATGATGAATGTTATTGATGGCATTCGTGGCAGTCTGAATGGCAAGGCGGTCATTTCCATCGCTGCAGGATGGACAGTTTCCATGCTTGCAGATGCACTGGATGGAACAGGCGCCACGTACCTTCGGGTGATGCCGAACACGCCAGCCATGGTAGGCGAGGGCATGACTGCACTGTGCGATGATTCCACCTTTAGCAAGGAGGATTTCGCCTTTGCTAAGACGCTCTTTGACGCCCTTGGCCGCACAGTGGTGCTTCCTGAACGTCTCTTTGACGGCGTTATTGCCATTAGCGGTTCCAGCCCTGCCTATGTGTTTATGATGATTGAAGCCATGGCAGATGCTGGCGTGAAGGAAGGCCTTCCGCGTGCCTGCGCCTATGAAATGGCCGCACAATCTGTGCTTGGCTCGGCTTTGATGGTGCTGTCTTCCGGTACGCATCCTGCGGCGTTGAAGGACGCTGTCTGTTCTCCCGGCGGTACAACCATCGATGCGGTAGAAGTGCTGGAAAAGAAAGGCTTCCGTTCTGCCATTATGGAAGCCATGGCTGCCTGCGCTGAAAAATCCCGCAAAATGTCTGAATAAGGAGCATCATCAACATGAGTGAAGCACCGCGCAAGCAAGTAAATATCTACACAGACGGCGCATGCTCGGGCAATCCCGGCCCTGGCGGCTGGGGATGCATTCTGGAATTCGGCCCTCATCGCAAGGAAATGAGCGGATTTGTTGCAGGCACGACAAATAATCGCATGGAATTGTTCGCGGCCATCAGCGCGTTGGGTGCGCTCAAAGAGCCCTGCGATGTCAAGCTGTATTCTGACAGTAATTATCTTGTTCAGGCTTTTAATGACCACTGGATCGACGGGTGGATCAAAAGGGGATGGAAGACCTCTACCGGTGCGCCTGTTGAGAACAAGGATCTGTGGTTCATTTTGATTGCGCAAACGAAAAAGCATCACGTGAAGTTTATCAAAGTGAAAGGTCACGCCGATCATCCGGAAAACAACCGCTGTGATGAACTCGCAACAGGTGCTATTGAAGAATATCGCAGAATTAACACGCCTCACGACGAGGAGAAATAATCAGGATTTCACGCTTGAAGGACATAGCCCAGGGGCAGGGGATGCTCCTCTGGGCAGGTGTCTTTCTCTTTGCAACTATTCGCTAAACCTTAGTTTCACGAATAGTTATGATCATTTTGAAAGGAAACTGACCCTTATGGCTGACTTTTCTTATCGAGATCAGGTGGACGCTCAGCGAATCGTCCGCATTCGCGAAATTTGCCGTGATCTTCCACCAGCTTGCTATGATTTCATTTCTGCTATCACGGTAACGACCGGTACATTCACGCGGCTGGCGTATTCGATGGATATGCGCACGTTTTTTCAATTTCTGCAATCGGAACGTGTCGCGTTTTCCCATAAGCCCCTGTACCTTTTCACGGATGCAGACCTTGCCGCCGTGTCTCAGAGCGATTTGGCGGCATACGTCGATTACCTTACCCTTTATTATAAAAATGATGCTGACGCACAGTCTCAGCCGCTAAAGCCATTGGTAAACCACGAATTGGCAATCAAGCGAAAACTCTGCTCTTTGCGAGCCTTTTACGAATATCTTTTCATGAATCAGCGCGTTCCATCCAATGTAACGCAGCTCATTGCCTTGCCAAAGGTTCATGAAAAGCCCATCATTCGCTTATCAGAGCCAGAAATGACTCGCCTGTTGTCTGTTGCAGCTACTGGTGAAAAGCTTACGGCTCGGCAGCAAAAATACCAAAAGTTGACAGCTAAACGAGATTACGCCATGCTTTCTCTGTTTCTTGGAACTGGCATACGTGTGTCCGAGTGCGTTGGTCTCAATATTGCGGACATCAATATGGAAGATAATGCCTTTCTTGTAACGCGCAAGGGCGGCAATCAGGTGGTGCTGTATTTTCCCGCGGAGGTGGCCGAAGCGCTGGCTGCTTATCTGGAAGAGCGCGAAAAAGTAGAGGCTCTTCCCGGGCATGAGGAAGCGCTGTTTCTTTCTCTCCAACGGAGGCGCATCACTCAGCGTGCGGTACAGCAGCTTGTGAAGAAATATGCCACTGTTGCCGCACCGCTAAAGCCAAAGATCAGCCCACATAAGCTCCGCAGCACATTCGCAACAAATCTTTATGGCGCTACAGGCGATATTTATCTTGTTGCAGACGTTTTGGGTCACTCCTCTGTGGAAACTACAAGAAAGCACTACGCCGATATGCGCGAAGAGCACCGCCGCAGCGCTGTGGATTACGTTAAGCTTCCCGGACATGAAGAAACCGCTGCATCCGATCAGGACAACAGCGGTGAAACTCCGGCCGAAAACGAGGATTGATTCTTTTATTCGCCTTTTCCATGCTTGCGTAGAAATTCGCTTTCCAGCTCGATATCATCCACGGCAATGGCGCGATACTCCTCATCACCTCGGATGCACTTCATGCAGTTATCACAAATCTTGTTGGGATCCAGATCACACCGATCACACTCGCCGCAACCGATGCACACCCGATCATACAAGACGCATTGCTTCTGTTCAGCCTTCATGTTGCTACCTCCTACAGGTTTATTATACCACAACTTCTACTGCCACGCAACGGATGGAAAATAGGTCAAAAGTCCAGATGAGCCGCATAAACATTCCATATTGCTTTGATTTTTTCCATCAGTTGTGATAGAATAGGATGAATGAATTTATGACAAGGCGGCGATAGATGATGCAGCGACCCCGTGGTGATAATCAGCAGCGTATTCTGGATTTTATCAAGTCTGAAATTCAGACCAAAGGCTATCCGCCGAGCGTCCGTGAAATTGCAAACGCTGTGGGGTTGAAGTCTACTTCCACAGTCCATGGACATCTGCAGCGCCTTGAAAAGCGTGGCCTTCTCCATCGGGATGCCATGAAACCCCGTGCAATGGAGGTTGTTGGTGATCCCAGCTTTATCCGTAATGCGACAGTTGCCGTCCCTGTAGTGGGTCACGTTCAGGCGGGCACGCCGATCCTTGCGGAGCAAAACTTGGAGGATTATGTGCCAATTCCCGAAGTTATGCTTGGCCGCGGCAAACATTTTATTTTGCGTGTTCATGGCGAAAGTATGATTAATGCCGGCATTATGGACGGCGATTATATTATCGTTCAGCAGCAGAATTATGCTTCCAATGGCGATATTATTGTGGCCATGATTGATGATTCTGCCACAGTGAAGCGCTTTTATAAAGAGAACGACGGTATGTACCGCCTGCAGCCGGAAAATCCTGCAATGGAGCCGATTTACACCAAAGAACTTACTATTGTTGGCGAAGTTGTTTCACTATTCCGGCTGATCAAATAAACGGAGGTATCCACTTGATCAGTGCTGAAGAAAGAAAACGGCGTGTTGCAATTCCTACCTATAGTTTGGGTGAAGAGCTAATTAGCTCGATTTCGCATGGCGTTGGTGCCTTGCTTGGTATTGCCGCGCTGGTACTTTGCATCGTAAAAAGCTGCAATCCCCTGGATGGTTTCAAGCTTGCGTCATCCATTGTGTTCGGCGTTACAACCATTATTCTCTACCTGATGAGCTGTCTATATCATGCGCTGAAGGTTAACCGCGCAAAGCGTGTTTTCCGTGTCTTTGACCACTGCACGATTTTCCTGCTGATTGCTGGTACGTATACGCCATTTACCCTCGTAACGCTTCGCAATGGCGTTGGCTGGTGGCTTTTCGGCGTTATATGGCTGATTGCTGTGGTAGGCATTGTGCTAAACGCTGTAAGCCTGAAAAAATTTGCTAAGATTTCTGTGGCGTGCTACCTGATTATGGGCTGGATGGTGTTGCTTTCTTTCCCACAGCTGACGGCATTACTGGATCCGCGCGGTATCACGCTGCTGGTAGCCGGTGGTTGTGTCTACACGCTTGGTGCCATTCTGTACGGCATCGGCTCCAAAAAGAAGTATTTCCATTCAGTGTTCCATTTTTTCTGCCTTGGAGGCACCGTTTTGCATTTCTTCGCCATTTATCTTTATGTCCTTTGATGGAAAGGGTGTAATCACCATGCACGACTCCCCTATTTGGCCGACGGACAAAAAAGCTCTGTACCAGCTTCTGCATGATCAGATGGCTGCCTTGGCGGAGGGTTGCAACAGTCCCCTGGCTTGCATGGCCAATTGTGCTGCACTGCTGTGGGAGGCGTTGCCGGATATCAATTGGGCTGGATTCTATCTGATGAAAGATGACGTCCTCGTGCTTGGACCATTCCAGGGAAAGGTCGCTTGCACAGTCATTCGCGTTGGCCGCGGCGTATGCGGTACTGCTGTTGCGCAGAGACAGATTCAGCTTGTGCCCGATGTCCATCAATTTCCCGGGCATATCGCCTGCGACAGTGCATCTAATTCCGAAATTGTGCTTCCTTTGATCTTTGATGACGTTTTGTATGGCGTTATGGATATTGACAGTCCCCTGCTTGCACGCTTTGATGAAGATGATTTGCAGGGATTGAGCCAGATTTGCCATGCTCTTGCATCGGCATCCTGGAAAGAAGGATTACTGTGATTGCCGAAGAAATGGAACTTCGCCCATTCAGCCGTGAAGAGTATCATGCCTTCTATGCTGATTACGTTCCAGACCCCATGATGTCGTCTGAGCCGTTTCATTATTGCAGATCCTACGCGGATCGATGCTTTGATTTAGAGAGGCAGCGGCAAAGCTGGTATCCCGTCTTCGGCATTTTTCTGAGCAGTGGCGAATGCATTGGGGCATTATCACTCAAGTATGTGGACTCCAGCGAAAAGGTCTGCGAAATCGGCATCATTCTGCGTGATGATACATGCAAAAACCGCGGATACGGCACCATGGCAATGCGTCAGGGCATTGCGCTGGCAAGAGAGCGCTACGGCATGCAAGCCATCTACGCCAATACGGCCGATGGCAACGTTCGTATGCAGCATGTGTTAGATAAACTCGGCTTTCGCCGTTCGGCAAGTCACGGAATTTCTTTGGGTTTTCTGCCCGAAGAGGAACTATTACACTATGTATTGAAATAACAGACATTGAAAAAGTCGGGCATCCGCATTTGGATGCCCGACTTTGTTAGTCTGTAGGATTATTCGTCGTCACTGTCATCCTTCTTGGCGGAGGCAATGATCTTTTCAGCCACGTTCTGCGGGACGTCTTCATAACGTTCAAACTTCATGGTGAAAGAACCACGAGCCTGCGTCATGGAGCGCAGATCGGTAGCATACTTGAACATTTCAGCCATAGGAGCCTCAGCTTCTACCTGCTGCATACCATTGGCCTGGCTCATGCCGATGATACGGCCGCGGCGCTTGTTCATGTCACCCATGATATCGCCCATGTACTCATCAGGCACAACCACTTCAACGTGCATGATCGGCTCCATCAGCACGGGATTCGCTTCCATGCAGCCCTTCTTGTAGGCAAGGCGTGCGGCCGTCTTAAAGGCCATTTCAGAAGAGTCCACAGGGTGATACGAACCATCATACAGCTTTGCGTGAACGCCGACCATGGGATAGCCAGCCAGCACGCCGTGCGCCATGTTCTCGCGCAGTCCCTTCTCAACGGAAGGAATGAAGTTGCGAGGCACAACGCCGCCAACAACTGCATCTTCAAATTCAAAGTCTGTACCATTCAGTGCAGGAGAGAACTCAATCCAAACATCGCCGAACTGGCCGTGTCCGCCAGTCTGCTTCTTGTGACGGCCTTCCACCTTCACGACCTTGCGGATGGTCTCACGATACGGAATCTTGGGATCCTGCAGTACAGCGTTCGCACCAAACTTGGCAGCCAGCTTATTGCGGATCACATCCAGATGCATTTCGCCCTGGCCAGAGAGCAAAGTCTCCGTGGTTTCTGTATTCTTTTCCAGCTTGATGGACGGATCTTCTTCCATCAGACGAGCCAGACCAGAGAACACCTTGTCTTCTTCGCCCTGCTTGGCAGCATATACAGCCTTGCTCATGCACACAGGCGGGAAAGCCAGCGTCGGGTACTGAATGGGATCATTATAGTCTGCCAGCGTGTCGCCCGTAGAGGTGAACTGCAGCTTGGACAGTGCGCCCAAATCACCAGCGTGCAGCTGCTGCTTGGCGATCTGCTTCTTGCCGCGCAGAATGAAAATACCGCCAGTCTTTTCGGTCTTGTCCTTGTTCACGTTATACAGAATGGTAGAGCTGGTCAGCATACCGGAGAAGATGCGGAACAGAGACAGCTTGCCCACGAAGGGGTCAGCAATGGTCTTGTAAATAAATGCGGAGAAGGGCTGATCGTCCTTGCAGACACGAACCTTCGCTTCACCGGTACGGGGATTGAAGCCGTCATGCTCAATGCCAACGTGCGCGGGAGACGGCAGATACTTGGCCATCAGGTCCATCATGCGTGCAATGCCAACGCCTGTTGCAGCAGACACAGCGCACACAGGAACGATGCTGCCATCCTTCATGCCCTTGCGGAAGCCAGTGAGGATTTCTTCATAATTCAGCTCGCCTTCGTCAAGGTACTTCACCATCAGCTCGTCGTCAGCAGCGGCGGCCTGTTCAGTCAAATAATCAAAAGCGCGGTCAACCTTATCCTTCATATTTTCAGGCATCGGCACTTCTACACTCTTCTTATAGGCGCCCTCATAGGCTTTCTTTTCCAGAACGTTTACAACGCCGCGGAAGTTTTCGCCATCGCCGATAGGCATCAGCACAGGCACCACACAGCTACCATGACGATCGCGCAGCTGCTGGGTTACCTTATCGAAATTTGCATGCTCGCGATCCATCTGGTTTACAACAAACATACGGCCTACGCCACTCTTGACGGCGTACTTAAAGGCCTTCTCAGCGCCAACACTAAACCCGGTAACAGCGCTGACAACGATGCAGGCAGTTTCTACCACACGCAGGGGGCCGGTCATCTCGCCAATAAAATCAAAATAGCCAGGAACGTCAATAACGTTCAGCATCTTATCGTTCCAGTCGATAGGTGCGCAAGCGGCACTGATAGAGCACTTACGCTTGATCTCTTCAGCTTCAAAGTCGGTGGTTGTCGTTCCATCTTCGACTTTGCCCTGACGATCAATGATGCCAGCGGCGAAGAGCATTGCTTCCGTTAAAGTTGTCTTGCCTTCGCCGCCATGTCCCATGAGGGCGATATTGCGAATGTTTGTGGTCAAATAATCAGCCATGATCCGTTTCCTCCTTGTATAATATGGATTCCATCCATGGATAACGAATAAATCCTCTACTTTTATCTATTCTCTCCATGCCGTTGTGTCTAGTATATCATAAAAATAGCCAAAAGAAAAGCTTTGAATATATTCAAAGCTCATCTTTGGCACTTTTGCATAAGGTTTATTTGTTTTATTTGGTTTAATACATACCAAAATTAACAGATGTTCTCTCGCGCAAATTTCAATAATTCTTGCATACAGGCGACAGCTTTCTCTTCAGGGCTGCTGGACAAGAAGGTAATACTCCCTTTTTCACCATTTCGCAGGAGGTTGTTCTGCTCCAGCACGCGATGCAGCTGCCGTGCCGTTCCATCGTTTCCATCCATAATTTGCACAGATTTGGGCAGAATCTCGCTTAGCACGGGCCGCAAAAATACGTAATGGGTGCAGCCAAGTACCACCGCGTCAACCGTTTGCATATCAATCTGTGCGAAACTGCGCAGCAAATACTCCTTTGCGGATGCAAAGTTCTGCTGCTCTACCAAATCCATCAGGCCAGGACAAGGCATTGGAATGGCACCTTCCCCGTAGCGTTCCATCAGTGCCTGAAACTTTGGCAGACTCAGGGTGACAGGTGTCGCCAACACAAGAATATTGCCACCGTGCCGCGCCAGTGCTGCAGGCTTCAGGGCAGGCTCCATGCCGATAATCGGCAAGGTCAGTTCCTGCCTGAGTGTTGCGGCGGCAGCACTTGTGGCAGTGTTGCAGGCAATCACCACCGCCTTAACATGACGTGCCATCAGTTCCGCCATTACATTGCGCACGCATTTCAGGACTTCTTCAGGCGTTTTGGTACCATACGGCGCGTGAAGCGTATCCCCATAATAAACAAAATGCTCACCAGGCAATTCACGTTCCAGTGTGGCCAGCACACTGATGCCGCCGACACCACTGTCAAAAACGCCAACAGGGCTTTCTGATGTCATCATGCTGCCTCCCCTTTTCATATCAATTCATTATAAAACCATCGTGTCTGAAATGCAAGCATTACCCCGAAATGGTTGCGTTTTGCCTGAAGAATCGGTATAATAACAGAGGAACAACACAAAATGGAGGAAAGCTCAATGGATGAAATTCGCTTGGGCGATATTGTGCAGACAAAAAAGCAGCATCCCTGCGGAAGCAACGAATGGACGGTCATCCGTACAGGCGCAGATATCAAAATCCGCTGCAACGGATGCGGACGGATTGTGATGATGGATCGCGAAACCTTTCTGAAGCGCCGTCGCAAGGTGCTTGTGCAGGGACCTGAACCGACCGCTCAGCAGTGCTAAATTCCACGTGGAGGAAAGTTGTTGTTTACAGATCTGCTTATGTTCCTTGCAGCAATTGCGGCCGCGCTGCTCATACGCTTCACCATTCTTGAATTTTCCATTGTTCGCGGCAACAGCATGCGTTCCACCTTGCACAACGGCAATGTGATGTTTGTATCCATCCTCACCTATCATCTACGGCGCCCAAAACGGCAGGAAATCGTTATCTGCCATTATCCTAACCGCCGTGTCAAAAAGCTGCCTTTCCTGCATCAGCAATTTGTCAAGAGGGTGATTGGTCTGCCGGGCGAAACGATTGAAATTGTGGAAGGTGTTGTACACATCAATGG
>CAVEUM010000014.1:0-61097 GCA_963618735.1 bacterium | reverse complement strand
GCATGGAGAGAACCGATACGATATAGTCGACTACGGAGCTGCGTTTCTTGGCGGCCAGCATACCGCAGGGAAGGGCAATCAGAATGGTGATCAGCTGCGAATAAATGGCCAACAGAATGGTCGGCTGAAAGTGGCTGGCAATCATTTCACTCACAGCTTTTCCTACAACGGCTGTGGAAGTGCCGAAGTTCAGCTGCAGGCAATTGCCCACCCAGCGGATATACTGCACCGTCAGCGGATCATCCAGACCCAGTTGCGTATGCAGGGCGGCAATTTCATCTGCTGTGGCATCCTCACCCAGCATGGCCGCAGCAGGGTCACCGGGCGTCAGGTGCACAAGAAGGAAAATGACCACCGATACAATAAATATGGTTGGAATCAATGACAGCAATCGCTTGATGACGTATTTCTTCATAACTTTTCTCCTCAGGCAGATTGAAGAGGCCTATTCCTTTTGCCTCTTTCCTGTAAGCTCGGGGTTTCCCTCAAGCTTACAAGAAAGAGGCAACCGTACTGAGATGACGGCTGCCTCAGTGAAGACACGTTTGATTATTTTGCCAGCTTTGCGTTCCAGAAGTTCGTGGTCAGGAACACGTTGTATCCGGTCAGACGGTTCGTGCAGGCAGCAGCCTGATGGAAGTGACCCATCATCAGGATCGGGCAATAATCGCTGTAGCAGTAGTACTGGATCTCTTCCCAGGTAGCGAAAGCGTCTTCCTTGGTGGAGGCGGTGGTCATCTGCAGCATGAGCTCCTGGAGGTGCTCGTCATCAGACCAGCCAGCATAGTTGGCAGACAGGAAGTTGCGCAGGGAAGGAACAGCCACGGAAGAGAAGGTGGTGAAGTAAGCGTCGTACTGGGTTTCATCGTTACGCAGGGAAGTCATGGTCGTGCGGTCGGTCACGGTGATCTCCAGCGTGATGCCGATCGAGGCGGCTTCCTGACGGAGCACTTCCAGCATGGCCTCTGCACCGCCGCCGGATGCTGCCAGGATGCGGACAGGCTGAGAAGCATCCCAGGAAGACTGGGCCAGCAGTTCCTTTGCCTTTTCAGGATCGTTCTGGCAGAAGTACTCAGAACCAGCAGTGGTGTACCAGCCGGGCTGGGACTTTTCCATGAAGCAGGGGTCGTTGTCGTACAGAGAACCATAGTTAGCAGTGTTCAGGTCATCTGCATTGGCCAGTGCCTGGAAGGCCAGACGGAGGTACTTATCCGTGCTGTGCTTGTTCCACACCAGGTTGATCATACCGGTCTGCATGGAATAGCAGGTGATGTCGGGCATGGAGTTCAGGGTTTCCAGATAGGCGTCGGTAGCCTTCACGATGAAGTCATACTCGCCAGACATGAGGCCGTTGAAACGGGTGGCGGCATCCTTCACGATCCAGTACTTCAGTGTCTTGGTGTAAGCGTGCTTGTAGCCCCACAGACCATCGATGTCCTGGTCGGGATCGCCGTAGGCTGCGTAGTCATCAAAGCGCTCCAGCAGCACATACTGGTCAACAACCCACTCCTTGAACATGTAGGGGCCAGTACCGATAATATACTCAGCAGGGACATAGCCGGTTTCAGCGTTCACAGCGGCAATGGACTCGCTGGGGTAGATAACAGCGGCCTGAGCGGCGCCAGCCAGCATGTCCAGCAGCATGATCGCAGGATGATCCAGCGTCAGCGTCACCACATAGGTATCAGCGGCTTCAAAGCGTGCATCGCCAACCATGGAAGCGGCGGTTGCGAAGCAGTCGATCCAGCGGTTCAGGGAGGCAGCAACATCCTCAGAGGTCATTTCCTTGCCATTGTGGAACTTAACGCCCTGACGAAGGTTGAAGGTGAACACGGAGTTGTCGTCGTTCACTTCATAGCTTTCGCACAGTTCAGGGGCAATGCTGCCGTCAGCCTTCAGGGTAACAAGCTGCTCCATAACCGTGCCGCGCAGCATGTTGCGGCCATTCACGGAAGTATCCTTGTGCAGGTCGTAGGATGCACTCTGGTTGTCATCAGCGATGTTGATGATGTCCAGGTACTCCTCATCGGCAAAGGAAACAGAGATAGTCATGCTCACAGCCATCATGAGCACCATGAGAAGAGAAATGATTTTCTTAGCCATTACGCTTCTTCCTCCCTATTTAATAAGAGCCGGGTGAGATTTTACCACGATTTTACGAACTTTTCAAGTAGATTTCAGATAAAGGTTCGAGAAAAATAAAGACAACGAAGAGCAACTGCTGAAAACGTACGAAAAAGGACGGCCTCTGCAATCAAAGCCGTCCTTGTGGAAAACGATGTTTACTTCAGATTCGCCGCGAAGAAGGAAGCCACAGCGTTGGCAACTGTGTTGCGCACGGTGTCATCCTCGCTGTAGAAGCCGTAGCCATGGCCCTCACCGGTAGCTTCAACGGTCTCGGCGTTCAGTGCTTCAGCCACAGCGGCAGACACGGAGGGGCTCACAGCCTCGTCATCGGTGCCCCAGATGACCTCGGCAGGACCCTGCCATGCAGCGGCAGCGGTGGTCTTCACATCGTCATACTTGGCCAGATCTTCAAACCAGGCAGTGCTCAGCTCCTGCACCTGACCATAAATGGTGGTGAACACAGCGTAGCCGTCAGCCTTAGCAGTTTCATACAGAGAAGCATAAGCTTCTTCGCCGCCGAAGAGGCTCTTCAGGTCAGTGTTGTCAGCAGCGGGAGCCAGCAGCACCACAGCATCGGGAGTGGTACCCTCAGCCAGCAGCTCCAGGGTGATGCGGCCGCCCATGCTGTAACCGAACAGGCCAACCTTCGTCACATTCAGGTTGCTCTTCACATACTCCAGGCCAGCCAGCACGTCAGCCTTCATGTTGCTCAGGGTGTTCTCCTGGAAGCTTTCAGTGCTTTCGCCGCAGCCGGGGAAGTCCATGCGCAGGGAAGCAATGCCCTGCTCGGCCAGTGCGTCAGCGATAGCAGCAAAGCCGACATTCTCTTCGCGGCTTCCGCCATGGCCATGGGCAAGGATAACAACGGGATAGGAATCGACGCCGTCGGGGGTGACCAGCGTAGCAGGAACCTGCACGCCGCGGGATTCGTAGGTCAGGGTGGTGGTCTCAGCGCTTGCAAAGGATGCAACGCACAGAACCAGCAGGAGAGTCAGTACCAGAGCAGACAACTTTTTCATGGATTATCTCTTCCTTTCTCCTTCTGTCGCTTATGCGACAACGGTTATCACTCTATCATCTTTTTCAGGGCGTGTCAAGGACGGAGACGCAGGAAAACTGCGGAACTTGAGCAGAAGTGAATTTCCTGCAGGGAGCATCTGCCATGGTTGATTTGCTTTTCCATATGCGCTATAATTCTTTTATAGACGTTCTCGTGAACGCCTTTTTGAAAAATCATGTGTTAGCTATTACTAACGGTAAGGAGGCATAAGCAATGTCGAAGAAAGCCACAGAGTTTCAGCGCAAGGCAATGGGCGCGTTCTACCGTGGAAGGGGCATCTTCAATCCTTTGAATACAGGCTGGATTGACGACCACGTTGCTTGTGCACGGGAATGGATTGCCAACATCTTCTTCTACCGCAAAGGCGAAACGACCATCATGATCGATGCCGGATACAACTACGATCGCCTGGAAGAAAAGATGGGCTGGCTTGGCATCCGTCCCGATGAGATTGAACATATCCTCGTGACCCATCAGGATACGGACCATGTGGGCGCTGTAGAAGCAGACAGCCCAGGCCTGTTCAGAAAGGCGACTTTGTATATCAGTGAGAAGGAGAACCGCTATCTTACAGGCGAAACGCCGCGCAAGGTGCTGCACGGTATGTATAAACTGCCGCAGGTGACCATCAACAACAAGAAAGTCCTTCTGTGTGACGGGCAGACCTTTACCTTGGGAGACATCAAAGTTGAATGCTTCCTGGTGCCTGGACACACGTGGGGACATATGGTGTATCTGCTTGATGATCAGTATCTGTTTACGGGGGACACCATCTGGTTCGGCAAGGATGGCGGTTACAGCTTTATTGCGAGCCTGGCGGAAGATAACAAGCTGTCAGTGCGCTCGCTGACGGAGTTGGAAGGAAAGCTTCGCAAGCGCGGACTGCATCCTATGGTCATCACAGGACACACAGGCTGGTCGAATGACTTGGACTTCGCCTTTGCCCACAAGGAACAGCTTTGCTCCGTGTACAACAGACGCCTGCGGAATCCCGATGCGCCTTACGATGGCTATGACGAATCAGACGATACCGAGGAAGGCGTAAAAGCAAAACACTGATGATAACGCAAGAGGACGGCTTTCATTTCGATGGCCATCCTCTTTTTCTGCGCTTCATCGGATAAAGAAAAGGGACGCACCACGTTCAGGCGGTGCGTCCCTTGTGTTATGCGGTTATTAGTCGCTCAGTGCATTGCGATCGATGGTAGCATTTGCATCGGTGACCCACTGTGCAAGCTGCTCATCGTAGTAGGTGTCCTGCTTGTCGCTCAGCACGCTGCTGGTCAGGGTGTCGCGCACCTCGTCCAGGGAAACAGCGCCTTCCTCAACATTGGACACATACTTGATGATGTAGTAGCCGTAGATGCCTTCCACCTTGCCGGTCACATCGCCAACGTTCTCCAGAGCCAGAGCGGCGGTGGTGAAGGCGGTGTCCATGTTGGTGGTGGCTTCGCTCACAGCGTAGCCGGTGGTGGCAGTCGCGGCGCCTTCCTGCATGCCGGGATCCTCGGTGTACTCAGCCATCAGGGCATCCCAATCGCCAGTGGGGATCTTGGCCAGGATTTCGTCAGCACGGGCATCCAGGTTTGCATAAGCCTGAGCCTTCGCGGCGGCCAGCTGCTCGGTGTAGTAAGCTTCCATGGCCTTGGCTTCAGCCAGGGTCTTGGCACCTTCGGAAACTTCATCGGTCAACTCTTCGGTGAAGTTCATCACCAGGTCGCTCACGGTGGCAGGCACAACCTTCAGGTCAGTGATAGTGGCAGGAAGGTCGGTTTCGGTAGCCACCAGATCAGTTTCGGTAGCAATCAAATCGGTAGCGGTGGCGGCATCCTCAGCAGATGCTTCGTCTTCCTCGGTAACGAGATTGACAGTCACCTGAGCAGCCAGAGCATCGGGATCTTCCACGCCCAGATCGGTCAGAGCGGTGGTGGCATCGGACACGGCAGTTTCAGCATCGGAGAGCAGGTCTTCCAGCTCATCGAGCACAGCCTGATCCTCATCAGAGAACTTCACCAGGATCTGCTTGACCATGCGATAGCCAGCGGGACGATAGTACACGGTGGTACCATTGTTCACAGCCGTGCCGTAGGAAGCAGGGGTGCTTTCATAAGTGGACTTGGCGCTTTCAGCTCTGGAGTCCAGTTCAGCCTGCAGCTCTTCGTCGGTAACGGTAACGTCCTTCACCGTTTCGTTCTGCAGCTTGTTCTGCAGGTAGGTCTCGCGGGTGCTGGCAGCAACATCGTCATAGGTGATGCCGTACTGCTCGCAGACCTTGTCGATCTCGGCTTCCAGCTCATCGCCGGTCAGCTCGGTATCGGACAGATAATAGCTCTGCACAGAGTCGCGGGTGGACTGCCAGTCTTCGGCGATCTCGTTTTCCAGCTCCGTGGTTTCTTCCTCGGTCAACTGATCCAGACCCAGCTCGCTGATCTTCATGTTCTTTACGTCATTTTCGATCAGAGAATTGATGACGGCATCCGTCGTGTTGGAAATGTTATCGCTGTCGGTGGTGTCATAGCTCATGCCATACATGCTGTACAGCAGGGACATGTAGTTCAGCTGATAGTCAATCTGATCCTTAATTTCACCCTTGGTGTGCTCATTGTCGCCCACCTTGATGATCACCGTGGCACGATCCACAGTCTCGTCTTTTTCGATCAGTGCGCAGCCGCTCAGGAGCATCGTTACAGCCAGCAGCAACGCGAGCAAAGCTTTCTTCTGCATGAAGGTTCCTCTCCGTTCTTGATAATATCCAAAGGCACTCGTGCTATTATAACGCATGTTGCATAAAAAACGCAAGCATACAGGCGAACTTTCTTGTGAATAAACGGTAAACGAACGCGATTATGCCAGAATATCGCCTTCAATGCGGTATTTCTTTTTCAGATAACCGTGGAGATTGCCGTATTCACTCACGGTGATCTCCTGAATGTTCATGCGGTCCATCACGGCCAGCAGGATACAGATGCCGTGCACCACGATATCTGCGCGGTTTGGCTGAAGGCCGGGCAGACGCAGACGCTCCTCCATGGACATGTCGGAAAGGTACCAGGCCTTTTCCTCAATTTCCTTCCTGGAGATGCGGGTGCCGTGCATGTAGGTGCGGTCTGTCCAGCGAATGGATCTTACCATGGCGGCAAGGGTGGTGAAGGTGCCGCCCACGCCGATCCAGTGGGCAGGGGAGGTCAGGGTGGGATGCTCGCGGAGCTTCTCCTCCAGAATGTCAGCGGCCAACTGACACACAGCAGGAACATCCGCGTGAGACCGAATGGGAATGCGCTTGAAAAGACGAACGGCGCCCATCTGGCAGGAGAAAGCGGCGACCAGATTTTCACCTTGGCCAACCACGATTTCGGTGGAACCGCCGCCAATGTCAATGACGCCGCATAGTTCGCCGTTCGTCGCACCGAGGAAAGACAGTGCGGCTTCCTCTTCACCTGAGCAGATTTGCATGTCCACCTGCGCTTCTTCCTTCAATCGGCGGGACAGTACATCTGAATTGGCGGCATCACGCACGGCGCTGGTGGCAAAAAGATCAACCTCTTCAGCGCCCATGGCACGGGCGTCGCTCGCCATGCGGCTGACCGCTTCGATGGTCATGTTCATGGCACTTTCACTGAGATTGTGCTTTTCATCCAGTCCGGCAAACAGCCGCGTGCCTGCACGATCGCGCCGCAACTGGCGCGCCTGACCGTTTTCTACATCAGCGACGAGCATCCTTACGGAGTTGGATCCGATACCAATGACTGCTGTCCTCATGGTTATCCGCCTCTCTTGATTGAAATGAAAAGGAGGACCGCACGCAGTCCTCCAATGCATTATTCCGCCATGGCCTCTTCGCGGATCTGAGCTTCCTCATCACTGTAGGCATACAGCTCCTCAGGATTCTCAAACTGAAAACGAAGCTCGCCGGGCTTGATGAACTGATACTCCTCACGGGCACGGGTTTCCACATAGCTGTCCGTGCCGACCTGTGCAATTTCTGCCTCCAGGGAAACCTGCTCTTCATTCAGATCAGCCTGCTGGATGCGCAGGGCAGTTTCCTGCTCGCTCATGCTCTTTTGCGCGCTTGTCAGTTGGCCACGCACTACGAAAAAGACCGTCAGTGCCACGGCACAGATCAGCACGATCTTCCCCCAACGCATGGTGTCCTGCATTGCACGCACCTCCCACAAGCGAATTGAAACGATCACCAGGCAGACATTCTAATGAAAGAAACCGCATGAGATCGTTATCCATCATTATTCTGCATAGCAGGCGGCGAATCCTTCTTTTCGCATGCTATTTTCCACAGGAAAAACAGAGGTTGAGGCTTCCACGGTGATGGCTTCTTCGCCATCGGGAAGGCTCGTTGCGGTAAAAATTGTTTCCGTGGTTGAAGCGGCTTCGGCCTTTTCTTGTTCTGCGGCTTCATTCCATACCCGAATGCATTCGGCGAGAATGGCTGCGTATTTCTTTTCCCGCGCGGCGTCCCACAGGAAAGCGTCCGCAACGGCGTATTCCAGGGCGAAGAAACCCTCGTAATCCTGATTTTTCAGGCAGGTGTTCAGCATATCGTCCGTGACCTGACCGCGAATGCTTACCTCCTGCAGATTGTCCACACAGCTTTGCAAAAGCTCGCCTATGGATTGCGCCCAGTCCTCCTGCACCATGGCTTTCTGCACTTTTTTAAGCCGTGACAGGGTTTCTTCCGGGGGAAGACCCGCTTCGTAGGCATCAACGAGCCACAGCCAGCTTTCTGCCATGCGGCTCCAATCCTCCTGAACCTGTCCGTTTGTGAAGATCAACTCGCCTTTGTCGCCTGCAAAGTGCTCCTCAGCCTGCAAAACAAACAGGGGCAGACGATCACATTGCATGTGCAGGCGCATCCAGTCGCCCTGCTGGAAGGAATTTGTACTGCTATAAGAAAACACGGTGACCCAAAGGTCGCTGGCTACTTGAAACTGCTCACAGCGCGCACCGCTTTCCGCACTGCCGAAGGCGGGAATGCTGATCATGCTGTACAGGAACGTATCGCCGCTTTCCCAGCGGGCATGCTCCTGAATCTGCTCGAAGAGTTCCTGCACCTTGTAAGGCGGGCGATCCTTCGGCTCATGCAGCCAGCCACCGTTATCCAGCAGGGCACGGTTCAGCCGAAGCGTATCCGCCTCATTGCCCACCGCTGCCACACGGAATTTATGGAAACTTGCCATGGATGTCATCCTTTCCCGATTCCCGATATCCGCAATGATTTCGGAAAACCTTCAAATTTTATTCCCTGATCGGCGGAATGTCAAGAGCAATATGGTACAGAAATTTTACGGAATGTTTACAAGTTGATGAGAAATACATGAAATCTTCCCTGCGTCGTTCGTGACAAATGTGTCTGCATGTGCTACAATGGAACGCATAATGTGGACGGGAGGACGTTTCATGAGCCGGTACGCTGAACCATTGATGATCGCACTGATCCTTTTCCCTCTGGTGGCGGCAGTGCTGACCTTGCCCTATGCCATCTACAGCTATCGGAAGTATGGTTCGGTGCTGATGACACGCGTTCTGATCGTGTATGCGTTTGTCTACTACTTAATGAGCATTTATTGCCTGGCGATTCTGCCCTTTCCGAAAGCAGACGCCGCGCCGACGCAGAAGGTGGGAATCAACCTGATTCCCTTCAGCTACGTGCCTGAAATTCTGACCAGCACGACTTCGTTTTCCATTGCCGACCCATCCACGTGGATGAGCGCGTTTTTCACCTCGGGCATTTACGAGCCTATCCTGAACATCCTGATGTTTCTGCCCCTGGGTGTGTTCCTTCGCTACTACTTTGGCTGGAACTGGAAGAAGACGGTGTTATGTGCCTTTGGCATCTCCTTCTTCCTGGAATTTACCCAGTACACGGCGACCTACGGACTGGCGCCCTATCGCTATCGGCTGGCAGACGTGAACGACCTGATTGACAACACCCTGGGCGGCCTGGCAGGCTATGCGGTAACGCCGCTGCTGACCTTTATGCTGCCGACACGGGAAAGGCTGAACCAGGTCAGCTATCAGCGCGGCGAGCGTGTAAGCTATGTCCGCAGACTGGTGGCATTCTTCACGGATGAATTGATCATGCTCTCCATCAGTGCGGTGCTGTCTTCTTTGATGGATCTGCCGGCATGGCTGGAATGCCTGGTCATTCTTGCGTATTATGCTCTGATCCCGTATCTGTGGAATGGGCAGACCTTCGGCAAAGCACTGGTGCGCATTCGCGTGGTGGATACCACGACGCGCAAGCAGGCGCAGCTGTGGCAATACGCTGCCCGCGCGGCATTCCTGCACCTGATTCCCAACGCCAGTCTGCTGCTTCAGGTGCTGGACATGCAGAGCACTTTGGCAGAATTCTGTGAGCCGCTGCTGATGCTCATGATGTTCATTCAGGCCATTGTCTGCGGCCTGCGGAATAAACCGCAAATGTTCTATGAAAACTGGACCCACACCATTCAGGTGACCAACACCAAACATGCTCAAATGGAAGAAAAACAAAACAGCGAAGCAGAAGAAGCAAAAGAAGAAGCCGCCCGATAAGGGGCGGCATTTCTTTATATATAGTAGAAACCTCACACTTCATCCAGCGAAATGGAGCCGCGAAGAATCATCTTGTTGGCAAGCTGCGCCATGCTCTCGGCAGAGTCGGGGCATTGGCGGGTAACCCAGGCACGGATGAGGCCAATGCATCCGAAGACCACAAAGTCATACCGATAATTGAATTCATCCGGGGAGCAGGGATGATGGAGCAGCTGCCAGTCAGCCCAGCACTTCTCGTGAACCACATGGTTCAGCCGCTGCAGGAAAGCCATGTCACCGTGGTCGCCAAGGAGCACGGTGCACATTTCGTGATTTTCCTGCACGAAATTGAACAGATCTTTCAGAAAAGGCAGCGTGTGGCTGATCACCACATCGTCCTTGTGGGAGACAACGATCTGATCAAACTTGCTGAAAAGCTCCTCTTCCACCTGAGAGAGCATATCAAAAATATCCCGGTAATATAGATAGAAGGTTCCGCGATTCACATCAACCCGTTCAGCCAGCTCGCGGACGGTGATGTCCTGCAGGGGCTTTTCCTGCATCAGCTCCGTCAAACCTTGAGTCAGCAGCTTCTTTGTGCGACGAACCCGGCGATCCTCTTTCTTCTCTGTCATGATCATGTACCTCACTTTTGACAGGTTGGGGAAAAAATCCTCAACACTGAATGGCTGCTTTGTTGAATAAAAAGCACTGAGATGAAAATGATGTTGATTAACCAACGATCAGTGAATCAACTGTCGATTGATTTTCATCACGGAAGTTATTATAATGCATCACGTTGACAAAGTCAACACGGTGTTCAATAATGATACGATCATTCAGAGAAGGAGGATGGATTGTGAAGAAGTTTTCTCGATGGCTGGTGCATCACAAAGCACTGGTTATCATCCTGTGCCTGGTGTTGCTGGTGCCTTCTGTTCTCGGCATGGCGGCAACCAAGGTAAAGTATGACCTGCTGTATTATTTGCCTGAGGATCTGGACACTGTGCGTGGACAGAATATCCTCATGGAAGACTTCAACAAGGGCGCCTTCAGCCTGTGCGTCACCCAGGGACTTACGGAGGTGGAGCAGGCGGACTTGGAGGACGCCATCCGTAATGTGGAGCATGTAGACTCCGTTATAGGATATGCTTCCCTGACCAAGGGATCCATTCCTGCAGAGATCCTGCCGGACAACATTCGCGAGGTTTTCCAGAAGGATGATTGCCGTTTGATGGCGGTGTTCTTCGATGACACCTCTTCTTCAGAGGGCACCATGGAAGCCATTCAGGAAATTCGCCGCATCGCGGATCAGAAGTGCTTCGTCGGCGGCCTGTCCGCAGTGGTGACTGATACCAAGCAGCTGGTGGAAGAGCAGGAAGCTATTTATGTCGCCATCGCTGTGGTGCTGAGCTGCCTGGTGCTGATGCTGACCATGGACTCGTTCCTGCTGCCGCTGATCTTCCTGGCATGCATCGGCGTGAGCATCCTGTGGAACATGGGCAGCAACTACTTCCTCGGGGAAATCTCTTATATCACCAAGGCTGTTGCCGCCGTGCTGCAGCTGGCAGTGACGCTGGACTATTCCATCTTCCTCTGGCATAGCTACAAGGAGAACAAGGCACGCTACGCAAGCTGCGAAGAGGCCATGGCAGAAGCTATTCGCCTGACCTTCGCATCTGTGATTGGTTCCAGCCTGACGACGGTGGCTGGCTTTGTGGCCCTGTGCGCCATGAGCTTCACCCTCGGCCGTGACCTGGGCATTGTGATGAGCAAGGGCGTGATTCTGGGCGTGCTTGCCACGGTAACCCTGCTGCCCTGCGTGATTCTGTGCATGGACAAGGCAATTGAGAAGACGTCTCACAAGCCCCTCATGCCGGATATGACGGGTTTCGGACGCTTCGTGGTGAAGCACTACAAGGTGCTGTTTGTGATCCTTCTCCTGATTTGCATCCCTGCCTTCTACGGCTACAATAACGTAAATGTCTACTATGATCTGAGCTCCGTGATGCCGGAAGAGCTGGAGTCCAGCCAGGCAAACGCGAAGCTGTCTGAGACCTTCGGCGTTTCCACAAGCCATCTGGTGCTGGTGGATGCGGACGTAAGCCAGAAGAATGTCAAGGACATGACGAAGGAAATGTCTGAGGTAGACGGTGTGAAAGAGGTGCTGTGCCTGGATAGCATCCTGGATGCAGGCATCCCTGAAAGCGCACTGCCGGATGATGTGCTGTCTGCTCTGAAGAGCGACAACTATCAGCTGATGCTCATTTCTTCTAATTATGTAGTGTCTACCGATGCGGTTAACGCACAGATTGATGAGCTGAATGCAATCCTGAAGAAATACGATGAGGGCGGCATGCTGATCGGCGAGGCACCCTGCACCAAGGATCTGATCAGCTGCACGGATCAGGACTTCAAGGTTGTTAACATCATTTCCATCGTGGCCATCTTCCTGATTATCGCACTGGTGCTGCGGTCCGTGTCTCTGCCTGTGGCACTGGTGGCACTGATCGAATCGGCTATCGCTGTGAACCTTTGCATTCCTTATTACACGAACACGACCCTGTGCTTCGTGGCACCGATCCTGATTTCGACCATCCAGCTTGGCTCCACCGTGGACTATGCCATCCTGATGACGACGAAGTATCTGCAGAACCGTCGGGCAGGCAAGGACAAGAAGGATGCTGTGAGCGAGGCGGTGGCATCTTCCGCACAGTCCGTGCTGGTGAGCGGCTTCGGCTTCTTCGCGGCAACCTTCGGTGTTGGCCTGTACTCGAATGTGGACATTATTTCTTCCATGTGCAGCCTGATGGCACGCGGCGCACTTTGCTCCATGGCAGTGGTGCTGTTCCTGCTGCCCGCACTGCTGATGGCCTGTGACGGACTGATTATCCACACGACCTTCGGCATGAAGCGGACGAAAAAAGCCAAGACTCAGGCGGAATGAGTGAAAGGAGCGAATGATATTATGAATAAGCAATGGATCTCCCTGGCGCTGGCAGGCGCTCTGGCAGTAACCAGCAGTTGTGCTGGCGCAGAAACTCTCAAGCGTGAACGTGTTTATGCAGTGCTGGATGCCAATGGCGTTCAGCAGACGGTGATTGACAATATTCATCTTCAGAACGATGACGGACTGGACACCATTACCGACCGCACGTCCTTGACGGATGTGGAGAACATGTCTGGTCACGAAACCTTCACCCTGGACGGTGAGACGCTGACCTGGCAGGCAAACGGCAATGACATCACCTATCAGGGCAAGAGCGACAAGGAGCTTCCCGTGAAGCCGAACGTCACCTTGAAGGTGAACGGGGAAGAGGTCAGCGCGGATACGCTGAAGGATGTCAGCGGCGAAGTGGAATTGACCGTTACCTACACCGCTGACGCGCCCTATCTGGCCATGACGGTGATCCCTCTCTCTGAGGATGGCCTGACGGACATTCAGCTGGAGAACGCTTCTCTCATGACGGAAGGCAGCCGTCAGGTGCTGGTTGGCTATGCGGTGACCGGCGTGGATGAGAAGCTGGAACTGCCGGATCATTTCACCGTGAAGGCAACGGCTGACCATGCGGAAATCAGCTGGATGATGACCGTTGCAACCTCTCAGCCCATTGACGCGCTGTGCAGCGAAGTGTCTGACAAGGTGACGGATGTAACCGAGCTGAAGGACAATGCAATCTCCCTGCTGACCGCTCTTTCCGAAGGCACGGAGCTGCCTGAAATGACCGGCGAATGGAAGAACCTCGTGGATACCATCAACGAGCTGACGGACGGCGTGGATCAGTTGAGCACCGGCGCACAGGCTTTGAAGGATGGCGCAGATCAGCTGACCACGGGCATTACCTCCCTGGAAACTGGCCTGACCACCCTGACGGACAACAATGAGACCCTGAATGCTGCTGCAAGCCAGCTCTTTGACGCCGTGCTTGCCACTGCCAATCAGCAGCTGGCTAACGCCGGGCTGGATCAGGCTGGCATCACTCTGCCGGAGCTGACTCAGGAGAATTACGCGGAAGCACTGCAGACTGCCCTGGATGTCCTGAACCCTGATACCCTGCGCGCCGCGGCTACCGAGCAGGCACGCACCAAGGTGGAGCAGGCTGTGCAGGCACAGGAAAGCAAGGTACGCGAAGCTGTGAAGCCTGTGGTGGAGCAGAAGGTGCTGGAAGCGGTTCTGTCCTCTCTGGGCCTGAACATGACGGCTGAAACATATCAGCAGGCTGTGCAGGCTGGTCAGGTGAATGCTGAGCAGTCCAAGCAGATTTCTGCGGCCGTAAAGCAGCAGATGGAAACTGATGAAGTGAAGGCACAGCTGGACGCTGCCGTGCAGGAACAGATGGATGCTCTGGTAGAGCAGAACCTCCAGTCCGAGGATGTGCAGGCACAGATTGAAACTGCAATTGCTCCTGCTCAGGCAGGCTATGAGCAGCTGCTCTCTCTGAAGACTCAGTTGGACAGCGTGGCTGCCTTCGTGACGGGGCTGAGCACCTACACCGATGGCGTGAGCCAGGCAGCAAGCGGTGCAACGGAACTGCACACTGGTGCCACCACCCTGACGGATGGCGCATCTCAGTTGGCCGATGGCGTTTCCACGCTGCAGACCAGCCTGAGCGACGGCGTGAAGGAAATGGCTGCAAAGCTCCTGCCTTACTGCACGGATGACCTGGCAGACGCCCTGCGCATCTACACCGAAACGGCAGATGGTGCCGCGGCAGCTGGCCACTATGATCTCGTGGCAGATGGCATGGATGCCTCGACGGTCTACATCATCCGCACGGATTTGAAGTAACATTACCTGTTTGTGCCGCGCTTCCATTGTCGCGCAACAATGGAGATAAGCGTTGCACAATGCTGAACGAAGAGAGCCTTCATGGGGGAGGGCTCTCTTCTTTTTTTGTTGGAAAATCTGAACCACGGAAGATGCGGTAGGAAGCAGAAAAAATTCGTGAAAAAGTGCTAAGAAATATGGATACGCTGGAAAGCGTGTACACAAATGCAGTGCGTGATTGCCTGTAAAGTCTAAGAAATAGCCGCAAAAATAAAGGAATTGCAAGGGATTTGCCATCGTATTCCGAAAAACGTGCGCAGGCTAGGATACACACGAAGGCGTGTAATCATGGCGAAACGGGGAAGTGGCGTTTTATAAGGGTTTGCAGGCACTAAAAATGAAAAAAAGTTCAAAAAAATCGAAAAAAGATCCTGAAAACCTATTGCAATTTATCGTCATATACTGTATAATACGTCTGTTGTCTGTTTAGGGATGAAGCGGTAAGTTGCCGCCCGGCCAGGCGGGTAATTACCGCGGACCAGCCCGATAATCGGGCGACGGACTCGCAGCGCAGCAATGGTCTGCACCTGCAGTGGATCAAATGTCATGCGCAACCGAGAACGATCAAGGAGGTAAATCAATGGCCAGCCAGAAAATCCGTATCAAGCTCAAGAGCTATGAGCACAACCTGATCGACCAGTCCGCAGAGCGGATCGTCGAGACTGCCAAGCGCACGGGCGCTCGGGTGTCCGGCCCTATCCCGCTCCCCACGGAGAAGGAGATCGTCACCATCCTGCGCGCTACCCACAAGTATAAGGATAGCCGTGAGCAGTTCGAGCGCCGCACCCACAAGCGGCTTATCGACATCCTCAATCCCAACCCCAAGACTGTGGACGCCATGATGAAGCTCGATCTTCCTGCTGGTGTCGAAATCGAAATCAAGCTGTAAAGGCAGGAGGAACGAAACATGAAGAAAGCGATCGTGGGTAAAAAGATCGGCATGACGCAGGTCTTCACTGAAGACGGCCGTCTCGTTCCGGTCACCGTGATTGAAGCGGGCCCCTGCACTGTTGTGCAGACCAAGAATGTGGAATCCGACGGCTATGACGCTGTGCAGGTTGGCTTTGGTGAGCTGACCGAGACCCGCGCCAAGAAGCTGCTGAACAAGCCTGAACTGGGCCACTACGCCAAGGCTGGCGTTGCTGCAAAGCGCGTCCTGCGTGAGTTCCGGTTCGATGATTGCACCGGCTACAAGGTCGGCGATGAGCTGAAGGCCGATCAGTTCGCCGCAGGCGACAAGATCGACATCACCGGCACCAGCAAGGGTCATGGCTTCACCGGCCCTATCCAGCGCTGGAATCAGCACACTGGCCCTATGGCACACGGCTCCAAGTATCACCGTGGTGTGGGCTCTATGTCCGCTAACTCTGATCCTTCCCGCGTGTTCAAGAACAAGCACATGGGCGGCCACTATGGTGTGGATCGCGTAACGGTCCAGAACCTGGAAGTCGTGAGCGTGGATGCAGAGCGTAACCTGCTGCTGGTCAAGGGCGCTGTGCCCGGTGCCAACGGCGGCCTGCTGATCGTCCGCGACACGTGCAAGGCCTGACGCTGGACAAGGAGGAAGAAAGAACAATGCCTAAGACTGCTCTTTATAACATGGAAGGCGCGGCCATTGGCGAAGTTGAACTGAGCGAAGAAATTTTCGGCGCTACGGTCAACGAAGCTGCCATGCACCTGGTCGTCCGTGCCTACCTGGCCGCTCAGCGCCAGGGCACCCAGAGCGCCAAGACCCGCAGCGAAGTTCGCGGCGGTGGCCGTAAGATCTATCGCCAGAAGGGCACTGGTAACGCACGCCACCATGGCAATCGCGCTCCCCAGTTCAAGCACGGCGGCGTGGTGTTCGCACCCAAGCCCCGCGACTACTACCTGGCAGTTCCCAAGAAGGTTCGCCGTCTGGCTTTCAAGTCTGCACTGACTTCCAAGCTGAATGCCGAAGAACTGATTGTTGTTGACGAGCTGAAGCTGGCCGATGCAAAGACCAAGCTGATGGCTGAAACCCTCAAGAAGCTGGGTGCCACCAAGAAGGCACTGGTTGTGCTTCCTGAGCGCGACGAGACGGTCGTCCGTGCTACTGCCAACCTGGCTGAAGCAAAGACCACCTACGTCAACACCCTGAATGTTTACGACATCCTGAATGCCGGCAAGGTGATCTTCACCAAGGCTGCTGTTGAATCTGTCGAGGAGGTGTACGCATAATGAAGGATCCTCATGACATCATCCTGCGCCCCGTCCTCACGGAAAAGGCGTACGAAGGTATCGCTGACAAGCGTTACATCTTCGAGGTGGCTGTGAACGCTACCAAGACCGAAATCAAGATGGCTGTGGAAGCTTGCTTCGCTGATGACGGCGTGAAGGTTGAGAAGGTTAACACCCTCCGCACCATGGGCAAGATCAAGCGCCAGGGCCGTACCGCCGGCCGTACCCCGGAAGTCAAGAAGGCCTATGTGACCTTGAAGAAGGACTCCAAGCCCATCAAGTTCTTCGAGGGCATGGCACAGTAAAGCAGGGAGGACAGAAAAATGGCTATTCGTCTTTATAAGCCGACTTCGCCCGCCCGGCGCTTTATGTCGGTTCTGACCTATGAAGAGGTTACCAAGAAGGCTCCCGAGAAGAGCCTGATTGAGTACAAGAAGAAGAACTCTGGCCGCAACAACCAGGGCAAGATCACCGTTCGTCATCAGGGCGGCGGCAATAAGATCAAGTACCGCGTGATCGACTTCAAGCGTAACAAGCTGGAAGTTCCCGCAAAGGTTGCTGCCATCGAGTATGACCCCAACCGCAGCGCTTTCATTGCTCTGCTGCACTATGTTGACGGCGAGAAGCGCTACATTCTGGCTCCTCTGGGCCTGAAGGTTGGCGACACGGTGGTGTCCAGCGAAAATGCCGACATTAAGCCCGGCAATGCGCTGCCCATCAACAACATCCCCGTCGGTACCCTGATCCACAACCTGGAGCTCAAGCCCGGCCGCGGCGGCCAGCTGGTTCGTTCCGCCGGCATGAGCGCTCAGCTGATGGCTAAGGAAAACGGCTTCGCTCAGGTGCGTCTGCCCTCCGGCGAAATGCGCAAGCTGCCCCTGAATGCTAAGGCAACCATCGGCACCGTGGGCAACACCGATCACGAGAATGTCCGTCTGGGCAAGGCTGGCCGCGTCCGTCACATGGGCGTCCGTCCTACTGTTCGTGGTGTGGTTATGAACCCCTGCGATCACCCCCATGGCGGCGGCGAGGGCAAGAGCCCTGTTGGTATGCCTGCTCCTGTGACTCCCTGGGGCAAGCCCGCACTGGGTTACAAGACCCGGAAGCACAAGAAGTATTCCAATCGCATGATTGTGAAGCGCGCTAACAGCAAGTAAGCGCATCCCATAGGAAGGAGGCTGCTAACGAATGAGTCGTTCCATTAAGAAGGGCCCTTATGTTGAGGGCGCGCTGATGAAGCGTATTACCGAGATGAATGCATCCGGCACGAAGAATGTTGTGAAGACCTGGTCTCGTTCTTCCACCATCTTCCCGGATTTCGTAGGTCACACCATCGCTGTGCATGACGGCCGTAAGCATGTGCCGGTTTATGTCACGGAGGATATGGTAGGCCACAAGCTGGGCGAGTTCGCCCCCACCCGCACTTTCCGCGGACACGCTGGTGACAAGGCCACCGGCCGCAAGTAAGAAGAGAGGAGTGAAACGATATGGCAACCCGTTCTAAGGAGAAGGCTGCTGCTCGTAAGCTGAATGCTGACAAGCGGCCCCAGGCTCATGCCAAGTACGTTCGCATCTCCTCCCGCAAGGTGAAGATCGTGATCGATCTGATCCGCGGCAAGAATGTGGACGAAGCACTTGCAATCCTGCAGTACACGCCCAAGGCTGCTTCCCCCGTTGTGGCAAAGGTGCTGAACAGCGCTATCGCCAACGCGGTGAACAACCAGGAGCTGAACCGCCAGAACCTCTATGTCGCTGAAGTGTATGCCAACCCGGGCCCCACGCTGAAGCGCTACGTTGCCCGCAGCCGCGGCAGCGCGTCCCCCATGCTCAAGCGCACCAGCCACATCAGCGTGGTGCTGGATCAGAAGTAAGGCGAAGGAGGTTTATCCATGGGTCAGAAAGTTAATCCCCACGGCGCGCGCGTCGGTGTGATCTTTGACTGGAGCACCCGCTGGTACGCTGGCAAGAAGGATTTTGCCAACTACCTCGTTGAGGACCACAAGCTGCGCGATATGCTGAAGGAAAAGTATTACGCTACCGGTATCAGCAAGATTGATATCGAGCGTACTGCCAAGGATATCACGGTGAACATCTTCACCGCTAAGCCTGGCATGATTATTGGCCGCCAGGGCGCTGGCATCGAGGCTCTGAAGAAGGACATCACTGAGTTCCTGGGCCGTCCCGCTCACATCAATGTGATGGAAGTCAAGCAGCCTGATGCTGATGCTCAGCTGGTCGCTGAGAACATTGCTCAGCAGCTGGAGAAGCGCATTAGCTTCCGCCGTGCTCTGAAGCAGGCTCAGCAGCGCGCCATGAAGATCAATGGCGTGAAGGGTATCAAGACCTGCGTAAGCGGTCGTGTGGGCGGCGCCGATATTGCCCGTACCGAGCACTATCATGATGGCTCCATCCCGCTGCAGACCCTGCGTGCCAACATTGACTACGGCTTCGCAGAAGCCAAGACCACTTATGGCCGCCTGGGCGTTAAGGTCTGGATCTACAAGGGACAGATCCTGCCCAAGGCCAAGAAGGCCCCTGCCGCGAAGGAGGTAAAGTAACCTATGCTGATGCCGAAGAGAGTAAAGCGCCGCAAGGTGTTCCGCGGTCGTATGAAGGGCGAAGCCCATCGCGGTAACTTCCTGGCTTACGGCGAATTCGGCCTCCAGGCAACTGAGCCCTGCTGGGTCACTAGCCAGCAGATCGAGGCCGCTCGTATCGCACTGACTCGTTACACCAAGCGTGGCGGTCAGGTGTGGATCAAGATCTTCCCCGATAAGCCTGTAACCGAAAAGCCTGCTGAAACTCGAATGGGTTCCGGCAAGGGCTCTCCTGAGTACTGGGTGGCTGTTGTGAAGCCCGGCCGCGTGCTGTTCGAAATCGCCGGTGTTCCGGAAGAAGTCGCACGTGAAGCACTGCGTCTGGCTGCTCACAAGCTGCCTCTGAAGACTAAGATCATCAGCCGCGATACTGCGGCTACGACAGAAGCGGGTGGTGACAAATAATGAAGGCTAATGAATTCTCCGCCATGAACCAGGAAGAACTCACCGCCAAGGTGAAGGAGCTGAAGAGCGAGCTGTTCAACCTTCGTTTCCAGCTTGCCACCGGTCAGCTGCAGAACACCATGCAGATCAGCGCTGTGAAGCGTGATATTGCACGGGCAAAGACCATTCTTCGCCTCAAGGAGCAGGCGTAAGATATACTGAAAGGAGGCAGCCGCTTCAATGTCTGAAGAAAGAGGACTTCGTAAAACCCGGATCGGTGTCGTGATTAGCGACAAGATGGATAAGACTTGTGTCATTCAGATCAAGACCCGTGTCCGTCATCCCCTGTATGGCAAGATCTTGAACCAGACCAGTAAGCTGAAGGTTCATGATGAGAACAACGAGTGTGGCGTTGGCGACACCATCCGTGTGATGGAAACCCGCCCGCTGAGCCACGACAAGCGCTGGCGCCTGGTGGAGATCATCGAGAAGGCCAAGTAAGCCTGCCGTCATGTTGTAAGGAGGAAATACCCTATGATTCAGCCGCAAACGCGACTTAAGGTTGCCGATAACTCCGGCGCCAAGGAAATCATGTGCATCCGCGTGCTGGGCGGTTCTTTCCGGCGTGATGGCTCCATTGGCGACGTCATCGTTGCCAGCGTGAAATCCGCTACCCCCGGCGGCACCGTGAAGAAGGGCGATGTGGTCAAGGCCGTTATCGTCCGGATGCGCAAGAACAAGCGCCGTCCCGATGGCAGCTACATCAAGTTCGATGACAACGCTGCCGTGATCATTAATGATCAGAAGTTGCCCCGTGGCACCCGTATCTTTGGACCCGTTGCTCGTGAGCTGCGTGAGAAGGACTTCATGAAGATCGTTTCTCTGGCTCCCGAAGTTCTGTAAGGAGGTAAGACGATATGCATGTGAAGAATAATGATCAGGTCGTTGTCATCTCCGGCAAGGACAAGGGCAAGAAGGGCAAGATCGTTGCCGCTTTCCCCAAGACCGGTCGTGTGACCGTTGAGGGTGTCAACATGGTGACCAAGCACCAGAAGGCCCGCAACGCTATGCAGCCCGGCGGCATCGTGAAGAAGGAGCTCCCTGTGGATGCTTCTAACGTGATGCTCGTGTGCCCCAAGTGCGGCAAGGCTACCCGCGTTGCCCACAAGGTGTCCACTGTGACCAATGACGCGGGCAAGAATGTCCGCAAGATGATCCGCGTGTGCAAGAAGTGCCAGGCGGAAATTGACTGAGAAGGAGGAAAAGCCAAATGGCTACCCGTATTAAGGAAAAGTACCTGGCCGAGGCTGTTCCTGCTTTGCAGCAGAAGTTCGGCTATAAGAACGTCATGGAAATCCCGAAGCTCGAGAAGATTGTTATCAACATGGGTCTGGGCGATTGCAAGGACAACGCCAAGGCAATGGAGATGGCAGTGAATGAGCTGACCACCATCGCAGGCCAGAAGCCCCTGGTCACCAAGGCGAAGAAGTCCATCGCAAACTTCAAGGTTCGCGAAGGCCAGAACGTTGGTGCTAAGGTTACCCTGCGCGGTGCTCGCATGGAGGAATTCATGGATAAGCTCGTGAACGTTGCGCTCCCTCGCGTGCGTGACTTCCGTGGCGTGAGCACCAAGGCTTTCGATGGCCGCGGCAATTACGCTCTGGGCATCCGTGAGCAGCTGCTCTTCCCTGAAATCGAGTACGACAAGGTCGAAAAGATTCGTGGCATGGAAATGATTTTCGTGACCACCGCAAAGACCGATGAGGAGTGCATGGAGCTGCTGCGCCTGCTGGGCATGCCCTTCGCACAGGCGTAATTGAAGGAGGAAAAACAAAGTGGCTAAGCTGAGCATGAAACTCAAGCAGTCGAGGACTCCCAAGTTCTCCACTCGCGCTTACACCCGTTGCCGTCTGTGCGGCCGTCCGCACTCCGTGCTGCGCAAGTATGGCGTGTGCCGTATCTGCTTCAGAGAGCTGGCCTATAAGGGCCAAATCCCCGGTGTCCGCAAGGCCAGCTGGTAAGCGGAGAAGAACGGAAGGAGGTTAAACCATGGTTATTAGTGATCCCATCGGCGATATGCTCACCCGGATCCGCAACGCCCAGGTCGCCAAGCATGACGCTGTAACGATGCCTGCAAGCAATACGAAGAAAGCCATCGCCAAGATTCTGCTGGATGAAGGCTATATCAAGGCTGTTGACTATGTGGACGACGGTCTGCAGGGCTCTCTCAAGATCACCCTGAAGTACGTCAACGGTAAGCAGACCCCCGTTATCAATGGTCTGAAGCGTATCAGCAAGCCCGGCTTGCGTGTGTATGCCCGCTGCGAGGAACTGCCGAAGGTCCTCGGTGGTCTGGGTATCGCCATCGTCAGCACCAGCAAGGGTGTTATGACGGACAAGGAAGCCCGCAAGAACGCCATCGGCGGTGAAGTGCTGGCTTACATCTGGTAATAACCGACACGTCAATGGAGGTGCGAATATGTCTCGTATCGGAAGACTTCCGATTCATGTCCCCGCGGGCGTGACGGTTACGGTCGGCGAAGATAACCTGGTGACGGTTAAGGGACCCAAGGGTACCCTGAGCCAGCAGGTGAACAGCGCTATCACCGTGAAGCAGGAGGGTAATGTCCTTACCCTCGAGCGCCCCACCGATTCCAAGCCCCACAAGGCCATGCATGGCCTGTATCGTGCACTGCTGAACAACATGGTTGTCGGCGTGACTGAGGGCTTCTCTAAGTCCCTGGAGCTGGTTGGTACCGGCTATCGTGCCGCTGCAGAAGGCGGCAAGAAGCTGACCATCAACATCGGCTTCTCCCATCCCGTAATTCTCGATGCCCCCGAAAACATCAGCTTCGAAACGCCCAACCCCAATACCATTATTGTGAAGGGCATTTCCAAGCAGCAGGTGGGCAACCTTGCAGCTGACATCCGTGCAATCCGTAAGCCTGAACCCTACCTGGGCAAGGGCATTAAGTACACTGATGAGCACATCCGCCGCAAGGAAGGCAAGACCGGTAAGAAGTAAGGAGTGACTG
The DNA here is from genome assembly GCA_963618735.1 of bacterium. Taxonomy (GTDB): domain Bacteria; phylum Bacillota; class Clostridia; order Christensenellales; family Aristaeellaceae; genus CAKUFA01. Next base: position 38,339 of record CAVEUM010000014.1, on the reverse strand, counting down.
CAAAATGTTCAAAAAGCGTGACCGTAATGAGGTTCGCGTGATTCGTCACGCGCGGGTTCGCAAAAAGATCAGCGGCACCCCTGATATGCCGCGTCTGTCCGTGTATCGCAGCCTGAACCACATCTATGCTCAGATCATCGACGATGTGAAGGGCGTGACGCTGGTGAGCGCATCTACCGTTGACCCTGAACTGAAGGGCCAGCTGGCTGATGTTGACAAGAAGGGCGCCGCCAAGAAGGTTGGCAAGCTCATCGGTGAGCGTGCTGTCCAGGCCGGCATCAAGACCGTGGTCTTCGACCGTGGCGGCTATGTTTACACCGGCCGCGTTGCGGAAGTTGCTGCGGGCGCCCGTGAAGCCGGACTTGATTTCTAAGAAGGAGGACACACGCAAATGCAACGCTACGAACAGGTCAGCGAATTCAAAGAAAAACTGGTCGCTGTCAATCGCGTGTCCAAGACCGTAAAGGGCGGCCGCAACATGCGGTTCTCCGCTCTGGTCGTGGTCGGCGATGAAAACGGCCGTGTCGGCGCGGGCATGGGCAAGGCTGCTGAGATCCCCGAGGCCATTCGTAAGGCTAGCGAGGATGCCAAGAAGCACATGGTGAATGTTCCCCTGAACGGAACCACCATTCCCCATGAATCCACCGCATACTTCAGCACCGCTAAGTGCGTGCTGCTGCCCGCTCCCGAAGGTACCGGCGTGATCGCCGGCGGCGCAGCCCGTGCTGTGCTGGAGATGGCTGGTGTGAAGGACATTCGTACGAAGTCCTTCGGCACCAACAATCCTATCAACATGGTAAAGGCTACCCTGGAAGCACTGAAGCAGCTGCGCAGTGCTGAGCAGGTTGCTAAGATGCGCGGCAAGACCGTGGAAGAACTGCTGGGCTAAGGAGGAAGGAAAGATGAAACTCAAGATTACCTTGACGAAGTCTCCCATCGCTTGCCTGCCCAAGCACAAGGCCACGGTGGCTGCTCTGGGCCTGCACAAGGTGGGTCAGACTGTGACTCAGCCTGACAATGCCGCTATTCGCGGCCAGATCTTCGCTGTGAAGCACATGGTGAAGGTCGAAGAAGTGAACGAGTAAAGGAGGGAAACCCCAATGAAACTGCACGAGTTGACTCCCGCAGTCGGTTCTACCACGGCGCCTAAGCGCCTGGGCCGCGGCGTGGGTTCCGGTCTGGGCAAGACCTCCGGCAAGGGCCATAAGGGTGCAAAAGCCCGCTCTGGCGGCGGCAAGCGCCCCGGCTTCGAGGGCGGCCAGATGCCCCTGTATCGTCGTGTGCCTAAGAAGGGCTTCTATAATGCCTTCGGCACCGACTATGCCTGCGTGAACGTTGAACGCCTTGAAATCTTCAACGATGGCGATGTGGTTACTGCACAGTCCCTGATCGACGCCGGCATCATCAAGAAGACGCTGGGCGGTGTTAAGGTCATGGGCAACGGCGAGCTGACCAAGAAGCTCACCGTCCAGGCTGCAAAGTTCACCGCCACGGCAAAGGAAAAGATTGAGGCACTCGGCGGGAAAGCCGAGGTGATCTGAAATGATTCAGAGCCTCAAGAAGATGTGGCGGATTCCTGACCTGCGTAAGAAGATCCTGTATACCTTCGGTATGCTGATCCTCTTCCGCCTGGTCGGCGTTATCCCCGCTCCCGGCGTGGATGCTGCGAAGGTGCTGAATGCTACCAGCGCATCTTCCCTGCCTCTTCTCGAACTGGTTAACATGATGACTGGTAATGCGTTTTCCCAGATGACCATCATGGCCATGGGTATTACGCCTTACATCAACGCCTCCATTATCATGCAGCTGCTGTGCATTGCCATTCCGGCACTGGAGCGGCTCAGCAAGGATGAGGAAGGCGGCCGTGAAAAGATTGCACGCATCACCCGCTATGTGACGGTTGGTCTGGCTGCCCTGCAGGCTATCGGCCTGGTGGCAGGTCTGGGCTACATCAAGTCTGGCTGGCTGAACTATGTTCTGGTCGGCGTGAGCATGGCAGGCGGCAGCGCACTGGCTATGTGGATTGGCGAGCGTATCTCTGAGAAGGGTGTCGGCAATGGCGTGTCCTTGCTGATCTTCGCAGGTATCATCTCCAACCTGTTCAATGGCGTTGTGAGCAGCTTCAGCAACGCAATCAGCAACAGCACGGCTTCTGCTTGGCTGAGCGCTATCAGCATCATCCTGGTTGCCATCATCATGACCGTTGTCGTTACCTTCGTGGACATGGGCGAGCGCCGCATTCCGCTGCAGATCGCTAAGCAGGTGAAGGGCCGTCGCGTATACGGTGGCCAGAGCACCCACATGAGCCTGAAGGTCGTCAGCGTTGGCGTTCTGCCTTTGATCTTCGCTTACAGCTTCCTCGCCTTCCCCGGAACGGTGATCCAGCTGATCGGCGGTACTTCCAGCGGCGCCTATGTTTGGTGGTCCACCTACATGAACACCGGCAGCGTGTGGTACATGATCATCTCCGCACTGCTGATCGTGGCGTTCACGTTCTTCTACTCTTCCATCAGCTTCGATCCCAAGCAGCAGGCTGAACAGCTGCTCATGCAGGGCGCAACGATCCCTGGTACCCGCGGCAAGAATATCCGCCAGTACCTGCAGACCACTGTGAACCGCCTGAACCTGTTCGCTGCACTGTTCCTGGCGATCCTGGCTGCCGTGCCTACGCTGCTGACCGCTCAGCTGCAGACGAGCGTGCCCTTCGCGGCATCCTCTATCCTGATTGCTGTGAGCGTTTCTCTGGAAACCATCCGTACCATCCAGGGCGAGATGAGTGTCCGCGGCATCGACATGGACATGGAAAACATCGGCTTTATGTAATTCATCAGCCATGCATCGGTGCTGCAAGGCCCGATGCATGGCTTGATGGGTAAACCAGCCAGAAACTTTCCGAAAGGAGAGACCCAGCGTATGAATATCATTTTCCTGGGACCTCCAGGTGCTGGCAAGGGCACGCAGGCGCAGCGCATTTGCGCAGCCCTGAACATTCCGCAGATTTCCACGGGCGATATCCTTCGCCGTGCAATCAAGGAAGCAACCCCTACCGGACTGAAAGCAAAGGCCTACATTGACGCTGGCAAGCTCGTGCCTGACGAAGTGGTGATCGACATCGTTCGTGAACGCCTCGCCCAGGACGATTGCAACGGCGGCTATATTCTGGACGGATTCCCCCGTACGGTTCCCCAGGCGGAAGCTTTGGCTGATTTTGCTAAGATTGACGCTGTGGTGGATCTGGATGTGGCAGATGAAAATCTGGTGCAGCGCCTGAGCGGTCGCAGAGTTTGCCTCAACTGCGGTGCTACGTATCATGTGTCCAAGATGCACAGCGAAAACTGCGAAAAGTGCGGTCAGAAGCTGGTGCAGAGGGATGACGACAAGCCGGAGACGGTGCTCAGCCGCCTGAAGGTGTATCATGAGCAGACGGCACCGCTTGTCAGCTACTATCAGGAGAAGAATCTGCTGCACGTTATCGATGGCGCGCAGGAGATGGATGCCATTTTCGGCACCATCCTGAATACCTTAGGGGTCAAACAATGATTAGCTTGAAGAATCCTGATCAGATTGGGAAGATGCGAGTTGCCGGTGCGCTTCTTTACGAAGTGCTCCAGAAGCTTCGCGAGGCTGTGAAGCCTGGTATGACGACCGCTGCACTGGATGTCTATGCAGAGCAGCTGATTCGAAAGAACCATGCCATTCCTTCCTTCCTGCACTATGAAGGGTATCCCGCATCGCTGTGCACCAGCGTGGACGACCAGGTTGTCCATGGCATCCCTTCTGAAAAGCAGGTGCTGAAGGAAGGCTCCATCATCAGCATTGACTGCGGTCTGGTGCTTGATGGCTGGCAGGCCGACAGTGCCTTCACCATGGGCGTCGGTGAGATTTCTCCCGAGGCTCAAGCTCTGATTGATATTACTGAAGAATGCTTCTGGAGAGGCGCACGTCAGGCAGTAGCGGGCAACCGCTTGGGCGATGTGGGTCATGCAATTCAGTCTTATGCAGAAGGAAATGGCTGCGGTGTCATCCGTGACCTGACCGGACATGGCATCGGACGCGAAATGCATGAAGATCCGGCCGTGTATAACTTTGGTGAACCGGGGCATGGCCTCCGTTTGCGCAAGGGCATGACCATTGCCATTGAACCTATGATTTCCGCTGGCGATTGGCGATTGAGTGAGGATGACGATGGCTGGTGCTTCCGCACCCGCGATGGCAGCCTCTGCTCGCACTATGAGCACACCCTCGCCATCAACGAAGACGGACTTCCTGAAATTCTTACCTATCCGGGCTTTACCTGGAAGGAGGAGAAATGATGGAGCGTCTCCCGATGGAAATCGGTCGCGTAGTTCTTTCCCGTCAGGGAAGGGATGCGGGACGCTGCTTCGTAGTTCTTCAGGTGATCGATGAGCAGTTTGTGATGATGGCCGATGGCCTGACTCGTAAGCTTGCACATCCCAAGAAAAAGAAAGTCAAGCATCTGCACCCCAAGCCCATTGTCGTACCAGATGTTGCTGAGAAGCTAAGCGCGAATCAGCTGCTGGACAGTGACCTGCGTAAGGCGCTGCAGGCTGTGGGGCTTGAAATCGACCAGCCGCTGTGCAAGGAGGGCTGAAGTTGTCCAAGAGCGACGTCATTGAAATGGAAGGCAAAGTCATTGAAGCCCTTCCCAACGCCATGTTTCAGGTGGAACTTCCGAATGGACACCAGATTCTGGCGCATATTTCCGGTAAGATGCGTATGAACTTCATCCGTATTTATCCCGGAGACAAAGTCACCATTGAGCTTTCGCCCTATGATTTGACCCGTGGTCGGATCACCTGGCGCAGCAAAGGCTGAAGAAACTACTGCAAGGAGGTAACTGAGCATGAAGGTCAGACCGTCTGTGAAACCGATTTGTGAAAAGTGCAAGATCATCAAGCGTAAGGGCAAGGTCATGGTGATCTGTGAAAATCCGAAGCACAAGCAGAAGCAGGGCTAATCCCCCTTTGCTGGTGCAATAAAACTCGCCGCAGGAGCAATCCCACGGCGAGTTTTTTTATGTGTTGGATAAGGAAGACACGTCATTTCAGAATGTTTGTATACGGCTGCTTTGTATGAGCAATGGCGAGCACATATACAATGCTCTTTTCTTCATCGCAACGATAGAACGACAAGTAAGAATCGACACACAGAAAGCGATAGCGCAGTGCGCGCAGCCGACGATCTCAGGGAATGGCGCCACGCTCTGGAAATTCAGCCAATGAACAGACTGCTTTTTTCACATCGTACAGCATGCTAAGTGCTGCTTCAACAGATTATGCATTGTCTGCAATGTACAGCAGGATCTCCCGCAATCCTTCTTCAAATTGGTCTGTGCGAAGAACTTGATAGCGGTTCTTATCTTGCTTTTTCATCGTGCGCGGCGTGCCTCCAGCTCCTCACGGAGCGAGGAAAAGGCCTGTTCGGCAGGAGCAACCCGTCCTGCACGGACGTCTTCCTCTGCATTTGCCGGCAAATCGAATAGCTCCGGACGCGCCTGCATTTCGCGAAAGGCATGTTCTATCGTCATTTGCCTATGACGTCAAATAAGCCTCCCGCTTAAGCGTCTTCCACCACCAGCAAACCATTCTTCGGCATGGCAACATCGCCGGTGATTATGCTGTCGTGAAGCAAATCACGATAGCGCCTGTTCAGGTGGATGGTCTGCTCCTGCATGGAGAAGTTCTGCAGGAAGGTCACGTTTCCTCGGGTTGTGGGGACTACGCCCTTGGGCATTGTTTCTGTGAAGGCTGGTGCCATGCCGCATTCGTTGATGAGACTTCTGTAAAAGTCCTGCAGGTAGTTGTCTTCCACCTTTGCAGCAATGTACCAGGCCTTGCCCTTGCCAAAGCTGTTGACCGTCACGCAGGGCTGACCCTGATAGAAATTTGAAGCGTAGACGCCCTTGACCTCGGCGGTGCAGTTCACCAGAATCTCGCAAAGCTCGGTGATCATGTAGGGATCCTTGCGATCGGGAACCGCCAATCCGTTGTGATCATTGGGGAAGAGGGCGTCCAGTTCAGACGCGCGGAAGCCGAAAACATCCGTCAGGCCGTGGGGCGTGGGGCCGAGATACGCCAGATCATGCTCGTCCACAACGCCGGTGAAGTAGGAGCTTACCAGCGTGCCGCCGTTTTCCACAAAATCGTGGAGTTTCTGTTCAAAACCGTTGCGGAACATGAACAGCATGGGGGCAATGACGAGCTTGTATTTGCTCAAATCCGTGCAGGCGCGCATGTCGCGGAAATCAACGGCAATGCCCTGTTCCCAAAGCGGGCGGTAATGGCTCAGCACCACATCAAAGTAATGCATGGCGCCCTTCTGACCAGTCTGTGCCTGGTCAATGGCCCACCAGTTTTCCCAGTCGAAAATGATGCAAACCTCCGCGTGGGGCTGCGACTGATACATGGGCTCCAGCTTTTCGAGAGAGACACCAACCTCCGTCACATCCGCAAAAACGCGGGTATCGCTTTCGCCGTAGTGGTCGACGACCGCGCCATGGAACATTTCGCCGCCGCCGCGTCCCTTCCGCCACTGGAAGTAAAGGACGCTCTGACTGCCATGCGCCACGGCCTGCATGCTGGAAAGCAGGTGCATTCCGGGCTCCTTCAGCTTGTTGTGCGGCTTCCAGTTCACCTGAGACGGGGTGGACTCCATGAGGATGAACGGCGCGTCCTTCAAGGAACGCATGATGTCGTGATGCATGGCGAACTCTGCCCCGCGGTACAGGTCATCGCCGCTGTGCCAGCTGGGGTAGCTGTCCCAGGAGACCACATCGATGGATTCGGCCATGGAGAAATAATCATAGCCGCGGAACCGTTCCATCATATTGACGGTAACCTTCAGGGAGGGATCAACAGACTGCACTGCATCCCGTTCCATCTCGATGAAGGATTTGCATTGGTCGGTGAGGAAACGCCGCCAGTCGACGGCCATGCTGCAGCTGCTGACTTCACCCAGGGGGCTGGGTGCCTCAATTTGCGACCAATCAGAATAGCGCTGGCTCCAGAAGCCTGTCCACCAGCACTTGTTGAGCTCGTCCAGAGTGCCGTATTTCTCCTTCAGCCAATCGCGGAAGGCCTGCTGGCAGCGGGGACAATGGCACTCGCCGGAAAATTCGTTGCTCAGGTGCCACAGAATCACCGCAGGATGATGGGCATAGCGTTTTGCCAGCGCGGTGTCCATTTCCCGTACCTTGCGGCGATAAACGGGGGAGGAGGGGCAGTGATTATGCCGCTCGCCGAAGTGCATCTGCTGATATTCCCTGTTGACGCGGAGCACCTCGGGATACTTTTGCGCCATCCAGGCAGGACGTGCGCCGGAAGGCGTGGCAAGAATCACGTGAATGCCGCCCTTCCACAATCGGTCAATGACCTCATCCAGCCAGGTAAAGTCATACACGCCATCCTCCGGCTCAAGACGCGCCCAGGCAAAAATGGCGATGGAGACGCAGTTCACGTGCGCCTTTTGCATGAGCTCAACATCCTTCTCCAAAATGTCCGGACGATCCAGCCACTGGTCAGGATTGTAGTCGCCGCCGTGCAGGAAGTGGGGAAAGCGAGGGGTGAGTTCCATGATGCACCATCCTTTCAATGAAAAAATCATGATGATATGGAAAAAGGAGCACAAACAGCTCCTTTTTAATTGCGGGATGTGTGAAGTTGTTACAGGAACAGACCGGGATAAATCGTTGTGACACCCTGCACCTGGGCACCGAAATCTCCCATCAGATGCGCCTGAGGAATGCTGCGGCTCATGATGCGGGTGGTAACGGTGGTAACGCCTTCAGCTGCCATGATGGCCATGGAGCGGTGGAGCAGCGCCCGACCCATGCCCTGACGGCGTGCCGCAGGGATGATGTAGATGGCGACCAAATCGCAGCTTTCACCTGAGCCGGCAAGAACGATTTCACCAATGAGATCCGTGTTGTGATACAGACCCAGCGCCAGGAAATGCGGCTGCTGCTGGAGGCTGTTCAGGTAGTCCTGATTCATGTAGGTCAGGTCGTTCTGCTGCAGACGCGCAATGAACGCACCCTGCTCTTCAGGCGTATTCAGCGGAACCACGGCAACCGCACAGCTCATGGGAATGCGTCCGTCACCCTGGGGAATCTGCAGGGTCAGCAAATCCTCCGTTTCATCACAGGTGAAGCCGTTGTGCATGTAGAAATCCTTCATGCGGGTATCCGTGGGAGAAATGTTGGTGTACACACGGGCGCGGACACTGGGGTCAGCTTCGCGCATCTGGCGTGCACGAGCTACCAGCGCACCGAAGAGCAAATACCGCGCCACCGACTGGCATTCCATGGAAAAGTACAGGTTGATGGGGCAGTCGGGGTACATGTGAGGTTGATACTGATAGATGATATATCCCATGCCGAGTTCAGTGCCCATGTCATCCACAACGATGAACACGTTCTCGGGCGGAAGATTCTGAACCATCCCCTGGGGATGAATGACTTGCATGCCGTTCGTCCTTTCGTGAAAAAACAAATGATGTACCAGCTTTATATTTTAACACAAATCAATAGGATTCTGCAACCCTTAAATCATGAGAGAAACGGCAAAGCGCTAAGACCCACGGAGGACGCTTTAGCTGTATGCCATGGTTACTTCAAATCAGTTGCCGTAGCGGCTGACGATGAAGCGGCGGCTGTTTTCTCGCGGGTTGCGTGAATGCTGCTGCCAATGCCTCGCACGGGCAATTGGACGGCTTCTTCTTCATCTACGGTTGTCAAAAACTCTGTCAGGATATAGCACCGCAGGTTTTCAACCTCGATTTCCGTCCACTTTTCCCCGGGGGTGATGACGGTTACCCGCTGGCCGCAGGGGAACTCATCCAGAATTCGGCTGCCAGCGGAGGCTTTCTGCCGAACCTTCACGGTGTTGTTGCTGGAGGTTTTCCCGTTGTAGGCGATGTAGGCGAACTGCGCCTCGCCGCTGTCTGCGTCCAGGAAGGTCAGCGAGGATTGCTTCACGTAGCCCACGGCGTCCTCATACTGCACCAAGGCGTAACCTTTGGTGAGCGACAGCACAGGCACAATACGTCCCGTCTGGCATTTCATGATGATGGCGGATTTGCCGGAGGCCTTCTTGAACATGGTGGCCTTGCCGTTTTTCGGTGTGTTGATGATGGCCAGCTGTTTGCCTTCTGTCACGGTATCCGTGAAGGAAAGCGTATCGGTGTAAACTTCCTCGCACACTTTGTTGCGCCTGATAATGCTCACACGGGTGCCGACGGCAAGAACTTCCACCTTTTCACCATCCAGTGTGGCGTATAGCGTTTGGGATTCGTATTCCCACTTCTTGCTGTCAGACGTGTCCTCATCGGAAGAGGCATCATCGCTGCCTTCATCGGTTTCCTCGTCCGTCCCTTCTTCATCCGTTTCGGGGACGATGGGGGTAACAATCGTTTCGCTTCCGCCGGAGCTTCCGCTATCAGGGCCGCTGATAATGTTACCGTTGCCGTCAACCCAAATGGGACTGTCGCCGCCAAGCGCGGTGCTGTGAAGCAGCATCAGTGCTGCGGTCAGCAGGATGGTGAGTCGATATTTCTGCATAGTACCTCCAAATGATGAATGGTCGAGGATTATTCTGCCGAGAACAGGCTCTGGTTCATGCCGCCCGCATCTACAAAGCGGTCGTAGAGCTGTTTCATGTCATCGCTGGGGAAGAGGATGGAGGCGGTGACATAGTCCGTTTCGCCCTCCAGGGTGATGGTCAGGGGCAGGTCTTTCTGTGCCATGGCCTTCATCAGGGTCATACCATCGGCGTCCAGCACGACGGAGAAATCCTCATAGTAGGTGTCATCATATTCATCGATGGCGTGGGTGGTGTCGAAAATCCAGCAATCGGCTGCGGAATCAATCCGCAGGGTGTCGATGTCTGTCATTTCGGAGGAAATCAGGGAGAAGGTCAGCCGCAGGTAGGTGCCGTTCATGTTGGGCATCTCCACAAAATCCACATAGGCGATGAGCTCGTGGGAATCATCACATTCGGCGATGTACGGCTGGTTATCCGGCCGAATGACGGTATCAATGCCGTTGCTGTCCAGCTGCACGGAGCAGGAAAGACCGTCTGTCAGGGCGGACTCTTCCAACTCGGCATGGGCGCTGGTGAACAGCATCGTTCCTGCTAAGGCAAAAAGCAACATGTGCTTTGCAATCTTCATCAAAATCCCCTCCCAATCCATTGTACCATAAAAACCGTCGCAAATCTGTAACAATTTTGAGAATGTTGCGTGCGGCATAAAAAAAGCCCTCTTCCTCGGAAGAAATCGGGAAGAGGGGATGCGGATGAGGAGAAATATGTCTCCTTCCCGCACAGGAATGACACGGAGTGCCTTACACGCGCTTCCAGACAGCACCGCCGGGAACATCGGTGATTTCGATGCCCTGTGCCTTCAACTCATCACGGATGCGGTCTGCTTCGGCAAAATTGCGCTCCTTCTTGGCCTGGGCACGCTGGAACACCAGCTTGTCAATTTCCTCATCGCCTTCGCCAGTGACGGTATAGCCGCCTGCGGTGCTGGCTGCGGCCTTGGCCTTGGCTTCCTCCGCCTGCAGTGCGGCGGCTTTCTCCGTCAGGCTCAGACCCAGCACGGTGTCAAAGCTGTCCAGCAGAGCCAGCTTGGTGGCATCGTTCACGTCCGCCTTCAGCACGTCATAGATGGCCGTAATGCCGAGGGAAGTATTCAGGTCATTGCCTACCTGGCGGATGAAATTCTCCTTGTAGGTGTTCATGGCGTTCTCGTCCACGTCACCCTCGCGCTTCAGCGAAGCTACACGGCGGATGATCTTCCGATAAGCGCCCTGTGCGTTGTCGAGGTTTTCCCAGGAGAACACCAGGTTCTTGCGATAGTGGCTCTGCAGGCAGAAGAAGCGGTAGCTCAGGGGATCATAGCCCTTTTCCTCCAGCAGGGACACCGTCAGGAACTCACCCTTGGACTTGGACATCTTGCCCGTAGCCGTGTTCAGGTGATGCACATGGAACCATTGCGGGCACCAGGGATGTCCCAGGAAGGATTCGGACTGGGCAATCTCATTGGTGTGATGGGGGAAAGCATTGTCGATGCCGCCGCAGTGCAAATCCAGATATTCACCGTTGTACTTGATGGAGATACCAGAGCACTCAATGTGCCAGCCGGGGTAGCCGACACCCCAGGGAGAATCCCACTTCAGCGCCTGGTCTTCAAACTTGCTCTTGGTGAACCAAAGCACAAAGTCATTGCGGTTGCGCTTGTTGGTGTCTTCTTCCACACCCTCGCGAACACCGACTTCCAGGTCTTCTTCATCATGGTCGTTGAAGATGTAATACCGCTTCAGCTTAGACGTGTCGAAGTAGACGTTGCCGCCTGCCTCATAGGCAAAGCCCTTCTCCAGCAGGGAGGTGATGATGGTGATATACTCATCAATGCAGCCCGTGGCAGGCTGAACGGTATCGGGACGCTTGATGTTCAGCTTGCGGCAGTCCTCAAAGAAAGCATCGGTGTAGTACTTAGCGATTTCCATCACCGTTTTGTGCTCGCGGCGGGCACCCTTGAGCATCTTATCCTCACCTGTGTCAGCATCGCTGGCCAGATGGCCGACGTCCGTGATGTTCATGACGCGATTGACACTGTTGCCCTCGTAGCGCAGGAACTTTTCCAACACATCCTCCATGATGTAGCTGCGCAGGTTGCCGATGTGGGCAAAATGATAAACGGTCGGGCCGCAGGTGTACATTTCCACGTGGCCGGGGGTATGGGTCTGAAAAGGTGCCTTTTGATGCGTTGCCGAATTGTAAAGATACATGCGCTTCTCCTCCGCTTTCATAAAAAAAGCCCTCCTGCACCCATTCAGGTGCAAGAGGTGCGTATACACGGTTCCACTCTTGCGTTTCACTCACGCGGGACGGTATCGGTTCCCCACCGGACAGCATTGCCTGTCACGCTCCGAAATGCACTTTCCCGCATGCAGCCTCAGGAGCGCTCTCAATCCATGGCGCTCTCTCCCTGTCAGGCGCGTGTGCGGTACTCTTTTCCATCATCGCGCAAGAACAGTGTACCATTATGCCGGCCCCGCGTCAAGAATTATTTGCAAATGGATCATGGGTCAAGGGGCAACGCCCTAATAAAACAGCGCAGCCGCGAAGTGCAGCTGCGCGCAGGGATGACGGCCTTTGATCTCTGACCTGTTTCGATTCGTTATGCGTGTGCTTGCCTTACCAGGCAATATTGCTTCAGGGGGAAATGATGCTCTTCCACACGGTAAGTTTCAAAGCCGAAATTCCGGTAGAAAGGCACGTTATGCTCGTTGTGGGTTTCCAGAGACATCATCATGCTGCGGGCATCCGCATAGGCGATGGCTTCTCCCAGCATTTCTGCCGCAATGCCATGGTGCTGCAGCTCAGGATCCACCGCCAGGTAGATGACGTGGAGGCGATTGCCTGGCAGCGCATCGGTCCAGCGTGAATTCAGATAATCTACGCCCTTTATAAAATTGTGCAGCGTCTGCAGGGAAGCGTCTTCTTTGACGATCATCATCTCAGACAGCAGGTTTGCCTTGGCTTCACTGTACAGATAGTGGAGCATGGGATGATGCTCTGCCTGGTCACTGATGACGATGAGTCCGTTCAGTGCTTCGCTGTCTGCAAAGATCTCACAGGTGGCGAAGAACTCGTCCATGTCGCAGCGGAACAATTCCGGCATCAGCCGCTTGCGAATCTCCGCATCAGGAATCAAGGTTTCATACAGCGGATCTGCCGCAAAGCAGATGTTCAGAATTTCCTCCAGGCGGGGAAGATCCTTCTTTTCAACCCGATATAGGTTCTCCAAATCCATGGAGAAAAGACTCCTTTCAGTCTTCTTTGTCAAAGTGCAATGCAAATTCCGTCATGCTTTCCAGCACCTGCTGGAGCAGCTTCATCTGATTCTGCACCGCCTGTTGGAGGCGCGCAATTTCCGCTGCACAGTCGGTGATACCGGCGGCGTGCTTATCCAGCAGAGAACGCACCGTGGCATACAGGTCAGCGTGAGGCATAAGCCGCCCTGCGCCCCACTTGAGGCGCTCCTTTGGCTGATCGGTCATGTAGGTGGTGAAATGGCGGAACACGTCCTCATCAAAGGTGAAGGCGTAGGCGTTGTTGTCTACCTGATACAGGTGCCGCAGGGCGTGGGGAACGTCGCCTTGACGCAGGCCATCCTCCGCACCCGTCAGGTGCTCAATGCTGCTCAGCACCAGCTCATTGGGATAGAACACATGCCCGTCCCAGTCAATGCGCACCATGGTGTCCTGCTCCTGCTTGAAACGGGCAAGCAGGGCTTTTTCCTGCGTGCGGCAGGATTGATAGAGCGCCTCGGCCTCGTCGTCCTTGCCCTCATCCAGCAGGGATGCGTAGCGAAGGTTGGCCGCCCGCACTTTGCGGTAATCCTGCTCTGCGCGGAGACGCGCATCCTCCAGCGCCGCGCGCATGGGCGCAATCAGCGTACGGAGATCCGCATCCTCCGGCATGAATCTGAGCGCCCGTTCCATCACGGGGGCAAAGCACAGCGGCACCACACAGGTGCGGTCAAGCGCGGCAATCAGGCAGGCGTACAGCTCGTGGTGATAGCGGTACACAGCAGGATCATACTGTTCATCCACGTCCAGCTGGCTGTGATAGTGCGTTTCCATAAAGGAACCGCCGGTGAAGTCATTCACCATGGAGGGAATGCCCGCAATGGCCATGGAGAAGTCGTCGCTCATGGTTTCAATGGGGGCGACGACGCTGGGCGGGTCGCGATACGCATCGGTGAGCGGAGGTAGCTTGGCCATGAATTCCTGCAGGTACCGCACATATTCATAGCAGCAGCGGATTCTGGCACGTGTGCCGTGGGCAACGGCGGGAAGCTCAAAGTTCAGGTCGGCAATGACCTTTCCTGCCCATTCGGGATGGATGGTGTTAACCTGCTCAAAGGCGCCTGTGGACCAGTCAAACCAGCTGTCCGTTACGCCCCATTCCTCTGCCGCCATAGCGCAGAAGACCAGCGTGTTTTGGGGCTTCTGCCCGCTTTTCACAATGGCCCTGGCCAGGCCGAACATCATGGCGATGGCCGTGTTGTCATCCTGAAAGCCGGAAAAATAGCTGTCGTAGTGGGCAGACAGGAGCACGAGACGATCCTTGTGCACGCCCTCGATTTCGCCGATGATGTTGCCGTCCCGTGTGTCGTGAAGAACCTTGGTATCCGCACAGAAGGACACGGTGGTTTCACTGCCCGCATCCAGCACACTCATCAGAGCGTCCGCGTCACGGCGTGCCATGGAGAAAGCAGGTGCGTTCGCAGGACCTGCGATGTCCTGGGCATTCAGGGCCTCATCGTCCGCATCGCCGTAGCCGCCGCGCTGCACGGCAATCAGTGCTTTAGCACCCTTCAAGTGCGCCTGATAGACGGGGTAGTTAATCCACCATTCGTCCCGCTGGTTGATGTCTGCCAGCACAAGCTTGCCGCGCACATCCAGTCCTGCATAATCCTTTGCTTCGCCGCGGCCTACATATACCAGCTGACAATCTTCCCAGCCGTCTGTCTGCAGGGTGGTCTGGTACGCGCCAAGCACTGCCTTGCGCTTGCCTTCAGGCGTTTCAAACAGCAGCTCTGCATGGTGAAACTCCCAGCCATCCACAGCGAATTCTTCCCTGCGCACGTTGGTTAGGCCGATGGACAACATTTCCTCCCGAAGCATTTCACCCGTCAGGCGCTCCGCTTCCGAGCCTGCAGGACGATATCCCAGCACAGGGTTGGAGCAGTGCTTCTCCATTTGCCTTGCCAGGTGATAAGCATAATCAATGTCCAGCTGTTCAATCAGCCGTTCACTCTCAACCATGCTGCCGCCTCCTTGAACATTGCTTGCGAAACCGCAACGTATTATAGCATGATTTTCCCCGATGGAAAAGGAAAAGATTCTGCGTCATTGCAGTTGAACGCAAAAAGACCGATGGCGGAAATGCCCGTCATCGGCTTTCTGAACAGGTTTGGCGAAGAACTCACAGGCTTTGCAGAGACTCCGATTCATGCGCTGCGTTGCTGCGATTTTTGCGGTAGTGCTGCGGTGTGCAGCCATAAAGGGTTTTGAACTGCTTGGAAAAATAAGCAGAGGAATCAAATCCGCAGGCGCCGGCGATGGCTGAAATGGGCATATCCGCCTGAGATTCCAGTTTTTCTGCGCTGCAGTACAGGCGGTACTTCAGCAGATACTGAATGGGCGATTCACCAATATTGCGCTTAAAGCAGCGCAGAGTCTCCCGTTCACTGATGCCGCAAACCTGAGCGATTTCACCCAGCGTCATCTTTTCGGCATAATGCATCTGAATGTAGGAAATCATTCTGGCAACACGGTGGGCGTCGGGATTTCGGGGAAGCTGCTGCGTCTGCAGGGTGGGCATCACCTGACGGAAAACCTCCATCATGACCGCGGACAGGGCATCCCGAACGGCAAACTCGAAGCCAGGCGTGTCGTCACGCAGGGCAGCAAAGGCCTCATCGTAGCGCTGGGCAAGCTTGTCATCATGGAGGATGACGCAGTTGAAGGCAGGGGAAGCAATCAGCGGTGTTATATACCTGGTGGCAAAGTCAGAGTCCTCCGTGCCCGTAATGAGCAAAGAAGAGAAAACAAGGGAGTGGAGGACGCAGTAAGGCGCGCCGTTTGCCATATGCAGGGCATTGCTGTTGATGACGGCAATGTCGCCTGCGGACGGAAGAAATTGTTCAGCCAATACGTTCAGGCGCAGGGTTCCTTCAGCAACAAGGATGACTTCAAACTCCTTGTGCCAGTGCCAGGGAATGGCGTCGTCAATATTCATGCGCGGGGCAGACTGGTAGCCTGCACAGGGGAAGGCAGGGGTGCCGTGAGGCTTGAGCTCCTTTTTTTCACGGTTAACGGTCAAACTACAGGATTGCAGGGCCATAAGAAAGACTTCCTTGTCGATATCATTATAGAAAAAGTAACTTGCACTTTTACAATCTGGACAATCCAGACGATATAATGATAACGCAAACTAAACGAAAAAGCAAGAAAGAATCCGGCACAATGAGGGAGAGAATAGCATACATCATGGGCGTATGGTCAGTTTCCGTACTTTTCGATATACTCTTCCAGGCACAAATTTTCATCCCGCATGATGATGGCGTGGCTTTCGCCCACGTAGCGGATGTGCCAGGGCTCGGCGGTAATGCCCGTGATGCTTTCCTTTTCCTCTGTATAGCGGATGATGAAACCGTATTCCCAGCAGTGTTCAGCCAGCCAGGCACATTGCTTCGTGCCCTTGAAGGATTTTCCGGGCACGGTGATGTCAAAGGCCAGCCCTGTGTGATGCTCGCTGGCACGGGGGAGCGCAACCAGCTTCAGTGCCGCAGACCGCGCGGCGGAAGAACTTTTGCCCTGCTGGCGATATTCGTAAATTTTGTTATCCAGCAGCTTCTGCTGATAGCTGATGGAGCGGTAACCGGCACTGACCTGCCAGTTGGAGATGCCGTCTTCCTGTGCGGCGCGGAGCATAACCATCAGCGCATCCACCGCGATTTTCTGACCATCGATGCCATTGGCCTTGATCTTGACCACTGTGCTGTCGCAGTATTCTGTCATGTTGACGAGATCGCCGGGTTCGTAGTCTTCATCCAGCAAATGTTCTGCGTTTACCAGCAGAGGCATGGCATCTTCGTCAGCGTCTTCCTCCAAAATGACCTCGTCATCCTCAGTGAAAGAAACGACCGTCCCGTTGCTGGGGACGATCGTTGCGGTATCTTCAGGGGCAGGCGTGTCGGTGGGGGCGATGTACGCCTTGGCGTCATCAGCATAGAGGGCACTGCGGGTATCTCCGCCGAAAAGACCATCGGCATCCAGCCCATTCTGCTGCTGGAACAGCTTCACAGCCTCCTTGGTGCCGTTGCCGTACTGACCGTCAATCTCGCCGCTGTAGTAGCCCAGCTCCTGCAAGCGGGTCTGCAGCGCAATGACATCATCACCCGCGGAACCGACGCGGAGAACAGGCTCTGCTGTGGGGACACTGGGATCCGGCGTCACCTGCATGATGTTGCCTGCCTCCGGCTCGGGGGTGGGGGTGGTATTGGCTTCGATGGTGGTTAGCTTTGCCAAATGAATGACGTTAACACCCAGCACGATGGCGGTGATCACCAGCGCGGCCAGCACGATGCAGCCAATGATCAGCGCAGGGGTGGGCTTCTTTGGGTTACTCATGCGGCGGCGCTCCTTTCATAGCAAGGTGTTTCTTATGCCTTGGGGGACTTTCGCTTGAAAATAATGCCCAGGGTGCCGGGGCCGCAGTGGGTGCAGATGGTGCTGCCGGCCACGGCAAAATAGGTTTCACCGAAATGGCCGTGCTCCTTCAGCAGAGCAGTGGTGTGGTCGATGATTTTCCGGGAGC
The DNA here is from genome assembly GCA_963618735.1 of bacterium. GTDB lineage: Bacteria > Bacillota > Clostridia > Christensenellales > Aristaeellaceae > CAKUFA01. The sequence continues at coordinate 20,925 of CAVEUM010000014.1, read as the reverse complement.
AGGCGGCGTGCACCAGAAACACGCGGGTAAAGTCGATGTCATCCTTGTCGCTAAGGTGATCCAGAACGTAGTGCTCCAGGCAATGCTCCAGAGAGCCGCGGTACTTCTTGCCTACGTGCAGCTTGCCGTCCGTCAGCTCAATGCAGGGATGAATGCGCAGCAGCTTGGCGCCCACGGCTTCCACACCGGAGCAGCGTCCGCCGCGGTACAGATAGTCGATGGTATCCACCACAAAGCTGACGTCAATCAGATTGGTGCTCTGGCGCAGCGCCTCCGCAATGGCAGAAGCATCCATGCCGCGCTCGATCATTTCCACCGCGTCCAGAATCAGCACAGCCTGTCCGACGGTCAGGCTTCCCGTGTCCACCACGTGAACGTTGGGGAATTTCTTCGCAGCCTGCAGGGCGTTGGTGTGGCAGGCGGAAAACTTGCTGCCGATGTTCAGATGAATGAGGGCTTCATAGCCTTCGAGATTCTCACGGAAGAACTCTTCGTATTCGTAGGCGTTCACAGCGGCCGTCTTCACCGTGCCGCCGTTTTTCACGGCATGGAAAAGATCATCGGGGGTAACGTCCACGCCGTCATGATGGGGAACATCGTTGACGAGCACCGTCAGGGGGGAAAGGGCAACGTTGTACTTCTCGCACAAATCCTTGGGAAGGTCACAGGTGGTGTCAGCAGTAATTCTGATTTTCACGGATTTCTTCCTCTCCCATTGCAGAAAATCGGGATATTACCATTGGGCGGCGGCAATGCGCTCCATGGCTTTTTGGGTCAGCTCATAGGTATTGAAGGCGGTCAGGCGGAAGTAGCCTTCGCCGCTGGGACCGAAGCCTGCGCCGGGGGTGCCCACGATGCGGCACCGATCCAGCAGCTCATCGAAGAATTCCCAGCTGGTCATGCCATCGGGAACCTTCAGCCAGATATAGGGGGCATCCTCGCCGCCGAAAACGGTGAAACCGCAGTCAGCAAGCGACTGACGGATCAAGTGCGCATTTTCCATGTAAGAGGCGATGACGGCCTTGATCTGTTTCTGCCCCTCGGGGGTGTACACAGCGGCTGCACCGCGCTGCACAGGATAGCTGACGCCGTTGAATTTGGTGGCCATGCGGCGCTTCCACATAGCGTTCAGGGACACGGGCTTGCCATCGGCATTGACACCGCATACCTCGTGGGGGATAACGGTGTAGGCGCAGCGGGTGCCTGTGAAGCCAGCCGTCTTGCTGAAGGAATTGCACTCAATGGCGACCTCGCGGGCACCTTCGATTTCATAAATGCTCAGGGGAATATCGGGGGTCGTAATATAGGCGCGATAGGCCGCATCATAGATAATGATGGCGTGATGTGCCCTTGCCCAGTCAACAAAAGGCTTCAGCTGATCACGGGTCAGCACCGTGCCGGTGGGATTGTTGGGGTAGCACAGGTAGATGACGTCCACATCACGGTCAGGCAGGGGCGGCACAAAGCCGTTCTCCGCATTGCAGGGGAGGTAGCACAGCTTCGTCCAGTGATCGTCCACATAGTCGCCGGCACGGCCTGCCATGGCGTTGCTGTCTACATAGACGGGATACACGGGATCCGTTACGGCAATGACGGCGTCGCTGCTGAACAGCTCCTGAATGTTGCCCACATCGCACTTGGAACCATCGGAAATGAACACTTCATCGAAGGCAATGTCAATGCCGCGGCTGGCGTAGTCGCCTTCGCGGATGGCATTCACCAGGAAATCGTACCCGAAATCGGGGCCATAGCCATGGAAGGTCTCCAAGTGACCCATTTCTTCTACTGCCTTGTGCATGGCGTCGATGACAGCAGGCACCAGGGGCTGGGTTACATCGCCAATGCCCAGGCGGATGATGTCCGCGTCAGGGTGAGCACCCTGATATTCTTTCACACGGCGTGCAACTTCAGCAAACAGGTAGGAGCCGGGGAGCTTTTCGAAATTATCATTAACGTGGAACATATTCTTCATCCTTTCTGCGGCATGGAGTAAAATGAAATGATGGTATTCGTGTCAGTCGGGCCACTCGCCGTCAAACACAAAGGCTGCAGGGCCTTCCTGATAGACGTGATTGTCATCGGGCGACCAGGTCAGGTTTAACTCGCCGCCGGGCAGGCGAACCACTGCGTCACGGTTGGCACGTCCCGTCAGAACGGAGGCAACCAGGGCAGCGCACGCGCCTGTGCCGCAGGCCAGCGTTTCGCCGGCACCGCGTTCCCACACACGCATTCGCAGCAGCTGACGGTTCATCACCTGCACGAACTCCACATTGGTGCGGTTGGGGAAGATGGGATGATGCTCCAGCAGGGGGCCGACCATGGCAAGGTCGATGTCATCAGGGTCATCCACGAAGATGACGCAGTGCGGATTGCCCATGGACACGCAGTGAATGCGCCAGGTCATGCCGCCCTCGGTAAGGGGATGCGCCAGCACGATTTCCCCGGGAAGATCCACGGGAATGCTGCCGGGGGTCAGTGTGGGGGAGCCCATGTCCACCCGCACGGAGTGAACCTTGCCGCCGCGTTCCTTCAGCCTGAGCACCTTCAAGCCGCCGCCTGTCATCAGCGTCAGCTCGGTTTGATCGGTGAGACCGCGCTCGTATACATACTTGCCGATGCAGCGGGTGGCGTTGCCGCACATTTCGGATTCACTGCCGTCACTGTTGAAGATGCGCATACCGAAGTCTGCCACATTGCTGGGCTCGATGAGCACCAGTCCATCCGCGCCTACGCCAAAGTGGGGACGGCTCATGGCCACGGCCAGTTCAGCGGGATTGCGAACGGTTTCTTCAAAACAGTTAACATAAATATAGTCGTTACCGATGCCATGCATCTTTGTGAAATGCATACGTGACACTCCTTTACCGATAAAAGTAAAAAGGTTGACAGCATAGTATTATACCGTAATTTCAGAAGCGCGTAAAGAAAAAAATGCGGGGAGGGAAGTCGCCAGAGGACCTTCCTGCACGCCGCGTGTCGTTCCGCTTGCAATTTCCACCTGTATCGAATATAATAAGTTGAATATTCATGGCCTGTCGGAGTGAAAACTCCTTTCAGACAGACCGTTTTGGAAACAAGGAGGTATCACCATGAAAGTGATCCTGTTGGCCGATGTAAAAGGTATTGGCAAGAAGGATGAAATCCTGAACGTATCGGACGGCTATGCCCGTAATTTCCTCTTCCCCAAGAAGTGGGCTGTGGAAGCAACCGCAGGTGCCACCAAGGAAGTAGAACGCAAGCGTGCCGCTGAGGCTGCCCGTGAGGCAGAACGCCGCGCCGCTGCTGAAGAAAAGGCAAAGCAGCTCAAGGGCAAGACGGTAACCCTCACCGTGAAGTGCGGCGATAAGGGTCGCCTGTACGGCTCGGTGACCTCTGCCGAAATCGCTGACGCTTTGGAAAAGCAGCATGGCGTGAAGGTGGACAAGCGCAAGATTGACCTGCCTGAACCTGTGCGCCAGGTGGGCGATGTGCAGATTACCGTGTGGCTCTACAGCGGCGTCACCACCCCCATGACCCTGCATGTGGTGCCCGTAACCAAGTAATCAGATATTTTGCTTTTTAAGGAGGTGAGCAGGTGAGTGAACTTCGCGGCGTAACACCGCCGAACAGTGTGGAGGCAGAGCGCTCTGTGCTGGGCGCCATGCTGCAGGACGGCAACGCGGTGATGCAGGCGGCAGAACGCCTTCAGCCGGATGATTTCTATCAGCCTGCTCATCGGGAATTGTTTGACTGCATGCTCAGCCTCTACCGAGAGCAAAGCCCGGTGGACTTGATTACCACCGACAGTGAGCTGAGCCGACGCGGCACCCTGGAGGGCATCGGCGGCACCGCCTATCTGCTGGAGCTTAGCCAGTATGTCCCCACCACGGCCAACGTGAAGGCGTACATCAATCTGGTGGCGGAAAAGAGCACCCTGCGCAAGCTGATTGCTGCATCCCAGACCATTTCACAGGAATGCTACAGCCAGCAGAATCCCCTGCAGGAAATCATGAACCATGCCGAGAAATCGATCTTCGATATCGTCATGAACCGCGCCAGCGGCGATTCGCTCGTGCATGTGAAGGAAGTCCTGTACAACACCTATGGCAAAATTGAGGAGCTCAGCAAGCTTCATGGTCGGGTATCCGGCGTCCCCACGGGATTTATTGCGCTGGATAACATGCTCACAGGCCTTCATGAAGGTGAGCTGGTTATCCTTGGTGCCCGTCCTTCCATGGGTAAAACGTCGCTGGCCATGAACATCGCTTCCCATGCTGCACTGAATGCGGGAAAATCCGTGGCTGTGTTCAGCCTGGAAATGCCGCGGGAGCAGATTGCCATGCGTATGCTCTGCTCTGACGCACGGGTGGATATGCAGAAGGTTCGCCAGGGCACCCTGACGGCGGATGACTGGATGCGTCTGGCCAAGTCCATTGGCCCCATGTCCAATGCACCGCTGTACATTGACGATACAGCAGGCATCTCGCCATCTCAGCTGCGCAGCCGCTGCAGAAGACTGATGATGGACAGAGGTCTTGATTTGATTGTGCTGGACTATCTGGGTCTGATGCACTCGGATACCCGCGCGGAAAACCGCCAGCTGGAGGTCAGCGAAATCAGCCGTTCCCTGAAGGCCATCGCATTGGAGCTGAAGGTGCCGCTGCTTGCCTGCGCCCAGCTGTCCCGTGCGGCCACGGCTCGTACGGACAAGCGCCCTGCCCTGTCTGACCTGCGTGATTCCGGCTCAATCGAACAGGACGCCGACGTGGTGATGTTCATTCACCGCGAAGGCTATTATGACCCCAACACCGAGGATAAGAACATCGGTGAAATTATCGTATCCAAGCAAAGAAACGGCCCTCTTGGCACGGTCAAGGTGGCCTGGCTCAGCGAATATACCACCTACGCCAACCTGGCGCCTGAGGCCTCCGGCGTGGGCGATGCGCCCTTCTGATGACGCAAAAGTTTGCAAGTGAGAGGAGAATGGGTCTATGGAGCAGTTGTCTCTGGCACAGCTTCTGACGGGTATGTCGTTCGAGGGCTTTCTGCTGGTGCGTTCCTGCGAGCAGCGGAAGGATAAGAACGGCAATAACTATCTGGATATGAAGCTTGCTGACTGCAGCGGTGAGATGGAGTGCAAGCTGTGGGATCGTACGGCATCACCCTTTCCCACAGGATCCATTATCAAGGTGCGGGGATCCATCACGGAATTCAATGGCCGCACCCAGCTGAAGATTGAGCGCATTCGTCCTTCCACGGAGACGGATCGGGTAGATAAAAAACTGCTGATTCCCTGCGCGCCGGAAAAGCCGGAGGACATGTACAACGAAATCATCCGCACGGTGGATGCCTTCACGAACGGCGACCTGAAGAAGATCACCAAAGAGATGATCCGCATGGCAGGGGATCGCCTCATGTACTTCCCTGCGGCGCAGCGGCTGCACCACGCGGAATACGCGGGACTGCTCCACCACACCACGGGCATGCTCCGCACGGCCGAGCACATGATCAAGGCTTACCCCTTCCTCAATGGCGACCTGCTTCGCGCAGGCGTGATTCTCCACGATCTGGGGAAGATTCAGGAAATGGACAGCGATGAGCTTGGCGGCGTGAAAGATTACACGGCAGATGGATTGCTGCTGGGACATCTGGTGCGCGGCGTGGCCAATTTGCAGGAAGCTGCGAAGAATGTAGGCGTGGAGGGTGAACTGGTGCTCCTTCTGGAGCATATGATCATCAGCCACCACGGCGAGGCCGAGTACGGCAGCCCCAGAAAGCCCATGTTCATGGAGGCAGAAGTGCTCCACTGGATTGACCTGCTGGATGCGCGGATGAATGAAATGAAGGGCATCATGGATCGCCTGCCGGAGGGCGCCTTCTCGGAGAAGGTGTGGAGCCTGGATCGCCGCTTGTATCATCCGCATTACGATGAGGTGCTGGCACCGACAGAGGAACCTGTTGAAGCGGAAGCTCCCGAAGCGGAAAATGCCGATATTGAAGCGTTTACTCAAGTTGATGATGCGGAATTGCCTTTCTGACAACCGCTTGCATGAAATGGAGGGAAACAGGATGAAGAAGTTCCGTCTTCTTGCACTGATGTGCGTGTGTGTGCTGGCGCTGAGCGCTTGCGGAAGCTCGAATAACAATACGAACTTTACCGTGGTGTCCACCAGCAGCTCCCAGAACCTTTACGGCAATCAGACGACTGCCACGACCGTTACGGAAAGTCCCAGCATTAGCCTGACCGTAGATGATGAAACTGCGGACTACGATGATGGATCCTATGATCCCGCCAGTGAGGAAAACTCCGGCGAGGGCGAGGTGATCACCCTGCCCGATGTGGCCGCAGAGCCTGAAACGACCAGCACCCCTGTGCCCACCATTCGCAGTGAGTACGCCGGTGCGACCCCTGTGGTCATTGACCCCATTGACAAGCCTACTGCAACCCCCGTGCCTGCACTGAGCTTCTCCTACACGACCTACGATGCCACCAAGCTCCACCTGAGCTTTGAAGGCCCCGTGGGCTGGACGGTGGATGACACGGACAACGACACGTATGTCATTACCAATCCTGATACCAGCGCGGACTATGCCGCCAGCATGACGCTTCGCGTGACCTCTGTCACCAGCGACTACTCCAACAGTCAGCTGACCAGTGAAGTGAAGAACATGCTGAACACCATTAAGTCTTCCACGAGCTTTAAGTCCTTCAGCCCGTCCAACACCGCGTCCCGTACCCTGCTGGATAAGGCTGGCGTGTATGCGAATTACACCGCCGTGCTCAGCGATGGCACGAGAATCGCAGGCCGCGTGCATGTCACCTGCCTGAATAAGGTGCTGTATACCGTGCACATCACCTATCCCAGAGACTATACGGATACCTATGTGGATAAGGTGTACAAGAAGATGCGCGACACCATCAAGATTACACAGTGATGACGGAAAGAACAGCACGTGCCCTGCAGAATTTTGCTTCCGGCTGTAACTGCGCCCAGTCTGTCCTCATTGCCTACGCAAGCGAAATGAACCTGACGGAAGAACAGGCCATGCGCCTGTCCGCAGGCTTTGGCGGCGGCATGGGCAGACTGCGGCGGGACTGCGGCGCCTACTCTGCCGCAGTGATGTTGGTATGCGCCATGGAAGGCGAAGACAGCGAAACGCCGGAAGCACGGGTCAGGCTTTACACCCGCGTCCAGCGGCTGTATGGGGACTTTGTGTCCGGCCTTGGTACGGTGAACTGCGCCAAGCTGCTGGGAAAACCGGAAGGTCCTGAACCGCCTGTTCCAGACCCACGCACCCCTGATTACTATGCCTCGCGACCTTGTGCGGGCATCATCCGCACTGCGTGTGAGATCATTGAAAAGCATCTTGCTGAAGGGAAGTCTGCGCGGACATGAAAGCAATCGTATTAACCACCCACACGGGCGGCGGACATGATGCCGCCGCCTATGCTGTTTCGGAAGCACTGACGGAAGCAGGAGTCACCTGCAAGGTGATGGACTGCGTGGCCTTTGGCGGCGAATGGTTCAGCAAGGCAGTGTCCCATACCTATGTACGGGCAGTGCAGCGCTCCCCTGAAGGCTTTGGACGGGTGTACCGCCTGGGTGCTATGCTCAGCACGCCTAAGTGGAAGTCACCTGTCTATCTGGTCAACAGCACCTACACCCGAAAAATGGCCAAGGCTATTGACGACTATGGTGCGGACATGGTGGTCTGCACCCATATGTTTGGCGGCCAGAGCATGACGCATTTGAAGCGTCGCGGCGCGTTTCATGGTCTGCTGGCCATGGTCATGACGGATTACACCCTGAGCCCTTTCATGGAGGATATTCAGGCGGACGTCCTGTTTGTCAGCCATCGCGGCGTGATGCAGGAGTGCCTGAAGAAGAAAATCCCCGAAGAGACCATGATCCCTTTGGGAATCCCGGTGAGCCTTGCGTGCCGCCCATGCGAGGATAAACGGGCGGCCAAGGCGGCGGCAGGACTGAACCCTGACCGCAAGCTGGTGCTTCTGGCAGGCGGCTCCATGGGGGCAGGAAGTCTGCCGGAAACGATGATGGCGGTACTTGAGGGCATGGGGGAGGAAGATCACCTGATGGTGGTCTGCGGCTCCAATGAAGAAATTCGCACCCAATGCGAGGCACAATGCCGGGGAGAAAAGCGGGTAACGGTACTGGGGAAGGTGACGCCCCTGTATCCCCTGCTGGCGGCGGCAGATTTGGTGGCGACCAAGTCCGGGGGACTTACGTCCACCGAGACCATGACCATCGGCGTGCCCATGCTGGTGGTGAACCCCATCAGCGGCTGCGAAACCGCCAATGCGGATTTCTTCGCGGCACGCGGCATGGCAGCCTACGCGCACAATTCCATGGACATTACGGAATTAACGCGAATGCTTCTGACAAACGACATGGCACGGGAGGCCATGGTGGCGGCGCAGCATCGGGAAATTGATCCCGACTGTGCCAGGAAGATCGCCGCGTGTCTTGTGGAAAAGACGGCGGCGATGGCGAAAGCCTGAGGGAGGAAAGGAAATATGCACGATTTGCTTCTCTGCCTGGTGTACACGGTGGGAGGCTATTTATCGGGCAACATCATGTATGCCTATTGGCTGCCGAAGTGGATTCGGGGCGTTGATGTGCGGGAATATGGCACGGATCATAATCCCGGCGCGGCGAACGCAACCATTGCATGCGGCTTGCCCATGGGCATCCTTTGTGCGGTGATGGATATTCTGAAGGGTGCAGTGCCTGTGTCCCTGGCGATGCACGCGGCACATTTGCCCATGGAATATATGGTGCCTGTGGTGCTGGCGCCTGTGGTGGGTCACGGCTGGCCGCTGCTGTTCAACGGCCGCGGCGGCAAGGCAATTTCCGTTAGCTTTGGTGTGCTGATTGGCCTAATGCCGGAAATTTTGCTGGCACCCCTGTGGGCAGTGATCATTCTGGTGCTCCTGCCCTTCATTCACAATCATACAATGCTGATGGTGGTCAGCAGCACGGTGATGTCCTTGGGCAGCTTTTTCTTGTATCCGATGATTCCTGTTCGATTGATGGCCTGCGGCGTGTCGGGCGTTCTCATTGTCCGCCACCGCAAACCCAAAGAACGTACCCCACAAACAGAAGCATGATTTTTGCGAGGACATCTCCTGCATGGAGAATTGTCCCCGCAATTTTTTTGCTGTTTTGAGCAGGGAAGTAGTTCCTGCGCGAGGCGAAAAAAGGTAAAATTTCAAAAAAAAAAAAAACGACCGATTACCGAAAAAACGATTGTAAAAAATTATCATGTAACCGCTGAAAACGTTGACGTATCAAGCGTTTGACTGTATAATGTATGAGCGGGAACTAGCAGAGATTATCAGCCTCCGCTGGTTGCCTGCACACGATAAATCATTCATCAGGTCACACGACTGGGTTCAGCGGTGCCAAGGCGAATGACGCATACGAAGGCAAAAAGAGGCCGGGAAGATTTCCTGAAAAAGGAATCTGAAAGCGGAGGGCGAAGCTATACATATGGGACAGTATACAGATGACCTGCCTGCGACAGAGCCGCAGGAGGATATGTCCTACGGGTGTGTGTTCTGTCTTACAGGGAAGGAACAGACGGTGGCAAACATGATCCATCTGTCCTGCCCGAATGTGCAGGCACTGACCATGCGCAAGATGCGATACAGGACCTGCAACAGGGTGAAAACCCGGGAGGAGGTCATCGTCCTCCCGAGCTACGTCTTTTTCAAGGCGCCTTCGGATGCGGAACCGATGGCACAGTTTCCGCACCAGAATGTGATTCGCATTCTGACGACCGATAACGGTCGGTGGCAGCTGGCTGGCGAGGATGAACGGTTTGTTGACTGGCTGTTTCACTATAACGGCGTTCTGGGATTTTCACAGGCCTACAGGGAAGGCGATCGGATCAAAATCGTGTCCGGCCCCCTCAAGGATATGGAAGGCCGGATCACCCGCGTGGATAAGCGGGGACGAAGCGGCCAGGTCGTGATTTCTTTCAACGGGAAAGACGTTCCTGTCTGGCTGGGATTTGAACTGATCAACACGCTCTGAACAGATCATGAGCATGGGGGGAAGACGATTGCCGAACCGTTACACGGGACCGCGCCTTTCCAAAGGCAAGGTCATTGCCATTTGCATTGCCGCCGTATTGGTGTATGTTGGTGTTGTGTTTGGCGTTCAGGCAATCGGCAACAAAATCGAAACCGCCGGCACAGTAGAAGCTGTTGGTTCACTGGACGGCAGATTTACGGACACTACGCTGACCATGCAGTACAACAATCGGGCGTGGATGTACCGCAAAAGGTCTCTGACCAACATCCTGCTCATGGGCGTGGACTGGGAAGAGCTTGACGAAACGACGGAGCGCTATGCGGGTCAGGCGGACTTTCTACTGCTGATCACCATTGACCAGAAGAACAAGACCGTGTCCGCCATTCAGCTGGATCGTGACACCATGACGGATGTTCGCATCTACGGCCCCTTCGGCAACTATACGGGAACACAGACATTGCAGATTTGCCTTTCGCACGCCTACGGTACGTCAGATGCATCCAATTGTGAAAACACCGTGTGGGCGGTCAGCAATCTTCTGCAAAATATTCCGATCGATGGTTACATCGCGCTGGATATGAGCGCCATCACCATTCTGAATGATACCCTGGGCGGTGTAACAGTAACCCTGGAGGATGACCTTTCCTCTTTGGATCCTGCCATGACCAAGGGCGCGACGCTGACGCTAAAGGGTAAGCAGGCTGAATATTTTGCCCGCAGCCGCATGAGCATCGGTGACGGTACCAACTCCGGCCGTATGCGGCGCCAGCGGGAATTCATCCGATCTGCGGAAGATCTGCTGATGGAGAAAATCAACAGCGACACCAGCTTTGTGGGCAAGATTTACGATGCGCTGGATGGTCATATGATCACGAACCTTGACCGCGGCTGGCTCATGAATAAAGCATACATTTGCAGCGAGTACGAGCACACAGATACCCAAACCCTGTTGGGAAGCCACAGCATCGGCGAGGATGGATTCATGGAATTCTATCCTGACCAGGATGCATTGAAGGAGCTCGTGGCAACAAACTTCTTTGAGTGATGGACAACTCTCGGACAAAAGGGAGAGAATGACGATGATGAAGAGAGTCCTTGGCATGGTTATGGCACTGATGCTCCTTGCATCGAGCGCTGCGGCAGTGGTGGAATTGACGGATGCCCCCGGCACGCCCACCCAGGACAAGGTTATTTCCATGAAGGCCGCATGGAAGGATGAAGCGGGCACAGCCTATGATCTGACCCCTGTGTCTGCCAATCAGCTGACCATGGATGTGGTCGAGGACATGTACGATTTCGTCTACGTGCAGGGGAATCGCCCTGTGCGCTACTTCCCCGAGGAGACCCAGAAGGCCATCGAGGAGATTGTCGGCGGCAATCCTGACCCGCTGAACAGCACGGAGTTCATGCTCGTGAGCGCTGCAGAGACGAATGTCACCTGCGACCTGCACGTGGTGATGGATCTGACCATCGCTTATGTCCCCGGCCAGCTGACTGTGGTGGTGCTGGGCAGCGGCAGCAGCATGGATGCCATGACCTGGACGGCTGTCAAGTCCGAAGTTACCGGCATTGGCCGCATTGAGTTTGACATCCCCATGGACGTGATGGTCATGCTCCAGGGCACTGAGGTTCAGCTGAATGTGCTTACGGCCTCCGGCAACGGCGATGGCGATGGAAATGAAACGGTGGAAGAAATTCCTGAGGAAGTGCCCAGCAAGCAGGCACGGGATACCAGCCGCATCATCCGTACCGTCATCAGCGGCAGTGATGATGATGCGAAGAACTTCCAGCTGTTTGTGGTGGAAGATACTGCAGCCATCAAAAATGAAATCGCCCTGCTGAAGGCTTTCTTTGATGAAAAGACGCACAACATTATGGGCTGGCTGCCGAAGGATGCGCAAAGCCGCATTCAGCTGCTGCTGGGCATTGATTGCTCTCAGCTGATTGTATCGGACTATGTGTCCCTGATGACGAAGGATTTCAAGCCCACCTCTGGTGACGCAATCGGCACCCTGGGCTTTGCCACGGCCTATCGCCCGATTCAGCCGGTGATTACCGTGCTGGGTACCCCGAAGGATGACCCCAGCGGTGATGGCACCACCATGGAGTGGGCGGTACAGCCTGCTACCGTGAACCCGGACGGCAGCCTGGACATCGTGTTTGACCAGATGGCCCTCATCGAAATGGGCACGGTTCCCGGCGTTCTGCTGGTGCTGAGCGTGCCTGTGGTTACGGAGTAATCCCCTGATGGAACGCGGCTGGGGCTGATTCAGCAGCTCCTGCCGAGAAGGATGTATGAATGAAGAACAATCAAACCCCGATGGATAGCGAAGCACAGAAGCAGGCAAACGAGGCAGAGCTGTTTGCGGAAATCATTGCCCGCATGGATGCGAAGCAGAAGGAAGAAGAAACGCCTGTGATGCAGGTGTCCGAGCGTTCCAGCGCGCCTCAAACCATTGACCTGATCGAGCTGTTCTATTATCTGCTTTCCAAGCTGCACTTGATTCTGCTGTGCATGGTCGCAGGCGCGGTTATCATGGGCGTTTATGCCTCGGCAAGGGTGGTTCCCATCTATACAGCAACCTCGAAGCTGTACATCATGGGCACGACCGGCACGGGCATTATGGCCAACCTGCAGATTGGCACCAACCTGACCTTGGACTATCAGGAAGTGTTCAAAACCTGGGAAGTGCATCAGATGGTGAATGAGGAGCTTGGCACCGACTACAGCTACTCCACCCTGCAGAGCATGATCAGCGTATCCAACCCTGAGGATACCCGCGTGCTGTATATCACCGCATCCAGCACGGATCCGCAAATGGCGGCGGCGGTTGCCAATGCTTATGCCACTGCGGCCAAGAAATTCATTACGCAAACCATGGGATCGGACGAGCCGAGCACCTTCTCGATCGCCCTGGTGCCCGGCACATCCACCAGCGGCAGCATCACCAGTTACGTGATTCGCGGCATGCTGCTGGGTACGGCGGGCATTCTGGTGATTCTGGTGCTGATTTTCCTGCTGGACAATCGCCCCAAGTCCCCGGAAGATATTATGCATTACGCCAATATTCCCACCTTGGCGGTTATTCCGGCCAATCCTCTGCTGTCCGGCAATAAATCCAGCAGGAGGAAGAAACAGCAATGAACTATCTCAACATTACCAACTTCCCTGAGCTGGACTATTCCGGTACAGAGGCGATGAACACCCTGTGCACCAACCTTTCCTATTGCGGACAGGATGTGCGCACCATTCTTTTCACCAGCCGCTATGCCCAGGAAGGCAAATCCAGCATCGCCATGAACGTGATGCGAACCCTGGCAGGCTACGGCAAGAATGTCCTGCTCATTGATGCGGATTTGCGTTGTTCCAATCTGGCACGGCGCTATCGCTTCAGCTACACCAGCCAGGAAGCATTCGGCCTGACGCAGTTCCTCGTGGGCAAGTGCGATCTGGAGAAGGCCGTTTACCAGACGGATATTCCCGGCGCTTATATCCTGCCCGCGGGTCATGAAGTGATCAACTCCATGCAGCTGCTGGCCTCCTCTTATTTTGCCAACATGATGGAAGACATCAGGGGCAAATTTGACTACGTTCTGGTGGATACGCCCCCTGCCGGGCTCATCGTGGACGCCGTGGAGGTGGCCAAGTATTGTGACGGCGCGGTCATCGTGGTCGGCTACAATCGCGGCCGCAATCAGGATATTGCGGATGTGGCGGCCAATATTGCCAAAACAGGCTGCAAGGTGCTGGGCGCTGTGATGAACGGCGTGGAGCTGAAGTCCTTCCGCAACCGCAAGTACTACTACCGCTCCGAGCGGTACTCTGCCTACTACAGTGCCTACGGCAAGAAAATCAAAAGGCGCCGCAAGCGGCAGGATGACCAAAACGGAGGCAACGGACAGCGTTGAGGCAGGGGAAGTTTGCTGATATCCATCAGCACGTGCTGTGGGGGCTGGATGACGGCGCCCAAACGGCCAATGACATGCATGCCTTGCTGGAACAGGATGCCCGGGATGGCGTTGGGCTGGTGTTCGCTACCACGCATGGAAGCCATCATGGACGGCCGCTGAACCTGCAGACATACGCTGACAGGCTGCAGGAAGCCAACGATTACGCCAGCGCACGGGGGCTGAACCTCTGCATTCTCCCGGGGTGTGAAATCTTCTATCGGGATTCCACTGCAGATCTTCTTGCGGATGGCCGCCTGCTTCCCCTGGGCAACACTCGCTCTGTGCTCGTTGAGTTCCATGAAGACGTGACCTTCGATGAAATCCGCAAGGCATCGGACAAGCTCTACAACGCGGGATTCTCACCGATTCTCGCCCATGTGGAGCGCTACAAAAAGCTGGTCAGACGCCCATGGGATACCATGGCGCTGCGCAGCGATTACGGCCTGACTTTTCAGATGAACTGCGGCACGGTGCTTCACGCCAATGGCCTGCTGGAGCAGCTTTTCGTGCGGTATATGCTGCGGGCGAACGCCATTGATGTTGTCGCCTCTGACGCACATGATGTGAAGCTTCGACCCGTGCAAATGCGTGCCGCCTGTGACGCAATCTGCGACCAGTGCTCTGAAGTTTATGCCAGACAGGTTGTGTCCTATGGCTGGACACTGGCGGGAGAAAAGCAATGACCGAACGCACGCTGACCATCGAGCAGTGGCACAACATCGCCATGAGCGGCGCGGCGCCTGATATGACGATTCCTCTGCAGGGCGAAAGCATGACGCCGCTGATTCGCCGCAATTTGGATTTGGTAACCATCATCCCGCTGACCCGCCCCCTGAAAAAAGGGGACGTGGTTCTTTTTGAATACCCCAAAGGCCGCTACGTGGTGCACCGCGTGTACCGCCTGAAGGACGGCCAGGTGCAGACCCTTGGGGATCATTGCCGATACCCGGAGCCTTGGCTGCCCCTCTCCTCCGTGTGGGGACTGGCGGCACATTTCCGGCGGGACGGCAAAACGATTTCCCTTGATTGCTCCGCCGCCCGCGCCTACGGACGCTGGCGAATGGCTACCCTGCCGATTCGGAAAGTGTACTGGAGCGCACGCTCCCTGGCAGGAAGAACGCTGAGAAAACTGGGATTAAGGAGGTGACTCCCTTGGAAAACGTACAGCAGCCGAAGAACCTTCGTGAACTGCTGGCACAGCTGGATGCTCAGGGGATCACCGACTACAGGCGGTACCAGCAGGTGCGGACGTTCCTTAGCTTTAAGGCACGGGAAAAGAACATCCCTCTTTCAGGCACCTTCGAGCTGACGCCCCTTTGCAATCTGGATTGCAAAATGTGCTACGTGCACCTGAACCGCGAGCAGATGCAGGGCGCGGAGCTTCTCCCTGTGGACACGTGGAAAAACATCATGCAGCAGGCGATTGACGCGGGCATGATGTATGCATGCCTCACGGGCGGCGAGTGCCTGACCTATTCGGGCTTTAAGGAGCTGTACTGCTTTTTACAGAGTAAGGGCGTTCAGGTGTCCGTGCTGTCCAATGGCATTCTCATGGATGAAAGTATGGTGGAGTTCTTCAAACAGCATCCGCCGGCTGTCGTGCAGGTAACGCTTTATGGTGCCAGCGAGGAGGCCTACGAGCGTGTAACAGGACACCGCATGTTTGAGCGCGTGATGACCAACCTGCGACGGATGAAGAACGACAGAATTCCTCTGAGCATTGCTGTAACGCCGAATGCCTTTATGATGGACGGCGAAGAAATTGTAAGGTTGCTGTGTGAAGAAGACTTTCATTTCAGCATCAATGCTGGCCTCATGGAGCCACGCAAAGAGACAGGACGCAAGACGCAAGAAGCAGATGCAAAGCAGTATGCAGATATGCTGAGGCTGCAAAGAAAGCTTTTAGGGTTTGACATTGGTCCTGGGTGCGATGCAGATAGCTTACCTGATCCATCGTCAAGCAGAGGAACATCCCCGAAAGGCGTTGTTTGCGGTGCCGGGAAAAGCACGTTCACTGTCAACTGGCAAGGTGAAATGAGACCGTGCAACAACTTTCCATGCGAACCCATCGATGTGTTGGCAGTGGGCTTTGCGGAGGGATGGAGGCAAGTCAATCATATTGCTTTGAATTTCCAGCGACCGGCGGAGTGCGAAAACTGCTACTATCAACCCATATGCAAAATCTGTGTGGCAGAGCACGCCGCAGGCGCACCTGTTGGCCATGCCAGCCCTGCCATCTGTGCATGGATCAAGTATATGGTGGCGGATGGCATTTATAAGGTGCCGGCAACTTAATTCGGCTACAGGTTGCCTAACAGGTGACTTTAGCATATAGATCAAAAGAGGAGGAACACAACGTGAAAAAGGCTTACGAAACTCCCAGCGTGGAAGTCGTGAAGTTCAACTACAATGACCAGGTAGTGGTTGCCAGCGGATGCGGTGCCATCTGGGTCAACACCGGCACTTATACTGATGGAAAGTGCATGAATGGCGAAATTGAACATAGGTACACTGAGGACGTGGGTTAAGGAGGAAGAGCAACATGAAAAAGGCTTACGAAACTCCCAGCGTGGAAGTCGTGAAGTTCAACTACAATGACCAGGTAGTGGTTGCCAGTGGCGAGTGCATTGTGCAGTATGTCAATTACGCTCCAGCTGGCCAAACTGGATGCCAGAGTGCAGACGCTGGCTACAACTATACCAAAAACGTTTAATTTGCAACCATTTGGAAAGAGGATCACATGACACTGTTTGAAGCAATTCAAAACGAAACGGTTCATCTCACTGCTTCGCCTGAGCAAGAGGAGCCATCTTTTTTCTTGGTTGCGGATACGGCAGAGATCACTGTTTCAAAGGACGTCAATAGTGATTGGCTCTTTCAGTTGAAACATTGCAAAGCGCCTGCGTTCCTAAAGACCAGCGCGGACTACCGCACCATAGAAAAGCACCTTTGCGGCATGCGTGAGGAGGATATTCCGAATTTTCGTTTCCTCCTCCGCACGGCCTTTGAGTGCCGATTCTGCCATGAAGGAATCGTTTCCCTTCATGCCGCATGTGTGGCACTTGACGGTTTTGCAGTGGCCTTTACAGGGCATAGCGGCATGGGCAAATCCACCCGTGCGAAGGCATGGGTGGATGGCCTTGGCGCCACGTTCATCAGCGGCGACCGTCCCGCGGTTCGGCTGGAATCTTCCGGCGCTACCGCCTGCGGTGTGCCATGGGACGGCAAGGAGCAAATCTTCTGCGATACGGAAGTACCGCTGAAGTGCATCATGGAAGTGCGCCGCTCGCCGGAGAACTACATTCGTAAGCTCAGCAGGGAACAGGCACGTCAGCTCATCGCCCAGCAGAGTTTTGTCCCCATGTGGGATACGGATGCGGCGGTGCTTTCCCTTGCCAATGGGCGGCGGCTGACCCGACAGGTTCCCATCTATCGGGTTTTCTGCGGCCCAACGGAGGAGGATGCGAAGGTCATCTACGACATCCTCGTCCATCATCCGGAACAAATCAAGGAGGAACAAACAGACATGAAGATCAAAAAGGGTTTCGTCCTGCGCAATGTGGTGGACGAATACATGGTGATGCCGACAGGGGAGAACATTGCAAAGTTTGAAGGCACCGCTGTGCTGAACGAAGTGTCTGCCTTCGTCTTCAAGCAGCTGGAGAACGCTGTTTCCCGCGATGACCTCCTTTCTGCCATGCTCGCCGAGTTTGATGTGGACGAAGCCACCGCCGCCAGGGATCTTGACGCGCTGCTGGCACAGTTCCGTACTCTTGGCCTGCTGGAGGATTGATTTCGGCATGAAGCAACTGCTTCAGGAAATTTGGAGGAACGACCGTAAGTCGTTCCTCACCATTCTTCTGTGGAATATCGGCGTGTCCATTCTGAGCGGTATCGGCATTGTGATGCTGATTCCGCTTTTGAATATGCTGCAAATCGGTGACAGCCGTCTGCCGGCGTGGTTCACCGCCATGTCGTATCCTGCCCAGATTGCCATGCTGCTTGTCGGCTATGTGGCGCTGGTGCTGGTGAAGGCGCTGCTTGGACGGTCGCTGTCCATCCGCGAGAGTAACTTCATTGAAGATACAGGCATGCGCCTCCGCGGCAAGCTGTACACGGCAGTGTCCGGCGCCAGCTGGGAGAGCCTGACTGCACGGAAGAACACCGACATCATTAACCTGTTTACCGCCCAGTGCGGACAGGTCAGCTACGGCATTTCGGAAGTCATTCACTTTCTGGCAAGCCTGGTGTCCGCTGGGGTGCAGCTGGCCATTGCGCTGATGATGTCCCTGCCGGTGACGGTGCTGGTGTGCATCATGGGCGTGGGGATGATCGCCATCTTCAAGCCCCTGCGGAAAAAATCCCGTGAGTACGGCGATGAGATGATTCGCATCAACCGCGAGTTCTACGGGGAATTGCAGAACCAGCTGGCCAGCATCAAGGAAGTCCGCTCCTACGGTGTGGAGCGGGAGCATGCGGAGCTTTTCGGCAAGATCAGCAACTCCTTCAAAACCGCGCGGATGAAGTTCGTTCGGCAGAATTCCGTGCCGGGCGTGGTCTACTCCCTGGCGGCGGCGGTGATGATCGCCATTGTCTACCTGGTGTGCACCCTTGGCATGCAGGTGGAAACGGATCATCTGGTGGTGCTGGTGTACGTGTTTGCGCGGCTGTGGCCTGTGTTCTCAGGCTTCCAGAGCCGCATTCAGGGCATCAACAGCTGTGTTCCCGCCCTTGAAAAGCTGAACGAAGCCCTGGAGGACATGCAGCCGGAAACCGACATTGCCGACACGGGGGAGGACTTCACCCACTGGCAGGAAACTGCCTTTGAGGATGTGCACTTCGCCTATCGCAATGCTGAGGAAGAGACCCTGACGGGCGTCAGCTTTACCCTGAAGCGGGGCGAAAAGCTGGCCTTGCTGGGACGCAATGGCGCAGGCAAAACCACCACGGTGAACCTGCTCCTCGGCTTCCTGATGCCCACAAAGGGTTCCATTCAGGTGGATGGAAAGAAGCTGACCGCTGGAAGCATGCGCTCCTGGCGGAAGCAGGTGGGCTACGTGCCCCAGGATCCGCTGATCCTCAACGCCTCCGTGCGGGAGAATCTCACCAGGTTCCATCCCAATGCCACGGAGGAAGAACTGATTGCCGCCCTGAAAAAGGCCATGGCGTGGGGCTTCGTGTCCCAGCTGCCTGATGGGCTGGATACCACCTTGGGGGATCGGGGCATTCGCCTTTCCGGCGGTGAGCGTCAGCGGATTGTGTTGGCGCGTGTGCTGCTGGGTCATCCCAATCTCATCGTGCTGGACGAGGCTACCAGTGCCCTGGACTACGAGAGCGAGACCGCTTTCCATGACGTGATCACCTCCCTTGGGGATGATGCTGCGGTGGTGCTGATCGCGCATCGCGCCGAGACGGTTGCCATGGCAGACCGTGCGGTGGTGCTGGAAGGCGGCACCATTGCCGAGCAGGGAACGATTCACGATCTTTCCCATCAGGAGCACGGTTTCGTGGCGGAAATGTTCAGAACGCTGGACTAATGGTTTCATTGATCGATTCTTTTTAATCCCTAAAACGAGGGAGTGCCGATTTATCGTATGAATCTATCACAACCCACACAGAGGATAAAAGCCAGGGGCGCTTTCCATGACGTTACGGTGCGCCTGGTGAAGCTTCTCGATATCGTCCTTGTGACACTTCCCTTTGCGTGCTGCTGGTTTATGTACTACGCACAGCATGTGTTGATGGCACCGTCCATGCTCCGCTCTGCGGTGATGATCCTGTTGTTTATGGCGCTGTATCTCTTCTTCGGCCGCGTTTATGATGGGTTCAGCCTGTCCATCAAGCGCATCGGAGATCTGTTCGGCAGTCAGGTGCTGGGAGTCACCATGGCGGATAGCGTGCTGTTCATCGCATTGTGGCTGATGAGCGGCGGCTTCCCGAATCTTCTTCCGGCGCTGATTGCACTGGCATGCCAGATGACGCTGAGCCTTGTGTGGTGCAAGTGTGCTCACACCTGGTACTTCCGCCGCTTTAAGGGTCAGAAGACTGTGATCGTCTATGGCCGCCAGCGCAGCCTGGAAGGCATCATTGACCAGTACGGCCTGAACAAGAAGTTCGATGTTCGCCACGCCTGCAGCGTTGCAGAATGCATGGCAGACAATATGGCCATCCTGCGGGATATTGAGTGCGTGTTCCTCTACGGCGTGCACAGTCACGAGCGCAATGTGATTCTCAAGCATTGTGTGGAGAATAACATTCACGTCTACGTGATCCCTCGCATTGGCGATGTGATCATGAGCGGTGCCAAGCGCATCCATATGTTCCACCTGCCCATGCTCAGCGTGGGACGCTATAATCCTCCGCCGGAATACGTGCTGATCAAGCGCGTGTTTGATATCGTGTCCAGCGCTTTGGCGATTTTGATTACCAGCCCCCTGATGCTGATAGTGGCCATTGCCATCAAGGCGCAGGACGGTGGTCCGATCTTCTATCGGCAGACTCGCTTGACCAAAGATGGCAGGGAATTCAAAATTTTCAAGTTCCGCAGCATGCGTGTGGACGCCGAGAAAGACGGCGTTGCCCGCCTGTCCACCGGTGAAAAGGACGACCGCATTACCCCTGTGGGACACATCATCCGCGCTTGCCGCCTGGACGAGCTGCCGCAGCTGTTCAACATTCTCGCAGGCAGCATGAGCGTGGTAGGCCCCCGCCCCGAGCGCCCGGAAATCGCCCGTCAATACGAGCAGGAGATGCCCGAGTTCCGCCTCCGCCTGCAGGCCAAGGCCGGCCTCACCGGCTACGCCCAGGTTTACGGCAAGTATAACACCACCCCCTACGCCAAGCTCCAGATGGACCTGATGTACATCGCGAACCCCAGCATTATCGAGGACGTGAAGATCATATTCGGCACCATCAGGATTTTGTTCGATAAAAGCAG